>CAUUKJ010000001.1:0-134085 GCA_963545995.1 uncultured Haemophilus sp.
AAATGTAAACGATGTCCTTAGGGAAAAATGTAAACGATGTTTGGGTTGTACACATTATAAAAAAACATAGCAAAATTGCATAATTATGCAATTTGCTTGAATTTATACACAATTCAGAATAAACTAGCCAGCATTCAAAATCCATTTCAATATAATTGGGACACAATATGAGCAAATACAAAATTTTCGTTGATGGTGCAGTTGGCACAACGGGGTTACGCATTTTTGACCGACTTGGACAAGCAGATGACATTGAACTGCTCACTTTGCCTGAAGTAGAACGCAAAGATTTGAACGCCCGCCTTGCGAAAGTGGCGGAAGCGGATTTAACTTTTCTTTGCTTGCCTGATGAAGCATCAAAAGAGTTAGTCGCACACGCTCCTCAAAATGCCCGAATTTGCGACACCTCAACAGCTCATCGAGTGAATCCTGATTGGGTTTATGGTTTTGCAGAACTTACAGGACAACGTGAGAAACTGCAATCAGCACAGCGTGTTGCCGTGCCAGGTTGCCACGCAACAGGCTATATTGCGTTGGTTCGTCCGTTGATTGAGAAAGGCATTCTGCCTGCAGATTACCCGCTTTCTTGCCACTCTCTCACAGGTTATTCTGGCGGTGGGAAAGGTATGATCGCCGAATATGAAAATGCCGAGCGTGCGGAAAAATATGCAGCCCCTCGCGTTTACGGCTTAAGCCTCAAACATAAGCATTTGCCTGAAATGCAAGCGATGACAGGGGCGAGTCAGCCACCGATTTTCACCCCTGTGGTGGCGGATTATTACAGCGGAATGTTGGTGACCGTTCCCGTGCCATTGAGTGCCTTGCAAGCGGTCAATTCTGGTGAAGAAATTGCAAAGGCTTTGGCAGATTATTACCAAGGTTCAAAATTGATTTCAGTGCATAATTATGCAAAAATGCCAGAAGATAATATGCTCGCCGCCAACCAATTAAGTGGCAAAGATAATCTTGAAATTTTTGTGTATGGCAACGACTCGCAGATTTTATTGGTCGCTCGTTTTGATAATTTAGGCAAAGGGGCATCAGGTGCGGCGGTGCAATGTATGAACATTATGCTCGGGCGGGAAGAAACCGCAGGGCTTGAGCTTTAAGAATAGAAGAATAGGAAAATTTATGCAAACCAACGACATCTATCAACTTGCAAATTTATTGGAAAAATCGACCGCTTATTTATCGAAATGGCTGGGCAAAACCATCGTCGTAAAATATGGCGGCAACGCAATGATCAACGAAACGTTAAAACAAGCAGTAATGAAAGATATCTTGTTACTCAACCAGCTTTGCGTAAAAATTGTATTGGTTCACGGTGGCGGGCCTGAAATTTCACAAGGCATCAAATTGCTCGGCAAAGAACCGCAATTTATCAATGGATTACGCGTAACTGACAAAGAAACTATTGACGTGGTACTGCAAATGTTGGCAGGCAAAGTCAATAAAAGCCTTGTTGCCTTGCTCAAAGGCAAAGGCGTGGGGCTTTGTGGCGCTGATGGGGCGATGATTGAGTGCCAAAAACTACAAGCGGACCTGGATTATGGCTTTGTGGGGGATATTACGCATATCAATACGCAGTTATTAGATTTGGCGTTGAAGGCGAATTTAATCCCTGTCATTTCTACTGTTGGTGTGGATCAAACAGGGCAAATTTACAATATCAATGCCGACACCGCCGCCAGTGAAATTGCGATTGCCTTAAAAGCGGAAAAATTGGTGAGTATGACGGACATCGCAGGCTTATTGCGAGATCGTTTTGATGAAAGCACTTTGATTCCTGAAGTGAATGTGGCGGAAGTACAAGGCTTGATCGACTCAGGCATTATTGCAGGCGGTATGATCCCGAAAATTGCCTGCTGTACCGATTTTATTCAAGCAGGCGGCTTAGAGGCTTCAATCATTGACGGACGTGTCGAACACGCTATTTTGCTTGAAATGTTAAGTGAAAAGGGCAATGGCACAAGGTTTTATGGGTAATTAATTCCCCTCTTTGCTAAAGAGGGGGGCTTTATTTAATAGGAAAACACAAATGACAAACACAACCAGCACATCAATCAAGCAATTAGATAACGAATATATCGCACAAACCTACGGCAGATTTAATCTCGCCCTTTCGCACGGCAAAGGTTGCCAAGTGTGGGATTTTGAAGGCAACGAATACTTAGATTTCACCAGCGGCATAGGTGTTAATAGCCTTGGCTGGGCAGATGACGATTGGCTTGCGGCGGTGGTTTCTCAAGCAGGGAAACTGGCTCACACATCAAACTTATTTTTCACCGAGCCTTCAAGCACCTTAGCGAAAAAATTGGTGGAAGCAAGCGGTCAAAAATGCGTATTTTTTGCCAATTCAGGGGCAGAAGCCAATGAAGGGGCGATTAAAACCGCCCGTAAATATAGCCACGATAAGTATGGCGAAGGGCGTTCAACGGTGGTGAGTTTGGTGAATTCCTTTCACGGACGTACCATTTCCACCCTTGCTGCAACAGGGCAAGCGGTATTCCATCAACACTTTTTCCCGTTTACAACAGGCTTTGAGCATACGCCTGCGAATGATTTGGAGGCATTAAAGCAGCGTTTAGCTCAAAATGATGTTTGTGCTGTGATGCTCGAAGTGGTGCAAGGTGAAGGTGGGGTATGTTCGTTAGCGGCAGACTATTTACAAGGCGTGCAAGCCCTTTGCCAAGCGAACGATGTATTGCTGATTATCGACGAAGTGCAAACGGGGATTAGTCGCACAGGCTCAATGTTCGCCTATCAACAATTTGACTTAACGCCTGATATTGTGACCCTTGCGAAAGGGTTAGGCGGTGGTTTACCGATTGGGGCGATTTTATTGGGCGAAAAAGTGCAAAATACGCTCGGCAAAAGCGATCACGGTTCTACTTTCGGGGCAAATCCTGTGAGCTGTGCCGCAGCGAATGCGGTAATGACGAAAATCGACGAGGCATTTTTAGCGGAAGTAAAACGAAAAGGCGAAAAATTGCGTGCGGCATTGGCAACTTTGCCGAAGGTGAAATCTGTTTCAGGCTTGGGGCTGATGCTCGGCGTGGAATTTGAAGATGGCACTAAAGCGGCTGATGTAGTGGCAAAATGTATCGAAAAAGGCGTGCTATTCTTAACCGCGAAAACCAAATTGCGTTTATTGCCACCGTTGATTATTTCCGATGAACAGATCGAACACGGCATTGCAGTGCTGCGTGAAGTGTTAGAATAATCGTTATTCCCTCATCTTAATGGCGAGGGTTTCTTTTTTGTGACTAAATTTCACATTCACTCTTGCCATTTTCTACAATAAGAGGATAATTAACCAAATACGAATAACTTTCATTTAGGAAAAGTACGATGTTACGTATCCTTCGCTATGCAAGCCTTATTTTGTTTTTAGGTTTATCTTACCCTCTCTTCGCCCAAGAACCACAACCCAACAACTACCAACAATGGGTTGATGACATTACCAATCGGTTGAACAACACCGAACAACTGCTCAAAGACAACAAAATTGATGATGCTAAAACAGAAGTACAAATGGCGTATTTTGAAGTGTTTGAAAATTTGGAAGGCCCGATTCGCATTAACTTTTCGGCTCAAAAAAGCTATCAAATGGAAGCCACTTTTGGTGAAATTCGCAAAATGATTGGCGAAGGCAAACCAATGGCGGATGTGCAAGCGAAAATCGAAGGTTTGAAAAAAGAATTACAAGAGGTGTTGCCGTCTTTGGTGGAAGGTCACCAACTTAACGCTGACGGTCAGCACGGTGTGTACGATAACAACGACATCAAACCTTACTGGCAACAAAGTTTCAAAACCATTGACGATCTCGTCGCTCAAGCCATTACCTACTACGAAAACAGCGATTTTGCCAACGCGAAAAAAGCCTTTCAACAAGCCCAATACGATGGCTACAAAAATTCTGAAATGGAAATGTCGGTGCGAACCAACCGCTCTTCTGAGATTTCATCGGCGATCAATCAACAATTCTACAACCTTATCCGCTTAAGCGAGCAGCCCGATCAAATGACGGAAATCGCTTATCAAAGCACACAATTATTGCAAGATATTGAAGAGCAATTACCGAATTTACCGACCACGCGTGAAGAACAAAACGTGCAAGCGGTGGATTCTCAAGCACAATCTGCAAATGACACGCCTGATCAAGATTGGGCAAAAATTTCTGTCGACATCAATCAACGTATTCAGCAAGCGATTAAACTTTACGAACAAGGCGATGCGAAAAAAGCGATGCTTGCGGTGCAAGACACTTATTTCGACGTGTTTGAAAATACAGGAATGGAAAACAAAGTCGGCTCACGTGATAGCAATTTCAAAGCCGAACTTGAAGGCTATTTCACCCGTTTAGTCAGCCTAATGAAAGCAGGGCAAGGCGACAAATTGCAAGATCAAGCGGCTGGTTTAAGCCAAAATTTAGCCAAAGCGGTGGAAATGTTGCAAGGCGGCGAGCAAAGCGATTGGTCAATGTTCCTGTATAGCTTGCTCATCATTTTACGCGAAGGCTTGGAAGCCTTGTTAATCGTCGCGGCAATCGTGGCGTATATGGTGAAAAACAACCACCACGACAAATTGCCTGTAATCCGCCAATCCGTTTATGTGGCGTTGGCGGCAAGCGTGGTGACTGCCTTTATCTTCCAACTCATCTTTGAAAATTCAGGGCAAAACCGCGAATTGTTGGAAGGTTTCACGATGATTGTTGCCGTCTTTATGCTCTTTAGTATGAGCTACTGGCTACTTTCCAAAGTGGAAGCTAAAAACTGGAAACGCTACCTTGAAGGCAAACTTTCCACTGCCCTCACCGCAGGTTCACTCTTCGGCTTATGGCTCACCAGTTTCCTTGCCGTCTATCGCGAAGGGGCGGAAACCGTGTTGTTCTACTACGCCTTAGTGGGCGATGCGAAAAGTGCGGTCAGTTTATTCTATCTTTTCGCAGGCTTTATCACAGGGGCAGTTTTACTCGCAATTTGCTACTTCATTATGCGTTATACCGTCGTCAAATTGCCGCTTAAACCGTTCTTTATGTTCACGGGTTCCTTTATGTATGTGATGGCGTTTGTATTCGCAGGTAAATCTGTTTTGGAACTCATTGAAGGCAAATTGTTCGAGCCAACTTTAGTATCAGGCGTGCCTGAAATTTCGTGGTTAGGCGTTTATCCGTATGTGGAAACCCTTGTGCCACAAGCGATTTTAATCCTTGCTGCTATTTTTGCGTTGTTTGTAATGAAATATCAAAGCAAAAAGGCGGCGTAATCTTGGTATTATTTAGCAGCTGAAATAAGTAATACAACGTTAGGATGTAGGGGCGTGTCGCACACGCCCTGATGTACCGAAGATGTAAAAGGGCGTGTGCAACACGCCCCTACACCAATACTGTTGCAATGAAATTACATTTTACTGCTATTTAATTTCATAAATTTAACGCAAAAAACTCATCTCAGGAGAGAAACTATGAAAAAAGCACTCTTTGCAACTACATTATTAGCAGGTATGTTCACCGCATCTTCTGCTAATGCCTTCCAAGAATACCCAATCGGCGAAGCGGTAACGATGAACGAAATGGAAATCGCTGCCGTGTATTTAAAACCAATCGATATGGAACCACGTGGTATGGGCTTACCCGCTGCAAAATCTGACGTTCACTTAGAAGCCGACATCCACGCTGTAAAAGGCAACAAAAACGGCTTTGGTGAAGGTGAATGGATGCCATATTTAACCATCAACTACACCTTAGTGAATACCGATACTGGAGCAAAACAAGAAGGTACCTTTATGCCAATGGTGGCAGGTGACGGTCCGCACTATGGTGCAAACGTAAAAATGATGGGCGTGGGTAACTACAAATTGACCTACCACATTGATCCACCATCAAAAGCAGGTATGCACCGCCACACCGACGAAGAAACGGGTGTTGGCCGCTGGTGGAAACCGTTTGATGTAAGTTATGAATTTAAATTTACAGGGATTAAATAATCTCTAATATAGACACACTCTCTCCCCTCGAGGGAGAGAGACAGCGAAAATTGCGTAAAGCAATTTTGGCAGAGAGAGGGGGCTACGATATTGATTTT
The DNA here is from genome assembly GCA_963545995.1 of uncultured Haemophilus sp. Lineage (GTDB taxonomy): Bacteria > Pseudomonadota > Gammaproteobacteria > Enterobacterales > Pasteurellaceae > Haemophilus_A. Next base: position 6,087 of record CAUUKJ010000001.1, read on the forward strand.
GTAAATGAGCGGTTAAATATAACCGCTTACCCCTCTCCCGAATTTTGCTTCTGAACGAAGCAAAATTATCCCTCTCCCTCAAGGGGCGAGGGTTATATTCGGCAGATATAAAAATACTACCTATGACCTACTTCTTCGTCTTTCTACTTCAATCCCTTTTGCCAATTTCACTTTTACTCGGGGCAGCGTGGGCAATTAAACAAGGCACGATTTCCCCCAAAACACTCATCTGGCTAAGCCTAATTGGTTTAGCGAGCGGCGTTGCATTACGCTTAAATCTTCCAAACGGGCAAGTGTCCAATCTTATTCTAACCATCGGCTTTTTAGTGGCATTTTTATTATTCGCCATAAGCCAATGGGCAACATCCGTCAAACTCGCTGGCTTTTGGCAATTTGTGTTAATGCTGATTGCAGGAGCAACCTGGGCGAAAGACCCAAACATTGCGGCCCTCACCAACACGGATGTCATCAACACCGATTTTATTTTGAACCTAAGTTCGGTTATTTTTGGCGTGATTTTCTGTTTCGCTCTCTCTGCGTGGGTTTACTTTTTACTCAAACAACAGCAAAAAACGCATGGCAAATCCACCGCACTTTTGACTCTCGCCTTTTTGCTTTTTATCGCTCAAATCGTACCGCTTGTGGGCGAATTTTTGCTGATTTTGATGAAGTTGCAACTGATTGAACTTACCAAGTTACGCCTAAGTTTTGTGGCAAAATCAGGCGAAGTGACCGCGTGGTTGAATTATCTTTGTGCCGCGTTAATATTCGTGATGTTGGCGATCTTTATTGCTCAAACGCATCTTAAACGCACCGCTCAAGCAAAAGCGGAACAAGATCCCATTGAAAAACGCAAAAAATTAGCGTTGGTGCAGATCTCAAAACGTCTCATCGGCTGGGGAATTTTTGCGATAGTTATCATTACCGCCAGCCAACTTTATTGGGAAAAAGTGGCATCGCAACCGCCACAACTTTCCGAAGCCGTGCCTGTAAAACTCAACGACAAGCAAGAAGTTCACCTTGAACTTGCGCCGCTCAAAGACGGCAAATTACACCGTTTTGTGTGGATTGCCGATGATGGCAAAGCGGTGCGATTTTTCGTCATCAACCGCCAGCCAAGCAAATTAAGTATGGCAGTGGTGTTTGATGCCTGCTTGCTTTGCGGTGATCAAGGCTATGTGATGCAAGGCAACCAAGTGGTTTGCGTGGGCTGCGGTGTACATTTGTTTATTCCGTCTATCGACAAACCAGGCGGCTGTAACCCTGTGCCGATTGAAGATTGGCAACAAACCGACCGCGAAATCGTGATTTCTCGCAAAAGTTTGGAAGAAGGCTTGAATTTATTCAGCACGGTGGTGGAAATTGACGTGCAAGATCCTATAAGCGGTGCGAAACTCAAAAACACCAAAACCGAGTACAAATACAGCTTTGAAGGACACACTTATTTCTTTGAAAGCGAGAAAAATCTCGATTTATTCCGCGAAAATCCTGACAAATATCTCGGCTCATCCGCAGAAACAAAAGGGGAATAACAATGTTAGCAAGAATGTTATTTCAATCTTGGTGGTTCGGCTTAAAACGCAAATTGCTTGCCATCATCACCATTTTCTTGGCGGCAGGCTTGGTCTCTGCCTTGCTAGCGGTTTCCATCGATATTGGCGACAAAATGGCGAAAGAGCTGAAATCTTACGGGGCGAATATTTTGGTGGAACCTGCCAGCAATGCGGCATTGCCCGATGAATTAAGCCACAGCAGCTCGCTTTCCAGCCAAGATTTTTTAGATGAAAAAGAGTTGCCGAATATCAAAGATATTTTCTGGAGAAACAACATCGTAGGCTTTGCTCCGCTGCTTTCGGCAAAAGTGCAAGCGGTAAAATTTTCGCAAAATTCGACCGCTCTTTCTGCACAAGCAGAGCAAAGTGTGAATATTCTCGGCACGTTTTTTGACCACGCCATCGCTATTCCTGATGAAGATGACTACCACACAGGGCAACGAATCATCAGTCCTTATTGGAAAGTGAGCGGTGAGTGGGTCGATGATTTTAACGACAACTTTGGCGAATTTACCCCTGCTTTAGCAGGCGAACAATTAGCCAAAACGAACGGCTGGCAAATCGGCGATAAACTTACCTTGAGCTACACCGATGAAAACAATGAAACTCGCCAAAGTGCGGTAGAAATCAAAGGCATTTTAAGCACGGGCGGCACGGAAGATAATCAACTCGTGATGCCATTAAGCCGCGTGCAAGCCTTGCTTGGCTTAGAAGGCAAAGTGCAATCCGTTCGTGTATCGGCTCTCACCGTGCCTGAAAACGATCTTTCCCGCAAAGCCCGAGCCAACACCGATGCGTTAGACGCGGAAGAGTACGACCGCTGGTATTGCACCGCCTATGTGTCGTCCATTTCGCATCAGTTGGAAGAAGCCATTTCAGGGGCGATTGTTCGCCCGATTTGGCAGGTCGCGGCATCGGAAGGCGTGGTGATCGGCAAAATTCAGCTTTTGCTTGCAGTGGTCACCGTTGCGGCATTGATAGCGGCAGCAATGGGCATTGCGTCTTTAATGAGTGCGGGCATTATTGAGCGTTCAAAAGAGATTGGCTTGATGAAAGCACTCGGGGCGTATCAATGGCAAATTACGCTGCTCTTTTATTGCGAAGCGGTGCTGAGTGCGTTGGTCGGTGGCGTATTTGGCTGCGTAGCGGGCTGGGGCTTAGCGAAATTTATCGGGGCGGCATTGTTTGGTGCACCGCTTGATTTTGCGTGGATTGTGGTGCCTTGCGTGTTGGTGCTTTCCGTATTGATTGCCTTAATTGGCACTTGGTTCCCCGCTCATCGTATCGCAAAACTTTACCCTGTTGAGGTGCTTTATGGCAGACAATAAAAGTATGTTTTGGCGACTGGTTTTCCGTGCCCTACGCTTACGCCTGCAACGAGTGTTGATTATTTTTACCGCACTTACCGTCGGGGCAAGTATTGTCACCGCAATGGCAGCGGTTTATTTCGACATCAACACCAAAATGAGCCAAGAATTACGCACCTTCGGAGCAAATTTTTACATCGGCTCGGCTGATGGCGGAATGATGCCCGAAGCGGAATTAAACGCAATTCTGCAGAAATCCGCAGAAAAATTTGGAGCGGGTTTCGTCACTGCTGCCAGTCCTTATCTTTACGGTGTGGCACGCAGCGATTTAGAAAAAATCGTGCTGATGGGCGTAAATTTTGATGCAATGCGAACCCTTGCCCCTTATTGGCAAATCACCGGTTCGGCAATTAACGTCAATTTCGACGAACGCAACGCGATGATCGGCAAAACCCTTGCAGAACGCTTGCATCTCAAAGTGGGCGACAGCCTGCAACTTTCCAAAAATGCCGTGGAAAAACACCGCTTTACCATCAAAGGCATTGTGGAAGCAGGTGATGCCACCGACAATATGTTGATCGTTAATCTCGCCTTCGCCCAAAACTGGTTGGAAAAAGAGGGCTTGGCAAACAATGCGTTACTCAACGTGCAAAACGGCAGCGAAAATGGCGGTGCGAAAGTAGATCAATTTGCTGACAACATTATGCGGCAATACCCCGATCTCACCGCTCGCCCGATCCGCAAAGTGTCGGCATCTGAAGGGCAGATTTTAGATAAAATCAAAGGCTTAATGGGCTTGATTTCACTCGTCATTCTCGTGCTTGCAACCTTGTGCGTAAATACCACGCTGATTGCGATTGTTGGCGAACGAGCCAAAGAGTTCGCCCTACAAAAATCTTTAGGGGCGAAAAAATTAGACATCATCTCGCAAATTAGCACCGAGATTTTTATCATCGCCGCTTGTGCCATTGTAGTCGGGCTTGGCTTCGGCTATCTGCTCGCCCAAATTCTCGGCTTAACGGTGTTTAAATCGTACATTGATATGCGATTGCCTGTGATCCCAATTACCATCTTGCTCTCGCTGCTCGTCGCGTTTATTGCCGTGATTATCCCAACACGCCGAGCGTTGAATATTAACGTGGCGAATGTGTTGAAGGGGGAGTAGTAACAACACCATGATATTTTGAATTTTTACTCTCTCCCCTTGAGGGAGAGAGACAGCCGAAAATTGCATAAGGCAATTTTTGGCAGAGAGAGGGGGCTGCGATAGTGATTTTGCAAATGAGCGGTCAATTCTGACCGCTTACCCCTCTCCCGAATTTTGCTTCTAAACGAAGCAAAATTATCCTTCTCCCACAAGGGGCGAGGGTGAAATGAATTAAGAATCCCAAGAGAAAAATATGACCCAATTCGTAATCGAAACTCAACATTTATACAAACGCTTCGGGCAAGTCACCGCCCTTGAAGACATCAACATCCAAATCAAACAAGGCGAATTTGTCGCCATTATGGGGGCATCTGGCTCGGGCAAAACTACCCTAATGAACATTCTCACAGGGCTTGATACCGCCAGTGAAGGCAAGGTGATTTTAGACGGTGTCGATGCCGCTCAACTAGACGAAGTGGGTCGCCAGCGGTTCCGTGCGGAAAAAATCGGCTTAGTGTTCCAACAATTCCACTTAATCCCCTATTTAACCGCCCTTGAAAACGTAATGCTCGCCCAACATTACCACAGTGTCATTGACGAAGCCGCGGCAAAAGCCGTGCTTGAGCAAGTGGGCCTAGGGCATCGCATCGACCACCGCCCAAGCCAACTTTCCGGCGGGGAGCAACAAAGGGTTTGTATTGCACGAGCATTAGTCAACCAACCGCCCGTTATTTTTGCCGATGAACCAACGGGGAATTTGGATGAGAAAAATGAAACGCTCGTGTTGGATTTACTCACAGAACTTAACCGTCAAGGCAGAACCATCGTGATGGTGACTCATAACCCAGAACTTGGCAAACTCACCGACCGCACTATTTATCTGCAACACGGCAAATTTTTACGAGAAGAGAAAAATGAACGTTAATCGCTTACTAAAACCGCTATTGATTGGCACTATTCTATTTGGCATTGCCGCCTGCAAAGATGAAACTGCAACTATCGGGCAAGCCGCTCCCGCGATTGCAGCTTATAATTTACAAGGTAACCCAGCTCAATTAGATGACTGGCAAGGCACTCGCTTACTTACATTTTGGTCGGAAACCTGTGGCGTTTGCGTAGCGGAATTGAAATCGCTCGAAGAGTTTGCCGCTGCACATCCTAACAAAGTTCAGCTTATCGCCATTAACGTGGATGGCGAAAAAGCCGACACACAAGCGGTCGTAAACAAACGAAATCTTACGCAACCTGTCATTAAAGATCAGATGAAAATCACCGCCGAACGCTACAATCTGATCGGCACCCCAACGAGCTATGTGATTGATGCTAAAGGAAATATTTCGGCTAAGTATGAAGGGATGATTCCTGCAGAGGATTTGAGCAAATTATTTGAAGGATAGAAAATGAAAAGGATATACGGGCTATGTTGCCTTATATTTGTCACTTTGGGGTTCAGTCAGATTGCGTTTGCTGACTTTGATGCCGTCCAAGCTGAGAAACTTTATCGTCGCTCTTGTGCTACTTGCCACGGCAAAACTGCGGAGAAACCTGCATTAGGGAAATCCAGAATTATCAACCAGATGAATTCAGATGAAATTGTGATTTCTCTTACCGACAGAAAAAACGGCAAAGTAGAAGGGGCGGGGAATATGGCAAAACAACGCTTGAGCGATGAAGATATTAAAGTGTTGTCGGAATATTTGCCGAGTTTGAAGAAATAGTGAGAAATAGAAAAGCGGTTGGATAGTGTAAATGTTTTGCAAAATCCAACCGTTTGAGTATGAAATTACGCTTTACGCCACGTTGTGCCATTTGGCGTATCTTCAAGCACAATATTCATCGCTTTTAATTTATCGCGAACTTCATCTGCTAGTGCCCAGTTTTTTGCAGCTTTTGCTTCGTTGCGTTGTTTGATAAGAGTTTCAATTTCAGCCACTTCATCATTGTTCGCATCGCCTTGTAAGAACACTTCAGGATCTTGTTCTAATAACCCCAACACGCTTGCCAATTCTTTTAAGCGAACGGCTAAACCATTTGCTTTTTCAGCATCTTCGGTTTTGAGCTTATTGATTTCACGTGCCATTTCAAATAAGACCGCTAATGCTCCTGGTGTGTTGAAATCATCATCCATTGAGGTTTTGAATGCTTCAATATATTGCTCGCCACCGCTTGCATTGACGGAAAGATCGCAATCACGTAGAGCCGTGTATAAACGCTCAAGGGCTGAACGTGCAAGATTAAGATTTTCAATGCTGTAATCAAGCAAGCTGCGATAGTGTGCCGTTAAGAAGAAATAACGTAGGCTTTCGGCATCGTATAAATCGAGCATATAACGAATGCTAAAGAAGTTGCCGAGCGATTTTGACATCTTCTCTTTATCAATGGTTAGCATACCTGTGTGTAGCCAGTAGTTCACATAATCGCCGTGATGAGCACAGCAAGATTGTGCGATTTCATTTTCGTGGTGAGGGAACATTAAGTCTGAACCGCCACCGTGAATATCAAAATGCTCGCCCAATTCTTTACTGTTCATTGCAGAACATTCGATATGCCAACCTGGGCGACCTTTGCCCCACGGGCTATCCCAACTTGGTTCGTTCTCTTTTGACATTTTCCAAAGCACGAAATCCATTGGGTTTTTCTTCACAGATTTAATCTCAACGCGAGCCCCTGCTTGAAGTTGATCTAAATTTTGGCGAGAAAGAGCCCCATATTTCGGGAAAGATTCCACATCAAACATCACATCGCCATCTGCTGCCACATAGGCATGACCGTTGGCGATAAGCTTTTCCACCATCGCAATAATTTCAGGAATATGATGGGTTGCACGCGGCTCAACATCTGGGCGAAGAATGTTTAACGCATCAAAATCTTTGTGCATTTCGGCAATCATTCGATCAACTAGCTGATCGCAAGCTTCATTATTTTCAATCGCACGCTTGATGATTTTATCGTCCACATCGGTAATGTTACGTACATAATGCAAGTTATAGCCAGAATAGCGAAGATAGCGTGCGATCACATCAAAAGAGACAAAGGTACGACCGTGCCCAAAATGACAAAGATCGTAAACCGTTACACCACAGACATACATCCCAACTTGGTTGGGATTAATCGGTTTAAATTCTTCTTTTTCACGTTTTAGCGTATTGTAAATTTTGAGCATAAGATCCTCGTTGATGAAATAAAGAAAGTAATTGCAAACGGCAAAGTAAAATCAACCGCTTACCGTTTGTAAATGGTAGGAAGTGTAGCAAATAAGCGGTAAAAATAAGAGGATTTTTTACAAAATCCTCTTAAAAAGTTGGTTGAATACGCGTATTCGAAAAGATTAGAACCAGAATAAATACCCAATTGTGCCAATCACAAACACACAGATAATATTAAGCCCAAAACCAGCCTTAACCATCTCAGTTTGTTTGATCATTCCCGTACCGAATACGATCGCATTTGGTGGAGTGGCAACTGGCAACATAAAGGCACAAGATGCACCTAAACCGATAATCAATGCTAAGCCAAGCGATTGAATATTTAAGGCCTCAGCGATTGAGATAAAAATTGGCACAAGCAATGCCGCACTAGCGGTATTTGAGGTAAACTCAGTCAAGAAGATAATGAAGGTTGCTACAATTAAACCAATGATGTAATAATGACCGCCTTCAATAAAGGATACAATACCATCTGCCATAATTTTGCTTGCACCAGTATGCCCTAAAATCGCACTTAAGGTTAAGCCGCCCCCGAAGAGGAATAACACGCCCCATTCTGTACCTTCTTGAATTTGTTTCCACGTTGCTATGCGAGTGATACAAATAACCGCTGTAGAAATTAAAGCAATAATGGTATCGAAACTTGCAATTTTGCCTTGTAATCCAAGTAAACTTGAAAGTGCTGGATTAATTTTTGAGCTAAAAATCCAACCAGTTGCTGTTAATGCGAAAATAATTAAGGTTAAGATGCGAGTTGGCGTTAGCTCAATTTTCTCGAAAGATTGTTCAAATTTAACATCAAAACGAGGGCGAAAAACGACATAAAGCACGCCTATCATCAATGGCATTAAAATCAGCATAATTGGCAAGCCATATTTCATCCATTCTGCAAATGAAACGCCTAATTGCGTTGCGACAATCCCATTTGGAGGGCTACCAACAAGTGTACCCATACCGCCAATACTTGCACTATAAGCAATACCAAGCAGCACGAAAACATAAGTGTTGTGATCGCGTTTCGAGTCGAGTTTGCTTAGAATTCCCATTGCAAGTGGTAACATCATTGCTGCAGTTGCTGTGTTACTCATCCACATTGAAAGGAATGCAGTAACAGAAAAGAGGTAAATCGCAGCTACAGAGAGCTTTCCGCGCGACATTGCCATGATTTTATTAGCAATCAAGCGGTCCAAATTTTGAATATGAAGCGCAGTTGCGAGTGCAAAGCCACCAAAGAATAAGAAGATGGTTGGATCAGCGAAAGCGGCAAGAGCCTCTTTAGATTTCACCAATCCAAGCAAAATACCTAGAATAGGCACAAGCAATGCCGTTACTGTTACGTTAAGTGCTTCAGTAAGCCATAAAATCGTAATAAACACGAGCAACGCCAAACTTTTATTGGCTTCAGGTGTAAAAGGTAAAGTATTCAAAAGAATAAAAAAGAGTACCACATCAGCAATAAAAATCAGATTATTATGAGTGTTTACTTTTTTAATTGAGCTTAGATTAGTATCCATAAAATCCCCCACAGCTAAATAGCAAAAAGATGACTTAATATATACATAAACTGAAGTAGAAAAAAACAAAATGTAATAAAATTGTGAAGTAAGTCACAAAATTATTACATTTTAGATCTAATTAGGTGGGAAATTTATTTTAAGCGTTCAAACCCTTTTTCTAAATCGGCAATTAAGTCTTCCACTGCTTCTAAACCGACATGAATACGAATCAATGTGCCAGTTAATTTACGTTCAATACCAGGACGAATACGTGCGATTTCCGCTGGTTGATTTGCCAAAATAAGGGATTCAAACCCACCCCAAGAATACGCCATCGTAAAGAGTTCGAAATGATCGAGGAAGTTGGCTAATTGCTCATCGGTTAATTTTTGGTGAAGTTCGAACGAAAATAGACCGCTTGCACCGCTGAAATCACGCTTGAAGAATTCGTGACCAGGGCAGCTTGGTAATGCAGGGTGGTAAACGGCTTTCACTTCAGGGCGAGTTGCAAGCCATTCGGCAATCTGTGTTGAGCGTTCGCCGTGTTCTTTTAAGCGAATACCTAAGGTGCGAAGCCCGCGTGCGGTCATATAAGCGGAATCGGCATCGACCATTTGCCCCATTAAATAAGAGCGTTCGCGAAGTTGATCCCAGCAACGTGCGTTCGAAACCGCCGTGCCAATCATCACATCTGAATGTCCGACTAAATATTTGGTGCCTGCTTGAATCGAAATATCAATCCCGTGCGAAAGTGTAGGGAAAAGTACGCCACCGCCCCAAGTGTTATCAATCATAATTACGATTTCAGGATTCACTTCACGAGCTACACGCACTAGCGTTGGCACATCAGGCACTTCCATTGTGAGCGAACTTGGGCTTTCTAAAAAGAGGACTTTAGTATTGGGTTGAATCAACTCGCGAATCCCCTCTCCAATCAGCGGATCATAATAAGTGGTTGCAACGCCCATATTTTTCAAAATCACGTTGCAGAAATCTTGCGTTGGCTCATAAGCTGCCCCTGTCATTAACACGTGATCGCCTTGTGCGACAAAGGCTAGAATTGAGTTGGTTACTGCAGCGGCACCGCAAGGGTAGAGATAACAACCTGCTCCACCTTCTAATTCGCACATCGCATCTTGCAAGGCAAAGTGGGTTAGCGTGCCACGGCGACCATAAAACAATTCGCCTTTATAACGATTTTTTGTAGCGTGTTTTTTATCGGCAACGGTTGGGAAAACAAGCGATGAAGCACGTTGTACCACCGCATTAACCGAACCTTGTGTATAACGCGATTTGCGTCCTGCGTGGACGAGTTTGGTTTCTAAATTTGAGTAAGATTGGTCTGACATAATATTTCCTGTAAAAATGTGTGATAAGCGGTTAGATTTTAGAGCGGATTTGCTCATATTTACAAGCCTTTATTTATACAAAAGCGAGATAAAAGAGCCACTCTAGCTTTCAAACTAAAGTGGCAAGATGTGCATTATGAAAGGAAGGTAAAAGGATTATTTCGATGACACTTGTTGCAAGAAAATTTTACGCGGTTGGGTTAAGCCGAGTTTTTCTGCTTCATTGACCAAGTTCATCGCCTTGTTGATGTCGTTATTTTTCAACGCATTTTTAACCGCTTGGTTGAAATATTGCTCGGTGGTTTGTTCAACAGGTTGCGTTAGCGGCTCTTCTTTTGCTTGCACTTTGGCGGTTGGTTGGCTATTTGTTACGCCTACCGTTTGTGGTGCTTGGGTTTCTGATTTACTTTCAAATAACGCACCACCCTTAGCAATGTTGCCTAAGCCGATAAATTGGGTGGATTGAATGCCATCCACTTCCAGTTCGATTTTGCCCGAGTTAGTGTGTTTTACCATTAAATCTGCAATCGCTGGCGGTTGGTTACCTTTCGCTTTTTCATACAATTTTGCAGGATGGGTAAATTGGGTTTGTCCGTTTAAATCCTGAGCTGTGGTGTAAATCAATAAATAGACAAAATCTTGCCCCGCAACAGGTGTAAGACTTAAATCCGCTTGTAATTGATTGCCTTCTAAGCCGCGTTCTTCCGCCTTTTTAAATTGAGCAGCGGGGTATTTGAGCGAAACATTGTAGTTGCTATCGAGTACTAATAGATTCGGTACAAAAATATGGTTGTTGTCTACTACAAGGCTTTTCACTTTGATTTTTAACGTGCCTTGATTTGCAGGAATTTTATAGCCGATAACCGCACTCTCTGTGCCTGCGAGATTTTTTGCGAAAGCGGCAATTTTGGCATCACTCACGTCGCTTGTAATTTTTTGTGATAAATCGACCGCTTGCCAATTGAAATGAGCGAGTTCGGTTTTGGATGGTTCGTTTGCAAAAACAGCACTTGAAAGAGCAAGTGCGGAAAATAAAAGGGAGAGTTTGAGTTTTATCATATTATTTTCCCGTGTTTATTTAAAATTGTAGGGTGTGTGAAATTTATTTCACGCACGCGAACAGGTTGCGTGCGTGAATTTTCAAATTCACACACCCTACTCAAAGGTAATTAATTACCACCAAGCTTCAAATTGAACACCACCGATAAATTCGCCATCTTTCGCTTTGTAGCCTGCATCTGTGCGAGCAGATTGGTTGAATTTATCATTCCAGTGTGCGTAAGTACCGAATACACGGATTGCAGGGCGTGCCCAAATGCTTGAGCCTGCTTGCCATTGTTGTGCAACGGTGTATTTCATTAAATCATTTTTCTTGCCTGTTGCTTGGTCTTTAATGCGGTCGTAGCCCACTTCTAATAAAGTGCTCATTGTATCTGTCCATTTATACATTGGGCGGATACCTGCGGAGTACCACGTTTTACCTTGTTTGTTATCTAAATCATTTTTTTGATAGATTAAGGCATACATTACTTCTACTTTATCGCTGGCTTGGAATGTACCTTGGTTGATTAAGCGAAGCATATGACCGCGGTTGTCAGCTAAACTACCATAAGCGTGACCTGGACCATCTACCATTGAATCTTTTGCATATTGTGCAGTGAATTTATTGAAGCCACCAAAGAAGTTACCTTGCGTATATTCAGCGGTTGCCATATAGCCTTTTTTCACCGCATTTGCATTGTTGAATTGTGCATCATCTTTGGTATGTGCTTTCGCATAGTCAAAGCCTAATTCTAATGAACCATCTTGCCATAATTGAATATCTGCAAGGCGAGCATCGAATACATCGTTATAAACAGATTTCAATTTATCACGGTTACTTTTGTATGATTTGGTCGCGTGATCGTAGTAGTAAGAGAAGGCACCATCACGTTCGGTATTACGGGTTACCGCTAAAGATAGTTTACCGAAACCTAAATCAATATGTTCAACCCCAGCACCTGGACCTGAAATATCCCAGTAGTAGAAGTCGTTCATATGCACGTCGTGACGTTGATAGAAGCGTTTACCTGCCCATAATGTTGCACCTGGTAATACGTCTGCAAAGTTTTTAAATTGTGCGTTTAATTCGCGTAGTGCTGGGCTAGTCTCTGTCCAGTCGTTATCATTTAACGTACCACCGTAAGCAACGTTAGAATCAAAGTAGATAGATTTCTCACCTGATTTGAATAGTTCTTGACCTAATTTAAATTCTGCATAGGTATCAGATTCATTACCTAAACGGTATTTAGAACCACCACCATTTACCGAAAATGCAGATTGTTCACCACCGCCTGATGTCCAGCCAATGCCTGAACGAGCATAACCATGAAAATCAACAGCAAATGCTGTGCTAGAAAGTAACGCACCAGATACGATTGTTGCTAATACTGTTTTATTAAGGCTCATAATAAGCTCCTTTAGTTTTGTCATTATGTAAAAACAGGTTAAACACCCAACTCTTTATATAGACGTTTGCACGCTGTACCATCTTCGCGGAACAGGTGACATCGATTCGGATTGATACCGATTGCCATTTCATCGCCTTCTTTGACTAATACGATGTCATTTTGGCGATAAACAATATTTTGTTTAATTGCAGGTAATTCGAGATAAACTTGCGTTTCGTGCCCTAATTGTTCCACCACTTTTACCGTGCCTTTAATGCAAATGTCGCTATGTTCACAAGGGAGTAAATGCTCTGGACGAATACCTAATGAAACGTTATCGCCCACATTTAAACCCATACCTTCCACAGGAATCCAGAAACTCACGTGATCTGCATCTAACATCTCAATTTTGACCGCATCCTCTTTCACTTCCACCACACGCACAGGTAAAAAATTCATTTTTGGTGAACCGATAAATCCTGCGACAAAACGGTTAGCAGGATAGTGATAAAGCTCTAATGGGCGACCAACTTGGGCAACGTTGCTTTCAATGTTGTCACTATTGGCTTGTAACACCACGATCTTATCAGCGAGGGTCATTGCTTCAACTTGATCGTGGGTCACATAAATCATCGTGCGATTGAGTTTTTTGTGTAATTTGGAAATTTCCACACGCATTTGTACACGCAATGCGGCATCAAGGTTAGAAAGAGGTTCGTCAAGCAAAAATACTTCAGGCTGAGAAACGAGCGTACGTCCAATTGCCACACGTTGGCGTTGACCACCTGAAAGCTCTTTCGGTTTACGAGTTAAAAGGTGTGCAAGTTGTAGAATTTCAGCCACTTGATTTACACGCTGCTCAATCTCTTCTTTTTTCGCTCCTGCTAATTTCAAGCCGAAGGACATATTTTCTGCAATAGTTAAATGCGGATAGAGAGCGTAAGATTGGAATACCATCCCGATGTTACGATTGGCTGGTGGTACATCATTCATTTTTTTATCGCCAATAAATAAATCACCTGAAGTGATTTCATCTAAGCCCGCAATCATTCGAAGTAGGGTTGATTTGCCACAGCCAGACGGACCGACAAAGACGACAAATTCACCATCTTTAATATCTAAATTGACGTTTTTAGAAATATGTACGTTGCCATAAGATTTGCAGACATTGACTAATCGAACATCGGTCATTTTGGAATCCTCTTAAAGCGGTGGAATTTTTACACTGATTCGCACCTAACTGAACTTGCCGATAATTTACGGATTTTTTAGGGGGAGTACATCATACTTTTGCAATTTTTTTGCATAGTGAAATGGAACTTTTTTACGCCATTTTTTGTGAACTAGATCACAAAATTTCACATAAAAAATGTGACGCAGATCACAAAACGGGGTGCAAGCGGTCAATTTTGTGAAGTAAATCAAGATTTTAAGCTGGGGGGAGTAGATAGGGGGATGAGGAAAACCCACCTCATTTTTTGCATTATGCGAGCATAAAACCAAGCCAGAGAAGCACCAAAAAAGCAATGATGACTTGGCAATTGATATAAACTTAAATGAGGGCAATTCCTATGAAAAAATTTACTAAAACCGCATTAGCATTATGTGTTGGCTTCTTTGCAGCTCAAGGCGTGCAAGCGAAAATCGTAGAAGGACAACTCAATATCTGGATCAGTGCCGATAAAGGCTACAACGGCTTGGCAGAAGTAGGTAAAAAATTTGAAACTGATGCAGGCGTGAAAGTAACTGTAGAGCACCCGTCTAAATTAGAAGAACTTTTCCCACAAGTTGCTTCAACAGGGGATGGTCCTGATATTATTATCTTTGCACACGACCGCTTCGGTGGCTATGCTCAAGCAGGTTTAATTGCAGAAGTGCAACCAAGTGCAGAATTTAAAGCAAAAATTTCAGACATTGGTTGGAATGCAAACAAATATAACGGCAAACAAATTGCCTATCCAATTGCTATCGAATCGCTCTCTTTAATCTATAACAAAGATTTAATGCCAAATCCACCGAAAACTTGGGAAGAAATTGAAGGTTTAGACAAAGAACTTCGTGCTAAAGGCAAAAATGCGATTATGTGGAACCTCCAAGAACCGTACTTCACTTGGCCAGTTTCTTCTTCACAAGGGGCTTATGCGTTTAAAGTCACTGACAACGGTTATAACGTGAAAGATGTTGGCGTAAACAATGAAGGAGCACAAAAAGGCTTGCAATTCGTGGTTGATCTTGTGAAGAAAAAAGTGATCAACGCTGATGCAGATTACTCTGTTTCTGAAGCGTCATTCAATAAAGGCAACACGGCATTAACGATTAACGGTCCTTGGTCTTGGGCGAACATTGAGAAAAGCGGCATTAACTACGGGGTGGCGGTGCTTCCAACCTTAAACGGCAAGGCCTCTAAACCGTTCGTTGGTGTATTAAGTGCGGCTGTAAACGCTTCAAGCCCGAACCAAGACTTGGCAAAAGAGTTCTTAGAAAACTATCTTTTAACGGATGACGGTTTAGATACAATGAACAAAGATGCACCATTAGGTGCGGTAGCATTAAAATCTTACCAAGAAAAATTAGCGAAAGATCCACGCATTGCAGCAACAATGCAAAACGCAGAAAACGGTGAGATTATGCCAAACATTCCACAAATGAGCCGTTTCTGGTATTCAGAAAAAGCAGCAATTGTGAATGCAACGTCTGGTCGTCAATCTGTGAAAGCGGCACTTGATGAAGCTCAAGCGAAAATTGAGAAAGAGTAGTTGTTATTATATTGTGGAAGTAAGTGTAGGGGCGTGTTGCACACGCCCTGATACAACCTCGATATAAAAGGGCGTGTGCAACACGCCCCCTACATTAAAACAACTCAGTTGCGACAATAAAATCAGTCATTTTTGTGAAAGCGGTTATTTTTTCTAAATTTTTGCATTTTCTCAAACATTTGGGGATCTTTATGCTAAACACCAAACCTCTCACCCCTTCTCAGCTTTGGGCTAAACGCCTCTTTTCGGGCTTGCTTTATCTCATCGCATTTTATCTTGTTTTTACCATCTATCTACAAGGCGAAATTCTGTTCGCATTGCTTGTGTTAGTGGTGGTCACTTCAGGGATTTACATCTTTAGCAATCAAGCAACCTATCGCTGGCGTTATGTTTACCCAGGTGTGGCGGCAATGGGCATCTTCGTTATTTTCCCGCTTCTTTGCACTGTGGTGATTGCGTTCACCAACTACAGCGGTTCAAACCAGCTCACTTATGAGCAAGTGCTAAAACAGCTTCAAAGCCAAACCTATGCGGCAGGCGATCGTCTTGATTTCAAATTATTAGACAGCGGCGATAACAAATACCAAATTGCGTTGACCAACAAAGCTTCGCAAAAAAATTACCTTTCTGAACCGCTTGTATTAAGCGAAAGTAAAGGCGAGGTGGCAACTAATGAGGTGGAGAAACTGCCAGAAACGCCAGCGGCACCATTAAAAGTCATCACCCAGAATCGCCAAGCCTTACAAGGCATTCAAGTGGTATTGCCGAATGCAGAACGTTTGAGTATGAGTTCATTACGCCAATTTGCAGAGCAAAAACCGCGTTATCAATATGAAGATAGTCTGCAAGATCTCACCAATCTTGAAACAGGGAAAGTGTATCGAGCAAACGATGCGATTGGTTTTTTCCAAGAAATTGATGATCAAGGTAACTTTGTGGGCGAACGCCTAGAGCCAGGTTATACCGTTGTAGTTGGCTGGAAAAACTTTGTGAAAATTTTGACTGATGATGGTGTACAAGAGCCTTTCCTTAAAATTTTCGTTTGGACAGTGGTCTTTGCGTTCTTAACCGTGGTGTTTACTACCTTAATTGGGATGGTGTTTGCCTCACTTGTTCAATGGGAAGCGTTAAAAGGCAAATCGGTTTATCGCTTGCTGTTAATTCTGCCGTATGCCGTGCCAGGGTTTATTTCTATCTTGATTTTCAAAGGGTTATTTAACCAAAGTTTCGGGGAAATCAACCTTATCTTAAATAACCTTTTCGGCATTCGCCCAGAGTGGTTTAACAACCCATTCTTAGCCAAAACAATGTTGTTAATCGTGAATACTTGGTTAGGTTATCCGTACATTATGATTGTGTGTATGGGCTTGTTGAAAGCGATTCCGCAAGATTTATATGAAGCCTCTGCGATTGATGGTGCAAGCGTGTGGCAAAACTTCACCCGCATTACAATGCCATTATTGATTAAACCACTAATGCCATTACTTATTGCTAGCTTCGCCTTTAACTTCAACAACTTTGTGTTAATTCAACTATTAACCAATGGCGGGCCAAATATGGTGGGAACCACCACCCCAGCAGGTCATACGGATTTATTAGTAAGCTACACCTACCGCATTGCCTTTGAAGGTAGCGGCACACAAGATTTCGGCTTAGCCGCTGCGATTGCTGTGATTATCTTCTTACTGGTGAGTGGATTAGCGCTCTTCCAAATCCGAATGACGAAACTTTCGCAGGATTAACTAGTTTTTGCTATTTAATAAATAAAATATAGCTGCTTTATGATTATACTCTCTCCCCTTGAGGGAGAGAGACAGGCGGAAATTGCGTAAGGCAATTTTCGTCAGAGAGAGGGGGAAACTATCTCTAATTAGTAAATGAACGGTCAAAAACGACCGCTTCCCCCTCTCCCGAATTTTGCTTCTGAACGAAGCAAAATTATCCCTCTCCCTCAAGGGGCGAGGGTTGAAGCTAAAAGCATTATTATTGAGAGAAATAATAAAAAAGGACACAACCTATGGCTATTGTTCAACCTAAATCAATGAAATTGCGTTTATTTTCCACGCATTTATTTTTAATCGGCTTCTGTGCTTTGATTTTATTCCCGATGTTTATGATCATCGGTATTTCTTTACGCCCAGGTAATCTTGCCTTAGGCGAACTTATTCCAAGCGACATTTCTCTTGAACACTGGAAATTGGCACTGGGTTTTAGCGTAACCCACGCAGACGGCACGGTAACACCACCACCGTTCCCTGTTTTATTATGGCTATGGAACTCCGTGAAAGTGGCAGGCATTACTGCAATCATCACTTTAATGCTTTCCACCACCGCCGCTTATGCCTTTGCTCGTTTACGCTTTGCAGGAAAAGGCTTACTGTTAAAATCTATGCTGATTTTCCAAATGTTCCCCGCGGTGCTTTCACTGGTTGCGTTATATGCGTTATTTGACCGCTTAAGCGACTATATTCCATTCTTGGGCTTGAATACCCACGGTGGCGTCATTTTCGCTTACTTAGGCGGTATCGCAATGCACGTTTGGACGATTAAAGGCTACTTTGAAACCATCGACAAATCGTTAGAAGAAGCAGCAGCACTTGATGGTGCAACCCCGTGGCAAACTTTCCGCTTAATTTTATTACCACTTTCAGTGCCAATTTTGGCGGTGGTATTTATTCTATCGTTTATCTCATCAATTATCGAAGTACCCGTTGCTTCTCTCTTATTGCGTGATGTGGATAACTACACCTTAGCGGTGGGAATGCAACAATATCTTCACCCACAAAACTACCTTTGGGGCGATTTCGCCGCCGCGGCAATTCTTTCCGCTATTCCAATTACCCTTGTGTTCATCTTAGCACAACGCTGGTTAGTCGGTGGCTTAACCGCAGGCGGGGTGAAAGGCTAGTTTTCAGATTCAAGATGCAAAAAAGCCACGCAATGCGTGGCTTTTTTTGATTAACCCA
Organism: uncultured Haemophilus sp.; assembly: GCA_963545995.1. Lineage (GTDB taxonomy): Bacteria > Pseudomonadota > Gammaproteobacteria > Enterobacterales > Pasteurellaceae > Haemophilus_A. Next base: position 24,296 of record CAUUKJ010000001.1, read on the forward strand.
AACGCTCTCTCAATGCTTTGCCAATTTCCGCTAGACTTCTCACGCAAGTCACACCTGCGGCCTCTAGAGCTTGGAATTTTTCTTCGGCTGTGCCTTTTCCTCCGCTGATAATTGCCCCTGCGTGTCCCATTCGTTTGCCTTTGGGAGCGGTTGCCCCTGCGATATAACTCACAACGGGTTTAGTCACATTTTCTTTAATAAATTGTGCGGCTTCTTCTTCGGCTGAGCCGCCAATTTCGCCAATCATTACAATGGCTTCGGTTTCAGGATCGTTTTGGAATAAGCGTAAAATATCAATAAAACTTGAGCCTGGAATCGGATCACCGCCAATGCCTACGCAAGTAGATTGCCCAAATCCTTCATCGGTGGTTTGTTTAACCGCCTCATAGGTCAGCGTTCCAGAACGAGAAACAATGCCGATTTTCCCTTTTTTGTGAATGTTCGCAGGCATAATGCCCATTTTACACTCATCAGGCGTAATGATACCTGGGCAGTTTGGTCCAATCATTCGCACGCCTGTTTCGTTGAGTTTTTGTTTTACGTAAAGCATATCAAGGGTTGGAATCCCTTCCGTAATACACACGATAAGTTGGATCCCTGCATCAATGGCTTCTAAAATCGCGTCTTTGCAGCCTGATGCGGGAACGTAAATAATCGTTGCAGATGCTCCTGTTTTTTCAACCGCTTCACGCACTGTATTAAACACGGGTAAGCCTAAATGTGTTGTGCCGCCTTTATTTGGCGAAACACCGCCGACAAGCTGAGTGCCATACGCAAGAGCTTGTTCGCTGTGAAATGTGCCTTGGCTGCCTGTAAAACCTTGACAGATAACTTTGGTATTTTTATCAATTAAAATCGCCATTTTCCCCTCCTATGCCTGATTTTTAGCTTGATTTTCAGCACAATTTGTAGCATTTACAGCAAAAATAGCCGCTTGTGTTAATGTTTCGGCAACGATCAAATTGAGTCCGCTTTGAGAAAGTAATGCTCGCCCTTGTTCAGCGTTGGTTCCTTCAAGGCGAACCACTACAGGCACTTTTACGCCCACTTCATTCACAGCTGCAATCACGCCTTCGGCAATAAGATCGCAACGCACGATTCCACCGAAAATATTGACTAACACCGCTTTTACTTGGCTATCGGATAGAATCAGTTTAAACGCTTCTGCAACACGTTCTTTGGTTGCTCCGCCGCCCACATCAAGGAAATTGGCAGGCAAGCCACCGTGTAGCTTGATCATATCCATCGTTCCCATCGCAAGCCCTGCACCATTTACCATACAACCAATATTGCCTTGTAATGCAACGTAGTTTAAATCCCATTGTGCCGCATAGGCTTCACGCGGATCTTCTTGGCTTTCATCGGCAAGAGATTTTAATTCAGGATGACGATAAAGGGCGTTATTGTCGATGACAACTTTCGCATCTAAACAGAGCAGTTTTTGTTGTTTGGTAACAACGAGTGGATTGACTTCCACTAAAGCAAGATCTTTTTCGAGGAATAATTTGGCAAGATTAAGGAAAATTTGGCTGAATTGTTTCACTTCATCGCCTTTTAAACCGAGTTTAAAGGCAAGTTCACGCCCTTGATAGGCTTGCGGCCCTGTGAGTGGATCAAGGCTCATTTTATGAATCAATTCAGGCGTATGTTGAGCAATTTCTTCAATTTCCATTCCGCCCGCACTGGATGCCATAAACACCACTTTTTGTGAATGGCGATCAATCACTGCCCCTAAATACAGCTCACGAGCAATTTCGCAAGTTTCTTCTAAATAAATCGCACTCACTGGCAAGCCTTTGCTATCCGTTTGGAATGTGACCATTGATTTCCCAAGCCATTGCTCTGCAAATGCTAAGGCTTCAGCTTCATTTTGGACTAATTTCACTCCACCTGCTTTACCGCGTCCGCCTGCGTGGATTTGGCATTTTGCTGCTAAAAATTGACCGCTTGAAGGGCTTAATTGGGAAAAGGCAGAGGGTATTTCAGTTAATGTATGGCAGACAATGCCACGATTGATAGGCAAGCCGTATTGGCTAAAAAGTTGTTTTGCTTGATGCTCGTGAATGTTCATAAGCCTTCCTGTAAAAGTAATAATATTACGTATTGTGTTGCAAACGCAAAAAGCGAATGGCTTGAGATTACCTGAAAATCAGCGAAAAATGAATAGGCTTATTAAACAAATTCTTGCTAAAATTCTACCGCTTGTTTCAATCACATTTATTGAATAAGGAATTTATTATGTCAATGCAAATCACACTTTCTACACAATCAGCCCCTGAATCGTGGGGCAAAAAAGCCATTCTTTCTGCTAATGAAAAAGGAATGACAATTCATCTTGCAGAAAAAAAATCCGAAACCGAGCAATTAACCGCCATTCAACAAGCGGCACGCAAAATTAAAAACCAAAGCATTTTAGCCGTAGAACTTAAAGGAGAAGGATGGAATTTAGAGCGTTGTTGGGCGTTCAATCAAGGCTACACTAGCGTGAAAAATGCAGGCACGGTGCAATATCCTGATTTGGGCAAAGATCAAGCTGAATTTGATGCTCGTTTGGAATGTACCACATTTACTCGTTCGATCATCAATAAACCGTCAGACCAACTCACGCCTGTACAATTGAGCGAGCAAGCGGCTGATTTTATTCGTCAACAAGCGGTCAAAAAAGGGTTAAATTCTGCAGTCAAAGCGGAAATTATTTCAGGCGAAGCCTTAAAAGAACAAGGTTATGCAGGCATTTGGACGGTAGGTAAAGGATCTGAAAATCCGCCTGCATTTTTAGCCTTAGACTTCAACCCAACAGGCAATACAGATGCCCCTGTTTTTGCTTGTTTAGTGGGTAAAGGCATCACGTTTGACACGGGCGGTTACAGCTTAAAACCAAGCGATTCAATGTCCACAATGCGAACTGATATGGGCGGTGCGGCAATGTTGACAGGGGCGTTAGGGCTTGCGATTGCACAAGGCTTGCAAAAACGCGTGAAACTTTTCCTCTGCTGTGCGGAAAATATGGTTAGCCACAATGCGTTCAAATTGGGCGATATTATTACCTATCGCAATGGCGTGACGGCAGAAGTGTTGAACACCGATGCGGAAGGGCGTTTAGTTTTGGCAGACGGCTTAATTGAAGCAAGCAAACAGCAAGCCCAGTTGATCCTTGATGCCGCAACGCTAACTGGGGCGGCAAAAGTGGCTGTGGGGAACGATTATCACAGCGTACTTTCAATGGATGAAGAATGGATTTCCGCCTTATTTAATGCGGCTAAAAACGAAAATGAACCATTCTGGCGTTTGCCGTTCGAACCATTCCACCGTTCACAAATTAGCTCAAATTTTGCAGATATTGCGAATATCGGTTCTGTGCCAGTTGGAGCAGGGGCGAGCACCGCTTGTGCTTTCCTCTCTTATTTTGTGGAAAATTACCAGAAAAATTGGTTGCATATTGATGCCTCAGCCACTTTCCGTAAAACCGCAAGCGATTTATGGGCGGCAGGAGCAACAGGTCTTGGGGTAAGAACAGTCGCGAATTTACTACTTCAAACAAGCCATAAGGAATACCATAAGGAATAATGATGGCAAAATCGAATTATATTACCCGTAGCGGCTGGCAAGCGTTAGACCAAGAACTGAAATTCTTATGGAAAGAAGAACGCCCGAAAGTGACCCAAGCGGTTTCTGATGCGGCAGCTCTTGGCGACCGCAGCGAAAATGCGGAATATATTTACGGCAAACGGCGTTTGCGAGAAATTGACCGCCGCGTTCGTTTTCTTTCCAAGCGTTTAGAAGTGTTACAAATCGTCGATTATCACCCAAAACAAGAGGGTAAAGTCTTTTTCGGAGCTTGGGTGGAATTAGAAAACGAAGCGGGAGACATTGCCGAGTATCGTATTGTCGGTTGCGATGAATTCGATCCAGCCAAGAATTGGATCTCAATTGATTCCCCTGTTGCCCGAGCCTTAATAGGTAAAAGCGAAGACGACGAAATTATCGTCCAAACCCCAACGGGTAAGGTAATGTGGTTTATTAACCGCATTTGGTATGAAAAAGAGGGGCTTTATTGATCGATTCAGGCGGTTATTTTTTGGCAAAAATTTACGAGGAAATAACTGCTTGTTGTTTGAAATGTGAACTTGATCACATTTTTTAGTCAATGGTTGGAGTAATATTTCACTAGATTTTAATTTAGTAAGGAAAATAAACATACAAGCTAGGAGGCGATTATGTTTAAACAACTTCAACAAGTCGGTAAGGCATTTATGCTGCCGATTGCCATTCTTCCTGCTGCAGGTTTACTGCTCGGTATTGGCGGGGCGCTGTCAAATAAAGCGACGGTGCAGGCTTATCCGATATTGGATAATTCGGTGCTGCAAGGTGTTTTCCAAATTATGTCTGCCGCAGGATCGGTGGTGTTTGGAAATCTTGCCTTATTACTCTGTATCGGTCTGGGTATTGGTTTAGCAAAACGTGATAAAGGCGTTGCCGCACTTGCTACCGTCGTTGGTTATTTGATTATGACGGGTACTATCGCTGCCCTTATTCCGCTCTTTAATCCTGACGTGAAAAGCATTGATACAGGCGTAATTGGTGCGTTAGTAATGGGGTTGATTACGGTAGCTCTTCATAACCGTTATCACAATATTCAATTGCCACAAATTTTAGGTTTCTTCGGTGGCTCTCGTTTTGTGCCAATTGTAACGGCATTCGCAGCTATTTTTGTAGGGGCAATTTTCTTCCTTATTTGGCCAACTTTCCAAAACTGGTTGGTTTCTGCAGGGCAGCATATCGCCTCAATGGGAGCGGTTGGTACGTTCTTCTACGGTTTCTTAATGCGTTTATGCGGTGCTGTAGGGTTGCACCATATGATTTACCCGCTTTTCTGGTACACCGAATTGGGTGGTACTGAAATGGTCAATGGTGAAATGATTGTAGGTGCCCAAAAAATCTTCTTTGCTCAACTTGCAGACCCGAACCATCAAGGATTATTTACGGAAGGAACCCGTTTCTTCGCTGGTCGTTTCGACACAATGATGTTCGGTTTACCAGCGGCCTGTTTAGCGATGTATCATTGCGTGCCGAAATCTCGTCGTAAAGCGATTGGCGGTTTATTCTTAGGGGCAGCGTTAACTTCCTTTATCACAGGGATTACTGAGCCAATCGAATTTATGTTCTTATTCGTCGCACCTTGGCTTTATGTTTTCCACGCATTCTTAGATGGCGTTTCATTCTATATTGCTGATATGCTCAATATCTCGATTGGTAACACCTTCTCTGGCGGTTTCATCGACTTCTTGCTCTTCGGTATTTTGCAAGGCAATGCAAACACTAACTGGATTGATGTGGTCTTTGTTGGCATATTCTGGGCTGCACTTTACTACTTTAGTTTCCGTTTCCTCATTACTAAATTTAACGTAATGACCCCAGGACGAGGCGAAGAACAAGAAGAAGTGGTGGAGCAACAAACCTCTTCGTTGACTGAAAATGCTCACGAAATTATTAAAGCATTAGGCAATGCAGAAAATATTGAAAATGTGGATGCGTGCATCACTCGTTTACGTGTATCAGTAAAAGATGTAAAACTGGTTGATAAAGCTCGTTTAAAAGCACTTGGAGCGATTGATGTCCTTGAAGTCGGCAGCGGTATTCAAGCCGTTTACGGAGCAAAAGCAGTGCTTTATAAAAGCGAAGTGAATCAGATTTTAGGGCGTGAGGATTAACGCATTTATATTGAAAAGGCGGGAGAATTCCCGCCTTTCTATTTTGTTTTTAATAACTCGATAATTTCTTTTAATGCTTTAATTTCATTTTCTTTGGCTTCTAGCAACTGTTTTAATTTTTCATTTTCCATTGCTAGCACATTATTTGAACCAAAATAACTGTTGTTATTTGAATGATCACCAATAGTAAAGAAAAAGGATTTATCCTGAGACGAAATAAGTTCCACAATATCAATATGGAAAATCTGAGCAATTTGTTTAAGTTTATCAAGCGTTAGATTGGTTTTTCCGTGTTCAATCTTGGCATAACCAGCAGGCGACATATCCAATTTTTCCGCCATATCTTCCTGCGACCATTGATTAATTTCTCGCATCACTCGAATTTTATCGTGGACTTCCATACTGTATTCTCTAAGTAAAATTTTTACCACTAAAAGTATGTTTTTTCATACATTTAGTGCATGGTTTTTGATTTTTTCTGAGTATATCATTCCAGCAATCTTTAATCCAACTCTTAGAGGAAATCATAATGAAAAAAACTTACTTAGCAATGGCTTTAACCCTAGTTCTGAGTGCTTGTGGTTCTGGTGGTGGCGGTGGTGCTCCATCGATACCTCAACCAACTGTAACACCGACTCAGCCAGCAGCAAAACCAGCTCAGCCTAGCACGCCAGCACAGTCTAACCAGAATAATGCTACTGAGAATACGAATGCTAATCCAGTTACAAAACCAACCGTGCCAGTAGATCAGCCAGCTATTATTCAACCACCAAAGCAAGAACTAGAGAATACAGGTATTTCTATTGATAAAAATAATTTTGTGAAAGGCGAATTAAACGAAGTTATTGAAGATCAAAATGGAAACGAGATTGCGAAATTATCAGGTTATAACCGAGCTTACTCTTTTAATGGGGCTTTAACAAAATCAAAAGAGAGCAGTTTATCTCAAATTGTTGTCGATAATACCGTACTTAAATTAGCGGATAAAGTCGGGGCTGTTGGTGGCTTTACTGGTTTGGGTTTATCGAAAGCGGTAACATCACTTTACAATGCAACAAAAAATCCAGAGCGTGATATTTTCTATTTTGGGAATGAAACAGCTGAGTCAAATATTCCTAAAAGCGGTGTTGTGACTTATCAAGGTAATGCGAGCCGTTATGATAACGTAACAGCACAGGTTAAAAATATAGGTACAGCAGAATTAACCGCTAACTTTGATGATAAAAAAATTCAGGGCGAACTAAAAATTGATGGTTTCTTACGCAGAAATATCACTTTAAAAGAAACTGATATTCAAGGCAATGGCTTTAAAGGCGAAGCGGTAGCGGGTGAAAATCATATTCTTGCGACAAGAAAAGGGGAGTATGAAGGTAAGTTCTTTGGTCCAAATGCGGAAGAGGTTGCAGGTAAAGCAACTTTTGCCGAGGGACAGAGAGATCTAAATACAAGCTTTAGTGCTGAACAAGTAAAATAAAACTTTTATATGAAAACAAGCGGTAAAATTCTTTAAAAATTTTATAAACCCTTTTAAAATCAATAACTTGTAGTAACTCCAAAGGATTTCAAGGACATATAAGGACACATAAGGACACACAAGGACAAAATGATCGCCACTAAATCGCCATTTTGGCGAGAGGATTTAACGTCACAGCATCCTCTAAATAAGAGGGGGCGAAGTGGGCGTAAATCATCGTCATTTTAATATCAGAGTGCCCCAGAATATCACGCAACACTAAAATATTTCCCCCGTTCATCATAAAATGGCTGGCGAAAGTATGGCGTAATACGTGCGTCATCTGATTAGGCGGGAGTGTAATTCCCGCCTTCTTGACCGCATTAGAGAAAGCCTTCATACAATTAGAGAATAACGGTCCATTATCAGTAATAGGTAATTCATCATACAATTCTTTACTGATTGGCACCGTTCTATTTTTGCCTGATTTTGTGTTCATATATGTAATTTTATAAGGGATTATTTGAGAGCCTTTCAAGCCTTCCGCTTCACTCCATCGTGCACCCGTAGCAAGGCATATTTTCACTACATAGTAAAGCGATTTACTAGTTGATTCACGGCAACAAGCTAAAAGCCGTTCTATTTCATCATTTCGTAGAAAATATAAATCTTTTTGTTTCAGCTTGAACGGTCGCATATCTTCAAGAGGATTGCTGCCTTTCCATTTCCCCAGCCGTTTTAACTCATTAAACACGCCACCGAATTTTATTAAATACTGATTAAGCGTGCGTTCTTTTGTTGGTCGCTTGTGTTTTGAATTAGGATGAATCACTGAACCCTCCAAGCATTTCTGGCGAAATTCGGCAAAGTGAGAGGGAGAAAAATCACGAGCGAGCGGATCGCCCATTACCTCACACGCCCACATCAACATACTATAAACACGTTGAGGGCGAATAAGTGTCCGCCCGTGCAAGTCGTACCACATCTGCACCAGTTCCGATAACCGTTGCGGTTGTTCTTTCTGCACCACCAACGCACGATAAACGGGGCTGTTCTCTTGTTTAATCGAATTATAAAAGCGGTTCGCTTCTGCTTTTGTGCTGAATTTTTTTCTGGTTCGCTTGCCTTGAACATAAACCTCAACAAGCCATTTATTTTCCGCATCGAGTTTACGCACGCCCATAATATTTACCACCTATTAAAAAGCCCTCAATTGAGGGCAATTATTATTTATTTAAAAATGTATTCAGAATCGTTTTCTCTTCTTCAATCATTAAATCAAGCCATTGCTGTTCGCTAATAATTTTGATTGGAAAGCCACGATTTTTAAAATCTTTCGCTAGCTCGACTTTTCTACCGAATGATTCAAAATACCAATTTTTAGAACTTGTGCCACCGACAATCACATAATCAATATATCCAGCTGGCTGTTTGTGTGGAGTGCATTCAATTGTTTTTAAAAAGTTTTCACAAGTTGAGCGAGTACCGATAGAGAATGTACCTGTTAAAACGACTTTCTTATTCTTTAGCGATATTTCTGAAATTTCATCAAAGAAAGAATTACCAAGAGAATTACCCGTCGTAACATCTTCAGCGGCACCGCTGAAATCAGTAATAAGTGTTTTTATAAAATCTATATCGGCATCAGATAAATTATCAAAATCAATGTTGCTGAGTTTTTCATAAACTGAAAAAACAACTGGATTTTTAGCGAGTTGTTCATTATCAGCTAACATACTAACAAATGCATCTACTTCTGGTTCACCAACAACACCATCAGAGATAAGTCCTTTACAAAATCCGTGAAAATAATTCACAAGAAATTCATCGTGCGTATAAACGGCTTGAACTAGCGGTAGTGTGTATTCATAGATTTCATCGGTAAGTTGTTCAACTTTCTCAAGAATCTGATTGGCGATATTATCATCTATAGCATCAAGTGCCATTACTGATTCACAAAATTCTTTAACGGTAAAATAAACAACGTTCGCATATTCGGAATATGAAATAACTTCCTGATTTTCTAATAAGAAGGTATCAAGATAAATAATTTCTCTTTTATCTAACGTTACATCGCAATAGATGCCATCAAGAAAGCCTTGTAAACTAGAAACGAATTTCGCACAGTGGCGATCGTAACTAGAATAGTTACTATATTCGGCATCACAATCTTTACGCCAGATTTTCTCTATATTCGCCATTCCTAACCCCCTTACACAAATAACACACCCTAATTTCTATTTTTGATTAAAGTTAAAATCCCCGCCCACATTAAACCCATCACCACCGACAGATTGAGCGGAAGCTGTTGAGCCTTGCAAGCAGTTAAAAATGTCTAATTTTTCACTAAATGAAAGTCGGTTAAAGCGGGCAAGGAGTTCCGTTTCCATTTCATTTAATTTTGGGGTGTTTTCTTTGCCAGTAATTAACCAGTGTAGGTCGCAGTTAAAGCGTTCTGCAAAATTAGATAGCATTTCTGCAGAAAAACTATTGTTCTTTTTAGCATAAGAAAAAGAGGCCTTAGATAAGCCAAAAATTTCTGCTAGAGCTTGATCTTCCTTTACATCCGCAACTTTTTTTAATCTTTCTACAAATTCAATGCTGTTCACTTTTTCCTCACTTAGCATTTAGTTTTATATTTTTATATTGTAGTCAAAGAAATTTTGACTATAATTAAAAACATTAAGACGCAAGGGGTTACAAAAAGAAGCAAGCCCGAGCAAAGAGCAACATACCACAAAGCGAGGAGTTTTAAAAGTGAGTGAAATCAACGAAAAAATAGAGAAGCAGACAGGAAAAGAATTTCAGACGAGAATTCCTGCAGATCTTGCAGAAAGAACAAAAGATTTAGCCATAAAAGAGAGACGCAAGATGGCGCCAATGATTGCGATTTTGTTAGAAGAAGCACTGGAAGCAAGGGGGGGTGTAAATGACATATAAAAACTATGAGGTTTACACCGTGAAAGAGTATGCAGCTTTAAAAGGGAAAAGCACTAGAACCATTCTCAGATGGATTGAAAAAAATATTATTGATGCCTTGAGAAAAGGCGAAGGCGAAGATAGAGCACATTATTACGTTCTTGTACCAAGGAATACTTGAGGAAATCAAAATGAAAAAACACATCAAGAAATTTAAAGAAGTTGCCTTTGAGCTAATCGAAATGGCAGTCGTATTCGGTGGCTTGTTCTTGTTGGTGGCTGGAGTGCTTTCTCTGGCTGAAAGCATCAAATAGAGGTGGCAAGATGGACAACACGTTGAAATTCGAACTGGCTCAAGTGTATCAAGCGGCAATGGAGCTGCAACACTTAGGCGAAACCGCAGGCTTTCACGTTGCACCGCTTTACGATGGCGAGCAGATGGATTTAGACGCAGCCTTAAAACGCCTTGAAACCGTGCAAGACTGCATTTTAAGTGCAAAAGCGGTGGTCGATAAATTTTCTCGCCAATCTTTGGCAGATTTAGCCGAAAGACTGAAGGCGGAATACAAATAGAGGTTGCAGATGGCTGGATTTTCTCCCTATTTAGCGTTCGTTAAGGCAAACATCAAAAAGGCGGTCAACGTTTTCACGATTGATAAAACCGCTCGCTTTTGGGCAACACTTCCCGATGAATTAAAAGCCTTTACCTTAAGAGCGGCAAAGTTACCCGATGAGCCGAAATACTGGGGAGGATACAGCACAGAAGAGCGGAAACGCATTCGCAACACCTTTTTAACCTTTCACGAACTCGACAAGTTACGGCTTGTAATGGAAAAAGAAGATAAACGCTTGGAAGAGCGAATCAATAAACCCGATGAGGTTCTGCAATGATGCAAACACGAAGTATTAAACAGCTAGAAATCGCACTGCATACGGCAAAGAAAAATGTTGAACTTGCACATCAACAATACACCAGAACGGGCAACCCTGAGGCACTTGCCAGAATGTATAAGCAAAATGAACACGCACAACAACTTTTACAACTTATTGATGAGGTTTACACCAATGAAACCACTTATTTTTATCACTGATAGTCAATTGGCAGCAACGGCAAGAAAGCGTGCAGCAGAGCTAGAAAAAAGTGCCAGTAAAGAAGAAGGCAACAAAGCCAGACGAAAGCAACTTTACACCGAGGCTGCAGCACTATGGCAAAAAGCAACCAAAGAAAGCCAAAGTGCGAATTTATTAGATTATTGCGAAAAATGTGCAGCGTTTTGTTTAAAGCAAGCCGAATTAGCAAGCCAGCACTAGGGGGGAAAGATGGCACTTATTGCACTTAAAGAATTTACTATCGAACAAATTCATCCAGCAAATCCAGGGGACTTAAAGAAATTCCGCTTACACCACGGGTATCAAGCAAGCAGTGATTACTATAATTTAATCGAAGCATTAAAAGATTTATTAACTGTACATTGCCCAGCCGAAGTTGAGGGCGTGATTAGAGAATTAACCCAGAACCACAAAGCAAAATTAAGACTTACTTTCGCCATTCGTCAACGTTAACTTGAGAAATCAAAATGAACCACCTAGGGTTAAATCTAAATCTTGAAGAGCCAGTGCAAAGCACCTTGTGGGCAGAGACGCAAGACGCAGATTTAACCCTAGGTGGTTTATGTTTAGATGAAACCACACTAGACCAACTTGAGCACGAAATCTTAACCGATGATGAGCGTGCAGAAATTGGTTTACCTCCCTATTCACACACCACCGAGCAAGCGGTCGAAAAACCGCAAGCAATTGCAGAAACACCCGATCCGCTTGGATTACTCACTGGCAAAAGTCAAAGCCAGTTAGACCTATTCGCACAAGTGCCTAAAAGCATTTACTACGCTGTAGAAGACTTGCTCAAGCACTTGCCCGATTTTGCCCAAAACTACTACCGCCGCATTTATCTGAAAAATCTGCACACCTTAAAAGATGATGGCTCAATCGCCTTTCTTGCGGGTAACGTGCAGCGTTCGCACGCTTGGGAAAAGCTCACAGCGGCATTAAATGATGAATTGCAGAAAGTACTAGACCATCACAACGTCGATTTATTTATTTTATCAGACAAGTTCAGCGACAAGGCAGCGTGGGCGAAATCGCACATCATTGCAAAATGCGGCTTGTTCGCTTACGACTTCAGCAAAGAGCACGAAGAAACCTTAACCACACGCAGAAACCCGTTTGAAACCTATTGGGAGAAGGAAGAAGAGAAACGCTACAGCCGTAACCAAGAAAACCGCATCCCGTTCTATTTAATCACGCCTAGCCGATTTTTAGAAATCGCCCGTGAAGTTGCCCGCTTGTTTGAGCACATTCAAGTGGGATTTTTCACAAGCCTAGCCGACAGCGGCAAAACCTTTACCGATGCAGAAATCAACCTTGCACTTGAACGCATTTACGCACAATGCGGGGAGTTATGCGAGCAAATGGGCTTTCTTGCCCCTTATTGGAAAACCTACAAGGCACGCACGGAAGAAGGCAAATCTGTGAATGATAAAGAGATGATTAAGAGCCTAAATCGCATTGCGTCTGAAAAATACTGGCTGAAAACCTTTCTTAAAAAACAAGAACAGATGATGGAACACTTACGCATTGCTTGCGGTGAAGTGTTTGCAAAATATTCGCCTTACGTATCTCAAGCGGCAATGCAAAAAGCGGAAAGCAAACACCGCAAGATGGAAATCTTTATCAAAAATAGCATTCTCATCAACGTAGAGAACGAAGAAGAACAGGTGGATTTATACGAATTGTGGTTTAAATCCAATTCTAACCCGATTATTCGACGCTATGAAATGATGACAAGGCTCAGAGGCGTTGAAGAATGGGCAGAAGAAAACGGCTGGCAAGCGTTATTTTTAACCCTTACCGCTCCATCAAAATTCCACGCAACGCATCGTCACGGCAGACGCAACCGCAAATGGCAAGGGGCTGATCCACGTACTACGCAAGAATACTTGAACGAAGTGTGGGGACAGTTCCGTGCCATTTTGGCAAAACGCAAAATCGAATTCAAAGGAATGCGTGTGACCGAACCACACCACGATGGCACACCGCACTGGCATATTCTTTTCTACGTAAAAAAAGATTACGCAGACGAGGTAGAAACCATTTTCAAACGCAAAGCACTAGAAATAGACGGAGACGAGGCAGGTGCAAGCGAACACCGCTGCAAAGTGGAACGTTGCGACAAGAGCAAAGGCACGGCAACGTCTTACATTGCGAAATACGTATCTAAAAATATCGGCGGATTCGCCACCGATAGCACGGGTGCAGAAACCACATCAGACGAAGCACCGCAATTAAAAGCCAACGATAACGCAAGACGTGTGCGTGCGTGGGCTGGATTGTGGGGCTTGCGTCAATTTCAATTCTTTGGCGTGGGCAGTGTGACCGCTTGGCGAGAGCTAAGACGCTGCACCGAAGAACAGGCACAAGGCGACCAGTTATTGCTAGACCTACGAGCAATCGCAGATGTTGGTTGCTATGCCTCGTTCATCAATATTATGGCGAATAAAGAGAAATTCGAGAAACCACCCGTAAAACCTTACTACGAGCCAACACGCCCGAATAGCTATGGCGAAATGCAACAAAAGGTAATGGGGCTTTACAACCGATTAAGCTTAAGCGGTGCACCCGTTATTACTCGTTTGAAACAATACCGCATCGAGCAGAAGAAATCAGATTTTGCAACCTTAACCGCTTTAGCGGTTGAGGTTGCTACAAACACGGGGCACAGCCCCGCTTGGACTTGTGTCAATAACTGTAACCAGTCGAAAGAGATTAAAAAACAACCAGAGGGGGCAAAAAATGAAAAAGCACTAACTTACATTCAGAAAACTGTTCAAGATTTCTACAATGAACATCAACACACGGTCGAAAAATTAAATAATGCGATCAGAAATCGGGGAATTTCTGAGCGTTATTTAAGCGATATTGACCGAATGAATTTAATTAAAGGGGCAGAAATCAAGCTCCACGATGGATCACGCCTAAAATTTAAGTATGGCGAGATTGAGTATGTGAATTAGAGACAAAAATGACCACACACAAAACCACCACAGCCAAAGAAGACAAGGACAAATGGGCTACGCCTTTCTGGGCGTTCCGTTTTGCCCGTAAATGGTTTGGCTTTCCGCAGTTTGATATTGACTGCGCAGCATCAGCACACAATACAAAATGCGAGAAATTTATCAGCGAAGAAGAAAACGCCATTGTTGGCGATTGGGATGGCAATTACTGCTGGTTAAATCCGCCTTATTCGAACCCGTTGCCGTTTGTAGAAAAAGCCATAGAGCAAAGCCGCAAGGGTCGAAAGGTCGTGATGTTGCTCAATGTTGATAATAGTACCCAATGGTTCGCTCAATGCGTGAAATACGCCACAGCGATCGTAATGATTACCGAGGGGCGAATACCATTTATCCACAATGCCACGGGCTTAGAAGTGAAAGGCAACAGCAAGCCGCAGATGTTCGTGTTATTCGATTATGAGAAATGGCAAAAACGGGATCAGCGTGTTAGGACTTATTACCGCTCAATTCAACAAGTAAAAGAAATGGGCAAAAAGAATTTATAAATGAGGACAACAAAATGAATTTAGTTTTAATTTTTTTAATTTTATCAATGGCTGTAAATATTATTTTAGTATTTGATAGCAAGCAGTTATTTAAAAAGCTCAAGAAAGAACAAGAAAAGAATAAGGGCTTGTTAAGCCAGATAGAAATCAAGGAAATATATCTTAAAAATTATGAGAATAGAATAGCTGAAATTAGAGAGTTAGCACGTTGGAAATAAAAGAATAACCGCTTGCATTATTACAAGCGGTTTATTTTATTGATTTCTTGCTTTAAATTCTTCAAAGGCTTGAATAATGAGCTGATTTTGCGGAATATTAAGCACCTTGCTTAATTCCTCAATCTCTTCAATGATTTCAATCGGAAGTTTAAACCCTTTGATTTTTACGCCCCGTTTAGCATCGCTTTTTGCCTGAATTTCTTGTCTTGACAACGCCATAATGAAACCCCATAATACTCTTGATTTGAAGAACTGGGCAGGTTACCCCACCCAGTAAGTTATCTCTTATTAGTATGCTGGGGAGCTAATCACTAACAAGAAGATAACTAGGATAATGACCTTAATCATTTTTAGTATCCTTCTTCAAGCGTGAGGATTAAGCCTCACACTCACTTTCAAGCTATCCCTTGAAAGTGGAATTATTATAGGGTAGATTAACCTATAAATCAAGTAAAAGATAATAAAAAGCCGATATTTCTATCGGCTTTTTTTATATCTTCTCGTTGGCTTACAGTAACGCCATCTGTTTTTGCTCAGCTTCTAACAAATACCCCTTAATTTCTTTTAAATCAGCAAGTGGCAAGCGGTTCAAAACTGCTTTTAAAATACCATTTTTTAAAAGATGGCTTTCGTGGGTCGAGTGTGAAAACGTTTGATCAACCACCCAACGATGACAACAAGCTTTATTTTTGCACACAAAATAGATTTTGGTGTAGTCGTCGTGTTGGCGTTCAGATTTAATTGCAATCGCTGGCGAGTGGCATACGTTGCAGTAGTTTTTGATTGTTCTTCCCATAAAACCCCTGAAATTAAAAACAGTAAAAATAATAACAGGGATTATACAAAATAGCCGTCTAAACGTCTATATGGCTATTTCTTGTTCTTCTAAGTGCTTGATGATTTTTTTATAAATATCTTCTACTAAACTGAGCGGAATACTTGAACGGGCATTGGCATAATCAGAACGGTTGCGAATAACAAAGCGTGAACCCGTTTTATTTTCTTGTTTCCAGCTGGCATTTCCACCCTACATCGCACTTGCAACACTAAAGCTTTCACAAGGTGGACTTGCTAAAATCACATCGGGCCGAGGTAATTTATCCAGCGTATCAAATAAAATACCGTTACCGAATAGCCGAGAATAATCAGCTAAATTTAATTCGATAAAGTGATTATTTTTTCTTTCAATGTCGATCCCGATTGGGTAAATTTCAATATTTTTAAATTTCTTTGCTGCTTGTGTGTAGCACCCTTTGCCGCTATCAAACAATGCCCATACAACAATTTTTTTATTATTCAATAATCTAAACCTCAATATTAAACTGCACGAGCAGATCGCCCGTAATTTCTGCATCATTATTGATTGCATCCATAATCATTCGCTGCATTGGCAGCACTTCATCTAAGCGGTAAGTGGCACGAATTTTTTCAACATCGCCAAAAGAGCCATTTTGCGAAATAATACCTGCAAGCCCTGCAGGGTAGCGATGAGCGGTTAAAATATCTTGTGCCGATACGTTTTTAATCGTGCCGAATTCGTCCTTTTTACCCGTATCGCCAATCGGGATAACCTTCAAGCCGTCAGGATGACCGCCCGCAATGTTCACAAACATTGATTTAAAATTGCCTACGCCTTTTGAGTTGGCGATAGATTCCCGTATTTGTTCCTCCATCTCATCATCCATATCAGGATCGGTAGAGTATAAAATAAAGCCTAAGTGCGAACCGTTAGCAAAATAGCGACGACGAAAGCGGGTGGCTTCACTATTGAGCAATGCCGCCTGAATCCCCCCGATATAATCGGGCGTGCCGTAAACATTCTGCATCGGGTCGTAGAGCTTGATAAAAATCACGTCTTCTTCTGCAAATTCTGCAACTTGTTGCAGTTGGTTGTCGTAAAGGCTATTGCGGATTAAATAGCGGTAACCGCCTTCTTTCTTGCGGCGTAAATAAAGCGAGGAAAGCACCTCAAGCCCGACCACCTCTCCGAAAACGTTACGCATTTTAAGCAAGCCCACGTCCCCGAATTGAACTAGGTTCAATGCAAGGGCACGCATTGCCATTTGTGATAATGCTCCCGATAAATAACCATTTGCCAACATATTCGCACGGCTATTTAAAATGCCACAATGCTGTGCATTTTGGTGGGGTAATTTCGCCAACGCCCAGCGGTTCAGCGGGGGTTCATAAACTTTGAAGTCGTGAAGATACTGCAATCCCATATAATCCAACGCTGGCGAAACCGTGTAGCCGTCCTCAAAACTGGATGAGGGCATAGGCAGAGCCGAAAACGATTTTTTATTGCTGTGAGCGGTTGATTTTTGCTGTTTTTTTGCCATTTTTAAAATCTCTATTGATTGATAAACCAACGCCCCTTGCGTTTGCGTTGGTCGTTAAGTTCCCGTTTGTTAATAGCGTGAGCCATTGCCCAGAATACGTCTGCGTGTTGGTTGCTTGCTGTGCGATCTGCAATGAAGGTGCTAGATTTTCCGCTGTTGGTGGTGGTTTGCTTAATCATAAGGAAAGATGCGACGATGTCTTTCTCTTCCTCACTCCACTCTAACAAGCCACGCTCAACAAGATCGTGTACCTTAAGCACTAAGGCGGATTTACTTTCCGCTGTATATAAAATTGGCACGGCTTTACGCCCTGCAAATTCTTTAATCATTTCATACACGCCCACGCCTACCCCGTTTGTATCGATTCCGATATACGAGAAATTATATTTTGCAAATAATTCCCGAATTCTATCCGCTTGGTAGCGATAACTCAGCCCGTGCCATTGATGACGCTCCAGTAAGCGGTATTTTTCGCCCTCGAATAACGGTGGGGCGATGACCACGAAGGACGCACCGTCACGGGAATGAGCGGGGTCAAAACCTCCCCACACTTCACGGTCGCCAAAAGGTTGTGCCGCTTTCGGGTCGAAGTCTTTCCATTTTGTCGCATCAATCGCACATTTCATCAACTGCGAAATCGTGAAAATGGAATCGCTATCATCTACCCATTCGCACATAAATAGCTGCTTGAAAGCGTGCGAGCTGTATTTTTCTTTGAGTGCATCAATATCAAATAATACGCCTGCACCGCCTTTTACAGCGTCCTCAATGGTTACCACAAAACGCCACGCCCCATCGGGGCAAATTATCCCTTCTTTGCGTAATTGTTCCGTGGTTGGAAAGCTCACAAGCTGGCGTTTGCGGTCGTTGCCCTTCCACATATCGCCCGACCAGAATTTATATGCGTCGTGAAATTTAGATGAAGGCGTTGAGAAATATGTTTCACGCCATTTTTTATGCGTTGCCATTGCTGAAGAGACGGTGTAGAAATCTTCAAAATTACGCAGCCACGCAAATTCATCGCCGTAAACGTGCCCGTGATAACCCTGAGCTGTGTTTTTGTTGGTCGATAAAAAATGCAATTCAGCCCCGTTGCTAAGCACAATCGGATCGCCTTTTAATTCCACGTCAAAATATTCTTTTGCCATTTTGATAATGTAGGTTTTAAATATTTGGGCTTGTCGTTTTGATGCAGATAAAAATATTTGGTTGTCGCCCGTTTTAATGGCTTGTTCTAAACCCTCGAAAGCAAAATAATAAGTTGCACCTATTTGACGGCTTTTTAATAACATTCTTACTTTCTGTTTATCAATGGCATTTCTGAGTGTGTGCTGATAATCGAATAAACTTGCAAGAAACGGCTCAAACATTTCTTCAGTGACGTGCGAAATATCATTTTTTACTTGCGATTTTGCCTTGCTTTTTTGCGATTTTTGCGAATTGCCAACATCTGAAAAATCTTCTCTTGTTCCATTATTCCCTTTATTTTCTTTGGGGCGTTTAGCTCGTTGTGCTTTATATTGAATATCACGCTCAATTAACGCATCTAATTCTTTTAACTCTTGTTCTGTTTTATTTTCACGGTCAATTAACGCCAGAATTCGCAAGCCTATCATTTCCTCAATGCCTTGCTCGCCAATTAAATTACGCCAATTGTATTTTTCAGCCCAGTAATACACAGGGCGAGCAGAATTCAGCCCCAGTTCACGGGCAATTTCTGCAGGCGAATATTGTTTTAAATATAAATAGCGTGCCTCAAAAATAATTTCTTCTGAATAGCCGCTTTTGCGTTTTTTTAACGTTTTGGGTGTGTTCATACGGCTATTTTTTAACAAAAGAGGGGCATTTTCACGCCCGCAAGGTTGGCTATTTTCGGATAAAGCCTTGTTTTTACGTGATAGCAAAAAGTAGCCAATCTTACCCAGATGAAACGCCCGAAAAGTTGTAGCAAAATCAGCCTACACAACGCAACGGAGCGGACAAAATGAAAAAAACACAGTTGTTGACGGAGTTTGTGCGAGTTGCAACCAGTGGGCGAACTGCAGACGGGCGAACTATTGAAGCCGAAGACTTAAAAGCGATGGCGAAAAATTACAACCCTGAACTGTACACGGCTCAAATCTGGCTAGAACACGAGCGATATTTCCCACCATTGGGGCAAGTTGTTTCGCTGCAAGCGGTCGAAAATGGCGATAAAACTGAATTATTCGCCCAGCTTGCACCCAGTTACGAAATGATCGCAATGAATAAGCGAGGGCAAGGGCTTTTCACTTCCATTGAAATTACGCCCGATTTTGCTGAAACGGGCGAAGCCTATTTAACAGGCTTAGCCGTAACAGATAGCCCAGCAAGCACGGGAACTACTCAGCTTGCGTTTAATTCGCAAAAACACCCAGTGATCGTAAGTGATAACTTGCGATTAAATTTTAACCTTTCCAACGGACAAAAAACGATGGGTAAAGATAAAGAAAATGCAAAATGGAGCTTTTTTAGCTGGTTATTCAGCAAAGATGAAGAGCCAGAAGTTCCAGTAACTCCAACGGTTCCAGAAGAACCAGCCGATAAAGGCGAAAAACATTTCAACGAGAATGAAGAAATGAATCAAAAGCAAATTTTGGCGATGGCAACCGCAATCGCAGCAGCCTTTTCTGCACAACAAGGCAAAGGCTTGAATTTCTCTGAAGAAGAGAAGGAAGAAGAAAAAGTAACCATTCCTAAAGCGGAATATGACGCACTCAAAGAGGCAGCAGACAAGGCAGAAGAAGCCGAAAAGAAAGCTGAAGAAGCAGAAGCGGAATTAACCGACCTTGAAGAACGTGTCGCCAATTTAGAAGACCAGTTCTCCGTTGTGCGTAAAAAAGCCGTGAACAGCGTGCCACAAGGTGCAGAGAACAAATATGCGGTAAAAACCGCAATTTAAGGGGAAAAAATGAACAAATTAGCATTTGACGCTTTTTTAATCGAAGTAGCGAAATATTATAACGTGAACCCAGCCGCCTTGTTACGTGGCGAAAGTTTTAACCTTGAAATCCCTCAAGCGGCATTATTGGGGCAGAACATTCAGCAACGTAGCGAATTTTTACAGCAAATTAACGTGCAAAACGTGTTGAATGTAAAAGGTAATAAATTATTCGGGGCAGCAGAAGCACCGATCACAGGTCGCCACCCAAACAAACGCCACCTTGTGAACCTGAACCACACGCAAGGTAAATACGAACTCTTTAAAACCGATTCGGGTGTGATTATCCCGTGGGAAATGTTCGATCACTTTGCTGCACTTAATACTAACGGTGAGTTATCAGATTTATATGCGAAATACGTGCAAACGCAGATCGCACTAGACCAATTACAAATAGGCTGGCACGGTAAAACCGCAGCAGATGAAACCAGTGCAGCGGACTTGTCAGACGTGAACATCGGCTGGCTTGCCTTGTTAGAACGTGATAAGCCTGAAAATGTGCTTACCGATGCAGTAAACATTTTCGGCGATGGTGGCGATTATGACAACTTGGACGAATTGGCACTTGAGCTTAAACAAGGTTTAGATTATCGCCATCAAAACCGCTCGGATTTAGTCTTCTTAGTGGGTGCAGATTTAGCGAATGCGGAATCACGCTTATTAAGTGCTACAGCGAAACTCAAAGCGACAGAACGTGTCGCACTTGGCTCAGCTGAGTTGATGGGCTCATTCGGTGGGATGAAAGCGATCACGCCACCGAATTTCCCAGCGAAAGGGGCAGCCGTTACAACATTAAGTAACCTGAGTATTTATACACAGGGTGCAAGTGTTCGCCGTCGTTTTGAAAGCAACGAAGACCGTATGGGCATCATTGATTCATATTACCGTATGGAAGGTTATGTCGTTGAAGATAACGGCTTAATGACCGCAATCAAGGCGGATGCGGTCACGATTGGCGAACCGTCCAAAAAAGAATAAGGGTAAAAGATGGCAGGATTTAGAGAACGCCGCGAGCGTTTGAAACTACAACAACAGCAAGCCGAATTGCTACAGGGAAAGGCGGTTCAGCTTAGTACGCCCTCTGCACAAGATAGCTTAATGATCGTGGTGAAAAACGAGCTGGCGAAAATTAAAGCCTTGCCCACCTTTGAACAGCGTGCTGAATACAAGCGGTTGCATTTCTTACCGAAATTCCTACCGCTTGTAGAAGAATATTTTACCAAACAGGAACACTATCAAAATGACCTTATTGGCTATTGTGTTATTTTTTTGTTTGACGTGGGCGATTTTGAAAAAGCAATCAGCCTTACTGATCGTGCCATTGCAAAAGGTCAGAAAATGCCAGAAGGAATTTTACGTAATTTTGCTTTTTTTGCTGCAGATCAAATGTTCGACTTTACCGAAAGAGCCACCGCAAGCGGACAAACAGCAGAGCCATATTTTAGTGAAACAATGGAAAAGCTCACGACGGGGAACTGGAATGTATCCGAAATTGTGATGGCAAAATGGTACAAGTTAACCGCAAAACTCTTATTACTGGCACGTGAACTAAACGGCAAAGTAAAAACCGCTTTAGTAAACGAACCTCGCAGGCTAGAGCTTGCGATTTTGGCTGCACTGCGTGCTAACCAATATAACCACCGCATCGGTGTAAACAGCCTGATTGAGCGTTGTTATATGCGGTTGAACGCATTGAGCCAGTTAGAACTTTACGATGACGTGAAGTTAAATACATTTAATGAACCCCTCAAAGAGGGGCTTGCAAGCGGCTTTAATGATGACGAGATGTCAGAAATTAAATCCTTTTTGCAAAGCCCCTCCCTCTCGCTTGAAGAGGTAAAGGAAAAAGTATGGGGTGCAAATGTTTAACGGACGCAACCAACCTGAACTGAGCGATGCAGTGTTAGGCAGTAATGGATTCTGGGGCGAAATTAAGGTAGGCGATTTTCAGAAACAGCGAAGTATTCCGCTGCAGATTCCGTTAGACCTGATCGAAAACGCCTTAGTCTATGCCATTGAGAGCGTAGAACTAGACTTACTGCAGGTGGAAGAATTTTACAGGGCAAAAGGCTATCAATTCGTGGAACAGTTACCCAGCATTCTGCACACCAATAGCACAGGCACGGCAAGCCGAATGCACCGTCTTTTTGAAAAAGCCGTCTTTGCCCGTGCGAAAGCGGAACTATTGCCCGAATTCTCGACCCTTTCCGCCCGTGAGCTACACGCTGATCGGGAAAGTGTAAGCGAGCAACGCACGCTGGAGAAAGAGGCAACAATGGCAATCAGAGCCATCAAAGGCAAAAGACGAGGCAGTGCAAGCCTAATCTAAGCGGTGAGAAAATGAAGTTACTTTACCAAAAATTAACCGAGTATTTACTGCAGTATTTACCGCTGAGTTATCAGCCGAATTTTTATAGCTGGCTCACGCAAGGCAAGATGATCAACAACGGGGGCGATATTACCGACAGCGGCATTGAGATATGCCAGATGGAATATGATGCCGTGTTGTGGTTCGAAGCCTTGCCCTTTAAAGAAATTGAACCTTTAAAGTTATTAACGTTGGTTAACGTATGGACGGCTCACAACGACCCGAAATACCTAGAACTAAACCACGAAATTGATTTTGAAATCACGCCCATTGACGACACCGTGGTTGATGTCACTTTAACGGTTAAATTCCGTGAAAGTATCTATGGCGTAGAAGATAAGCAAGGCGATATTCACACGCATAACAGCCGTTATCAATTTGGTGACGTGCAGATTTTTGACTGGTCGTACTTACCTCCACCGCTCAAACAGCGGGCAAGGTTTATCAATGATAGAAAGTAGCATCAAAGGAGCGAAACGGTTACACCGTGATTTTAAAATTTTAACCCTTACGCCAGAAAAGAAGACCGCAATCAATAAAAACACGATAGCGGTAATCAGAAAAAATTTACTCAGCAACAAAAACAAACAGCAAGACCCAGAAGGTCACGCCTGGACACCTCGAGAAAAGCCGAAGTATCAAGAGGACAAGAAAGGCAAGCTGAAAGTAAAGAAAATGTTGCAACGCATTCCGAACACAAGCCGAATGATGGCGAACCCGAAGGTCGGTGTGATCAACTATAAATCGCCAGTGGGTGCACGCATTGCAGCCGAGCATCAATACGGAGCAGAAATCCCGATAAGAGCAGGCAAAAAGCCAACTGCTGAGGATATGCAAGGCATTAGCACAGAATATAGCGGTGGTGCAACGATGGCACAGGCGGAACTGCTTTTACAGCTAGGCTTTAACGAGCCGAAAAACCCCGAAAACCGACACCATAAGCAAGGTAAAAGCGGTATTTCCCCTCGAAAAGTGATGGAACTCTACGCACAACGAATCATCAACGGGGATAGTAAAACCCGTAAGGCATCAAGCACGGGATATATTATGAGAAACCTTTCATTCGGGCAGGCGGGGATGTTGATTCGAGCCTTGAAGAAAGCTCACGATGTGAAAGGACGCAGTAGCCAGACGATGAAGTTACCGCAACGCCAATTTTTAGACGAAGACCCAGACCGCAACAGCAAGCGAATGACCGCAGAAATAGATAAGGTCCTGAACCTTAAATAAGAAGAGAAAAGTTATGTTTCCAAGTGTAACGATTAACGTATTAAACCGTTTGCAAGGCAAGCCACAAGCGGTAGAAAAAATCGCTTTATTTGTTGGTATTGGCAAAACCAACGCTAACCAATTAACCGCCCTGACAGGCGAAAGCGATTTAGACAAAATTTTAGGCGTAGCCGATAGCGAACTCAAACGAGCAGTACAAACAGCCCGAGCAAATGCAGGCGATGCAAATAGCTGGTTTGCGTATGTGCTACCCGTTGCAGCCGATAACTACAATTTTACGGCAGCCGTTAAACAAGCGGCTGAATTGGCTAATTTTGAATATGCGGTCAATACCCACGCAGAAGGCGTAACCGCTCAAAGTTTAAGCCAGTTGCAAACATTACATACTGAATTATTAGGCGTGTATAGCCGTCGAATTTTCTTTATTCAAGCGGTGGCAGGGGTGCAAAAAACACAAAGCTGGGCTGAATATATCGCAAGCCTTAAAGCCTTAACCCAGAATGTGGTGGCTGATCACGTGATGGCAGTGCCATTGTTATTCGGTAATGATGCGGGTGCATTAGCTGGACGACTTGCCCACACCGCTACCACCGTAGCCGATAGCCCGTGCAGAGTAAAAACGGGTGCAGTACAAAATCTGGCAAGCGTTGAGCGACCAACCGATAAAGACGGAGAGAAGCTCAGCATTGCGAACCTAAAACAGATGGATGGCTTACGCTTTTCTACTGTGATGTGGTATGCAGATAAAGACGGCTTATATTGGGGCGATGGCTTAACGCTAGATACTGAATCAGGCGATTACAAGGTCATTGAGAACGTGCGTGTAGCCGATAAGGCAGCAAGAGCCGTGCGATTACTGGCGATCAATCGTATTGGCGACCGTTCCTTTAATGCCAGCCTTGCGAGCATTGAAGTAAATAAATCTTACTTCTTGAGCGTGTTACGCAATATGGCGAACGCTACCACGATTGGCACGGAATTTTTCCCTGGCGAATGCTACAGCCCGAAAGATGAAGATATTGAAATCATCTGGAAAAGCAAAAACGAAGTTGAAATTTATTTAATGATTCGCCCGATGGAATGCCCGAAATCAATCAAAGTCGGCATTGCGTTGGATTTAACCACGATCGGAGACGGTACGAATGAGTAGAGAACATATTTCTGGACAAAGTTTTGAATTTTTCTTAGGTGGAATGCCTATCCGTGCGGAGGGGGTAACCCTCTCTATTTCAGATAACACCACCTACGCCCAGACGCACGGCGTACCCGATGGTTGGGTCGCAGGCGATGTGTCAGCGGAAGGCGAAATCACGCTTGATATGACGCAATTTCAGA
This sequence comes from uncultured Haemophilus sp., assembly GCA_963545995.1. Classification (GTDB taxonomy): domain Bacteria; phylum Pseudomonadota; class Gammaproteobacteria; order Enterobacterales; family Pasteurellaceae; genus Haemophilus_A. The sequence continues at coordinate 49,446 of CAUUKJ010000001.1, forward strand.
AAATTACCCGTATCGCACAGGCTGCAGGCAGTTATCGTGCAATCCCGACTACGGATTTAGTGTTCTTTGCACAGCGTAGCGGCATTCGCTCAAAAATTGAGGTATTCGGGGCGAAATTGGCAATTACAGATTTAATTGACCTTGATCCGCAAGGCGGTTCGAAATCCACGCACACCATTAAATATTTTGTGACGTGTAAGAATTTTGTGCGTATCAATGGCATCCCGTATTTATCAGAAGATGATACACGCTATCTATAAAAAGGAACTTTATGTATAAATTATCAGTAAAAGCATTAGCATTATTAAAAAGCCTTGAGGGCTGTAAATTAACCGCTTATCAAGACAGTGCGAAAGTCTGGACGATTGGTTACGGACACACGCACAACGTAAAAGCAGGAATGAAAATCACGCAGCAACAAGCGGACGAATTTTTAAAACAAGATGTAGCGAAATTCGAGCAAGGCATTAACCAGACCTTGCGAGAATTCGGCACGAAAGTGACGCAACATCAATTCGATGCACTGGTTATTTTTAGCTTTAACGTGGGCTTGCGTGCGTTCCAGAAGTCCACGATGGCGAAAAAACTCTATTTGATGGACAACAAAGACCAGTTAAGCGTGAACGCAGTAGCCGACCAGTTCCCACGCTGGAACAAAGCAGGCGGTAAAGTGTTACCTGGTTTAGTCAAACGACGTGGGCAAGAACGCCTTTTATTCTTAGGTGTAATTTAATTAACAAGGAAAACAAAATGAAAGTAATGCAAGGCTTATTAACCGTGCTTTTATTTGCGGGTATGGTGGGCATTTTATACTGCCTATTCACAATGAATTTAAACAAAGACTTAGAAAATATTTTTATGTTCTTGTCGGGTGCGATTTCCAGTGCGTTTACGCAAAGCGTGAACTATTGGATCGGCTCAAGTCGTGGCAGTGCTGAAAAGCAGAAACTGATTACCACCTTAAGCGAGAAAGAGTAACAACGGGGCGTAAAGATGGATTTTGAAGTATTAAAAATCTTTGCGACGGGCATTGCCTTTCCGTTCGGCTTTTACTTGCTTAATCGGGTGAATGCGTTAGCAAAGGAACTTGAAACTCACAAGCTTTACGCAGCGAATACTTACCTAAAAAAAGACGAAGTGCAAGAAATGCGTAAAGAGTTGCGGGAATCAATGGCAGAGCTTAAGCAGGACTTGCACAAGAAAATTGACGAATTAAAAACAGATCTTAACAAAGGCGAAAGCCGCTAACAGCAGCAAAAGCCACTACAGAGAACAGAACAATGGAAAAACAAACAGCCCCAGCGGTCGCAAAATTAACAAAGGCACAACAGATTTTAAACGCACTCAAGCCAAAAGCAAGTGTGGAAATTAGCATCATTGAAGGCGTTTCATTTACCTTTTACCAAGATTTAGCCGCTTACGACCAATTTGTAAACCAAGTGAGCGAAAAAAACAAAATCACACCAGCGAAAGATTACTTACTGAGCATTGTTGCAGCCGAAGACCGTGACGATTTACTGCAGGTAATTAACCTGCCTAATTTAGCGTTGCAGTTGATGAAAGAAGTGAATGAGGCGTTGATTCCATCAATTGACTTAAAAGTAAAGAAATTGAACGACGTGTTGAGCAATTAGAGCAAAACGGCTTATCGCAAGCCTTTGCCTTAAGGCGGCATTATTTACCGCTTGAAGATGATAGTGAAGCCAATTTAGCAAGGGCGATATGGCTACATAAAAACCACTTTGAAAGCCTTGCAAATGCAGTCGCTCACGGTATTAGCAAAATATTGTAGCGAGAAGGAACCGAATGTCAGATAACAAACGCAGCCTTGAGTACATTATCTCACTTACCGACAAGATAAGTGCACCGATTAAGGCAATAGAGCAACAATTCTCAAGCCTAGAAGATACGCTTGTCGCCATTGGCACAATTGGGGCAGCGTTCGCAGGGACGGTAATGTCTATCGGGGCGTTTGTGAATACCAACTTGGACGTATTGGACACGGTGCAGCAGCTCCAAAATGTCACGGGCATTGCGAGTAAAGATATTTACGAGTGGGGCAAGGTGGCAGAGGTCAGCGGTTCAAGCTCAGAGGCGATGCAAACATCCATTGAAGGTTTAAGTAAAACCATTGGCGAGGCATCGCAAGGGGTCGGCAAAGGGGCAAAAGCCTTTGAGCAATACGGCTTGAGCATTGGCAAAATCAATGAAGATGGCTCAAAAGGCGTGAAAAACGCCCTTGAGGTAATGGAAGACTTGCGGGTCAAAATGGTGGATATGGATTCTACCGAGCAAGTGGCAATGCTGCAGAAGTTAGGCATTGATAAATCACTGGTTCAACTGTTGCGAGCGTCTAACGATGAAATGGAAGACGCATTGAAAACCGCTCACGCTTTATCGCTTGGAGTCGCAGAAGATACCACCGCAGCAGCCACCTTCAAAGATGCGTTAACGCTGGTTACGCAGGCGATAAAAGGGGCGAGCCAATATATCAGTATAAAATTGGCTCCCGCCTTAACGGAAATAATGCGGCTTTTTACCGATTGGTTTATTGAAAATAACGATTTTGTGAAAAATAGCCTTGATGTTGTCACGCACGCATTGGGCGAACTGCTGAAATTTATTTTTAAAACCGTGCGAGCCATTGATCGCATTATTCAAGCCACTATCGGCTGGAAAGGGGTGATCATCGGGGTGATCGCTGTGCTTGCCTTATTGAAGAAGGCGACCATTATCACGTTTTTAACGAACCCGATTACCAAAATGGCTGCAGGCGTGATTACCTTAATTTTGCTGTTTGAAGATTTAATCGTTTATATGAACGGTGGGAAATCTTACTTTGGCAAGAAGTGGGAACCGTTTGTCAAAATTATTCGCACCTTGCAGGCCCTTTTCGCCAAAATTCAACCCGTGATCGATGGTGTGATTGACAAAATCAAAGCGATTGCACCAGCGGTATTAGGTGTCATTGCTGGCGTGTATGCGTTCAAAGGTGTAATTGCCTTGTTCACGCCTATTTTTGGCGTGTTATCCAGTATGGCAAGTGCATTTTTTACCTTGCTGAGAGTGGGATTTTTAACAACACCGATCGGTTGGTTGATTGCGGCTGTGGGCGTGTTGGTTTACTACTTCAAAGATGAGTTACTGGTATTTGTTAAAGGCGTGATTGCAGGCTTTCAGGAATGGGGCGTTAGTTTTGAGCCGATTACACAAGCCTTTGACGCATTAGGCTCGGCATTAAACCCCGTGTTTGAATGGATCGCAAGCCTTTTGGGCGTAAGCACAGAAGTGAGCGGTGAATTTGGCACGTGGCAAGCGGTGGGCGAAGTGGTTGGTAAAGTGCTCAGTTGGATATTACAAGGCATTATCGATCTTGTAGCAAACCTTGTGAAGATGATCACGTGGGTCATTGATGGCTTTAAAAAGCTATGGGATAAAGCAGTCGGCATTTACAACAGCATTGCAGAATTATTCGGTAAAGAGCCGATAAAAATTCCCGTTGAGGTGGCAATGCCCGAAGGCGTAAACGTGCCAGCAATGAGTGGCTCGGCAACGGTGGCAAGCAATGCAGCTACACAAGTAGCAACACAAGCGGCAACAATGGCGAAAGTAATGCCAGCAACGGCACAACCTTTGCAAACGGCAAGTAATGTTGCACCGCTTGCAGCCTCAAAACCGCAAGCAATACCACCGCTAAAAGGCGTTACCCCGAAAAGCTTTGCCCCAACAAACGGCAAAACCGTGAGCAATGTCACGCAAAATAATCAGCGTAGCAGCGTGAACCACATCACGATCAACGCAACCACAACAAGCACCCCGAAAGAAATTGGCGATGCGGTGGTTAAAGCACAGGAACGTGCAGAACTCGGGAGCTAAAGGCAGAAGATGGACGAATTAAAACCCAGTCCGCTGTATTGGGATTTATTGGTAACAGATGAAGATTTAACCCTAGACGTGGCTGGAATGGCGATCCGCTGTAACAATCAAGACAGCATCGCCCAAGATATGAAACATTGTTTACTGGAGAGCGGATTAGTGACCGACTTGATCGGTGCACGTTCACGCATTTTAAGAAATGATATTTATCTGCAGATGATTTTGCTGCTTGAAGAAGATGAGCGATTGGTAGCTGGTTCGATTGATATTACTGAGCAAAGCATCAACCACTTACTGATCACGGCAAATAGCGTGGAATGGGGCGAAATTGCGATCACACTCAACACCAACGAAGGCAACCAATAAGGGCAGGCAATGAGCGAAAATTTCAAAGAATTGTTAGAAGAGAGCCGAATTCCGACCACAGAGGCAGGCATTAAGCAGGCATTCGAACAACTCACGGCAAAAGAAGGCTTTATTACAAATACCTCGCCTTATTCCCCGTTTTGGCGATTGGTGACGGCGGTTGCGGTTAAGCCCGTGAAATGGCTTACCGATTACTTAATTGAGCACGTTTTACCGAATTTATTTGTGAAAACTGCAACGGGTAAATGGCTACAGATTCAGGCGTGGAGCGTGGGGCTTGATTTCAAAGAGGCAAGCAAAACACAAGGCTTTATCACTTTTACTAAAGCCGATGCGAATATGTCGGTGGTGGTTAAAAAAGGCACGATTATTCAAACGGAGCGAATCAGCGGCAAAGTCTATCGCTTGATTGTGGATAGCAACACCGAAATCGGAAAAGGCAAGCTATCGGGCAAAGTACCTGTGACTGCAGAAGAGGCGGGGGCAGGCTACAACTTGGCAAACGGCTATTACTGCATCTTGCCAGAGGCGATCTCTGGTATTCGAGATGTCAGAAACGATGAAGACTGGCTTAGCGTGGCAGGTGCAGATCGAGAAAGTGACGAAGAATTGCGAAATCGCTATCGGGCGAAATTCTCCAGCGTAGGTAAGCACCACATTGACAGCGTTTACAAGTCGCTCGTAGCTGAAATTGCGGGAATCAGCATTGACCGCATTTATATTTTACACGATGCACCACGTGGACCAGGTACGGCAAATATTTATTTGCTGCTCGACAAAGGCGTAAACAGTCAGCCGTTCATCGACCTTGTGAACCGCTATTTAAATGAGCAAGGTTATCACGGGCACGGTGACGATATTCGAGCGTTCAAAATGCCAGAGGTGGTGCATAACATCGGAGCAACCCTCTATTTCAGAGCGGCTGAAGGCGTGAGCCAGTTACGCAAAGCGGAAATTCGCAAAGAAGTGGAACAGATGATCCGTTGTGCCTTTCGTGAAAATGCGACTTATAGCGTGACCAAAACGCAACCTTATCAACGCTTTTCATTTTCGAAACTGGGCGAAGAAATTCACGAACAATTCCCCGAAATTAAATCAATTGTGTGGAACCAGGGCGATATTGTAAACGCCTTGAATATTCCCACCATTGGCAAGTTTAGCCTAACGCTTACGGAGTAATGAATGATTGAAATTAAATTACCCTTTTGGTTTAACAATAAGGAAGTGAGCAAAGTCAAAAGCTTGTTCGAAAAATGGTGGCGTATTGGGCTGGATTTAGTGAAATTTCCGCTGCAGATTTTTGACGTGCTTACCGCACCCGAATGGCTTGTACATTTAATCGCTTATCAGCGTGATATTGAGCGGTTTAAAAATGAGCCGTTGGATCTGTTCCGCAAGCGGGTGCATTACGCCTACATCAACGCAGAAGACGCAGGCAGCGTGGAAGGCTTTAAGAAAATTTTTGAGCGGCTAGGGATCGGACAGGTTGAACTGATTGAACGGTTCGATGAAGTGAATTGGGATGTAATCCGCTTGCAATTAACTGATGAGCAAATCGCAAATAATTCTACGCTTTTAACCGCTATTGTGCGTAAGTATGGGCGAACGTGCAGACGCTACGAATATTACACGCCCGTTTATCAAGAAGTAGAAATCGCAAGCGGTTCAATTCAACATATTTATTACTACAACACAGCGAAAGTATAGGAAACACAATGGCAACAACAAGAGCAACTAACGCATTAAAAAGTTATATTGCCCAATCGGTGGCAAAGCGTGAAACCGTTACTTTTGACAAAATGGTATTCGCCCACATCAGCGGCTTAAATGATGCTACGTTGGCAAATATCAACAGCGTGCCAACCGCTGGACAGATTAAACACACGGCAAATATTCAGCAAACGGGCTATATCGCTGATGATCAGGTGGTGTATAGCGTGACACTAGGTTCAGAAATTGGCGATTTCACTTTTAATTTTGTCGGGCTTATCAATTCGTCAAAAAACGTGCTAGGTGTGGCAATTTATACAGGCGATATTGTCAAAACTCGCACCAAAGCCGAAGAACAAGGCAACGCCTTAACACGCAATATTATTCTGCAGGTCAATAACGCCAAAACGCTAACCAACATTCAAACACAGGCGAAGGCGTGGCAATTCGATTTTACGGACAAGTTTTTACAGATTAAGCCGAAGAAAATCACGGCAGGCACCACCAACACCGCAGACAGCAGCGGTCACACGCACGAAATCGACAAAGCAAGCACGACACAGGCGGGCGTAGTGCAATTGGTCGATAATTGGCTAACCAACGACAACCACAAAGCACTCACAGCAAGCACGGGCAAACGACTCTATGACACGCTGAAAGACTTGATTGATACATTAAGAACGACAGCATCAAATGCGTTAAGCAAAACAACGCCAAAGAAAATTACGGCAGGCACAACCAACACGGCAGACAATAACGGGCATACGCACGAAATTGACAAGGCAAGCACAACGCTTGCTGGCGTGGTGCAACTGGTGGATAACTGGACAACCAACGACAACCGCAAGGCACTCACGGCAAGCACGGGCAAACGACTCTATGACACGCTGAAAGGCTTAATTGATGGCGTAAGCGGTCGCACCACTACAGCACAAAATACGGCAGCAAATGCACTCAGCAAAACAACGCCAAAGAAAATAACGGCAGGCACAACCAACACCACCGACAACAACGGGCATACGCACGAAATTGAGAAAGCCACAACCGCAGTGGCTGGTGTGGTAAAGCTGAATGATAGTTTAACCTCAAATGCAACAAATGAAGCGTTAACGGCAAGGCAAGGGAAAATTTTAAGCGACAAAATTTCAGAATTGAATGGCACACTTAATTCAACGCATAGATATTTCGAAGAAAAAATAAATGCAGAGTCACGCTTGGAAGAAACAGGATATTTAAAATTAGCGAATGGTTTCTTGTTGCAGTGGGGATTTAAAAGTAAGAAAGGCGAAAACGCAGGCAGAATCACACTCCCCGTCGAAGCGGATATTTTAAATATTAGTTTTGGACGATACATTGAGAAAGGTAAAAGTGGCGAAGGATTTGTAAACGTTACAGACAAAGGTCGGGGATATTTTGAGTATCGACAAGCGAATTCTTACGGTTCCGATTATGCCAATTTGCAATTTTATTGGCAGGCAATCACGAAAGTATAGGGAGACAAATGCAACAACTACCACAACTCAAAATCCACCTTTACAAAGGCGATGACGAAACAGCCATTATTGAAGTAATTGACGAACGAGGCAAGCGGGCAGAATTTCACGGCTACCAAGTAGATGCAGATTGTTACGATATGGCAACAGGCGATTTTATCTGGCGATTATCGACTGTAACGGGTGAGATTACCACGAAAACGGGCGAGATTATGCTGCAGATTCCGCATAAATATACTGCAGATGCAGAATGGGAGAAGGCAGTATTTGATTTACAGCTGACCGACCCAAACGGCAAAATTAAAACCATCGCTCAAGGCGTGATGACGCTTGAGGGCGATATTACACAGGCTTACGGAGATTAGGCAATGGAAAAACTTTATTCACGCCCTAGTTTCACGGCAACCAACGGCACACAGAGCGAGCATCATTGCAACTGTGAACAACCGATCCCCAAAAATGTGGGGAAATGTGCAGAACGCAATAAGTTCAAAGTGCAGTTAAAAGGCAATCAGGGATTAACAGGGGCTGACGGCTTGAATGCCTACCAGTTAGCCGTGAAAGCAGGCTTTAAAGGCACGGAATCAGAATGGCTGATTAGCCTTGAGCCACCTCAATTGGCAGATTTGCCAGCGTATATTACGCAATTATTAAGTGTTGAAGAAGGAGCACAAGATGACACAACCAACGGAAAACGCACAAGCGACCAACATTAAAAAAGCATTCGAAATCGTTGTTACCGAAATTAAAGCGTTAAAATTGAAAACAGGCGAAGGCGTGGCAAGTTTAGGCGAAAAAATTACCGCTTTAGGCAACCGCTTAACCACAGCCGAAGGCAATCACACCGCTTTAGAGCAGCGTGTAGTCGCTAACGAAACAGCGGTTATCGCTTTAAAAGCGACAGACCAAGAAATCAAAGATTTCTTAGGCACAACCAACAGCGATGACCTTGCAGCCATTATGGCAAAATTAAATGAAGAGTAAGCGAAATGACGAAGAAAATGACAAATGCGGACGCATTGGCATTGTTAGCTGAAAATGCTGCAGCAAATACCAAAGCCGTGAAGGAACTCACGGCATTATTAGGCGAGGTAACAACCAAGCCTGAAAACGGCAAAAATGGCGAAACGCCTTACATTAAAGACGGTAACTGGTGGATTGGCGAGAAAGATACGGGCGTGCGAGCTGCCTTCTCTATTCCCGTTGCGGCATTTTATACAAGAGTTGAACCTCAAGAAGTGTTACCACAAGATAGCGATAAAATCGCATCGGGCGATTATGTTGAAGACCGTAAGAACACTACAACGGTTATTGAGGTAGGTCAAAAATATAACGGCTGGCACGCTTTTATTTTCCGTGAAGGCAGTTTCTTAACGGCTACTGTAGTAAATGGCATCGTGACAGCGACTTATCACGAAGAAGATTACTCACAATTCGGCTTGCAGGTGTTCTTGTATAAACCAGAAAATGCAAATGCTCGTAGTTATTACCACGTGAAAGCGACTGATAAACCGACAGAAGATAAAGATGAAATCACGCTATCTTCATTAACAGAGGTGTATATTCCTTATGATGGAGGTGGTACAGAAATCGGTTTAATTATCTTGAAAGGTAAAGATAAGCAAGGCGAAGAAACTGAGCGTAAGTTGGAAAAAAATAAGGATATTCTCGAAGTAGTTGAGATTGAAAAAAATGGCTCAGAAGCTATTTATTTCTCTAGCAACTATCCAAGCGATAACGAGGTAGAATTCTATCCAGATGAAAGCGGCTTTTTAGAAAGAAACTATGCTTTCTCAGCAAGTGCGAAATCCGTTCGAATTGAGATTACCACCAAAGAAGGCTTTACAATTTCTCGCACAGTGGAAAATCCTACTTATCACGGATAAAAAATAATGTGGCAAAAACATTCGTTAAAATTGCCTACAACAAACACAAGAGGCGGTAACGCCTCTTTTTTGTTATCGGGCACAAAAATCGCTGTGCACAACTGGACGCACGGCAAGAAAGAAGCAAGCGGGCAATTTTTAAGCCCTGAAAATGCGGTCAATGCGATTGCGGCTAAATTTAGCGATTACAGCGACGTAAACCGACCAAAGGGCGAGGTGGATGTGGTGTTGCTGCTGATTACTTCTCCACACGAGAGCGAATTTATTGAGCAGTTGGACGCATTATCGGGCGTGTTGGATTATAGCGAGGTCAAACAAGCGGCAGCCTACGCAAAAGCGAATCAAGGCTTGAGCGTATCGAAGATGGTTAAACCGCCTACGATCCAATATCCAGCCTTTAATGCAAACGCAGACTTAACGCCCAGCATCGGGCGACAGATGCAAGCGGTGCAAAATGCACAAAACCTTGCAAGCCTTAGCGGTGGCGATATTTTCGCAACGCTGAACCAACTGAAAGCACTCAAAGCAGAAAAAGCAAAACAATTAGCAGAAAAGACAGCAAAATTAACCGCTATTAAGGCAGAGGCGTTTGTTTGCATCGAGCACGGCTTTTTAGATGTGATTGCTCAAAATTTGCAAGAAGGCTTGCCAACATCTGAAAATGTTTACAGTCTTTTAATCGCTTTTGTGGGCGAAAACCTGCAGGCGTTACGCAATATGGTAGAAGAGAAACAATGATTATTACTTATGAAGATAACCAAGCACGCCAACGAGAAGAAGATAACTTGCCAAGCGTGCAACTTGCTTTAAATGGCACGCCCATCTATTTGCGAGGGCTGAAAGCGACCGTGAAAGTCAGCCGTGAAGAAAAAGACACAAGCGGTCAAAATTCTTCTACCGCAAGCAGTGATAAGGGCGTAAAAGCAAAAGAATTGAGCATAACAGGACAAGTGCCTTTCCGTAATGCGGAATGGCTCAAGACGCTGTTTCAATTGGCAGAAGCAAGCGACAGCAAGGGCGAGCAGGTCAAATACCGAATTTCAAATATGACGGCTGAAGCGGTCAATATGCGTATGGGCGTGTTTTCGGGCGATGTTCAGGCAACACAAGATAGCGGGCAGAGCTGGAGCGTATCATTCACACTCAAAGAGAAAGACAGCGTGGCTGAGAAAACGGCAAAACGCAAGGCAGCACCCACGAAGAAAACCAAAACCGACAAGAAAGGCAAGGTGGCAAGCGGTGCAGGTGGCTCAGGCGGTAATAATTCGGGCAATGGTAACGGCGGCAAAGATTCGGCTTATTCTTCAACCTTGAGCGATTTATTCGGAGGATAAAATGCGAATTATTAAACAGGTAAGCATTGACGGGCAAGCGGTTGAATTAGTGGCTGAAACGTTGGTTAAAGAGCTAAACAACAGCGGACGAGGTTTTATCACAGTAAAAGCCGATTTTGACACGGTGGGCAAAATTGTGAATATTGATGTGGGCGAATTCGATCATTATTTCGCCTTTTTCGCTGGATTTGTGGAGCGTGAGCACCAAGAAACCAACGGCTACAAGCGGTTATTTATTCGGGAAAATACGGCAATTTTTGAACGCCCGTTACACTACTCACAACGCCACGTCACTCTTGCGGATGTTTGCCAATTCTTAAGCGAGAAAACGGGGCTTACTTTTAAATATGGCGCTGGGAGCTACAGCACCACACCGACACCGCATTTTGCCAGTTATGGTAACGGCTATCAATTGCTGAATTCAATTGGCAAAATTTTCCAGATTGACAACTACATCTGGAAACAATATGCAGACGGTTCTGTATATGTGGGAGCGTGGGAAGATTGCTCACAAGCGGACGAGGCGTGGGAAATCGACAATAAGGAAAGCACCGCCCAAAGTAGCGGCTTGTTACAGATTCCGATTAACGCTGAAATTGATACAGCATCAAAGGTAAACGGCAAGCGAGTGAGTAAAGTCACCCTTGAGGGTGACTTGATGACGCTTGAATGGCAAGATTTAAACGAGAAAGGGCAAGCACGCCAAAAAAGCCCCGTCACACGCCAAGTAGAACAGGCTTTCCCAGAATTGGCAGGCGGTTATCATTTATCGAAAATGGGGCGTGTGGTAGGAGTGGCTGATCCGTCAAATGGTGGCGATATTAACGATGCTTTTCGCCCAAAATATGCGGTAGAGGTGCAACTATTAGACGAAAACGGCAACGAAAGCCCCGATTTACCATTGCTCTCTGGCGTACAGATTCCCGTAAATGGTTCAAGTTCGCAAGGCGGTGACTTTTGCTTTCCAGAAGTGGGGGCGAAAGTTGAGATCGGTTTTGTTAATGGGCGTGCAGATTGCCCCGTCATTCGCAATATTTTCAGCGAAGGCAAAACCTTGCCAGCGGTGGGTATTGGCGAAAAGGTGCGGCAACAACGCCCCGAGGTGGTTGAGCGGTGGGATTCTGCAGGCAATATGCACAGAACCACCGATCAGGCAATCAATGAGCAATCATTTCAGCGAAATGTTGTGGCAGAGCAAGAGCAGAAAACGCTAGGCACGCAGATCAAGCAGATTGAGGGCAGCCAACAAACCACTGTGGGCGGCAACAAGCAGACGCACGTGTTAGGCGATTGCGAGGAATTGAACGCAGGCAATAAAGTGCAAGGTGTAGGCGGTAACTTCACGCAGCGGATCAGCGGTGTAGCGTCGCTTATTGCACAAGGTAAGAACGAACAGAAAGGGGCAACAATCTGGACTGGGTCGGAAAGCGTGAACGGTTGGGCAATTCTGGAGGAACTCTTACAGATTGTGGCTGATATGGGAAATACGTTGGCAACGCATACACATTCAGGCAGTCCACCGCCCGATCAGTCTAACACGATAAAAGGACAAGCAAGCAAAGCCAGCAACGCAAAGGGCAGATTATCGCCGATTGTGGCGTAGGGAAAATATAAACGTTTAAAATTTAAGCGGTTGAGTTATTTTTTTTATATTTTCTCTTTTTTAATTTGACAAGTTCGCAAACGCGAACTAAAATACACCCATAAACCGAACGCAAGGGGCGTAGGTAACTTTAGGAGAAAACAAGATGAAAACTTTATCAACTGATTTGTTTACATTAGAACAAGTTGACGGTAATTTATTTGATGTATTCAAACATCATTATGCAATGGGAATTGTTACGCCATACGGTCAAATAATGTTGCACGATGATGTTATTAAAGGGTTAGAGAAAAAACCACATAGCGGTTACTGGTCAGACGTAGTGAAACAAACCGTAGAACAAAGCGGTAAGTTATACGAAAAATACAAAATTTAATGATATGCCACCGAAAGGTGGCTTTTTCACAGGAGAAAAAAAATGAGGGGATTTGAATTACAGATCGCACGAAAGTTATTAGGGCTATCTATTGCTGAAGCCGCTGAATATATAGGGCAAGTGAGCAAAAGGTCGTGGGAATATTGGGAAAGAGAAGAAAGACCAATTAAAGAAGACGTGAAAGAGAAAATTAAATCTCTTCTTGAGCGTCGCAAGCAAGTATTAAAAATGGTTATTGAGCAAGGCGAGAACGCTCACAAAATTGCGGTTATCTATTACAACACGCCAGAATATTGTGCAAGTGTTCTTGAGTGGCGTTTTACTCAATCGCTAGCCAGTACGATTGCATTAGATTTCGGTGCGAGCCTTGTAGAATTTGATTATAAAGATTATAAGAATTTCTGCGAAAAACAAAAGCTTGAAGATAATCAGCAAAGCCGATCAATGTGGGCAGCGTGGAAATCTGGAAATAAAAATAATTAAAATGCTTGACAAGTTCGCAAATGCGAACTAAAATACACTACATAAGCCGAACGCAATGGGCGTAGGCACTCTTAGGGAGAATACAAAATGAAAGCAGTTAGTTACACAGAAGCACATCAAGCATTTAGAAATTTAGGCTGGAGAGAAGATTTCTTAATTGAAAATGAAGTAACAGGCGTTAATTTCTATAACGAAATCAAAGAAGAGTTAGAAATTGCAAAAGAAGTATTATCAAGAAAATTTAATAAAAAAGCGAAAGACGCTGGATTATTTGAAAAGCTAACCGCAAGAGTAAACCGAATTGAAGAACACGTTTTCAACGCTTATCAGTTCGACACGATTCAATAAATTAAAAGCCGTGAGAAATTAAAACTCACGGCTTTTTTATAACCTATGCCCAGATATTATTGCAATGCTAGTAGATAAAGACTTGGCAGATGCTTTCAACGAAATAGGCGAAGAATTGGGATTATCAAAAGCCAAAACGCTGCAAGTATTAGTTGATTTTTACCAGAGTAACCAATAAAAAATAAAGCTGTAAATGTAAAAATTTACAGTTTTTTTTATTAAAGTACTTGCATTTATTATATTGTTGTAATATAATAATCATTATCTAGCGTAGTTAGATACAAGAAACCCCACCTTGTGGAAAGTGGGGCTTATTAAGGAGTAAGAACAATGAATGAGTTCGACAGATTCTGCATCGTTCTTGTTATCTTCTTAATCATTGCACTAAGTTGCATTGATAACGAAAGATAATTTAAAAGGTGGGAGTTACCGCTCCCACTGACTCCTTAAATATTACAGCGTTAAATATTAAAAATCAACACGAGTAAAACAAAATGGCAAATTCAAACACAGAACACAGTAAGAAATTGAGAAGTAAAACCGCTAACGAATGGCAAAAGAAACAGCGAGAGGCAGGACTAAAGAAACAGATCGCCATCTTTGCAGATACTGCAATAGCTGAAGAGTTCAACGCATTATGCGAACAAATGGGGCTATCAAAGGCGAAAGCCCTGAAATCATTGATGGACTTCTACAAAGCTAACTAATAAACAAAAAGCCGTGAGAGAAAAGCGAGTAGCTTACATCTCACGGCTTTTATTTTCCCCGTAACTCGTACCACGTTAAAATCTCACGCCCACGATAAAGTGACGCAAAACGCACCCCCCCTCACGCAAAATTTTTGAAATTTTTTTGCAATTTTTCAGTTAATTTACACGCAAAACAGACGCTAACCTCTTGCTATTGCTTGCGATGTAAAACAGATCAAAATTGTAAAAATTGAAACGAATTACGCATTTTTACACGTAAAACCGATCAATGATTAAATCGTGAAATTTCTCAGGCGTTGCGAGAGAATGGCAACGGCTATTTTACGTGGCATTTTTGGCTGTTGTAATTTTACAAATAAAGCCGATCATCAAAAATCACTATCGCCACTTTATCGCCACTTTAATGAGAAATAAAAATTTATAAATCATAACTATTTGATTTATAAGATAAAATTTCTTTATTTTCTAATTGTTATGAATTCTTTAAAAATTTTACCGCTTATCTTTTTTAAGGTCTTACCCCTAATGTATGGCAAATTGCATAGGTTAATTCAGAACGGTTAAGGGTGTAGAAGTGGAAATCTTTTACGCCTTCTTTTGATAACACTCGAACCATATCCATTGCAATGCTTGCCGCCACGAGGTTACGGGTGGTTGGGTCGTCATCTAAACCATCGTACATTTTGTGCATCCAACTAGGAATTTTTACGTTGGTAATTTTTGCCATTTTTTGTAGCTGTTTGAAATTGGTTACAGGCAAAATACCAGGGATGATTTCAACATCAATGCCGACATTCACACAGCGGTCGCGGAAGCGAAGGTAGCTGTCAATATCAAAGAAGAATTGGCTGATGGCACGGTTCGCACCTGCATCCACTTTACGTTTTAAGTTAAGTAAATCTGCTTGTGCTGATTTGGCTTCTGGGTGAACTTCTGGGTAAGCTGCCACTGAAATATCAAAATCTGCCACGTCTTTTAATAATGCCACTAAATCAGAGGCGTAGAATGGTTTTTTCGCATAGCCTTC
Source organism: uncultured Haemophilus sp. (assembly GCA_963545995.1). Taxonomy (GTDB): domain Bacteria; phylum Pseudomonadota; class Gammaproteobacteria; order Enterobacterales; family Pasteurellaceae; genus Haemophilus_A. The sequence continues at coordinate 64,658 of CAUUKJ010000001.1, forward strand.
AGGTTTATCACCGCGTAAGGCAACAATGTTGCGAATGCCGTTGTCCCAATAATCTTTGGCAATTTGGCGTAATTCGTCAGGTGTTGCGTCGATTCCTGTTAAGTGCGGAGCTGCAACTAAGCCTGTTTCTTGTTGAATACTTTTCACGATGCTGTGAGTGCGATCACGTTCACCTGAGTTTGCCCCATAAGTTACCGAAACAAATTTAGGTTTTAGCGGTGCTAAACGCTGAATTGAATCCCACAGTAAATTTTCCATTTTTTCGTTTTTAGGTGGGAAAAATTCAAAAGAAACGTTAATTTTGCCGTTTAAATCAGCAATGTTTTGGTTTAAATGATCAATATCTGTTGCAAAGCTCATAGATGCCCCTTGATGTCTTTAATTTGTTAAATTGTCTTTACTTTAAATGGGTTATTTACTTAAATCAAGTTCATATTTTTAGCATTAAATATGAAAATTATTCATATTGTTTCGATTTTTTGATATACATCAAGCATACCTCTTTATTATTAGCTTTTTAATAAAAAATCAGTAGAATGCGAAACATTCTTTTTTAGGTGAAATAAACTGCTTTTTTAATTTGAATGAGGAATGCATTATGCAGATAACCAAAGCTGCCGTAGCAGGCACACTAGAATCTAGCGATGCTCAAGTGCGAATTGCACCCGCTAACACGCTTGAAATTGAGCTAAATAGTTCAGTAGGTAAACAATTTGGTGACGATATTCTTGCCACCATTCACGATGTTTTGAAACAATTTGAGGTGTCAAATGCTCAAGTGATTGTTGAAGACAAAGGGGCGTTAGATTGTGTGTTGCGTGCAAGATTGAAAGCCGCATTGTTACGTGCAACCGATGAACAAGTTAATTGGGAGAAAGTGCTATGAGCCAACCGTTTAAATTAAGAAGAAGTATGTTGTTCGTGCCTGGCTCAAATGCAGCGATGATCAGCAACACGTTCATTTATAAACCAGATTCAATTATGTTTGACCTTGAAGATGCGGTGGCTCTTAAAGAGAAAGATTCTGCACGTATCTTAGTTGCTCACGCTTTACAACATCCGCTTTATCAAGAAATTGAAACAGTGGTGCGTGTTAACCCATTAGATTCAGAATTCGGTTTAGCAGACTTAAATGCTGTTGTGCGTGCAGGTGCAGATGTGGTGCGTATGCCGAAAACAGAAACAGCACAAGATGTTATCGATATGGATCGCGAAATTACCGAAATCGAAAAAGCGTGTGGTCGTGAAGTAGGTTCAACCAAAATGTTGGCAGCGATTGAATCGCCACTAGGCATTACCCAAGCAAACCAAATTGCAACGGCATCTACACGTTTAATCGGTATCGCATTAGGTGCGGAAGACTATGTGCGTAACTTAAAAACTGAACGTTCTCCAGAAGGTATCGAATTATTATTCGCTCGTTGTTCTATCCTTCAAGCGGCTCGTGCTGCAGGTATTCAAGCCTTTGATACCGTTTACTCAAATGCAAATAATGAAGAAGGTTTCTTAGCAGAAGCGGCACTTATCAAACAATTAGGCTTTGATGGTAAATCGCTTGTGAACCCTCGCCAAATTGAGTTACTTCATAACTTATTTGCTCCAACACAAAAAGATGTGGATCAAGCAAAACGCATTATTGACGCAGCAGAAGAAGCAGAACGCAATGGCTTAGGCGTGGTTTCATTAAACGGTAAAATGATCGACGCACCAATTATCGACCGTGCAAGATTAGTGCTTGAGCGTGCAAAATCAGGCATTCGTGAAGAGTAAGGGGGAAATATGACAACTCGTGAACAACGTATCGAAAAATTTAATGCGGGCATTCCTGTTTATCAAGCGGTGCCAAAAGCAGAATCTCTTGCTCGTACAGCGAAAGATCGCAAAATTTGCGACAGTCTTGAAGATGCTATTCGTCGTTCAGGCTTAAAAGATGGAATGACCGTTTCATTCCACCACGCATTCCGCGGTGGGGATTTTGTGGTGAATATGGTGATGGATAAAATCGCAGAAATGGGCTTTAAAAACTTAACGCTTGCGTCAAGTTCATTAATTGATAGCCACTATCCAATCATCGAACATATCAAAAATGGCGTAGTCACCAAAATTTATTCATCAGGTTTACGCGGTCAATTAGCCGATGAAATCTCAAAAGGGATTTTAGCGGAACCTGTAAATATCCATTCGCACGGTGGTCGTGTTCATTTAGTGAAATCAGGTGAATTAAAAATCGATGTTGCCTTTTTAGGTGTGCCTTGCTGCGATAAATTCGGTAATGCCAACGGTTTTACAGGTAAAAGCAAATGTGGTTCATTAGGCTATGCACGCGTGGACGCAGAATATGCGAACAAAGTGGTGTTATTAACGGAAGAATTTGCCGAATATCCGCACCATCCAATTAGCATTGCTCAAGACCAAGTGGATTTAATCGTTCAAGTGGATGCCGTTGGCGATCCGAAAAAAATCGGTGGCGGGGCAACTCGTATGACTACAAACCCACGTGAATTGTTGATCGCACGTAAATGTGCAGAAGTGATCTTCGGTTCAGGCTATTTCAAAGATGGTTTCTCATTACAAACAGGTTCAGGCGGTGCAGCTCTTGCGGTAACACGTTTCTTAGAAGATAAAATGGTACGTGATGGTGTGACAGCAGACTTCGCATTAGGTGGTATCACAGCAAGTATGGTTGCCTTGCACGAAAAAGGTTTGATTAAGAAACTGATCGACGTGCAAAGTTTTGACTCTGTCGCGGCAGAATCTCTTGCTCGTAACCCAAATCACATTGAAGTATCTGCAAACCAATACGCAAACTACAGCTCAAAAGGGGCTTCTGTTGAGCGTTTAGATGTGGTAATCCTTTCAGCACTTGAAATCGATACCAAATTTAACGTGAACGTATTAACAGGTTCTGATGGTGTGATTCGTGGTGCATCAGGTGGTCACTGTGATACAGCCTCTTCTGCTCAGGTGGCAATTATTGTTGCACCGTTAGTACGTGGTCGTATCCCAACTGTAGTGGAAAACGTCATTACTTGCGTGACACCAGGGGAAAATATCGACATTTTAGTAACCGATCACGGTGTAGCGGTGAATCCAAAACGCCCAGATTTAATCGAAGCATTAACCAATGCGGGTATTCAATTGTTCACGATTGAACAACTTTGCGAACGTGCATATAGCATTACAGGTAAACCGAAAGAGATCGAATTTACCGATAAACCTGTTGCAGTCGTGCGCTACCGTGATGGTTCTGTGATCGATACTGTATATCAAGTAAAAGCGTAATTTTACGTATGACAAGCGGTATGATTTTCAGTAAATTTCGCAAAACGTTTTCATTGAGAGGGCAAACCATTTCTCTCGAGCAGCTGTTAGATGCTCGAGAGAGTCGTGCCAACTTACAGCAACAATGCCTTGAGCAATATGGCGAAACGTTGCTTTCGCTGACGTTGTTAGCCGTAGGTGGCGTGAAAAAGAATGCGTTACTTGATGAAATTTTTGCAAAAGCTTTAGAAAACCTAACCGCTTTATTTCAAACATTGGGCGTGGAAATTACCGCCCAATTTATTCGCCCGTTAGAAACAGGGCATGAAGCATTATTTGTACTGCCTATTGATGCCACATTATTAAAACAAGCTGCAATGCAATTGGAAGACAGTTCTCCACTTGCACGCCTTTGGGATATTGATGTGATTGACCGTAATGGCAAATTATTAAGCCGTGCGGATTTTGATTTTCCGCCACGTCCTTGCTTGGTATGCAATGATAATGCCAAAAGCTGTGCTCGTTCTCGTAAGCATAGTTTTGATGAAATTTTTGCAGAAATGCAACGCCGCGTGCAAGCGGTGGATTTTGCCGAGCAAATTGCAGAATTTGCTTATCAAGCATTAGTGAGTGAAGCTCGTCTTTCTCCCAAGCCTGGTTTAGTAGATAGTATAAATAATGGTTCGCACCGTGATATGAATTTACAGACCTTTGAGCGAAGTGCATTGGCGTTGAAGCCGTTTTTTGCTCGCTTTGTATTGGAAGGAGTGAAAACTGCAGAGCAGCCAAGTTCGCAAATTTTAGCTCAAGTTCGACCGCTTGGTTTACAAGCTGAAAAAGCAATGTTGCAAGCAACCCATAATGTGAATACGCATAAAGGGGCGATTTTTGCCTTTGGGTTAGTTTGTACGGCGATTGGGCGTTTGTATCAACAAAATAAACAGACAGAAAGCGTTGCGTTAATTTGCGAAACGGTGGCGGAATTGGCTAAAGGATTGTGTGCGGAATTGCAAAATATTACAAAAAATCAACCGCTTACCGCAGGCGTGCAATTGTTCCAACAATATGGTTTAACGGGGGCAAGAGGCGAGGCGGAGAGTGGTTTTGAACTGGTTCGCCAAACGATAGATTTCCTTGCAAATATAGAGGTAAATTCCCTTGAGCATCAATGGTTAATCGCTCTGGTTTATTTAATGCGGTTTAACCCCGATACAAACGTAGTGCATCGTGGTGGAATGGACGGGCTTGTTTTTGTTCAGCAAGCAGCGGAAAATCTGCTTAAAAACCAAGCGGTATTATTGAACGAAAAGGCGTTAAAAGCCGAATTAAGCCAATTTGATCAAGCTTGCATTGCGAAGAACCTCAGCTCAGGTGGCAGTGCTGATTTATTGGCGTTACTGATTTTTCTTAAACATTACCTTAATCTTTAACTTTCAATCTTTTATAGAGGTGAACTTATGGCTTTATCTAAAGCTCAGAAAACCGCGGTGTTGCTTGCAATTCCCGTGATCTTCTTCTTGTTGCCTGCACCAGAGGGGCTGTCTCTGATTGCGTGGCGTTTATTAGGTATTTATATCGCAACCATCGTAGGTCTAGTGATTAAACCTTTCGGTGAACCAGTGTTGTTATTAGCGGCTGTAGCTGCATCTGCCGCAACCATTGGTAATACAGAAGGGGCAAAAGAGCTTGTGAAAGTGAGTCAAACACTTTCAGGTTATCAATCTGGTACAACGTGGTTAATCTTTACCGCATTTACGCTAAGTTCTGCATTTGTGATTACTGGCTTGGGTAAACGTATCGCGTATCATATGATCAACTGGTTCGGTAGCACCACATTACGTATCGGTTATGTGAGTATGTTCTTGGATTTATTATTATCTCCTGCAACACCATCAAATACAGCACGTGCAGGCGGTATCGTGTTCCCAATTATGAACAGCGTGGCGGTAGCATTAGGTTCAGATCCCGAAAAATCACCTAAATTAGCGGGTCGTTATTTAATGATGAACGTGTATATGTCGGTAAAAACCACCTCATACATTTTCTTAACCGCAATGGCACCAAACGCATTAGCACTTGAGCTAATGTCGCCAATTTTAGGCATCAAATTAAACTGGGTAGAGTGGTTCTTAGCCGCTTCTGTACCAGGTTTATTATGTTTATTCATTATTCCGTTTATCTGCTATATCATTGCAAAACCTGAATTAAAACAAGTAGATAACAAAGCAATCGCGAAAAAAGGCTTGGAAGAATTAGGCCCGATGTCTTTCCGTGAGAAATCATTAGCGGTATTGTTCGTGTTAGCATTATTCGGTTGGATCTTTGCAGATTTCTTACACGTAAATGCAACAACTGTTGCATTGATCACAATGGTACTTTGTATCGTATTAAGCATTGTATCTTGGGACGATGTACGTAAAAACAAAGCGGGTTGGGATACCTTAATTTGGTACGGCGGTATCATCGGTATGTCAACAATCTTAGATAAAGCGGAATTCTTCACGTGGCTTGCGAAAACCCTTGAAAACTATCTTCAATTTGAAGGTCAAGGTGGATTAGCACTCATCGTTATCTTAATTTTAAGTGTGTCTGTGCGTTACTTATTCGCATCAGGCGGTGCTTATGTTGCTGCGATGGTGCCAGTGTTCGCAACTGTAGGTAAAGTAGCGGGTGCACCAGTTGAATTATTAGCATTAGGCTTATTATTCTCTAACTCTTACGGTGGTTCTGTAACGCACTACGGTGGTGGTCCAGGTCCAATCACATTTGGTGCGGGTTACAACGACATCAAATCTTGGTGGATTGCAGGTGCAGTGGTTGCATTCGGTAGCTTAATCATTCACGCAACTTTAGGTCTTGCGTGGTGGGAATACCTCTTCGGTGCAGGCATTTTACCTTCAGTAAACTAATCATTTCTTAATCGATTAGCGGTGGGATTTTGTAAAGTTTTTGCAAAATCCTACCGCTTTTTGTTATCTTATATAACCTTATTTCTAGATATATTGGGGGAAATATGACGCTTACTGTAAGATTATCTAATGAATTACAAACACGTTTGAATAATCTTGTAATGCAAACAGGACATACACAATCTTATTATGTCCAAGCAGCATTAGAAGCATATATGGAAGATCTTGAAGATCTCTTAACCGCAAATGCAACTCTTGAGCGTATTCGTTCAGGACAAGAAAAAACATTCAGTTTAGAGGAAGTCGAACGTGAGCTTAATTTGGAAAGTTAATCTCTCTGAAACCGCAAAAAAGCAATTAGAAAAGCTTTCCAAAAAGAATCCGCAACAAGCACAACGAATGATTTCTTATTTGAAAGAAGTTGCGAACCTTTCTGAACCAAGAGAACGAGGAAAAGGATTGGTCGGTAGCCTCTCGGGATTATGGCGATATCGTGTAGGGGATTATAGAATCATCTGTCAAATTGATAACGGCGAATTACTTATTACTGCTTTAGAAATAGGACATCGTCGAGAAATTTATCATTAACCCTTTCAATGAATTTATAAAAATAGACTAAGATCACAAAATATTGTTAATTTTTATTATAGACTATTCAACATTTTAGTAACACAACAAACATAAGGACATAAAATGAGCGATTTAAAACAAGAAGCACTCGATTTTCACGAATTTCCCGTTCCAGGTAAAATTGCCGTAACACCAACCAAATCTCTTGCTACACAGCACGACTTAGCACTTGCTTATTCCCCAGGGGTTGCAGAACCTTGCTTAGAAATTGAAAAAGATCCTTCAACGGCAAGCCGTTATACTGCTCGCGGTAACTTAGTGGCGGTTATTTCAAATGGTACTGCAGTATTAGGTTTAGGTAATATTGGTGCTCTTGCATCTAAACCTGTAATGGAAGGTAAAGGCGTATTATTTAAAAAATTTGCTGGCATTGATGTGTTTGATATCGAAATCAACGAAACGAATCCAGAAAAATTAGTGGATATTATTGCTTCACTTGAGCCAACTTTCGGCGGCATCAACCTTGAAGATATTAAAGCACCAGAGTGTTTCTACATTGAAAAAACATTGCGTGAGCGTATGGGCATTCCTGTGTTCCACGATGACCAACACGGTACGGCAATTATTGTCGGTGCCGCTGCGTTAAACGGTTTGCAAGTGGTAGGCAAAAAAATTGATGAAGTGCGTTTAGTCGTAAACGGTGCAGGTGCTTCAGCCATTGCGTGTACCAATCTACTTCGCTCACTAGGCTTCAAAAAAGAAAACATCACGATGTGTGACTCTAAAGGTGTTATCTATCAAGGTCGTGGCGATAAAATGGATGAAACCAAACAATTTTACGCGATTGAAGATAATGGCTGGCGTACGCTTGCGGATGCAATCAAAGGGGCTGATGTATTCTTAGGCTGTTCAAAAGCAGGGGCTTTAAGCCAAGAGATGATCAAAACAATGGCGGATACTCCGTTAATTCTTGCCTTAGCGAACCCTGTGCCAGAAACAACGCCACAGGATGCGAAAGCCGTTCGTCCAGATGCGATTGTGTGTACAGGTCGCTCAGACTATCCAAACCAAGTAAATAACGTGCTTTGCTTCCCATTCTTATTCCGTGGTGCATTAGATGTGGGTGCAACGGCTATTAACGAAGAGATGAAAATGGCAGCCGCTCACGCAATCGCTGATTTAGCAAAAGAGCCTGTGCCGTTTGAAGTAATTTCAACTTATGGTCACTTGGCATTTGGAGCAGATTACTTAATTCCAACGCCATTCGATCCTCGTTTAATTGTGAACGTATCGTCAGCGGTTGCAAAAGCGGCAATGGACAGCGGTGTAGCAACTCGACCAATCACAGATTGGGCGGCTTATGCAGAAAGATTGAAAAAATTGACCGCTTAATAGCAACTTAAAGAAATCAAAAGAGATAGTTAAAAGCTATCTCTTTTTTCTTGGCTTTTTAGCTGAAAATGTGTAAAATATACCCTGACTTTTTGTCAATTATTCACGAAAATAGCTGGGTCGCCTGCTATTTTTTATTTTTAACGGAATGAAAATTCCATTTAATTAAGAGAATTACACTATGTCATTCAAATTTGAAGCTGAAGTTCGTACAGTGCAAGGTAAGGGTGCGAGCCGCCGCCTGCGTCACAATGGTCAAGTTCCTGCAATTATCTACGGTGGTAACGCAGAACCTGTATCAATCGTTTTAAATCACGACCACGTAAACAACGCACAAGTTCACGATGCGTTCTATAACGAAGTATTAACTATCGTTGTAGCAGGTAAAGAAGAACAAGTGAAAGTACAAGCGATTCAACGTCACCCAACTAAACCAAAACTAGTTCACTTAGACTTCAAACGTGCATAATCTAGGCGTACCAACGCTTTAGGGCACTTTTTGTTTCCGAAACTATTGGCAATTTTAATGATTTCTCATCTAATAGAATCAATATATTGCTAAATGGTTTCGGAAATTTTTTTGGCTATTTACCTGCTATATTCCCTTTAAAATATCTTCTTTCTTATTTCGCTCCATTTATTTTTGTGAAAACAAAATCAGTCCTATTTGATAATTGTTGGTCGAAAATTTATTTTAATTTATCTGAGATTTCAAGCAGTACTTTTTACCTGTGTAATATTCTGTTATGGATAATGAATGTTACTGATTAGATTGTGAAATGTTGTAATATCATTTGTGAGGTCGGAGGGGTATTTTTTGTGTCTTAGTGATCTATTTCACGTTGAAGATTAAAAAATCAATCACTTGCTGTTTGAAAAGTTGGATATATTTAGTTATAAAAAATCTGTACCTTAGATGGTTGGGATTAGTCCAACTTTTGGGGTGCAGATTTCTAGCTTTTATTTTAGTAAGTTGGTTAGTGTTATCCTAACATATTCATAAACCAAGTAATTGCAAACAAGTTGATAATGTCAACGAAGAATGCCCCTACAAGCGGTACGATTAAGAAGGCTTTGTGCGAAGGACCGAAGGTTTCAGTAACAGATTGCATATTTGCTACCGCTGTTGGTGTTGCACCTAAACCGAAGCCACAGTGACCTGCTGTTAAGATTGCGGCATCGTAGTCTTTACCCATGATGCGGAAGGTTACGAAGTAGCCGTATAAAATCATCACAATAGTTTGAATGATAAGGATGATTAACATTGGGCCTGCTAAACCTGCTAATTCCCATAATTTGATACTCATTAATGCCATTGCTAAGAATAGGCTTAATGATGCGTTACCAAATACGTCAATCGCACGGTCGAACATATCAAATTTGAATACTTTAGTTAATACGTTACGTAATACAACACCGAAACCTAAAGCCCATACGAATTGTGGTAAGCCTAAATCAGGGAATTGTGCCGCCATAACAGATGAGAATGCTAAACACGCTGCAAATAATGCCATTGTTTCAATAGTAGAAGTTGCAGTAATGAAACGTACATTATCTTTTTCTTCAAATGTTTCGCCATCGTATTGATCGTCTGAAGTAATTACTTTTTTCGCTGATGCTGCTTTTTTACCACGTTTTAAGTTGTTTACTAAACGACGAGCAACGGGACCACCAATTAAACCACCAGCGACTAAACCAAAGGTTGCTGATGCCATTGCCATTTCCATTGCACCTTGTAAGCCGTATTTTTCAGTAAATACTTTCGCCCACGCTGCTCCTGTTCCGTGACCACCTATTAAGGTAATTGAGCCTGTGATTAAGCCAATTTTCGGATCTAAGCCAAGGGCAGTTGCTAAACCAACACCTACACCATTTTGAACGATAATTAACACCCCTACAACCGCAAGGAAAATCACTAATGGGAAGCCGCCTTGTTTTAAGCGAGAGAAATCTGCTGATAAGCCAACAGATGCGAAGAAGACGAGCATAAAGGCATTTTGTAAGCCTTTTTCAAATTGGAAAGATAAGCCGAACCATTGATAAAGTGCAAAAATAATTGCCGCTGCAATTAAACCACCTGCTACGGCTTCAGGGATATTAAAGTTTTGTAAAAATTTAATTTTTTTAACCAGTAAACGTCCTAAAAGCAAAACGAGAGTTGCTGCAATTAGCGTGTGATAGCCATTTAATATGATTGGTTCCACGATAAAGTTCCTCTTGATGACACCTACTTTTTTGAGTAGGTAATTTGAATGAAGGCTTGAAGTTATCGCATTAGAATTCGTTTGTCAATATGTGTCAATGAGTTTTTTTTATTCTCTTGATTATAAAAATTTATGTTATAGGTTTGTAAAATGTGGGCTTTTGGCATTGAAATAAAATCTTTTCTGTTCAGTTGCTTGCTTTCCTTGTAGAATAACCCATTTATAAATTTCTTAAATAAGATAGAAGTAAAATATGAGTCGTAGTAAAAAAACACGTCGAATTACCGACATTATGCCAACTCGCAAGGCAGATAAAAGACCAGAACAACCTAAACTTAGCGGTGCGAAAAACCGCAAACCCACGCGTTATGAATTAGATGCAAAAGCTCGTGAAGAGAAGAAAAAACGCAAACATAAAGGTTTGCCAACAGGATCGCGTAATGTTGATGTAAGCGAGCAGAAAAAAATAGCTGTAAAAGAGGAGAAAGATCCTCGCATTGGTAGTAAAAAGAAAATTCCATTGATGGTGGAATTTGTGAATAAACCAGAAAAAGGGCAATTTATTAAACCAGTGGTGCCTGAAGAGGTCAAACCAGTTTTATCTCCTGAATTGGAATTAGAACAGCTTGAGAATAACGAATGTTTACATCAATTATTAGATGAGTTAGATGCTGGTAAAGTATTGTCTGCTGAAGATCAAAAATTCGTAGATGACTGTTTAGATCGCATTGATAAATTGATGGAACTTTTAGGTATTCAAGACGAAGATGCTGATGAAGGCGATGCGTTATTGCGTCAGTTTGAAAATATCAACCTAAACCAATTCAAGTAATTAGAGTTTTAGTATGATTAGATTTTTTTTGATAATTCTTGCTGCACTTATTGTACTTTCACTTGCAGGCTATGCGATTTATTTGTGGGGAAAAGTAAAGAATCAGCAAGCACTAGAGAAAGAATTACGTAAGCAAGCTGAGCAAGAGAAAAAGGCTCGCTTTGAGCGAATTATTGAGAGTATTGAAGTGATTGCACAGGCAATGCGAACCGAGCAATGCGATCTGTCTGAGGGGGTGTTGCGATTAAAACCGTTGCTTGACGTATTAGGACAAAAATTGACGAATTATTCAGCGATGTGGGCGTTGTATGAATTTGTGCAAGATATGGCGATTTTAGAAGAACGAAAAACGCTCAAACGCAATGAGCGTATGCGTCAAGATCTTGCTCGTGAAGCTAAGGAAGCGGAGCTTTTCGAACAAATTCAAGCAGAATGTCGTCAGTTAATTGAAGATATTAAAACATTAAGAAAGGCACTCTAATGTCAGAAATTATTTGGGATTTAAATCTTATTCAAAAATATAACCAATCAGGGCCGCGTTATACTTCGTACCCAACTGCATTGGAATTTAACGAAAATTACACGAACGAAGATTTTAAAGCGGCAGCGGCTCGTTATCCTGAGCGTCCGCTTTCGCTTTATGTGCATATTCCATTTTGTCATAAACTTTGCTACTTCTGTGCGTGTAATAAAGTGATTACCCGTCATCGTCACAAAGTCGATCTCTATTTAGACTACTTAGAGAAAGAGATTAAAACCCGTGCCCCACTTTTCAAAAATCGCAAAGTAACCCAAATTCACTGGGGCGGCGGTACGCCAACTTATTTAGATGAAGCTCAATCGGCTCGCTTGATGGAATTACTCAGAACGCATTTTGATGTTCAAGCGGATGCTGAAATCAGCATCGAAATGGATCCGCGTGAAATTGAGCTCGAAATGCTCGATCATCTTCGCCATATCGGCTTTAATCGCATCAGTATGGGGATTCAAGATTTTGATAAAGATGTGCAACAGCTGGTAAACCGTGAGCAAGATGAAGAGTTTATTTTTGCGTTAATGAAACGAGCTAAAGAGCTTGGCTTTGTTTCTACTAATGTCGATTTGATTTATGGCTTGCCGAAGCAAAACGTTGAAAGTTTTATGTACACGTTAAAACGTGTAGTGGAACTCAACCCTGATCGGATGAGTGTGTTTAATTATGCTCACTTGCCAAGTCGTTTTGCGGCACAGATCAAAATTAAAGATGATTTATTGCCACCACCAGAAACGAAACTTACCATTTTGCAAAATTCTATCCAATTCTTAGGCGAAAATAGCTATAAATTTATTGGTATGGATCACTTTGCAAAACCTGATGATGAGCTAGCAATCGCTCAAGCGAATGGCGTATTACACCGTAATTTCCAAGGTTACACTACGCAAGAAGAGTGCGATTTACTCGGAATGGGGGTGTCAGCGATTAGTTTGTTAGGCGATACTTATGCTCAAAACCAAAAAGAGCTTAAACAATATTATGCGGAAGTTGAAGAGCAGGGTATTGCGTTAAATAAAGGGCTAGCATTAACCAAAGATGATTGTATTCGCCGAGATGTAATTAAAGCACTGATTTGCAATTTCAAATTAGAATTTGACCGCTTGGAACGTGCATATAACATCAACTTTAATAACTATTTCGCTGAAGATTTAAGCTATTTAGCCCCTCTCGCAAAAGATGGTTTGCTTGAAATCAATGAGCGTAGCATTGTGGTATCGCCAAAAGGTCGCTTACTCATTCGTAACATCTGTCTGTGCTTTGATATTTATTCAAGACAGCTGGCGAAAAGACAACAATTTTCCAGAATTATTTAAGAGAAATGAAAATGAAACAACGTTACAATCTTCTCTCGCTTGCGGTCGTGGCGGCTTGTTATAGCCAAACTGCCGCAGCAGATTTAAGAGAGCAATGTTTACTGGGTGTACCGCAATTTCAAGGTAAAGAAATAAAGGGGAATCAAAATCAAGCCCCTGTTTATATTGAAGCCGATGATGCGGTCATTAACCAACCGACGGATGCGACCTATACAGGCGATGTACGAATTAAACAAGGCAATCGTTCATTATTTGCCAATCAAGTTCGTGTTGAACAACAAGGCGAGCAAGCTCGTAAAGCGTTCTTAAAAGGGGCGTATCAATATTCGGATAATCTGATTCAAGCAGAAGGAAACGATGCAGCGGTTGATTTGACTAGTAAAGAAGCAGATCTTTCAAATACGAGCTATCAATTAGTCGGACGACAAGGTCGGGGCACAGCGGAAAGCGGTTATTTTAACGATCAAACTCGCACATTGAAAAATGCGACCTTTACTTCTTGTTTAGTGAACGATAAATCTTGGTCGATTGAAGCGAAAGAGATGATTCAACACGTTCAAGATGAATATGCGGAAATGTGGCACGCACGTTTTAAAGTGCTAGGTGTGCCTGTGTTCTATTCGCCATATTTGCAATTCCCAATTGGCGATCGTCGTCGCTCTGGTTTGCTTATTCCAAGTTTCTCACGTTCAAGTAAAGATGGTTTTATCTATTCTCAGTCATTTTATTGGAATATTACCCCGAATATGGATGCAACCATTACGCCAACCTATTACTCACGTCGAGGGTGGCAAATTAGCCCAGAATATCGTTATTTAACGAAATTGGGCGAAGGTTTAGTGGCAACCGAATATATGGCGAAAGATCGTTTGGATGAGTATCAACCAGATGATAGCGATCGTAAACGTTATCTATTGCATTGGCGTCATAATATGAGTTTCCTCAGCGATTGGCGTTTGAATGTGAATTACACCAAAGTAAGCGATAAACGCTATTTCTCGGATTTCGACTCAGATTACGGTAGCAGTACTGACGGTTATGCGACACAACAATTTAAGTTAGGTTATTATCAACCAAACTATAATTTATCGATTTCAGGTAAAAAATTCCAAACCTTTGATGATTTGAGTATTGGACCTTATCGTGTTCTGCCTCAAATTGACTTTAACTATTATCAAAATGATCTATTTAAAGGCATTGCGGATTTCCACTTATTTTCTCAAGCCGCTCGTTTTGATAATGACAGCAAACAGATGCCAAAAGCGTGGCGTTTCCACGCAGAACCAACCTTGGATATTCCATTGGCGAACCGTTATGGTAGTTTGAATTTAGAAACGAAACTTTACGCAACGCACTATATCCAACAAAAAGGAAGTGGCGAAAATGCGGAAGAGATGAAAAAGAATGTGAGTCGTTTGATCCCGCAAATCAAATTAGATTTCCAAACTGTGCTAGAAGCGGACAAACAGTTCTTTAAAGGTTTTAACCAAACCTTTGAACCACGAGTGCAATATATTTATCGTCCATATAAAAATCAATCAGACATTGGTTCGAAACGCCATCAAAGCGTGGGGTTAGGTTACGATTCTGCGTTATTGCAAACGGATTATTTCTCGCTTTTCAATGATCGCCGTTATAGTGGTTTAGACCGTATTTCTTCTGCTAACTTGGTTACTGCTGGAGGAACAACACGTTTCTTTAGTGATAAAACAGGAGCGGAAGTATTCAACTTTAGTGCAGGGCAAACCTATTATTTGAGCCCATCTAAAATTGATGATACATCGATCAACAGCACCGCAAAACGTTCTTCATCGTGGGCATTGGAATCAAACTGGAAATTCCACCGCAAATGGAATTGGCACGGCAGTTATCAATACGATACGCGTTTAAATGAAACATCAATTGCAAATATGTCGTTGCAATATAAACCAAGCGATAGCAAATTATTCCAATTAAACTACCGCTTTGCGAGCCGAGCCTACATTGATCAGAACTTAAGTACAAATAACTACGGACAAGATATTAAACAACTCGGTGGCGTAGTGGCTTGGGAATTAACGGATAATGTAGCCGCAATGTTTAGCCATTACCAAGATATTGCCTTGAAAAAACCAGTGGAAACCCAGTTTTCAATGAACTACAACACTTGTTGTTGGACGGCAAATATCTACGTTGCTCGTAAATTGGTGGCAACACCTTCAAACGCAACAAGCGATACAATTAACGACTTATTTTACGACAACAAATTCGGAGTTAATTTCGAACTCCGCTTCGGCACCAATTATGGTAGTGGCGTAAGCAGAATGTTAAAACGAGGCTTGATTCCTTATACAGAACCTTATGGTATAAACTAATAAAAATGGCTAATCCTTTTGGATTAGCCATTTTTGTTTGGGTAAGATAAAAATTATTCTACGCCAACCATTACAGAAGTTGCTTTGATGATTGCGTATGCTTCTTTGCCTACCTCAAGTCCTAATTCTTTTACTGCTGCAATTGAGATGGTAGAAGAAATAACATTACCGCCACCGATATCAATATGCACGATAGCATTCACAGAACCTGTTTCAATTGAAACGACTTTACCTTTTAATTGGTTTCTTGCACTAATTTTCATTTAATATCCTTATTGTTTGGTTGAAAAGAGCGGGCATTTTATCCTTAAATCTTGCGAAAAAGAAGTTAAATCTTAAGAATAGCTGTGATTTATAAGTGCTTATTCCAAAAAAACTGAAGAAATAAAAATAAGCTCTAAAATTTTTGACTAAACGCTATTGAAATTAACAAAATAATTCACCAAAATTGGGAATTATTTCCCAAGATATTTTAAGAAGTGAAATTATGTGTCAATTATTAGGAATGAATTGTAATACACCGACCGATATTACTTTCTCTTTTGAAGGCTTTCGGCGACGGGCAGGGGTAACCGATCAACATACAGATGGGTTTGGTATCGCTTTTTTTGAAGGTAAGGGCGTACGTATCTTTCGTGATAACCGTCCAGGAGCTTCTTCACCAATGGCGGATTTAATCAGCCAATATAAAATTAAATCATTTAACGTGATTTCGCATATTCGTAAGGCAACACGTGGTGATGTGAATTTGGAAAACACCCACCCTTTTATTCGCGAACTGTGGGGTGAAAACTGGGTTTTTGCTCATAATGGCACGGTGGAAGGCGTTCGACCTTGTGCTGATTGCCATTATCAACCGATTGGTACGACAGACTCGGAAGCGGCATTCTGTTGCATTGTCTCTCGTTTGCGAGAACGTTTTGATAAAAAGCCGAGCGAGAAAGACATTTTTGATGCGGTAGTCGAGATTACTTCTGATATTGCTACTCACGGCGTGTTTAATTTCATTATGTCGAACGGGCATTGGATGATTGCTCGTTGCTCAACTAGACTTTATTATGTGACACGTAAGGCACCATTTAGCAAGGCATTACGCGATGATGATGTGGAAATCGATTTTAGCAAATACACCACAGAAAATGATAAAGTGACTATTATTGCCACGCAGCCACTCACAAAAAACGAAAATTGGATCAAAATGAAAAATGGCGGTTATGTCTTTTTTAAAAATGGCGAGTTAGTGGAAGAGATTGAAGGGACATTACCAGATAATCAATCGCACGTTTAGTCATTCACTTAATGAAAATTAAGACAAGCGGTGAGATTTCGAGTAGAATTTACGAAATTTTACTCAAATCAAACCGCTTTATTTATATGATAAGTATGAAAAAACTTTCTTTTCTTGGCTCGTTGAGTCTTTCGCTTTTTCTTGTCGGTTGTCAATCGGTGTTGGATGCACCGACTCAAATTGAGCATCCTACCATTCAGATTCCGCATAATGATCCGCAGTGGCAAGCTCATCTTGCTCAGCTTGAAAAAATCAGTGGTTACCAAGCGAAAGGGCAGTTTGGTTATATTTCACCAGAAGAACGTTTTTCCTCACATTTTGATTGGCAATACAAAAATGCGAGCAATTTTGGGCTTGAACTTTCATCGAATTTATCCAGTAAATCATTGAAACTACATCGAAATTATCGCGGTTTAACGGTATCAGATAGTGAAGGTAATAGCCGTTCTGATCGTGATATTGATGCGTTAATGCAAGAAATTATCGGTGCTTCTTTCCCCATCGATCAATTCACTTATTGGTTGAAAGGCTTGCCAGAAAAAGAGGGCGATTATGTGGTAAATGAAAAACGCCAACTTGCTCAATTTAGCTATCCGCTCAATGGCGTGGTGTGGAAAGTGACCTATGTTTCTTACGATGAAACTCGCCAACCTAACTTACCGAAATTGATTGTGCTTGAAAATGGCTCTCAAACCTTAAAAATTCGTGTTGATAATTGGACATACTAATGAAATTACCTAGCCCAGCGAAGTTAAATCTTTTTTTATACGTCACAGGCAAACGTCCTGATGGTTACCACGAGTTGCAAACGTTATTCCAATTTTTGGATTTTGGCGATGAGTTAGAGTTTGAAGTGACAGACGATGGCAAGATTCAATTGTTAGATGAACTGCCCGATGTACCGAAAGAGCAGAACCTAATTTATCGAGCTGCAAAATTATTGCAAGAAAAGACCGCTTGTTCCAAAGGAACCAAAATTCGGTTAACCAAAAACTTGCCGATGGGTGGTGGCGTTGGCGGTGGATCTTCCAATGCAGCGACTGTATTGGTGGGTTTAAATCATTTATGGCAAACAGGTTTATCGCTTGAAGTACTGGCGGAAATAGGGCTTTCACTTGGGGCAGATGTGCCGATTTTTGTGCGAGGATTCTCTGCCTTTGCGGAGGGAGTAGGGGAGATTTTAACACCTTGTAAACCAGCTGAGAAATGGTATGTAGTGTTAAAACCAGATGTTTCGATTTCAACTCCTGCAGTTTTTTGCGATCCAAATTTGCCCCGTAATACACCTAAACGGACGATGGATGTGTTATTAAATACAAAATGGGAAAACGATTGCGAAAAAGTTGTTCGAGATCATTATTTCGAGGTTGAAGAATTGATGTCAAAATTGGTAAAATATGCCCAGTTCCGTTTAACGGGAACGGGGGCTTGCATCTTTGCTGAATTTGACAGTATTGAGGAAGCCAATGCCGTTTTTGCTCAAAGACCTGCGAACGTGTTTGGCTTTGTGGCAAAAGGGCAGAATGTCTCACCGTTACACCGATGTCTTTTTTAATCCACTCATCCTAAAGGATCTATTCCAATGCCAGATATTAAATTGTTTGCAGGTAATGCAACCCCAGAACTTGCGAAACGTATTGCAGAACGTCTTTATATTTCTCTTGGTGATGCGACAGTAGGTCGTTTCAGTGATGGCGAAATCCAAGTTCAAATCAATGAAAATGTACGTGGTTCAGATGTATTTATCGTGCAATCTACTTGTGCACCTACGAATGATAACTTAATGGAATTGATCGTCATGGTAGACGCATTACGTCGTGCTTCAGCAGGTCGTATTACCGCAGTTATTCCTTATTTTGGTTATGCTCGTCAAGACCGCCGTGTTCGCTCAGCACGCGTACCAATTACGGCGAAAGTGGTTGCTGATTTCCTTTCAAGTGTGGGTGTAGATCGTGTTTTAACTTGCGACCTTCACGCAGAACAAATACAAGGTTTCTTTGATGTGCCAGTGGATAACGTATTTGGTTCTCCTGTGCTTATCAATGATATTCTTCAAAAAACTAACCTAAATAATCCAATTGTTGTGTCACCAGATATCGGTGGTGTGGTGCGTGCTCGTGCAATTGCAAAATTATTAAACGATGCGGATATGGCAATCATCGACAAACGTCGTCCAAAAGCAAACGTTTCTCAAGTAATGCATATCATTGGTGATGTGGCTGGTCGTGATTGTATCCTTGTTGATGATATGATCGACACAGGCGGTACTTTAGTGAAAGCAGCAGAAGCGTTAAAAGAACGTGGTGCAACAAAAGTATTTGCTTATGCAACGCACGCAGTATTATCAGGTACAGCCGCGAAAAATTTAGCAAACCCAGCGTTAGATGAGGTTGTTGTAACCGATACTATTCCACTTTCTGATGAAATCAAAGCACTCAACAAGGTGCGTGCATTAACCTTATCAGGTATGCTTGCAGAAGCGATTCGCCGTATCAGCAATGAAGAATCGATTTCGGCAATGTTTGATGCTTAATTTTTTAAACCCAGTCGAAAGATTGGGTTTTTCTCTATTTATTGCCTATGGTTTGCCGTAGGTTACGCGTAATTATCCCTTCGGGGTGAGTATTATATTTTCGGATTTATATGTATTCTCTTATTCGCAAATTTATCTTCTCAATGCAGCCTGAAACGGCTCATAATTTTACCGTTCAAACATTGAAATTGGCTGGTCAACTGCCTTTCCTTCTTCTTCCAATGCCACAAAACCCAACTGAAGTAATGGGACTGAAATTTAAAAATCCGATTGGTTTAGCTGCAGGTGCAGATAAAAATGGCGAAGCCATTGATGGATTTGGTAAGTTAGGTTTTGGCTTTATTGAAGTTGGGACAGTAACGCCGTTGGCTCAAGATGGGAATCCTAAACCTCGTCAATTTCGTATTGTGGAAGCTGAAGGCATTATTAACCGTAATGGGTTTAATAACTTGGGCGTTGATGTGTTGGTCGAAAATGTGAAGAGATCGAAATATGATGGCATTTTAGGTATTAATATCGGCAAAAATGCAATTACCCCAATTGAGCGAGCATTAGACGATTATCAAATCTGTTTGCGAAAAGTGTATGAACACGCAGATTACATTACCGTGAATATTTCATCACCGAACACGAAGAATTTACGTAGTTTGCAATACGGTGAAGCATTAGATGATTTATTGAAATCCTTGAAAACTGAGCAAGCCGAACTTTCGCAAAAGTTTGGGCAATATAAACCGCTTGTTTTGAAAATTGCTCCAGATTTAACTGAAGAAGAGATTGCTTCGGTGGCAGATAGTCTTGTTCGTCATCAAATTGATGGGGTTATTGCAGGAAATACCACACTTTCACGTGAACCTATTGTTGGGCTGAAAAATGCAGAGCAACAAGGTGGTTTAAGTGGTAAACCGTTAAATGCGTTAAGTACGCGGCTAATTCGTACACTTGCCAAAGAACTCAACGGAGCTTTACCAATTATTGGTAGCGGTGGTATTCATTCAGTGGCTTCAGGGCAAGAAAAAATTGATGCAGGGGCAAAATTGTTGCAAGTTTATTCTGGAATGATTTACGCAGGACCTCAGCTTATCCAAGATTTAGCAAAAGAAATCCAGCTGCGTTGATTGTTACTATTTTGTTGAACGGACATCATAGGTTCGGCTTATCCTTATTATTTGTAGGGGTCAAAAAAATAGACAAAACCAGCGTTTTTTGTTATCTTTATTTAAAAATTTATCTACATTTTTACAACATTTTCTTTTTATATAGAAAATCTTTGTAAATCAAATAGATATAGATTGTGTGATAGGCTTTAACAATAGTTCTACAGCATTAAATAGTCTAATGTTGTAGTCTGTTGCTAAGGCTTATTGCATAAGAATTCAGCAAGCGATAGAGCATTTTTCTGGCTCTATTATCCATTCAATAGTCAAAACATTAAGGGAAAACCTATGTCAGAGATTTTAACAAATGACGTAGATCCAATCGAAACTCAAGATTGGTTACAATCATTAGATTCATTAATTCGTGAAGAAGGCGTTGAGCGTGCTCAATACATCATTGAGCAAGTAATTGGTCAAGCTCGCACAAATGGCGTTTCATTACCTACAGGTGTAACAACAGATTACGTAAACACCATCCCAGCATCTGAGCAGCCTGCTTATCCAGGTGATCATGCAATCGAGCGTCGTATCCGTTCTGCGGTACGTTGGAATGCGATCGCAATGGTTTTACGTAGTCAGAAGAAAGATCTAGACTTAGGTGGTCATATTTCAACTTTCCAATCTGCTGCAACTATGTACGAAGTGTGCTATAACCACTTCTTCAAAGCTGCAACAGAGAAAAACGGTGGCGATTTAATTTTCTTCCAAGGTCACGCAGCACCAGGTATGTATGCACGTGCATTCTTAGAAGGTCGTTTAACTGAAGAGCAAATGGATAACTTCCGTCAAGAAGCATTCGTTGATGGCTTATCTTCATATCCACATCCTAAATTAATGCCTGAATTCTGGCAATTCTCTACCGTTTCAATGGGTCTAGGTCCTGTAAACGCTATCTACCAAGCACGTTTCTTAAAATACTTAGATAACCGTGGATTAAAAGATACTAAAGATCAAAAAGTTTACGCATTCTTAGGCGATGGTGAGATGGATGAGATCGAGTCTAAAGGTGCATTAACTTTCGCAGCACGTGAAAAATTAGATAACTTAATTTTTACTATCAGCTGTAACTTACAACGTTTAGACGGTCCAGTTAATGGTAACGGTAAAATCGTTCAAGAATTAGAAGGCTTATTCAATGGTGCTGGCTGGGAAGTAATTAAAGTATTGTGGGGCAGCGAGTGGGATAAATTATTCGCAAAAGACACTTCAGGTAAATTAACACAGTTAATGATGGAAGTGGTTGATGGCGATTACTTAACATTCAAATCAAAAGATGGTGCTTACGTGCGTGAACACTTCTTTGGTCGTTACCCAGAAACTGCAGCATTAGTAGCAGATATGACTGATGATGAAATTTGGGCATTACGCCGTGGTGCGCACGATAGCGAAAAATTATATGCAGCCTATGCAAAAGCACAAAATGCAACGAAACCAGTTGTGATTTTAGCGCATCAAGTGAAAGGTTATAAAATCCCTGAAGCGGAAAGTAAAAATACCGCTCACCAATCTAAAAAAATGTCTTACGAAAGCCTTAAAGGTTTCCGTGACTACTTCGATTTACCATTGACTGATGAGCAAGTAGAAAAATTAGAATACATTAAATTTGCTGAAGGCACCCCTGAATACGAATATTTACATGGTCACCGTAAAGCATTAAACGGCTATGTTCCTGCTCGTCGTGCTAAATTTGATGTAGAATATAAAATTCCTGCATTAGAGGAATTTAGAGCATTATTAGAAGAACAACCTCGTGGTATTTCAACCACAATGGCGTTTACTCGTGCATTAAACATCTTATTAAAAGATAAAAACATTGGTAAAACTATTGTTCCAATGATTGCTGATGAAGCACGTACTTTTGGTATGGAAGGTTTGTTCCGTCAAATCGGTATTTATAACCCACATGGTCAAAACTATGTGCCTTCAGATCGTGACTTAGTGGCTTACTACCGCGAAGCAAAAGATGGTCAAGTGCTACAAGAAGGTATCAATGAATTAGGTGCAACAGCATCTTGGTTAGCAGCAGCAAACTCATACTCTGTGAATAATCAACCGATGATTCCGTTCTTCATCTATTACTCAATGTTTGGTTTCCAACGTGTTGGTGATTTAATGTGGGCAGCAGGTGACCAATTAGCACGTGGTTTCATGGTGGGTGGTACTTCAGGTCGTACAACCTTAAACGGTGAGGGCTTACAACACGAAGATGGTCACAGCCATATCCAAGCAGGTATCATCCCTAACTGTGTTACTTATGATCCATCATTTGCATTCGAAGTGGCGGTAATTATGCAAGATGGTATCAACCGTATGTACGGTGAAAAACAAGAAGATGTGTTCTATTATATGACCACATTAAATGAAGTTATGGATCAGCCAGCTATGCCAGTAGGTACAGAAGAAGGTATCCGTAAAGGTTTATATAAATTCGAAACTGTTGAAGGTAAAGGAAAAGGTCACGTTCAATTGTTAGGTTCAGGTGCGATTATGCGTCATGTTCGTGAAGCAGCACAAATCCTTGCAAATGACTTTGGTGTAACATCTGATGTATTCTCAGCACCTTCATTCAATGAGTTAGCACGTGAAGGTCACGATGCAGCACGTTGGAACTTATTACATCCAACAGCGGAACAACGCGTACCATACGTTGCACAAGTATTAGCAGATTTACCAACAGTGGCATCAACTGACTACGTGAAAGCATACGCGGATCAAATCCGTGCATTCGTACCAAGCCGTCACTATCACGTATTAGGTACCGATGGTTTCGGTCGTTCAGACAGTCGTGCGAACTTACGTGAACACTTTGAAGTAGATGCACGCTATGTGGTAGTTGCGGCACTTTCTCAATTAGCGAAAGAAGGCACAGTAACTAACCAAGTAGTTGCAGATGCAATTGCGAAATTTGGCTTGAATGTAGATCGTATCAACCCATTATACGCATAGTGGAAGCGGTCAAAATCAGTTAAGATTTTGCAAAAAAGGACAGGGTATTGCCCTGTCCATTTCTAAAAGAAGGATTACCAAAATGTCAAAACAAATTAATGTACCAGATATCGGTAGCGATGAAGTTACCGTAACAGAAGTGATGGTAAACGTGGGTGATACCATTTCTACTGATCAATCAATCATCAATGTTGAAGGCGATAAAGCTTCAATGGAAGTGCCAGCACCAGAAGCGGGCGTGGTTAAAGAAGTTTTAGTAAAAGTGGGCGATAAAGTAACAACAGGTTCACCAATGTTAGTGTTAGAAGCAGCAGGAGCAGCTCCAGCAGCAGAAGCACCAGCTGCTGCAGATCCTGCACCAGTAGCGACTGCATCAGCAATTGTCGAAGTGAACGTACCAGATATTGGTGGCGATGAAGTTAATGTGACTGAAATTATGGTGAAAGTAGGCGATTCAGTAGAAGTTGACCAATCAATTATCAACGTTGAAGGCGATAAAGCATCAATGGAAGTGCCAGCACCAATCGCAGGTGTAGTAAAAGAAATTTTAATCAACGTAGGCGATAAAGTTTCAACTGGCAAATTGATTATGAAATTTGAAACTGCATCGGCAGCTCCTGCAGCGGCGGCACCAGCTACACAAGCAGCAGCACCTGCTGTAGCAGCGATTAAAGATGTGAATGTTCCAGATATCGGTGGTGATGAAGTAAACGTAACTGAAATTATGGTTGCAGTAGGCGATACCGTTTCAGAAGAGCAATCTTTAATCACTGTTGAAGGTGATAAAGCATCAATGGAAGTACCTGCACCATTTGCGGGCGTAGTTAAAGAAATCTTAGTGAAATCTGGCGATAAAGTATCAACAGGTTCATTAATTATGCGTTTCGAAGTTGCAGGTGCAGCACCAGTTGCACAAGCAGCTGCTCCAGCTCCAGTAGCGGCAACACCAGCACCTGCGGCACAACCAGCTCAAGGTGGTAATGTTGCAGGCTTAAGTCAAGAACAAGTGGTAGCAAGTGCAGGCTATGCACACGCAACACCAGTGATTCGTCGTTTAGCACGTGAATTCGGCGTAAACTTAGATAAAGTTAAAGGTACAGGTCGTAAAGGTCGTATCGTTAAAGAAGATATCGAAGCATACGTTAAAACTGCAGTTAAAGCTTACGAAAGCGGTGCAACTGCACAAGCAGCAGGCAATGGCGTGGCAAACGGTGCAGGCTTAGGCTTATTACCATGGCCGAAAGTTGACTTCAGCAAGTTCGGTGAAGTAGAAGAAGTTGAATTAAGCCGTATCAACAAAATTTCTGGTGCGAACTTACACCGTAACTGGGTAATGATTCCACACGTTACACACTTCGACCGTACAGATATCACAGAATTAGAAGCATTCCGTAAAGAACAGAACAAGATTGTTGAAAAACAAAAATTAGATGTGAAAATCACGCCAGTTGTGTTCATTATGAAAGCGGTTGCGAAAGCATTAGAAGCGTTCCCACGTTTCAACAGCTCAATTTCTGAAGATGGTCAAAAATTAACAATTAAGAAATACATCAACATTGGTGTGGCTGTAGATACTCCAAATGGCTTAGTGGTTCCTGTATTCAAAAACGTGAACAAGAAAGGCATTATTGAGTTATCTCGCGAGTTGATGGAAGTATCGAAAAAAGCTCGTGAAGGCAAACTAACTGGTTCAGATATGCAAGGTGGTTGCTTCACTATTTCAAGCTTGGGCGGTATTGGTACAACCCACTTTACCCCAATCGTGAATGCACCAGAAGTGGCAATTTTAGGAGTGTCTAAATCTGAAATGGCACCTGTATGGAACGGTAAAGAATTCGCACCACGCTTAATGCTTCCATTATCATTATCATTCGACCACCGCGTGATCGATGGTGCTGATGGTGCTCGTTTCTTAAGTTACATCAACGGTGTATTAGCAGATATCCGTTGCCTAGTAATGTAATTAGGTTGTGTAACTTAGCAATGTAATCAATCTGTAAGCGGTCGGATTTGCAAGAAAATTGACCGCTTGAAAAGGAAAAGATATGAGTAAAGAAATTAAAACCCAAGTAGTTGTACTTGGTGCAGGTCCTGCAGGTTATTCAGCTGCGTTCCGTTGTGCTGACTTAGGTTTAGAAACCGTTCTTGTAGAACGTTATTCAACTTTAGGTGGGGTATGTTTAAACGTAGGTTGTATTCCATCAAAAGCGTTATTACACGTTTCTAAAGTAATTGAAGAAGCAAAACACGCAACCAAAAACGGTATTTACTTTGGTGAACCAACTATCAATTTAGACGAAGTTCGTGCAGGTAAAGATGCTGTAGTCGCTAAATTAACAGGCGGTTTAGCAGGTATGGCAAAAGCACGTAAAGTGACCGTGGTTGAAGGCTTAGCAGCATTTACTGATCCAAATACATTAGTTGCACGTGATCGTGATGGTAATCCAACTACTGTTAAATTTGATAATGCAATTATCGCAGCGGGTTCTCGTCCAATCCAATTACCATTCATTCCGCATGAAGATCCACGTATTTGGGATTCAACAGATGCACTTAAATTAAAAGAAGTGCCGAAAAAACTTCTTATCATGGGGGGCGGTATTATTGGTTTAGAGATGGGTACAGTTTATCACTCTCTAGGTTCAGAGATTGAAGTGGTTGAAATGTTCGACCAAGTTATCCCAGCAGCAGATAAAGATGTTGTAGCAATCTACACCAAACAAATCGAGAAAAAATTCAAGTTAATGCTTGAAACTAAAGTAACCGCAGTTGAAGCGAAAGATGATGGTATCTATGTTTCAATGGAAGGTAAAGCATGTAACGATACTAAACGTTATGATGCGGTGCTTGTTGCTATTGGTCGTACACCAAACGGTAAATTAATCGATGCAGGTAAAGCAGGTGTTGAAGTTGATGAGCGTGGTTTCATTCGTGTAGATAAACAAATGCGTACCAACGTACCTCACATCTTCGCAATCGGTGATATCGTAGGTCAACCAATGTTAGCACATAAAGGTGTTCACGAAGGTCACGTTGCAGCAGAGGTGATTGCAGGACAAAAACACTATTTCGATCCTAAAGTGATTCCTTCAATCGCTTATACTGAGCCAGAAGTGGCATGGGTAGGTAAAACAGAGAAAGAGTGTAAGCAAGAAGGCTTAAACTACGAAGTGGCTAAATTCCCATGGGCTGCATCTGGTCGTGCGATTGCTTCTGAATGTTCAGAAGGTATGACTAAACTTATTTTCGATAAAGATACCCACCGTATATTAGGTGGTGCGATTGTAGGTAGCAATGGTGGTGAATTATTAGGCGAAATCGGCTTGGCAATCGAAATGGGTTGCGATGCAGAAGATATTGCATTAACTATCCATGCTCACCCAACGCTTCATGAATCTGTTGGTTTAGCGGCAGAAGTGTTCGAAGGCTCAATTACAGACCTTCCAAATGCAAAAGCGAAAAAACGTTAATTTACGTTGAGTTTTATAGCCTCCTTTATTGGGGGCTTTGTTTTATCTAGATCAGTTCTTTTTATAAGCAATTTGCTTTTTTAGATACTTTTTTTTATAAAAAGCATTAAAAAAAGTTTTCAAAATCTAAAAAAAGGTTACAATGCAAACGTTTTCTTTTTTTACTGAGAGGTCTTATGGATTTTATTGTTTCAGGCTTTGAAGCCATTTTAAACTGGATCATCAATACATTAGATGGTCCAATTTGGGATATTACGATTCTCCTGCTTTTGGGCACAGGTTTATTTTTTACTATCACAACGGGTTTAGTGCAGCTACGTTTACTTCCACAAAGTTTACGTGAAATGTGGGGGGGGCGTGCGGCTGATAGCGATTCTTTAACCCCATTCCAAGCCTTTACTACAGGTTTAGCTAGCCGCGTAGGTGTAGGTAACATTGGAGGGGTTGCAACTGCAATCGCATTAGGAGGGCCAGGAGCAGTATTTTGGATGTGGATCACTGCGTTAATGGGTATGAGTTCTGCATTTGCAGAATCTTCACTTGCACAGCTTTACAAAACCCGTGATTCAAATGGAATGTTCCGCGGTGGTCCTGCGTATTACATTACTCGAGGTTTGAAATGTAAACCGCTAGCGATTGCATTTGCGATTACTTTAATCTTTACATTTGGTTTTGCGTTTAACGCTGTTCAATCTAACTCTATTGTCGCTGCAACGAGTAAGGCATGGTCTTGGGATGCTAAATCAGTGGGTATTGTGCTTGTAATCTTAACAGCAGTTATTATCGCTGGAGGTGTTAAACGTATCGGACAAGTTTCCGCAAAAGTTGTACCAACAATGGCGTTATTTTATTTGATTATTGCAGTTATTATTCTTGGAATGAATATCAGCAAAGTTCCCGCTATTTTATCAATGATCATCTCAAATGCCTTTGATTTTTCAGCAGTTGCAGGTGGTATGTTTGGAAGTATTGTTTCTAAAACAATGTTAATGGGGATTAAACGTGGCTTATTCTCAAACGAAGCTGGTATGGGATCTGCACCAAACTCAGCAGCAACATCTGATGCAAAACATCCTGCGAGCCAAGGCTTAATCCAAATGCTTGGTGTCTTTGTAGATACTATTGTAGTTTGTACCTGTACTGCCATTATTATTTTAATGTCAGATAATTATGGTAGTGAAACCTTAAAAGGGGTCGAGCTTACCCAAACTGCATTGCAATATCACTTAGGCGAATTTGGTGTACATTTCCTAGCCTTTATCTTGCTTTTATTCTGCTACACTTCAATTATCGGCAACTATGCTTATGCAGAAACTAATATTCGTTACATTAAAAACAAAGCGTGGTTTGTATGGGTCTTCCGTTCAATCGTATTGTTCTTCGTTTATTTCGGTGCAGTGCGCGATGGTGGGATTGTTTGGGCGTTTGCTGATACAGTAATGGCAACAATGGCAATCATCAACTTAATTGCAATCCTTATCCTATCTCCACTTGTATGGCGAATTTTAAAAGATTATATTCGTCAGCTAAAGGCAAAACAAGAACCTGTGTTCCGTATTGAAGAGCATCAAGATCTTATTCATCGTGGTGTTGATCCGTTGGTTTGGAAATCAAAAGGGTAGTGTAAGCGGTCGAATTTCTTATTTAATTTACAGGGCGTAATTTACGCCCTATTTTTGTGTTTAGGTCTGATAAAAATATCCTCAACCCATCATTCTTAATAAATGTTAAACTATAAGTAACAAGAGGATATTATTATGATTAAACAAGGCAAACCTTTTATTCTTCACAGCCCATTCAAACCTTCGGGCGATCAACCTTCTGCGATTGCAAAATTAACCGAAGGGCTAAACGATGGCTTGGCACATCAAACCTTGCTTGGCGTAACAGGTTCAGGGAAAACCTTTACTATTGCGAATGTTATCACCCAATTAAATCGCCCTGCAATGTTGCTTGCCCCAAACAAAACCCTTGCTGCCCAGCTTTATGCGGAAATGAAAGCCTTTTTCCCTGAAAATGCAGTGGAATACTTTGTCTCTTACTATGACTATTATCAGCCTGAAGCCTATGTGCCGAGCAGTGATACTTTCATTGAAAAAGATGCTTCGATTAACGAACAAATCGAGCAAATGCGACTTTCCGCTACCAAATCTTTCCTTGAGCGGCACGATACCATTGTAGTGGCTTCGGTGTCTGCCATTTACGGCTTGGGAGATGTGGGGGCTTATATGCAAATGATGTTGCATTTGCAAGTGGGCGATATTATCGATCAACGAACTATTCTTTCTCGCCTTGCTGAACTGCAATATACCCGCAATGATCAAGCATTTCAGCGTTCCACTTTCCGCGTGCGGGGCGAAGTGATTGATATTTTCCCTGCAGAATCGGATGAAATTGCCTTGCGTGTGGAACTGTTTGACGACGAAATCGAAAATCTTTCGTTGTTCGACCCACTCACAGGGCATAGTTTAGGACGTATGCCACGTTATACGATTTATCCGAAAACCCACTATGTAACTCCACGTGAGCGGATTTTAGAAGCGATTGAGCAGATTAAAGACGAGCTAGTTGAACGCCGTGAATATTTCATCAAAGAGAATAAGTTACTGGAAGAGCAGCGGATTACCCAACGTACGCAATTCGATATAGAAATGATGAACGAGCTAGGCTATTGCTCGGGCATTGAAAACTATTCCCGCTATCTCTCGGGCAGAAAAGAGGGCGAACCGCCGCCAACGTTGTTTGACTATATGCCTGCGGACGGTATTTTAGTGATTGATGAATCTCACGTTACTGTGCCACAAATTGGCGGAATGTACCGTGGCGACCGTGCAAGAAAAGAAACGTTGGTGCAATATGGCTTCCGTTTGCCATCGGCATTGGATAATCGACCGCTTAAATTTGAAGAGTTTGAACGGCTTTCACCGCAAACCATTTATGTTTCAGCAACGCCAGGTGCCTATGAATTAGAGAAAAACCCTGATGTGGTGGATCAAGTGGTTCGCCCAACGGGCTTACTCGATCCGATTATCGAAGTGCGCCCTGTGGCAACGCAAGTTGATGATCTGCTTTCTGAGATTCACAAACGTGTGGCGGTGGACGAACGTGTATTAGTTACCACGCTCACCAAAAAAATGGCGGAAGATCTCACCGATTATTTAGACGAACACGGCGTGCGAGTGCGTTACTTGCATAGTGATATTGATACCGTCGAGCGGGTAGAAATTATCCACGATTTGCGAATGGGAATGTTCGATGTGTTGGTTGGCATCAACTTATTGCGAGAAGGTTTGGATATGCCAGAGGTTTCGCTTGTCGCCATTTTAGATGCGGATAAAGAAGGCTTCTTGCGTTCTGAACGTTCGCTGATTCAAACCATCGGACGAGCTGCCCGTAACCTCAATGGTAAAGCGATTCTTTACGGTGATCGCATTACTAACTCGATGCAAAAGGCGATCACCGAAACCGAACGCCGCCGAGAAAAGCAGATGAAATACAACGAAGAACGCGGCATTGTTCCTCAAGCCTTGAACAAAAAAGTGGGCGAATTACTCGATATTGGTCAAACCGACAAACCGAAAAAAGGCAAAAAATCTGCAAAAGTTTCGGAAAATTCAACCGCTTCCTACACACCAAAATCCCGTAAGGAATTGGAAAAAGAACTTAAACAACTTGAGCAGCAAATGCGTGATTTTGCCAAAGATCTTGAGTTTGAAAAAGCGGCGGCAGTGAGGGATAAAGTGCAACAGTTGAAGGCGTATTTGTTGGAGATTTAATGACAAAAAAGGATTGCTTGGTAATCCTTTGGCATAGTAGACAAAATAGTTGCTAATGTTTATTTTTCAGGAATGTTAGCAACTGTTTTTTCTACTATGCCTTTGTCTACTATTCCTATAAAAATCCCTATTGAAGATTATTTATCAATAGGGATTTTTCTTATCTGGATTTGTTGTTTACTTTGATAATGAGATTATTTCGTCCCAAAAATTTTATCACCTGCATCGCCTAAACCGGGCACGATGTAACCGTGTTCGTTTAAGTGGCTGTCGATTGAAGCAGTGTAAAGCTCAATATCTGGATGAGCGGCTTTTAATGCCTCTAAACCTTCAGGAGCAGCAACAAGTACAAGTACTTTGATTTGTCTGCAGCCTGCTTCTTTTAGGAGGTCGATAGTTGCGATCATTGATCCACCTGTTGCTAACATTGGGTCAACCACGATGGCTAAACGCTCTTCCACATCATTTGCCAATTTTTTGAAATATGGCACAGGTTTGAGGGTTTCTTCGTCACGGTAGATACCTACCACACTAATACGTGCACTTGGAATGTGTTCTAACACACCGTCCATCATCCCTAAACCCGCACGTAAAATAGGCACAACGGTCACTTTTTTGCCTTTGATGCGATCAACTTCCACTTTACCGCACCAACCATCGATTTCTACTTTCTCTGTTTCAAGATCTTTCGTTGCCTCGTAAGTTAAAAGGCTACCCACTTCCGTTGCTAATTGGCGGAAATCCTTGGTGCTAATTTCAGCCGCACGCATTAAACCTAATTTATGGCGTACAAGCGGGTGTTTTACTTCAACAATTTTCATATTCGTTCCTCTTTAGGATTTGATATTTAACTTAGCAATTTCTTCATCACGTAGCACGCGGCGAAGAATTTTACCGACGTTGGTTTTTGGTAATTCGTCCCTGAATTCAATCTCTTTCGGGATTTTATAACCTGTAAGGAATTGGCGGCAGTAAGTACGCAATTCTTCACGGGTTAAACTTTCATCTTTTTTGGTCACGAAAATCTTAATGATTTCGCCAGAAACAGGATGAGGCACACCGATAGCCACCACTTCATTCACTTTAGGGTTATGAGCAACCACATCTTCAATTTCGTTCGGGTAAACGTTGAAACCAGAGACAATAATCATATCTTTTTTGCGATCTACAATGCGTAGGTTGAGATCTTGTCCCATCTCAACAATATCACCTGTTGCCATCCAGCCATCGTGCAACACTTCAGCGGTATCTTCTGGACGGTTCCAATAGCCTTTCATTACTTGTGGACCTTTAACCCAAAGCTCCCCTCGTTCGCCAAGAGGGACTTCATTGCCTGCATCATCGACAATGCGAATATCTGTGTTTGGTACTGGTACGCCAATTGCCCCAATATGTTCGGTGGAATCCCAAAGCGATGCTGCAATGAGAGGGGAACACTCGGTCATTCCATAGCCTTCAATAATATGGCAGCCTGTGGTTTCAAACCAACGTTTTGCCACCGCCCCTTGAACGGCTGCACCACCGCCCACGCTTAATTTCATGGCTGAGAAGTCCACTTCTTTAAAGTGTTCGTTATTTAATAACGCATTAAAGAGCGTATTTACCCCACAAAGTGCCACAATGCGATGCTTTTTGAGTTCTTTTACAAAACCTGGAATATCACGTGGATTAGTAATGAGCAAGCCTGTAATGCCTAATTCGATAAAGAGTAAGCAGTTCACCGATAAGGCAAAAACGTGATACATTGGAAGCGGTATTGCTGCAACACGCACTTTGGCATTGCGTAATAATGGCTCGGCAACCCATTTCGCTTGGAACACGTTTGCCACCATATTGGCGTGAGTAAGCATCGCCCCTTTTGCCACGCCGGTTGTGCCGCCTGTATATTGTAAAAAGGCAAGATCACCGCTTTCGATATCAGGTTTCACATATTGGCGTTGTTTCCCGATGCTTAATGTTTCACGGAAACTTACCGCGTGAGGGAGTTTGTATTTCGGTACGAGTTTTTTGATGTATTTCACCACAAAATTTACTAATGTACGTTTACCAAAAGAGAGTTGGTCGCCCATACGGGTAAGAATAACGTGTTCCACTTGGGTGTTGAAAACCACTTTCTCAAGCGTAGCGGCAAAGTTAGACACAATTACAATCGCTTTCGCACCGCTGTCGTTTAACTGATGTTCAAGTTCACGTGGTGTGTAAAGTGGATTGACGTTCACAATCACTAAACCTGCACGCAATGCACCAAAAAGAGCAATAGGATATTGCAGCAGGTTTGGCATCATTAATGCTACGCGATCGCCTTTTTCTAAACGCAATTCATTTTGTAAATAAGCTGCGAAAGCACGGCTGCGTTCTTCTAATTTACGGAAAGTCAGAATTTGCCCCATATTGATATAAGCGGGCATATCAGGGTGTCGTTTTACCGCCGCTTCAAACATTTCAACGAGAGAGTCGTATTTTGTTACATCAATGGTTTTTTCTGCACCAGGTGGGTAATTATCGAACCAAATCTTGTCCATTTATTTTCTTCTCCTTTTATCTTTCTATTTTGCTTTGCCGAGAAAGACGGGGGTAAATTTTGTTAATGATTGGCGGGAAGTGATTTTTTTCACGCCCCAGAAACTGCAAGAGGTTAGAAAAATTACACCGCTTGCAACAATTAATTCATTGGCAGAGATTGCCGAGAAAATGAGGGTGGAAGCAATAAGTACCATCAAAGGTACGCAATACACCCAGAATACGCTTAATAGCAAGGTATTTTCCGCTAAACCAAGCTGGATTTGATCGCCTTCTTGCAACGGTTCGTCCACTTTTAATTCAAAACGTGGAGCAGTTTTTTCGCCTGACAATCCAGATAACGCTTTACTTCCACAGTGTGATTGTGCCGCACAGCTGCCACAACCACTTTTTGCATAACATTGCACCAATGCTACGCCATTTTTGTAGCTTAACACAGTGGCTTGTTCAATCATCATTGTTTGCTCCTTACTATGGTAATACCACGCTTTGTGCGATTTTTTCTGCCGTTAGCATCGGAATATCACCAATCACGACCACTTCGCGATTATTGATAAGATGCGTAAACAGAATCAATTTTTCTTGTCGAGCAAATTGGTTATTAAATGCTTCCTCGCCTTGTGAACGCAGATAGACAGTCACGGTTGCAAGCCCATCGCTGAAAAGCTGGCTTTCCACAACTTCTTGCCCTTGTTCGCTCGGAATAATTTGCTGAGAACTCGATACTTTTTTAAACCCTGTTGGCAACCAAGATACTTGCCACGCAAGCGGTTTATCTTCGTGCGAAAGGTTTTGTTTATCTACAGGAGGTAAAAGCATCGCTTTTAGCTGTGGCACAAGGCTATTGAATTGGTCGTACACGCTTGGAACAATCACTCTAAATTGTTCAAGAATAGCGTTTTGGTTGTCGTGTAATTCGCTTTTTAACAAAAGATAATTTTCTTCATCAATCCAAAGGGTGTAGCCAAAACGTGAGCCATCGGATGGAATAATCTTGATTACATTTGCAATACGATCCGCCACTCGAGATTTGCCCAATGGTACAAAATCATATTGGCTGAGTTCGTTAAAGTTCGCGTGAAAAACTGCAGGTAAGGCATCTAAGATTTTTGAGCCTTTAAGACTAAATGGGGTAAACGTAAAGCCAAGATAGCTAATGGTTTTATTGCGTAGCACAATAGTTTCGTACGCATTATCTAGGCTTAATAATTGAGCAAATTCGTGATTGTTTTCAACAGCGTGATGGTATTTAACCGATTTAATATTATCACCGTGTTGCAAAATATAATGAAGTTCATAGTTGCGATTTTTATGGGCTTCCATCATCGCATTAAGAATATCAATAGGTCGGGTAAGTTCTGCCTTAACAGGCAGAGAAAACGAGAGCAAGAGAGTAAGACAGAATAAATATACTTTTTTCATATTAAGTTAAGCCTTTTTTTAATTTTTATTAACATTGAGGCATAAGCGGTAGGATTTTAGCAAACTTTTGCAAAAAAATCGCAAAAAGTTACCGCTTGAGTTCATTCTTTACATCAATTGGGCAAAAATAAAGCCACTCATACCGTTTATATGAGTGGCTCGAATTTATTTATCGTTTGAATTATTTTTGCAACGGTTTTTCTGCTGTATTTGAAGAAGTTTGAGCTTTTGCTTTTTCTTCATTGCTTGATAAAGCAGTTGGGTTTTGAGTGCGACGTTGGATTTCATAATTTTGCAATAATGAATCTAAACGACGTTGTTGTTGCTCAAGTTTCTCTGGGGTCATTAAATCTTTGCTTGGAGCATTATAGCTCACAGCTTGTACGGCATTGCTAAATGGCATTGTTTGTAATGCAGGCTCTGATTGTGCCACTTCGTTTGAGCTATTCATCATATTCACACCAACAAGTGCTACTAAGCAGACAGAAGCTGCAATCCCCGCTTGCATAATTGGGGTTCCCCAGCGTTTAAGTTTTAACATTAAACCACGAGGTTTTTCTTGTGCTGATTCGATAGTTTCGTTTTCAAGCAAGGCTTCCATTTTTGCCGAGAAGTCAGCACCTAATAAAATGTCTTCGCCTTGCATTACGTTACGAATCGTATGATAGCTTGCCCATTTTGCTTTTAATTCAGGGCTGTTTGAAAGCGTTTCGGCAAAGTTTTCGCCATTGGCTTGCCCGTCCATATAAGCTGACAAGGTCTCTTTTTGTTGCATAATAAACTCCAATTAACTTGAATTGTGTGTTGGTTCAACACGATAAATTTTGTAAGCCGTTAGTGAGCCATAAGTGGCTGAATTTGAGCATCAATGGCTTCCCGTGCTCGGAAAATTCGAGAACGCACCGTGCCTACAGGACAACTCATTACTTCGGCAATTTCTTCATAGCTTAACCCTTCAATTTCACGTAGGGTAATCGCCATTTTTAATTCTTCAGGTAGGTTTTCAATGGTTTGAAACACTACACGTTTTAATTCATCAGATAACACCAAATTTTCAGGGGTATCGGCTTCACGCAATTGCGTTCCAGCATCATAACTTTCCGCATCTTCGGCTAAAATATCTTCTTTGGGCGGTCGGCGACCTAATGCGGTTAAGTGGTTTTTGGCTGTATTAACAGCGATGCGATATAACCAAGTATAAAATGCACTTTCGCCTCTAAACGAAGCTAAAGAACGATAAGCCTTAATGAAAGATTCTTGAACAATGTCAGGAATATCATCTCGGGAAACATAACGCGTAAGTAAACCAGCTACACGGTTTTGATAGCGGACTACCAATAAGTTAAATGCTTTTTTATCTCCTTGTTGTGCTTTTTCAACTAATTCTTGGTCGGTGATTTGTTCGCTCAATTTGCGGACTCCTAAAATATATAATCGATTTATTTTTAATCATCGCCATCGTATTCACAGCTTTAGTGTTTTCTTTTTGGCGATAGTTCAAAAAAGTTTTAAAAAATTTTGTGTTCTTTTCAATTTTGTGATCTTGATCTCAAAAAATGCAAGAACAGCGATTTTACTGAATATCTGCAAAAGGTCAAAATATATCGGTGAAAATGGCGGATCTTTGCTATAATTCGCCTGTATTTCCAATCACACTCTAGACGGAACCTTATTTTATGAAACCTGTATTTAACGAACGTAAACCTCAATTTAAAACGGCAGAAGAAAAATCTTTTAAGCGTGGCGAACGCTCAACAGACCGCTCATTTAATCAAAATCGCCCATCAAAAGGCAAGCCCCTTTCACTTGGTCGCTCAAAACCCGCAACGACAGAAACAATTTATCCAACTGAAGCAAGAAAAGCCAACGGACAAGGGCAAGTAAAAATTAACGTGAAATCATCACAAGCCGCTGTAAAAGAGAAAAAAACTGGCCCTCTTTCGCCTCGAGCTCCTGAAAAAATCAAGAAAAATCGCTTAGAAGAGATGAAAGTGTATGGTGAAAGTAGCTGTTTAGCATTGTTTGCACAGCGTCCAACCGCCATTGTTCGCCTTTGGGCAACGGTGGAAGGGGCAAAAAAATTAGGCGATATGTTGAGCTATTTAGCCGAACACAAAAAAGCCTACCATATTGTGTCTCGCGAAGAGTTAGAAAAAGTGACAGGCTCAGAGCATCACGGTGATGTTTGTTTATTAGTGAAAAAACCAAGAACCTACGCATTGGAAGGGTATTTACAGCTTGAACACGCACAAGATTGTTTGGTGCTATTGGATGGTGTAAACAACGCTCAAAATATCGGTGGCATTGTTCGTACCTGTGCTTTTTATGGCGTAAAAGGCATTATCAGCGAAAATGGCGAGTGCTTAAATTCAAGTGCTGCGGCTCGCGTTGCGGAAGGTGGCGTGGAATTTGTGCATATGCTTGAAACCAAAAACAAACAAATTGCCTTACAGCAATTAAGAAATGCGGGCTATCAAATCGTACATCTCACTCGCCAAAAACAAGCCCCCGCTTTCTCGAAAGTGAAACTCTCTAAAAAAGTGGTGTTTGTGTTAAGTGAAGTTGTCTCAAATCATATTGAATATAGCGAAGATACAACCGTGCAACTTTCGGTTAACAATCCTCTTGCAAGCGGTCTAAATGTAGCTGTGAATGCAGGAATTTTATTGAATCAGTGGTATGTGAGTCAGGTGTTGTAGTAGAACGAATCCAAGTCAAAAGAAAAGCCAGATAAATTATCTGGCTTATTTTTTAGCTTAAGGGAATAAAAACGGATTCAGACCACTTTTAGCGAATTCTTTTTGTTCCATCTCAGCATCTAATAATAATGTAGCGAGATCATCTGCAACAGGTTCAACATATGCGTCTTTTTCTTGATACATTACTTTTAGATAACTGCCACAGTCGCCACAACTTTCAGCTTTTACAGCGGCATCGACATTATCAAAACTCCAGTAATCCAGTTTTCCACTTTGGTCGCAGGTTGAACACTGCGAGCGAATCATATTCCACTCGCTTTCACAAAGTGAGCAGTGCATATAGCGTAAACCTTGCGTATTGCCAAAATGTACTACACTTGCAACGGGGGCTGAATCGCATACTGGGCAAGTATGGCGTTCCCCCACTTCCGTTAGGGTGTTGCGTGGTAGTTGTTGAGTGAGTTGCACCCAATAAAGTGAAAGTGCCGCCCATAAAAAGACTGCTTTATCTGCTCCTACTTGCTCATAATGCTCATTAAGCAAGTCTGTTGCTAATTTTTCTAGCTCAGAAGATGCCGCCTTTTCTAACCATTCCAATGTTGGTAAAGTGGTTTCATTAGCGTAAGGTTTGAATTTTTCAATGAGTGCGAGCAAAAGTTTCTGCCATTCATTTGAGCGTGGAAAATTTTTGGCATTCAGTGGTTTATTACCTTGAGTTTGGGTAATGCAAGCGGTCAATTTTTCTTGTTCATTTGCAATAGGGTGATTTTCAAGCAGATCTAATTGCACTTCAACCAAGTTTGCTGCAAATTCAAGATAATCTTTAAATGGGTTATGCTCTGCCAATTGGCGTAAGCGTTTCGCACGACGGGCATATAAGTTTTTCGGGTTAGCAAATAAAAGCGGTGGATGTTCAAAAGAACTTGCCGCTTGTTTGATTTCAGTATCAGGTAAAATTCGGATACTCATTTTGTGTCCTTAAATGAGAAGAGAATAAACAAAAAGTGCGGTAATTATACCGCACTTTGGTTTGGAAATTAGCCTTTACTTGCTTGTTCGGCAAGCTCTTTTTCGAGCTCAGGTTTCACTTCCTCGTTATACCATTTCGGGTGGTGTTTTTTCGCCCAACGGACGGTAACCCAGCCTTCAACCATTCCTGTGATTGAACCTTTGACCCAGAACGCCATATACATATGGACTAAAATCCCTGTAAATAACGCAAAGGCACTCGCTGAGTGAAGCAAGATGGCATAGCGTAAAGTTTGAATAGAGAAGTTATGGGAGAAATATTTTCGCCACATAATAATCCCTGTAATCAATAAGGTAAACATCGCCAAAATTAATGTCCAGAAAAGCATTTTTTGACCAAAGTTATATTTACCATTATACGCGACTGCGTGCTCGTTCCCTTTCAATACTTCTGTTACGTTCATCGCCCATTTGAGGTCGCTTTTTTCTGGAATGTTATGATGCCAGTAAATAAACGCCATAATGATGAAGGCAATAAACATTACAATCCCCGTAAATGGGTGAATTGCTCGAGCTAATTGCGGTGTCCCTAAGATTTCATGTAACCATGAGAAATCAGGGAAGAAGAATGCTACACCCGTAAACATCGTCATAAAAAACGAGATCACAAGGAACCAGTGTGCCACGCGTGCCACAGGTTTATGACGAATAATTCGGGTATCATTCGTGATTTCCACTTTCTTACTCATCTTTTTCTCCTTCATCATCTACTGGGTGATCTTCTACATCTTCTTCTACGTTTGGTCCAACGGTCACATAGTGAGCAACCTCAGCAAGTGCTAAGCCGCCCATTGCAATCGCTGCAACTGGTTTAAGCACATCTTTCCAAAGCTCAACCGTCACATCAACTTTCGGATCTTTCGGCAAGCCAGAATAAAGCTCAGGTTTATCTGCGTGGTGCAACACGTACATTACGTGTGTTCCGCCCACACCTTCAGGGTTATAAATGCCTGCATTTGGATAGCCGCGAGATTTCAGATCTTTCACTCGTGTTTCTGCGTAGTGAAGCATCTCATCTTTCGAACCAAAGCGGATTGCACCTGTTGGGCAGGTTTTTACGCAAGCTGGTTCTTGACCTACATTCACGCGATCCACACAAAGGGTACATTTGTACACACGGTTATCTTCATCATTCATACGTGGAATATTGAATGGACAACCTGCAATACAGTAACCACAACCGATACATTTATCCGATTGGAAATCCACGATACCGTTTGCATATTGAATGATCGCACCTGGTGATGGGCAGGCTTTCAAACAGCCTGGTTCGGCACAGTGCATACAACCATCTTTACGGATTAACCATTCCAAGCGGTCGTTTTCTTCCACTTCGTTGAATTTCATTACCGTCCATTGTTTCGCATTTAGATCGCGTGGGTTGTCATACACGCCCACGCACTCTTCTTGCGGCGTGCGGAGGTCGTTCCATTCGGAACAACCTACTTGACACGCTTTACAACCAATACAGGCAGAAACATCGATTAGTTTTGCCACTTCCACCACGTGATCGCGAGCGTGCGGTGGTGGGGTAACAAAGGAAGTGGCAGATCTTTTAATAATGTTTTGTTCTTGTACACCTGACATTATACTGCCTCCGCAACTTTCTCAATGTTCACAAGGAACGTTTTATATTCAGGGGTTTGCGTATTTGAATCCCCTACACGACCTGTTAAGGTATTTGCTAAGAACGATTTTTTACCAACGGTTGCGAAACCACCGTGAATTGGGATACCCACTGTGTGGATACGTTTGCCATCTACATCAATAGAACGCACACGTTTGGTAACCACTGCTTTGGTTTTAATGTAACCACGTTTTGAAGTTACTTTTACCACATCACCATTTTCAATGCCTTTCTCTTTTGCCAACTCTTCACTAATTTCTACAAACGGTTCTGGCTGAGCAATCATATTGAGGTTAGATTGTTTGGTCCAGAAGTGGAAGTGCTCAGTTAAGCGATAAGTTGTACCTACATAAGGGAACTGACTTGCATCACCGAAACGATCTTTGTCACTCTCTAAAATACGAGCTGTTGGGTTTGAAACCACATTCGGGTGAAGTGGGTTCGTACCAATTGGCGTTTCAATCGGTTCATAGTGTTCAGGGAACGGACCTTCCGCCATTTTATCCAAGCCAAATAAGCGACTAACGCCTTCAGGCTGCATAATGAATGGCGTTACATTGCTGTTTGGTGGTGCAGTGCCGAAGTCTGCGACATCAATGTAGTTCCA
Organism: uncultured Haemophilus sp.; assembly: GCA_963545995.1. Classification (GTDB taxonomy): domain Bacteria; phylum Pseudomonadota; class Gammaproteobacteria; order Enterobacterales; family Pasteurellaceae; genus Haemophilus_A. Next base: position 105,102 of record CAUUKJ010000001.1, read on the forward strand.
GTTTTTACCATTCCATTTAACAATCTGACGTTTAGAGTTCCAAGGTTTACCCGAAATATCAGCAGAAGCACGGTTATACAGAATACGACGGTTAAGTGGCCACGCAAATGCCCAACCTAATGTATTACCTAAACCAGATGGGTCGCTGTTATCGCGGTTCGCCATTTGGTTACCTTTTTCTGTCCATTGACCTGTGTAAATCCAAATCGCCGATGAAGTTGAACCATCATCGCGAAGTTGAGCAAAACTTGAAAGCAATTCGCCTTTTTTCGCAATTAATTTACCGCTTGCATCATAAAGATCTTCTAATGCATAACCATTATTCTCTTTGGCAAGTTCATCTGCTTTCGGTTCTAACGGATTATCGTAGTTCCAAGTCATCGCCTCAATGGTTTCAAGTGAAACAGGCTCTTTGCCTTGGGCTTTTTCTTCGTGATACATTTCAAGCATCACTTCACGGATTTCCGCTAAAATATCTACATCTGGTTTTGCTTCTTTTGGTGGTTCAGCTGCTTTCCAGTGCCATTGTAACCAACGGCCAGAGTTCGCAATTGAGCCATCTTCTTCAGCAAAACAGATGGTTGGTAAACGAATAACCTCAGTTTGAATATCAGCAGGATTTACATCGTTATATTCACCATGATGTTGCCAGAATTCTGAAGTATCAGTCGCTAATGGGTCACAAACAATTAAGAATTTTAATTTACGTAATGCACTTGAGATTTTATTCTTATCTGGATAAGAGGCTAATGGGTTATAACCTTGGCAGATATAACCATTGATTTTGCCTTGATCCATCAATTCGATAAATCTCATATGATCCATTTTTTTCTTATATTGTTTCGGTAAATTGTGGTAGCCGAACTCGTTTTCTTTAGTTGCATTCTCGCCATAGAAGGCTTTAAGCATACTCACCATAAATTTCGGGGTGTTTTGCCAGTAGTTTGTCTGACCATCCACCGTTGTTTTTGGTGTAATACGTTTTAGGAAAGCATCTAAAGTAGTATCTGTTTCAATTGGTAATGGAATATAGCCTGGTAACATAGATGGGAATAAGCCCATATCTGTTGTACCTTGTACGTTTGAGTGACCACGCAATGCGTTTACACCACCGCCAGACATCCCAATATTACCTAAAAGTAACTGGATCATTGCCATTGAACGAATATTTTGCGTACCAACTGTGTGCTGTGTCCAACCTAATGCGTACAAGAATGTCGTTGTACGTTTTGGATCAGCCGTTGAAGCAATGGTTTCCGCAAACTCTTGGAACGCTTTTTGTTTTGTACCACAAATACGTTCCACCATTTCAGGGGTATAACGTTCAACGTGTTTTTTTAGAAGATTAATAACACAACGTGGATCTTGAAGTGTCATATCACGTTTTGGCTGACCATTTTCGTCTAATTGATAAGACCACGTTGATTTATCATAAGAACGAGTTTCTGGGTTATAGCCTGTGAATAAGCCATCTTCAAAACCAAAGCCTTCGTGAATTAAGAAGCTTGCATTGGTGTAATGTTTTACATATTCGTGTTGAATTTTATCGTTATCTAAAAGATACTTAATCACACCTAATAAAAGTGTAATATCTGTACCTGAACGAATTGGAGAATAGAAATCAGCCACAGAAGCCGTACGGTTAAAGCGTGGATCAACCACCATTAACTTCGCACCATTTTGTTTTTTCGCTTCAATAGCCCAACGGAAGCCAACAGGGTGAGCTTCAGCAGCGTTACCGCCCATTACTACCACGACGTCCGCATTTTTAATATCAACCCAATGGTTGGTCATCGCACCGCGACCGAAACTAGGAGCAAGACTTGCTACCGTAGGTCCGTGTCAGGTACTCGCTTGGTTATCTAAAACCAACATACCAAAGGCACGACCAAATTTTTGGGTTATAAGTGCCGTTTCGTTACTTGCAGCAGATGCTGTTAAGAAACCAGTGGTTGCCCAACGATTAACTGGCGTACCTTCCGCATTGGTGGCTTCCCAGTTGGCATCGCGGTCTTCTTTTAATAATTTCGCAACTTTATGAATGGCGTCGTGCCAAGAAATGCGTTCCCACTTATCAGAACCAGGTGCACGATATTCTGGATATTGAAGACGATTTGGACTATTTACATAATCCAACACCCCTGCACCTTTTGGACATAATGCCCCACGGCTAACTGGATGGTCTGGGTCACCTTCCACGTGGAATAATTTACCACGTGAATTCATTGTTCCATCACCGAGGCTATACATCAACATACCGCAGCCTACGGCACAATAAGTACAGGATTGGCGAGTTTCTTTAGCTCGTAAAAGCTTGTACTCGCGAGGGGCTGCTAACGCTTCACTTGGTGCAAAACCAAGCATTGCAGCAGAAGTCCCTGCCATACCACCTGCACAGATCTTAAAAAACTTACGTCTTGAGACCTGCATAAATCACTCCTAGAAATCTATATCGGCAATTTTGCCAATATCCTGTTTAAAATGTAAAATATGTTTCAAAATGTAATCTAAATTACATATTCGAATAGCTATTTACCTTTATATATAATAAACCATCACTTATAGTTAGTAAATTTACTAAAGTTATTCTTTTTGATTTATTTAAAAAATTTTTAACAAAAATTTAATTTGAAATAAATATTTTGAGAATGGTTCTTATTTGTAAAAATAAATAAAATGAAGGGAATATATGAATAAATCATACGTAATAAATGCTACCCGTTTAACTCTTGATAATCAAGTCATAAAACCAACTCAATGTGAAGATCGCTTAATTAGTGAAATCGCTGTCGCCTTAGTTTATAACGGCATTTCGCACGCGGTAATGATGTGTACGCCTACCGATTTAGAAGAATTTGCGATTGGATTTTCACTGACTGAAGGCATTATTTCGCATAAATCTGAAATTTACGGTATTGATATTATTGAGCAATGCGATGGCATTGAAGTGCAATTAGAAATAAGTACTCGTCGCTTTGTCGAATTAAAAGAAAAACGCCGTTCAATGGCAGGCAGAACAGGTTGTGGCATTTGTGGTGTAGAGCAATTAGAACAAGTCAAACAGAGTTGCAATTTAGCGAAAAAATCACACCGCTTATCAAACATCAACCCGCTTATTTTTAACCAAGCATTAACCCAATTAGAACAATCTCAGCAGCTTTCCAAAGAAACAGGGGCGAGCCACGCAGCCGCTTTTTTCACCCCCGAAGGGGATTTACTTGCTATTAAAGAAGACGTAGGCAGACACGTCGCTCTTGATAAATTAATCGGCTGGTATGCTCAAAATAATGAACCACTTGGTTTTGTTTTTGTGACGAGTCGTGCTAGTTTTGAAATGGTGCAAAAATGCGTCGCTGTGGGCATAGAAATGCTTTGTGCCATTTCCGCTACCACCGAAATGGCAGCCAAAATGGCACAAGATAATGAATTTACTTTATTAGGTTTTACCCGCAAAGGAAAAGCAACGGTTTATGCGGGGATTGAACGTTTAAAAATAGTTTAAACGCTTAAACCTCAACCAAACAACAAATCCAACTCATCAATTAATTCCTTGTTTGGCTTATCAAAATAAACACCGCTATGAGGTTCGCCATTCATTCCTCGTAGGAAAAGATAAGCAACGCCACCAAAATGTTGCTCGTAGTCGTAACTTTCGCCTAAACGTGAGCGAAGGTAACGATGTACGGCAAGGGCGTAGAGCAAATATTGCAAGTCATAGCGGTACTGCCCGATAGTTTTGAGCAAACGTGATGGGCGGTAGTCTTGCGGTAAATAGCCTAAGAAGTTCGATTTATAGTCAATCACATAAAACTTCCCTTTCACTTTGGCGATGCAGTCGATAAAACCTCGCACGTAGCCTGAAAGTTGCGGTAATTGCAACGGCGGTAATGCTTTGGCAAGCTCGCTGTGTTGTTGTAGTAATTGATTGAGTTTGCGTAATCCTTCTTCATTTTGCAGGCGTAAGAAAAATTGCCATTCGTTTAAACGGGTGGCAGAGCTGATCTCACTTAACGCAAATTCATCGGGCGAAAATGGCGTACTGCGAACTTGTTCTAGCCATTCTTGCAACGGTTCAAGCCATTTTTCGTCTAAATTAAGCTGTTCACAAATTGGGGCAACGTCTTCCGTTGTAACCGCTTGTTCAAAGTCAAAATGTTCCCAGAAACGGTGCAAAATATTCCCTACTTTTGTGCTATGTGGGAATTGGTAAGCGTTCAAGCTATTTGCATTTTCTGGCTCAATTTCGCCCGCTTGTTCGAGCTGTTCAAAAATAGCTTCTTCTGAAGCGGTCTGATTATCGTAATCTTGTGTAAAATCGCCAATTTGAGCAAGATAATCCTCTTGAGCTTGCCCTTTTCCGTGGGTATCTAACGCCCAATCATTGTAGTTGCTTAATGCACTAAAACTCGTGATTTGCCCTTGAGTTGTTGCGATTGTGTAGTTAAATTCACGCACTTGTAGCGAAATTGGACTTTCTTGTTCAGGCGACCAATAACGTTCTTGTGCCGTTTCTTCTAGCACTTTTACTTCGCAATCTAGCCCTTTTTCAGCCAAATAAGCAGTGGTTTCTTGTGTGGTTTCCGCCTTTTCATTCAACGCAATTTCGCCATTGCTTAAAAGATAATGCACGCTGTTCCAGCCTTTTTGGAAACGAGCAGGCAAAATCAAATTAAGTTGCGATTCAGCACGTGTGAGTGCCACATAAAGTAACCGCAAGTCTTCAGCAAACTCTGCTTTATTTTTGAGTGTCTTAATTTCTTCATTATTGCCACCAAAATCCCAATGTTTTTGGGCATTCTCATCGTGATAAAGAGAAAGAGCAGAGGCTTTGACGCTAGCACTATTTTTGCCGATAAATGGCAGCCAAACGATAGGATATTGCAATCCTTTTGAGCCGTGAATAGTGACAATTTTAATCAGAGCTTCTTCGCTTTCGAGTCGTAACGTGTGGGTGTCATCGCCATTTTCAGCATCGTTTAAGGTCTGTTCATACCAACGCACAAGGCTACTTTCATTTTCAACTTCTTGCATTGCCGATTGCAAAATTTCAGCTAAATGGAATAAATCGGTCAGCAAACGATCCGCATTTGGGCGAGCTTTTAAGCGTTCTATAATGCCTTCCTGCAAGAAAAGTTGGTGCAACATCGGCAATACGCCTTGTTTTTGCCATACTTCCTGATAATGCACGAATTTATCGACGTAGCTTTCCCATTCTCGTTCATCATTTTTTAGCTGATAAATTTGTGCCGCAGTTAATCCCCATAGGCTTGAACCTAAGGTACACAATAAGGTGTTTTGATGATACGGATTCAAACAGGCTTTCAGCAACCACGCCAATTCAGGGGCGATCTCACTTTCGTACACACGGCTACGTTCGGATAAAAAGACTGATTTCAGCCCACGTTTTGCCAATGCTTTTTTAATCAATTTTGCTTGATTTACGCTTCGAACTAAAACCGCAATATCTTTGGCTTCAAACAGGGTTGAGCTTTGATCTTTTACATTTTGTAGATAAATTTCGCCCACTTGCATTGCTTGTAATTGCTGTTGAATTTGGTCGGCACAATGTTCTGCTGCCTCGCTTTCATCAAACTCTGGTTGCAAATAGCAAACCACATTTTCGCTACCAATAAGGTTATCAGTGGCAGTTTTGGCTTGCACAGGCTGGAAAGCGATTCCGTTATACAAAAATGGCGGATGTTCACAATCTGCAGGGAATGCGAACAGCTGATTAACCGCATCCACCACTTTTGGCAATGAACGCCAGTTTTTATCTAGTGTACGCTGCTCATCGGCGTGGCTAGCGGCTTCTAAGTAAGTAAAAATGTCAGCCCCACGGAATTTATAGATCGACTGTTTCGGGTCGCCAATCATAATAAAGCCCTGATTTTGCCCCTCATCCGCCATATAAATTTGGCGGAAAATGTCGTATTGCGTTTGGTCGGTGTCTTGGAATTCATCGATCATCGCAAACGGGAATTGTTGGCGAATTTGGCTGGCAAGCTGTTTACCGCGACTGCCTTTGAGGGCTTGATTAAGCATAATCAGTAAATCATCAAAACTTTTTTCGGTGTGTGAGGCTTTGTAATCGGCTAATTTTTCACGCAGACGCATTAGAAATTGATAAAGCAACAAGGATTTTTGTTTATTTTCATATTGCGTTTGGTAAGCGGTTAAAAATGCTTGGTTTTTTGCAAAATGAGCCGAGCTGAGTGGTTCAGCCCCTTCTTCCGCTTTTTCAACTAAGAAGTCTTGACAGAAACGCGAAAAATGATCTGTTGGGAAATAAATAGCATTGCTTTCCGCCCACGCATCCAGTGATTTCAACCAATTTTCCACATAACGCATTTGGTAAGATCGGCGGTTTAATGCTTTTTTCTCGCCTGTTTTATATTTTTTATTCAGTTCAAAGATTATCGGCTCAACAATTTCCGCTCGGTGTGTTTGCCAATATTGGCGAACTTCGACAAGTAGCTGTTGGTAGCCTTGCAAATGGCTCGTAAATTGCTCATTGATGCTTTGTTGCTCAGCACTCAAATCAGGCAAAGCCTCGGTTAAATATGCTCGTACCGCCTCTAACGTATTTTGTGGCGTTTTAAGTTCTTCGGCGACAACGGCAGTTTCGTCTAAACTCATTGGGTAAAACTGCTCACGCCACACCTCTTGGGCTAGGCGTTCAAGCAGATGTTGCTCATTTTGTTGTAGTTCAAATTCAAAGCTAATGCCCGAATCGAACGCAAATTGATACAACATTTTTTGGCAGAAACTATGGATGGTAAATACGCTCGCAAGGTCAATTTCACGCTCGGCAATGCGAAGTCGCAACAAGGCTTCTTCCTTCTTTTCGACTTGCTCGTAAAGATCTGCAAAAAAATCATTATTTTCAACCGCTTGTCCGTTTAATTGGGCGGAAAAGAAGGCGTAACATTGCTGAATATTTTCACGAATACGATCTTTTAATTCTTCCGTTGCCGCTTTGGTAAAGGTTACCACCAAAATTTGCTCGACAGTGAGCGGTTGCAACGGCTCATCATTGTGGCTAATGCCGAGCAATAAGCGAAGATAGAGGTTTTTGATCGTGTGTGTTTTCCCTGTTCCTGCTGAGGCTTCGATTAAGCTTGAGCAATTTAGCGGTAGGGTGAGCGTGTTGAGAGTTTCCATAGTGTTACCTAAATAAACATTTTTAAACGCCCCCTGATTTACCCTCGCCCCTAGAGGGAGAGGGATAATTACGCTTCGTTCAGAAGCGTAATTCGGGAGAGGGGGGAGCAGTCATTTTTTGCTGCTCTTTTATAGAATCAACATCGTAGCCCCCTCTCTCTGCCAAAATTGCCTGATGCAATTTCGGCTGTCTCTCTCCCTCAAGGGGAGAGAGTGAAAAAGGAGGCTTGTTTAGCATTTTCAGTATTATTTAATACGTTCTAATTTCTGAATAAGCTGTTCGTGCGGTACGCGTTGAATTTTGCGGATTTGCCACATTAACAGACCGCTTGCAAAGCTCAGGCTGATGCAGAAAGTGAGCCAGAAACCTTGTGCAGCCATTGGTTGTTCGGTCAAAAGATTGGTTCTAGACAAGGTATAACCCAAAGGCATACCTACAATCCAATAGCAAAATATAGTGACATACAAAATCGGTTGGGTATGTTTATAGCCACGCAAAATACCGTTCGAAATAGCTTGTAATGCATCTGGAATTTGGTAGATCGCAGCAAATAGCAGCAAGTTCGCGGCAATTGAAATCGAAATCGGGTCACGCGTAAAGGCAAGCGGAATATATTGGTCAAGCAAGACAATCACAACAGCCGCGATTGAAGCAAAAACTAGCCCTGTTAATAAGGCGTGATAACTTAATGTTTTCGCATCATCAAGACGTTTTTGACCAAGTGTTTGCCCAATCACAATGGTAGTGGCGATACTAAATGACATTGGGATCATAAAAAAGAGCGAACTCGTTTGCAGTGCTGCCTGATGACTTGCCACCACTTGTGCCCCAAGCGGTGAAAGGAAAAGTGATGAAGCAGAAAAGAGCATCACCTCAGTAAACATCGCAAAGCCAATAGGCAAGCCTAGTTTGCAAATTTTTAGCAAAGTTTGACCGCTTGGCATTTCCATCCATTTTTTGAATAAGCCAATGTCGCGTTGGGATTTGTTGGTGTAGCAGTAGTAGAACATCATCAAGAACATTACCCAGTTCACGATAGCCGTTGCCACGCCACAACCGACAGAACCCATTTCAGGTAATCCAAATTTACCAAAAATAAAAATATAGTTGAGCGGAATGTTCAGCAATAAACCAAAAAAGGTGATGATCATCGCAGGTTTTGGATTGGACAAACCATCGTTCATACAACGCAAGTTAATCGCAAGCAATGCAGGGATAATGCTAATTGCCATAATCGCCAAATATTTCTGAGATTTAATAGAGAACGATTCGGGTGTGTGCATATAGTCCAAAATTAGATGGCTATTGCAGAAGATTAAAATCAATGGCACGGACATCGTGAGTACAAGCCAAAAGCCTTGTCGCACTTGATGGGCGATAAGGTTGCGTTGGTTCGAGCCATTAAGATAGGAAACCGTTGGTGTAATGGCGTTAAGTAAGCCAAGTACAAATAAAAAGAGCGGGAAGTAAATTGAGTTACTGACCGCAATGGCGGAAACGTCATCATCGCTGACTAAGCCAGCCATTACAATATCAGCCAAGCCCATACCTGATGCGGAAAGTTGGGAGATGAAAATCGGAATCGTAAGTTTAAAAAGTTTTTTTGCGTTATGCGGATATTTTTGCCATTGTAAATTCATAAGTACCTCAAATTAGACAGCGACATTATACTCTAGCTCCGCAAATAAGTGTTGTTTTCGCATAAGTTTTCGTTTGTTTATCGATTGGCTATTGCATAATCAATTTAAATCCGCTAGAATTTTCCCCGTTTTTGTCTTGATAAACGACAAATTTTAGCCAAAATCTGCATTGCAGATCATATATAAACTAACTAGAGGAATAATACTATTAAACCTGTAAAACGTGTTCAGTCAAATCGCGCTCACCGTCTTAATGAAGAAATCCGTGGCGTGAAGGAAGTTCGCCTTACTGATGAAAATGGCGAACAAGTTGGTATCGTGTCAATTCAAGATGCTTTAGCGAGAGCGGAAGAAGCTGAGTTAGACTTAGTTGAAATCAGCCCAAATGCTGAACCGCCGGTTTGCCGTATTATGAACTATGGTAAGTTCATCTATGAAAAAGAAAAAGCGGCTAAAGAGCAGAAGAAGAAACAAAAAGTAGTACAAGTGAAGGAAATTAAATTCCGCCCAGGTACTGATGAAGGTGACTACCAGATTAAATTACGTAGCATCATCCGTTTCATTGAAGATGGCGATAAAGTGAAAATTACTGTTCGTTTCCGTGGTCGTGAAATGGCTCACCAAGATATTGGTTTAGATGTCTTAGATCGCGTAAAACAAGATACTGCTGAAATTGCAGTAGTGGAATCTGCACCAGGTAAATTAGAAGGTCGCCAAGCGGTAATGGTTATCGCACCTAAGAAAAAATAAGAAAATTATCTTACAATGAATTTGAGAAATGCAGCCTAAGGGTTGCATTTTTTATTTGTAAAATTACCGCTTGCAGAATAGGCGAGATTTCGGTAGAATTCGCACGTTTTCTTACGCAAGAAAACAAAGATGACAACAGGCACACTACGCAGCCTGAGTCGCTTTTATGCAATAATTGATTATTGCTTTTGAGATGTAATCAGTGCTTAACAAGTAATGTTAGCAATACATTCGCCTGATTGCTAAATGATTAACAAAAACAATGCGGAGTTTTTAAAACAATGCCTAAAATTAAAACAGTACGTGGTGCTGCTAAGCGTTTCAAGAAAACAGCTTCAGGCGGTTTCAAACGTAAACAATCTCACTTACGTCATATTTTGACTAAGAAAACCACTAAACGTAAACGTCACTTACGCCACAAATCAATGGTAGCGAAAGCAGACCAAGTATTAGTAGTAGCGTGTTTACCATACGCATAAGCGTTTGCGTGAAGACGTACTTTAGTGAATTTTAGTTTTTAAATATACATTAGGAGATTAAATAATGGCTCGTGTAAAACGTGGTGTTATTGCAAGAGCACGCCATAAGAAAGTTCTTAAGGCTGCTAAAGGTTATTATGGTGCACGTTCACGCGTGTATCGCGTTGCTTTCCAAGCGGTGATCAAAGCTGGTCAATACGCATATCGTGACCGTCGTCAACGTAAACGTCAATTCCGTCAATTATGGATTGCACGTATCAACGCTGCGGCTCGTCAAAATGGTTTATCTTACAGCAAATTCATCAACGGCTTGAAAAAAGCGTCTGTTGAAATCGACCGTAAGATCCTTGCTGATATCGCTGTATTCGACAAAGTGGCGTTCGCTGCATTAGTTGAAAAAGCAAAATCTGCACTTTAATTTTAAAGTTTAGATAAAAAATTAGGACGCCATTTGGCGTCCTTTTTTGTATTTACTGTTTTTTAAATAAACCAGAAGAACCTTCTGAATAATCACGAGGCTGATCTTCCTCTTCTTTAACAGTAAGTTTAAAGAATTCAGTTTGTTTTTCCTCAGGTAATAATTCAGACGAACTATGTGCTAAATGCTCGTAAAGTTTTTTGTAATCAGTGGCTAAAGTAGCTAAAAGTTCGGCAGATTGAGCAAAATGAGATTCAAGTTGTTGTTTCTGCTCATCAACTTTGTGTTGCATTGTTTTTAAATCGGTTTCAAGCTGAAGTTGTTTTTGCACATTACGGCTTGCCATTCGTGTTACCAATACCCCCACGAAAATACCAACGATAAACGAAGCCCCTAAAGCTCCCCAAACTGCGATTGTCCATTCTGTCATAAAAACCTCTCTTTATTTGTTTCTTATTGAGTAAAGATGTAACAAGTTGTAACATTTTCTCTTATTAAAAGGAATAGTTGGGTTAATAAAAATCTACTTTTACTGATTAAACGCAAAAAACATACAAAACCGTTAGCTTTTTTATGAAAAATCTGTATAATTGCCGCACCCTGTTTTTGTTTGGACTTTCCCGCCAAACAAGTTTGGTTTAAATCAAACTCGAAGGGGTTCGGTTTAACCGTAAAATTAATAGGTAATATCCGAGAGGATATTGGGTTTAAACTTTAAATTTTGGTATTTAATTAATGAAAACTTTTGTAGCAAAACCAGAAACAGTAAAACGTGACTGGTATGTAGTAGATGCGACAGGTAAAACTTTAGGTCGTTTAGCTACTGAATTAGCACGCCGTTTACGTGGTAAACACAAGGCTGAATATACTCCACACGTTGACACAGGCGATTACATCATCGTTATCAACGCTGAGAAAGTAGCTGTAACAGGTAAAAAAGAAACTGATAAAATCTACTACTGGCACACTGGCTATGTTGGTGGTATCAAAGATGCAACCTTCAAAGAAATGATTGCACGTCGTCCAGAAGCAGTGATCGAGATCGCAGTAAAAGGTATGTTACCAAAAGGTCCTTTAGGTCGTGAAATGTTCCGTAAATTAAAAGTTTACGCAGGTAACGAACACAACCACGCTGCACAACAACCACAAGTTTTAGACATCTAATCACGGAGCATCAAAATGACAGCAGCAAATCAAAACTACGGCACAGGTCGCCGCAAAAGCTCTTCAGCTCGTGTATTTATTAAACCGGGCAGCGGTAACATCACTATTAACCAACGTTCTTTAGACGTTTACTTCGGTCGTGAAACTTCACGTATGATCGTACGTCAACCATTAGAATTAGTTGAATTATTAGATAAATTAGATTTATACATCACAGTTAAAGGTGGTGGTATCTCTGGTCAAGCAGGTGCAATCCGTCACGGTATTACACGTGCATTGATCGAATACGACGAAACTTTACGCCCAGCACTTCGTGCAGCTGGCTTCGTTACTCGTGACGCACGTCGCGTTGAACGTAAAAAAGTGGGTTTACACAAAGCACGTCGTCGTCCACAATACTCAAAACGTTAATTTCGAGTATCTATACGAAAGTATTATCTCAAAAGGCAGGATTTTCCTGCCTTTTTTGTATCTTATTTTTAAAAGGAATTCCATATGCTTGCCATTATTTCCCCTGCAAAAACATTAGATTTTGAAACCCCTGCACCGCATTTTGTATTTTCTCAGCCAGAATTGACCGCTTATAGCCAAGAATTGATCGAGGTTTGTAAGAAATTTCCCCCAGCGGAATTAGGTTCATTGATGTCAATTAGCGATAAATTGGCAAGTCTAAATGTTGCTCGTTTTGCAGAGTGGCAATTAACCCATAATGAACAAAATGCGAAAGCAGCATTATTTGCCTTTAAAGGAGATGTTTATACAGGACTTGAAGCGGAAACTTTAACCCGTGAGCAAGTGGAATATGCCCAACAACATTTGCGAATGCTTTCAGGTTTATATGGATTGTTAAAACCACTGGATTTAATGCAGCCTTATCGTTTGGAAATGGGGACTAAATTAGCCAATCCAAAAGGCAAAGATCTTTATGCCTATTGGGGCAATATCATTACCGAACATTTGCAAGAAGCATTGGATCAGCAAGGAGATCGTTTATTGATTAACCTTGCCTCAGATGAATATTTTGGGGCGGTAAAACCTAAAAATCTAAATGCAACGATTGTAAAACCAATTTTCCTTGATGAAAAAAATGGCAAGTTCAAGCAAATCTCTTTTTATGCCAAAAAAGCTCGTGGAATGATGGTGCATTTTATGCTTACAGAACAACCAACGGAAGTTGAGCAGCTCAAAGCATTTGATTATGCGGGATATTGGTTTGATGAGGCAAATTCTAGCGAAACAGAACTTGTCTTTAAACGCGAGGAACAGTAAATGAGTCTTTTACGTTGGAGTAGTTTTGCGATTCTTTCGCTGTTTTTAACCGCTTGCCAGTTGAAAACTACGCAGTTTACATTGCCTGATGAGGTAACTTTCCAAAAACAGCGTTTTGAAAAAGTAACGCAAAATCAAATTGATGAGATGCAACAACTGCTTTATTTGCCAGCGGGAAGCACGAAAAATCCTGATGATTGGCAAAAAGGTATTTTGTTATTTGTGGATAAAAATAGTAAAGGAATGAGTTTGGTTGAACGTGCCTCATTACGCCAAAGTGCGTTTGCCCAACAAACGGATACGCAAGCAAAAGTCACGGTCACTCAAGGCGAGTTGCGAAGTGAAGTACTTTACCCGCCAACAGAACGTTTCCACGATGTGCAATTGGAAGTATCGCGCGGGCGTGAATTACAATGCGGTTATGCTCAAATGCAATTTTCTGACAAGCGGTCGGCGTTTGCGAATAAAAAGCAAAATTTAACCGCTTACCAACAGGCATTAAGCCAATTAGCGGTTGAATTTAGCCAGCTTGCGTGGCAGATCAATTGTCAGTAATTCCTTTGAAAAAACCGTGAAATTCAAGTAGAATTGCACGGTTATTTTTCCCTAAAATTTGATTAAACAGGACATTTATTGCCCGATGAATATGAAGAACATTCGTAACTTTTCTATTATAGCCCACATTGACCACGGTAAATCAACCCTTTCAGACCGTTTGATTCAAACCTGTGGCGGTTTATCTGATCGTGAGATGGAAGCTCAGGTGCTAGACTCAATGGATCTTGAACGTGAACGTGGGATCACGATTAAAGCACAAAGCGTAACCTTAAATTATAAAGCGAAAGACGGTGAAACCTATCAATTAAACTTTATCGACACACCAGGACACGTTGACTTCTCTTATGAAGTTTCACGTTCACTCGCAGCCTGTGAAGGCGCATTGTTAGTGGTTGATGCAGGTCAAGGCGTTGAAGCACAAACCCTTGCGAACTGTTACACGGCGATTGAGATGGATTTGGAGGTTGTGCCAATTCTAAATAAAATCGACTTACCTGCTGCCGATCCTGAACGTGTTGCTGAAGAAATTGAAGACATCGTTGGAATCGATGCAATGGAAGCCGTACGTTGTTCTGCAAAAACGGGCGTGGGTATTGAAGATGTTTTAGAAGAAATCGTGCATAAAATTCCTGCACCAGAAGGCGATCCTGAAGCGCCGTTACAAGCCTTGATTATTGACTCTTGGTTCGATAACTATTTAGGCGTAGTGTCGCTTGTGCGTGTGAAAAATGGTGTAATTAAAAAAGGTGATAAAATTAAAGTGATGAGTACAGGGCAGTCTTATAACGTAGATCGCTTAGGTATTTTCACGCCAAAACAAGTCGATACCACAGAGCTAAAAACAGGCGAAGTGGGTTGGGTCGTGTGTGCAATTAAAGATATTTTAGGCGCACCAGTGGGCGATACCTTAACGCACCACCACAATTCTGCAACCGAAGTATTACCTGGTTTTAAAAAGGTGAAACCACAGGTTTACGCAGGTTTATTCCCAATCAGTTCTGATGACTACGAAGCCTTCCGTGATGCGCTAGGCAAATTAAGCTTGAATGATGCCTCTTTATTCTATGAGCCAGAAAACTCAACGGCATTAGGCTTTGGCTTCCGTTGCGGTTTCTTAGGCTTATTGCATATGGAAATTATCCAAGAGCGTTTAGAGCGTGAGTACGATTTAGACCTCATCACTACTGCACCAACGGTAGTGTATGAAGTGGTGCAAACCAACGGCGAAATCGTGTATGTGGATAGTCCGTCGAAATTACCGCCGATTAGCAACATCAGTGAAATTCGTGAGCCAATTGCAGAATGTAATATGCTTGTGCCGCAAGAGTATTTGGGCAACGTAATTACGTTGTGTGTGGAAAAACGTGGCGTGCAAACCAATATGGTTTACCACGGCAACCAAATTGCGTTAACTTACGAAATCCCGATGGGCGAAGTGGTGCTAGACTTCTTTGACCGTTTGAAATCAACCTCGCGTGGTTACGCTTCATTGGATTACGGTTTCAAACGTTTCCAAGCCGCAGATATGGTGCGTGTGGATATTATGATCAATGGTGATCGCGTTGATGCGTTAGCACTTATCGTTCACAAAGATAATGCCCCATATCGTGGTCGTGAATTGGTGGAAAAAATGAAAGATTTAATTCCACGCCAACAATTCGACATTGCAATCCAAGCGGCAATCGGCAACCACATTATCGCCCGTTCCACCGTGAAACAGTTGCGTAAAAACGTATTAGCGAAATGTTACGGTGGTGACGTAAGCCGTAAGAAAAAACTTCTACAAAAACAAAAAGAGGGTAAAAAACGAATGAAATCTCTCGGTAACGTAGAAGTGCCACAAGAAGCGTTTTTAGCAATTCTTCACGTTGGTAAAGATTAACCTTTTTAAAGGGAATTTTGCGTTAATCAAGCGGTCGAATTTGCAGATTATTTTGCAATTTCAACCGCTTGTTAAAGCTAAAAGGAGAAACTATGGCACAAATTATGCCAATTATTTTTATTGGGGTTTTATACGGCATTTGGAAATGGCTAGATTCAATGCAACTTCCTAACACCATCTCGATTTTATTGGTCGGTTTAGTGGTGATTTGCAGCGGTTTTTGGCTGTATAACAAACTCAATAAAGAGAAGAAAAACGGCTTTACCGACTTTTTCGGTTCGCTTTTTGGTGTATTGGCGTTGGTCACGATTTTACGTTCTTTCGTGTTTGAACCCTTCCAAATTCCAAGCGGCTCAATGGAACCAACTTTGCGTGTGGGCGATTTTTTAGTCGTGAACAAATTTGATTACGGCATTAAAGATCCGATTTGGCAGAAAACGATTATTGAGAACGGTCACCCAAAACGTGGTGATGTGATTGTGTTCAAAGCCCCGCCACAACCGCACGTTGATTATATTAAACGCGTGGTAGGCATCGGTGGCGACACAGTGAAATACGATATGGCAACTCAATCGCTTACTGTGACCAACAAAGAGGGTGTGGTAACCGTATTCAAATATGAAAACGCAAAACCGAATCCTGATTTCTTCTATCACGACGAAATGCAGATTGAAAAAACTGAAATCGGCAGCGTAACGCATCAAATCTTAAACAACCCTTCTGCGTTTAACTATGCCCCTTATTTCTTCAAACAAGCAGGGCAAGCAGACGGCGAATGGGTTGTGCCAGAGGGGCATTATTTTGTGATGGGCGATAACCGCGATAACAGCGAAGATAGCCGTTTCTGGGGGGTTGTGCCTGAGCAAAATGTGGTCGGCAAAGCGACATTCATTTGGTTAAGTTTAGACAAAAAGCCGAATGAATTCCCGAAAGGCTTGCGTTTCGACCGAATGTTTACTTCCATTCAATAACTTCCAAGCGGTTGAATTTGCAAAAGATTTTGCAAATCTGACCGCTTTCAATCATCGTAGGGACAGGGTTTATCCCCTGTCCTAACATCGGTGGAGAAAAATGGACGGGGATAAACCCCGTCCCTACGAGTAACAGATGCAGGGCAAATCCCTGATAAATTATGCAACTAGAACGATTACAGAAAAAATTGGGTTATCAATTTGAAACCCTTGATTACCTCACTCAAGCCTTAACGCACCGTAGTGCGGCATCAAAAAACAATGAACGTCTCGAATTTTTAGGCGATTCCATTCTCAATTTTACCATCGGCAAAGCCCTTTACGATAAATTCCCGAAAGCCAACGAAGGCGAACTCAGCCGTATGCGCGCCACCCTTGTACGAGAACAAACCTTGGCGATTATTGCCCGTCAATTTGAATTGGGCGATTATATGAAACTTGGGGCAGGCGAGCTGAAAAGCGGTGGCTATCGTCGAGAATCCATTCTTGCCGACTGTGTTGAAGCGATTATTGCCGCGATTTATTTAGATAAAGGAATGGATCAGGCAATGCAGAAAGTCTATGATTGGTATGCCACTTTCTTGGCGGAAATCAGTCCAGGTGATGCTCAGAAAGATCCTAAAACGCGTTTGCAGGAATTTTTACAAGGGCGAAAATTGCCACTGCCTGAATATGAAGTGATTGATATTAAAGGCGAAGCCCACAATCAAACCTTTAAAGTTACCTGCAAAGTGAAAAATGTCGATGAAATTTTTACAGGTGTTGGCACAAGTCGCCGCAAAGCAGAGCAAAATGCAGCGGAGAAGGTGTTGGGCGTGATTATTAAAAAGTAATTTATATATCAGATAAAACTCTCTCCCCTTGAGGGAGAGAGACAGAAAAATTGCGTAGAGCAATTTTTCAGAGAGAGGGGGAGCAATCTCTAATTTGCAAATGAGCGGTCAAATATGACCGCTTACCCCTCTCCCGAATTTCAATTCTGAACGAATTGAAATTATCCCTCTCCCTCAAGGGGCGAGGGTAAAATCTGAACATATTTCAATGCAACTGAATTATTAAAGATCTTTCCTAATTTATTGCTTATGAAAAATTAGGAAAAAGGAAGAAAAAATGACAGAAAACCAAAAAACATATTGTGGCTTTATCGCCATTGTGGGTCGTCCAAATGTAGGGAAATCGACCCTATTAAACAAAATTCTCGGACAAAAAATCTCTATTACCTCGCGTAAAGCTCAAACCACACGCCACCGTATTGTAGGGATTCAAACTGAAGGGGCGTATCAAGCGATTTATGTCGATACACCAGGGCTTCATATTGAAGAAAAACGTGCGATTAACCGCTTGATGAACCGTGCAGCAAGTTCGGCAATTGGTGATGTAGATCTCATTATCTTCGTAGTGGAAGGCACTAAATGGACTGAAGATGATGAGATGGTGTTGAACAAATTGCGTGCGGCAAAAGCCCCTGTCGTATTAGCGATTAACAAAGTGGATAATATCAAAGAAAAAGATGAGCTATTGCCACATATTACGGAATTATCACAAAAATTTGATTTTGCGGAAATTCTGCCGATTTCGGCACAACGTGGGAAAAACGTCCATTTATTAGAGAAAATTGTGCGTCAATCCTTGCGTGAAGGCGTGCATCATTTCCCTGAAGAATATGTAACCGACCGCAGCCAACGTTTTATGGCTTCAGAGATTATTCGTGAAAAATTAATGCGTTTTACAGGCGAAGAGTTGCCATATTCCGTTACCGTTGAAATTGAGCAATTTAAAGTCAATGAGAAAGGTGTTTATTTAATCAACGGCTTGATTTTGGTTGAGCGTGATGGGCAGAAAAAAATGGTGATTGGAGCGAAAGGGCAGAAAATCAAAACCATTGGTATTGAAGCTCGTCAAGATATGGAACGCTTATTTGATGCACAAGTTCACCTTGAATTATGGGTGAAAGTGAAAGCAGGCTGGGCGGATGATGAGCGTGCGTTACGCAGTTTAGGTTATATCGACGAATAGATGCAAGAACAACAATGGCAACGAGGGTTCGTTTTACATAAACGTGAATACAGCGAAACGAGCTTTTTGGTGGATTTTTTTACAGAACATCACGGACGGATTACCTTGCTTGCCAAAGGAGCGAGAAGACCTCGCTCGCCTCTAAAAGCGTTATTGCAGCCTTTCACTCCATTGCTGTTGCGTTGGTCTGGCAAGGGCGAATTGAAAACACTTACTAAAGTAGAAGCTGCCTCGTTAACTTTGCCGATGAATACATTGGCACTTTATAGCGGTTTTTACGTGAATGAGGTTTTGGTAAGAGTATTAGAAAATCAGACCGCTTACCAAGAACTTTTCCAACATTATTTGCTTTGTGTGACCAAGCTAGCGGCAAGCCCTGATGCGTTAGAGCCCACGCTACGTACTTTTGAATTCCAAGTGTTAAAGGCGTTAGGCTACGGTGTGGATTTCGTACATTGCATTGCTACAGGGGAAGAAGTTGATCCACAAATGTGGTATCAATTCCGTGAGAATGAGGGGTTTATGGCTTCGCTTTTGCAGAATAATTTGAGCTTTCTTGGCAAAGATTTGCTTGCCTTTGAAGCCCTTGATTTCTCTGAAAAATCCACGCAACAAGCAGCAAAACGCTTTACTCGCATTGCATTAAAGCCTTATTTGGGATCACAACCTCTAAAAAGCCGCGAGCTTTTTCAAACTATCCTACCGAGTAAATTAAAAGGGGCGTAAGCCTCTTTTGTGTTTATTTTCATCATAAAAAATATTTTTTTATTTGAGAGCGATTTTTATTTAGGTTCTGTGTATAATAGCCGCGTTTTTTATCTCCCTTTTAGGTCTTTATTACAGGAAACTCTGAATGAAATTTAAGCACTCTTTAGTTTACACTTCGTTATTTATGTTGCCAGCATTGGCAATGGCGGAATCAGCTTCACTTTCTGAAGTGATGGTTTCTGACTCTGCATCTGATAATTCTGATGCCAATAATGGTAGTTACCAATCGCATATCAGTAATATTGCGAACAAAGGGGCAACGCCTTTAATTGACTCACCACAAACGGTAAATGTGGTAAATAATCAACTTTTAGAAGATCGTAAACCAACCAGTATTGATGAAGCGTTAGCGACAGTAAGTGGTACAACGCAAGCAAATACATTGGGCGGCTTAATGGACGCGGTATTAAAACGTGGTTTCGGGGCTAACCGTGATAATTCCATTTTACGTAATGGTGTAGTTGCGGGTCCATCACATAACTTCTCTGCAACAACAGAACGTGTTGAGGTGTTAAAAGGCCCTGCTTCTGTGTTATACGGTATTCAAGATCCAGGTGGTGTCATCAATATCGTGACGAAAAAACCACAACAAGAAGCAAAACACGTTTTAGGTGGTTCTGTTGGTACAAATAACGCTTGGGGCGTGAATTTTGATTCAACAGGTAGTTTAGGTAATGGCTTTGCGTATCGTTTTATTTATGACCAAAATGATAAAGATTACTGGCGTAATTTTGGCAAAATTAAACGTGGTTTATATGCACCATCGCTTTCTTGGTCAAATGATAAAACAGAAATCGTGGTAGGCTATGAACACCAAGATTATACTGATCCTTTTGATCGTGGTACTTACATTATTGCTCGTGGTACAGGAAAAGGCTCATTCGTTTCTTCGCCGAAAAAAACGCGTTTAGATGAAAAATTCAATGAGGCAATCGGTAAGATTGATATTGTAACACTTCAAGCAAGCCATAAATTAAACGATTTCTGGAAACTGAATGCGACCTATGCTTACACCAAAGACAGTTATAAATATTGGCAAGCTCGTGTTACTCGCATTAATGGCGATAGTGTAACTCGTCAAATCGAAGGGATTCGTGGTTCTGAACAACGAAACCACAGTGCTAGTTTCAATACTGTAGGTGAGTTTGCAACGGGCAACATTGCTCACCGTGTAGTGACAGGGGTTGATTTAGCAAGAACCTCATTAGATATTGCTCGTTATCAAGCAAGCAAAACAAGTGTAATTTCGCTCTCAAATCCAGTTTATGGCACAGTAAGCACCGCTGATATGCCATTAGCAGCAGCGAATGGTCACCAATTTGCACGCTTAAAAACGGTGGGGGTTTATGCTCAGGACTCTATCTATTTAACCGATGATTTAATTCTTTCAGCAGGTTTACGTTACGAATATTACGATCAAGAAGCAGGTCGTGGTGGTCGTACAACCGCAGAGCGTTTATATACCGATGATCACGGTGGTAAAATGCTTTATCAAGGCGGTTTAGTGTATAAGTTTACGCCTAACTGGTCGGTGTATGGAAACTACGCTCAATCATTCCGTCCGCAATTAAGCCGTGCAGCCGTAACAGATGGTTTAAAACCAGAAGAAGGTCAATCATTTGAGCTTGGTACGAAATATGAGAATGGTTATTTCAGCACCAATCTTGCGTTATTCAATATTGATAAGAAAAACGTGAGTGATACTTATTCAGGCACAGATGGTTATAACTATACTTACCTCGTGGGTAAACAACGTTCGCAAGGTTTAGAATGGGACTTTAACGGTCGCTTAACTGATCGCTTAGGCGTAACAGCAACTTATGCTTACACCAAAACGAAAACACGTGAAAACACTAAATACCCATATTTCGAAGGAAAAGAGTTTGAAGGTGTACCAAAACATCAAGCAAGTTTATTCTTAACCTATGATGTAGGTAATTTCTCATTTGGTAACATCCGTGTGGGTGCTGGTGCAAGATACTTAGGCACTTGGAAAGTATATAACACCTATGACACCAACAACATTGAAGCGTACAAAATCCCTCACGCCATTGTGTCAGATGCATTCATTGCTTACGATACAAAAGTAAGTGGCAAAAAAGTATCGCTACAATTAAATGGTAAAAATTTAGGCAAGAAAACCTACTATGTTTCTACACAAGGCACAAATAATAGCGTGATCCCAGTAGCTTATGGCTATGATCGTGAATTTATTTTAAATGCGAAAGTAGAATTCTAATTTCTATTTAATTCTAGTTTACAAGCGGTTAAATTTTTCTTACCCTTTGCATTGCAAATTTCAAGAAAAATTTAACCGCTTTGTTTTAGGACGTAACCAATGATAACTAAAGAATCTTACCGAAAACTCGCTTTAATGCGGGTTTTTGTCTTTTCGCTCTCGGCTTTTATTTTTAACACGACCGAATTTGTGCCTGTTGCATTGCTTTCTGATATTGCAGAGAGTTTTGGAATGGAAACAGCCACTGTCGGTTTAATGATTACTCTCTATGCGTGGGTAGTTTTCCTGTGTGCCTTGCCACTGATGTTGCTTACCGCCAAAGTAGAACGCAAAAAACTGCTGTTATCTATTTTTACCCTATTTATCGCTAGCCATATTTTATCGGTTGTTGCGTGGAATTTCTGGGTGCTGCTGATTTCTCGTATCGGAATTGCTCTCGCTCACGGGGTATTTTGGTCGATTACCGCTTCTTTAGTGATTCGCATTGCACCCAAAGATAAAAAGCAACAAGCACTTGGCTTGCTTGCACTTGGTAGTTCGCTTGCAATGATTTTAGGTTTGCCGCTCGGACGAATGATTGGACAAGCTCTTGATTGGCGTTCAACCTTTGCGATTATTGGTGTAATTGCTGCCTTGGTAATGTTGTTGATGTGGAAACTCTTGCCGCATTTACCAAGCAAAAATGCAGGTTCTTTGTCGAGTTTACCAATGTTAGCAAAACGCCCGTTACTGGTTGGAATCTATTTGTTGATCGCGATTATTATTTCAGGGCATTTCACAACATACAGCTATATTGAACCTTTTGCGATTAACATCAGCCAATTTGATCCAAATATTGCGACAATGCTCCTTTTCGTATTTGGCTTAGCAGGTGTAGCGGGAAGTTTTCTGTTTGGACGTTTTTATGCGAAAAATCCAAGAAAATTTATTACCGCAGCGATTTTATTGGTAGTTTGCCCGCAATGGTTGATATTCCCATTAAATCAATCTGCTCTCTTTATTTTCTTGCTGGTCTTTTTATGGGGCATTGGCATTACTTGCTTAAGCATCTCACTACAAATGCGTGTTTTACAGCTTGCCCCAGACGCAACGGATGTTGCAACGGCTATTTTCTCAGGCATTTATAACGTGGGTATTGGTGCAGGGGCATTATTCGGCAGTATTGTGATCCATCAATTAGGCTTGGAATATATCGGCTTAATCGGTGGGGGATTAGGCGTGATTGCATTGTGTTGGTTTGGGTTTATTACGATAAAGTTTGGACAAAAATAAGCTATATTCTTTATGGTTATAACAAAGATCAAAATATTACTATTTTTCTTTGTAGGAAAAGTGTTTAATCACAGCGATTTTTATTTTTGTAAAGGAGCTTAGATGTTATTTTTCATTTTAGGGCTATTTATCCTTTTTTTAGTAGGATTAGGCTATTTATATAAACGCACTCAAAAATTGGGGCAAACGGTATTTGTTGGCTTGGTGCTTGGTTTAGTCGGCGGGGCATTATTACAAAATGTATCAGATCAAGAGGTAATCAAAACCGCATTAGATTGGATCAACCTTGTTGGCGGTGGTTATGTTCGTTTACTACAAATGATTGTAATGCCATTGGTGTTTGTATCTATTCTTTCAGCAATTACTCGTTTAAATCAAGCTAGCTCATTAGGCAAAATCAGCGTGAGTGTTTTAGGCGTATTGCTCATTACTACAGCAATTGCGGCTTTTATCGGGATTGTGATGGTTTATGTGTTTGGTTTATCTGCTGAAGGATTAGTGGCAGGAGAACGTGAACTCGCGGCTCAAACACGTGTATTAGGGCGTGTTGATCAGGTAAGTAATTTAAGCGTGCCTGCAATGTTGCTCTCATTTATCCCGAAAAATCCATTTGCGGAATTAACAGGTGCGAATCCAACATCCATTATTAGTACAGTGATTTTTGCGGCATTTTTAGGTGTGGCAACATTAAGCTTACGAAAAGAAGATCAGAGCTTAGGCGATCGCATTGCTCAAGGCGTAGAAACATTAAATAAACTTGTTGCACGCTTGGTTCGCTTTGTTATTCGTTTAACGCCTTACGGTGTTTTTGCGTTGATGATTAAAGTAGCGGCAACCTCAAAATGGACGGATATTCTCAATCTGGGTAGCTTTATTGTTGCCTCATACATTGCGATTTTCTTAATGTTTGTAGTGCACGGTGTCTTGCTATTCTTATCTGGTATTAACCCAGTAGATTATTTCAAAAAGGTAATGCCAACATTAACTTTTGCATTTAGCTCTCGCTCAAGTGCTGCAACGATTCCACTTAATATTGAAACACAAACAGACAAGCTGAATAATAACCCTGCGATTGCAAATTTCTCCGCAACGTTTGGGGCAACGATTGGACAAAATGGTTGTGCAGGGATTTATCCTGCAATGCTTGCTGTGATGGTTGCTCCAACAGTTGGGATTGATCCATTTAGCGTAAGTTATATTGCCACATTAGTACTCGTTGTTGCGATTTCTTCTTTTGGTATCGCAGGCGTAGGTGGCGGAGCGACTTTCGCGGCAATTGTTGTGTTATCAACATTAAATTTACCGCTTGAATTAGTCGGTTTATTGATTTCCATTGAGCCATTAATTGATATGGGACGTACTGCATTGAATGTAAATGGATCAATGACAGCTGGTACTTTGAGCAGTAAATGGTTAAAAATAAAAGACGAGTAGAAATATTTTTATTCTAAAATATTGATCAAATAAGCGGAGTGATTTTAATTTTAAAGTCACTCCGTTTTTTATTTCCTAATATAAAAATAAGATGTGTGAATATAATCATATTATTTATATTATGAATTTTATATGCTACAAAAATGATTAAAAAATACTCTTAAAGATTAAAAATAATTCATTTTGTGTTTTGTTTTTATTCTCTATGTGTTATAAAAATAATATGCAGCATTGCTGACTATTTTGTTGCGATACTTTTATAAAAATGAAAAAAGGCGTTTAGTCATGAAAAACGTATTTAAACCATCTGCGGTAGCTCTTATTATTGCTGGCGTTATCTCAGGTTTTGCGATGGCAGCAGATGTCAATACAAGCTTAGTTGATTCAATTGCAAGTGCATTATCTGATAGATTTGTGACCAAATCAGAAGGCGAGGCAGCGAATCACAGTAATGCAGAAGATCTAAAAAAAGTGAAAGCAGCTATTAAAGAGACAGCTGAAAAAACTCAAGAAGCATTCGACTTGGTGGGGGAAAGCCTTACTGCAGTGAATGATAAGGTAGATGCGAATACAAAAGAATTAGTTGCTATCAATGAAGATCTTAATGAGGTAGATGGTCTATTAGAAGAACATACTAATGGTATTCTTGATTTACAAAAAGAGCTTACAAAAGTAAATGATGGGGCTACTAATGCAATTAAAGAGCTAAGAGAAGTGCAAGATACATTGGTTGAAAATACTAATAATGTAAATGGCACTTTAGAAGAGCATACTGAACTTGTGAAAAATCACGAGCAAGCTATTGAAAAATTGAATAAAGAAAAAGCAGATGCTGCTACAGTCCAAAATCAATTTAATAGCGTTAAAGCACTATTTAGTGGTGTTAATATTAATATCAAAAACCATTCTGAAGAAATTAAAAAACTTAAAGAGTCAAAAGAATTTGCTGATGGTGCTAAAGTAAAAGAAAATTCGGATGCTATTGCAGATATCAACAAAGAATTAGATGGTATTGCTGAGAACGTTCAAGATAATTCTGAAAATATTGAAGGATTGGCAGGAGATGTGACTGCACACGGCACAGCGATTGAAAATAATGCAAAAAATCTTACCGCTTTAGCGAAATCTCACAATGATTTGTATGAAGATCACCAAGCATTAGCTGAATCTCACGATGAATTAGGCAAACAATCAGATAAAAACAAAGCGGATATTGCAGATCTCAATAAAGGTTTAGATGTTCTTGCAGCGGATGTGGAAGAGAACTCTGCCAATATTGAAGGATTGGCGGGAGATGTGACGGCACACCGTACAGCTATTGAAAATAATGCAAAAGATTTGACCGCTTTAGCAAAATCTCACAATGATTTGTATGAAGATCATCAAGCATTAGCTGAATCTCACGATAACAGTTGAGAATAACAAAAAAGATGCGGATAAACGCTTTAAAGCGACTCACGATTCTTTACAAGAAATTTCTAACCAAATTGGTAATACAAAATCAGAGCTAGCGAATAATATTAATGCCGTTGGTAAAGATTTAGGTGCGACAGCTGCGGTAACAAAAGCGAATAAAGCAGATGTTTCTGCAAATAAAGCAAATATCAAAGCTAATCGTATGGGAATTCAACGCAATTTAGCGGGAATTCAAGCGAATAGTATGACTGCTGCACACAACCATAGTGATATTGCAGCATTACAAACAGCTCATCAAACAGTAGTAGCACAAGTTGCACAACACGACACTAGAATTAGTCAAAACAATGCTCGTATTGATAATATTGATCACAAAGTAAACCGCTTACAAAAAGATGTTAAACGTGGCTTAGCAGCACAAGCTGTATTAACAGGTTTATTCCAACCGTATAAAGTAGGTCGTGCTAACTTTACCGCAGCTGTAGGTGGTTATAAATCAGAAACTGCTGTCGCTGTGGGTACAGGCTATCGTTTCAATGAAAATGTCGCGGTAAAATCAGGTGTAGCATTTAGCACAAACGGTGGCGGTGCTTCTTATAATGCTGGTGTAAACTTCGAATGGTAGTTTGAACGTTTAATTTAAAATAGAGATACCCGTTTCTTTTTAAAAGGAACGGGTATTTTGTTTTTGTGATGAGATGTGCTTGCTTGTTGCAAAAAATAAGGACGGCATAAACCGTCCTATTTTGCTGCATCTAATAATTAGATATCTAACTCAGCGTATAATGCGTTAGTTTCAATGAAATTGCGGCGAGGTTCAACTTCATCACCCATTAAGGTCGTAAAGAGTTTGTCTGCGACAATGGCATCATTGATAGTCACTTGAAGCATCTTACGAGCAACAGGATCCATTGTAGTCTCCCATAATTGTTCAGGATTCATCTCACCCAACCCTTTATAGCGTTGGATCGTTAATCCTTTACGAGATTCTTTAATTAACCAATCTAATGCTTCTGCAAATGAAGCGACAGGTTGTTGGCGTTCTCCACGTTTTACGTAAGCCGTTGGCGTTAATAAATCCGTTAGTTCGAGCATTAATGCAACAATACGAGCATATTCATTGCTAGTAATGAAGTTGTAATCAAGACGATATGTTGTATCCATACCGTGTGTAGTTACAATGATTTCAGGCTCGTAAATATGGCGTTCAGTGTTAAAGAACACATTGCCACGATAGAAACTACCATCAACTTCTTTGTTTACTAACTGAGAAACAAATTTCTCATTCCAAGCGGTTACATTTGCTTCATCTTTTGCAAATTCAACCGAAAGAGCGGGGCTGTAAATTAATTCGTTTAAAAGGGCTAACGGATAGCGGTGTGTTAAACGATTCAATAATTTCTGAACCTGATTATAGTGAGAAATTAAATTTTCCAATGCCATACCACTTAATGGTGGAGCATCTTGGCTTACAAATAAATTCGCATCTTCAAGAGCTATCGTAATTTCATATTGCAGCATTTCATCGTTGTCTTGAATATAACGTTCTTGTTTACCTTTTTTCACTTTATAAAGTGGCGGTTGAGCAATATAAATATAGCCGTTTTCAATAAGCTCTGGCATTTGACGATAGAAAAACGTTAATAAAAGCGTGCGAATGTGAGCACCATCCACGTCCGCATCGGTCATAATAATGATTTTGTGGTAACGCAGTTTTGACAAATCGAAATAATCACGCCCAATCCCTGTTCTTAATGCCGCAATTAAAGAGTTTACCTCTTTTGACGATAACATTTTATCAAAACGGGCTTTTTCCACGTTTAGGATTTTACCTTTTAATGGCAAAATGGCTTGGTATTCAGAGTTACGCCCTTGTTTGGCAGAACCACCCGCAGAGTCCCCCTCCACTAAGTAAAGCTCAGAGTGAGCAGGATCTTTCTCATTACAATCTGCTAATTTACCTTTTAAGAACTTAGCACTTTGACCGTTATTGGTACGACTTGCTTCACGAGCTTTACGTGCAGCTTCACGAGCACGAGCCGCATCGACAATTTTGCCAACAATAAGTTTTGCATCATCAGGATTAAGTTCTAAATAAGTTTCTAAGGCTTCATACATTGAGCTTTCAACGGCTGAACGTACTTCGGAAGACACTAATTTATCTTTTGTTTGTGATGAGAATTTTGGATCAGGCACTTTAACTGAAATAACCGCAACTAAACCTTCGCGAGCATCTTCACCTGATGGATCAAGTTTTGCATCGTTCTTTTTCAACAATTTAGCTGAATATTTATCGATATAGTTTTTTAATGCACGGGTTAATGCACCACGGAAACCCGATAAGTGCGCACCGCCATCACGTTGAGGGATGTTATTAGTAAAGCAGAAAACGTTTTCTCTCTCGCTATCGTTCCATTGTAAAGAAATTTCTACACCAATATTATCTTTTTCTGTTGAAAGGTAGAATGGCGTATTATGAATGGTTGTTTTCCCTTCATTTAAGAATTCCACATAGGCTTTAATACCGCCTTCATAGTGGAAATGTTCTTCTTTGCCGTCACGCTCATCAATTAAACGAATAGAAACGCCTGAGTTTAAGAAAGAAAGCTCACGTAAACGTTTAGAAAGCACGCTATATTTGAATTCGGTTTCATTTTTGAAAATATCTAGGCTTGGCCAGAAACGCACGGTTGTCCCTGTTTTTTCAGTTTCCCCGATAATGGTAAGCGGAGCATCAGGTTCGCCTAAGCTATAAAATTGCTCGTGAACGTGTCCTTCACGACGAATCGTCAACTGCAGTTTAGTTGAAAGAGCATTTACAACCGAAACCCCCACACCGTGCAAACCGCCTGAAACTTTATAAGAGTTATCATCGAATTTACCGCCTGCGTGAAGTACGGTCATAATCACTTCTGCAGCAGAAACTCCTTCTTCAGGGTGAATACCGACAGGAATACCACGACCATCATCTTGCACAGAAACAGAATTATCCGAATGGATGGTAACAATAATGTCTTTACAATAACCCGCTAATGCTTCATCAATGGCATTATCCACCACCTCAAAAACCATATGGTGTAAGCCAGAACCATCATCGGTATCACCAATGTACATCCCTGGGCGTTTACGTACGGCATCTAAGCCGCGTAAAACCTTAATACTCGAAGAATCATAACTTGTTGCTTGATTTTGTTCAGACATTCGTTGTTCCTATGTTTTACAAAAATAAGTGGCTCGCATTCAATTCAAATAAGCCGAAAAAATTGTAGCGAATTATAACAGAAATTAAGTTAAATTGCGAAAAATAGGCAAAAAACCACCGCTTGAGAGACGAATTTTAGGAGGACTCAAGCGGTTAATTTACTAGACAAACCACCTCTTCCTCGTTAGGATTATTCTAATTTTAAGGCAAGGCGTGTAAATACTCGTCAATCAAGCCTTAACTAATTGTTTTTAAACACTTTTTTATAAGGAAATGTAGTATAACGACAAACGACAAACGACAAACGACAAACGACAAACGACAAACGACAAACGACAAACGAC
>CAUUKJ010000002.1:0-131012 GCA_963545995.1 uncultured Haemophilus sp.
AAAATGTAAACGATGTCCTTAGGGAAAAATGTAAACGATGTTTGGGTTGTACAGGAAATTGCGTAAGGCAATTTCTGTCAGAGAGAGGGGGAAATTACCCGTGGGTATTTTGGGTTATCGCCAATCTCAACTTACCTTGATTTTCCGCCAGCAATTTTTCCGCTTGGGGTTTATCAAGGTTGGATAAGATCATCATAATCGCAAGTTTGGCGTGATTATCCGCTTGTTTGAGCGTGGCTTCGGCAACTTCTTTGCTACATTCGGTGGCTTCCATCACGATTTTAATCGCACGAGCCTTGAGTTTTTCATTGCTGGCTTGTACGTCCACCATCAAGTTTTGGTAGCATTTGCCGATGCGGATCATTGATGCGGTGGTCAGCATATTTAGCACAAGTTTTTGTGCCGTGCCCGATTTCATTCGGCTAGACCCCGTCAGCACTTCAGCCCCGACCAACGTTTCAATCGCAATATCCGCAATTTGTGCCATTGCTGAATGAGCGTTACTGGAAATTGACACGGTAGTTGCTCCAAGCGATTTGGCATATTCTAACGCCCCAATCACATAGGGTGTGCGTCCGCTGGCTGCAATGCCGACCAAGACATCTTTTTCGCAAAAATCGACCGCTTGTAAATCGGCTTTGCCTTGCTCGCGGTTATCTTCTGCTCCTTCAATTGGGTGACGTAAAGCGCGTTCACCGCCTGCGATAATACCCACCACCATTTCAGGTGGTACGCCATAAGTGGGCGGACATTCCGACGCGTCTAATACGCCTAATCGTCCGCTCGTGCCAGCACCAATATAAACAAGTCGTCCGCCGTTTAAGAAGGCGTGTTCGATTTTTTCGACCGCTGCAGCGATGTGAGGTAAGCATTTTTCTACCGCCTTAGCAACTAACTGATCTTCTTGATTAATAAGCTGCACGATTTCAATTGCACTCAGGCAATCAATGTTCATTGATCGAGGATTGCGTTGCTCTGTTGTCATTTGAGCAAGCGATTGTAGTAGCGTTTCTTTGCTCATATTTAGCTCATATTATGCTCGTTTTACGACGATACATTTAATTTGACGCTTATCCTTGCGTTCAATGGTGCGAATGGAAAATTCAATCGGATAATTGACCGCTTCCATTCCCCAGAATTCGCCCGAAACATTTGCGGTGCTGAGCATTTGATGCCCTTCAAAACGTGGAACATTACTTAATGCAAAAGTAGTGTAACTCATTCCGCCTTTTTGAATATTGCGGATCCACTCACCTTTAGAAAGCACGCCTTGATTGATCGTATAAAGCTCAAAATCTTGTGCGAGAAGTTCTTGCAAGGCAGGAATATCACGTTTAACTAAAGCTTCACGCAAGGCTTTGTCTAAGTCGAGAATTTCTTCACGCTCAATCGCTCGGTCATTTTGGATCATTCTAATGGCAGGATAACTCGCCACCACCGAAGCACTTAAACCGAGAATGACAGCAGCAATAGGTTGCCACATTTTTATTTTTTTCATCTTGATTTTTCCTTTAAATTTTCGGTTATATTATACGCTATCAAACAGAAATAATAGAGCCGAATATAAATTATTACGTATAGGTATTTTTTATGAATATGCAAACGATGATTTTATGGTGATGCTTCTTTTCAGGGCTTGCCTACACCGCGATGCAAAGCGTATTTTTCGTCTATTTACAATATTATAAAGGATTCGAACCGAGCCAAATTGCCACCGCTTTTTCCTTATTGGTTTTTGCCAGCCAAGCCTTCTCGCTTTTTGCAGGATCTTGGGGTGACCGCTTTGGGCGTTCAGCAGTAATGATGTTGGGCTGCGTGTTAGACGCTCTTGCTTATGTCTTGTTGCTTACTACTCACACTTACCCGTTCTTGTTGCTTGCGACATTCTTCTTTGGTTTAGGCAGTACGCTATTTGGCACAAATGCTCGGGCATTTTTATTGACTCACGCAGCAGATGATTACGCATCTAAAGCGAGTGCTCAAGGGCGTTTTTTACGCATTTCAAGCCTTGCTTCAATGGTCGCCCCGTTGCTTTCCTTGCCGTTTATTTACTACCGCAAGGCAGAATGGCTAATTTGGCTCAGCTGTGCAATTGAAGTGTCGATGGTTATTTTTATGGCGAAATCCATCTCATTTAAAGCCGAATGTGCTTCACTCAGCGGCGAAAAATTTAGCTTCAGCCAAATTAAAGAAGTGCTAACCAAGCGGTTTATTTTCGCTCACGTTTTGCTCTTTATTCCACTTGGAATGGGCACTGCGTTTTACGTGATTTTCCCGTATATTTTCACCAATTTGCTCGATAAACAAGAAATGTGTCTATCGCCTTTTTTGTGAATAACTTAATTGCAGTGCTATTGCAAGAGTGGTTCTCACGCAAAATCAATTTTGGCATTGCGAAGTTGATGTACATCGCCCCCGTCTTGATTGTGCTGTTGTTCTTGCCGTGGTTCTA
The DNA here is from genome assembly GCA_963545995.1 of uncultured Haemophilus sp. GTDB lineage: Bacteria > Pseudomonadota > Gammaproteobacteria > Enterobacterales > Pasteurellaceae > Haemophilus_A. The sequence continues at coordinate 2,453 of CAUUKJ010000002.1, forward strand.
TACTTTGCAAGCACTTTCAACAATAACGGCATTTGTTTATTTGGGTGTGTTTGCGGTGATCAGTTTATTCGCCAATACCGCTCTTGCCAATATTTTGGTGAAACTCGATAAGGGCAAAAATCAAGGCTTGATGTTTGGAATGTCAAAAATGATTCTGGCGGTCACAACAACAGGCGTAATGAATGCTTTGCCGTATGTGTTTTTGGTGTAGAAAATTGGGTATAAGAAAAAGAGGGCTCAAAGCCCTCTTTTTGCATCCTATCCTAAAAAAATCCCCAAACTAAACAGCAAATTGGTAATTAACGCCAAGCCTGCCATTTGTCCGAGAATAGGGCGAAGCTCGATGGGATCTTTATGGTGATAAACAAATAAGCCGTGTTTTATCAAAAGCGGCACTGCAAGCAAGAAGAGGTAGTTATACCAATGCTCAAAGTTACAGATTGCAAAAATCAGGTAAGAAACGACCGCTAGAATCAGTAAGATAGCGTGATAAATTCGTCCGTTTTTTGAGCCGATACGCACAATGAGCGTGTTTTTGCCTGCTTTTTTATCTTGGTTAATATCGCGTAAATTGTTGATGTTCAACACCGCAACGGAAAGCAAACCACAGCCAAAGGCTGGGATAAAAATCATCGCAGGCAAGCTGTGGGCTTGCAAATAAAATACGCCAATGACCGCCACAAAACCAAAGAAAATTAGCACGAATAGATCGCCTAACCCTAAATAGCCGTAGGCTTTCTTGCCGACGGTGTAAGTAATCGCTGCAACAATAGAAATCACGCCTAAACCTAAGAAGACCAACAGATCTTCAATCCCTTCATACGCATAAAAACTTAATGCCGCCCCTGAAAGAAACGAAAGCACGCTTAAGATAATTACTGCCATTTTAAGCTGTTCGCCTGTAATCGCACCGTGTTGAATGGCACGCAATGGTCCGATGCGTTCTGCAGTGTCAGAACCTTTAACGTGATCGCCATAGTCGTTCGCGAAGTTGGATAATACTTGCAACAAAATGGTGGTCAGAAAGGAGAGTAACGTGGTGATAAGGTTAAATTTTCCCGCCCAATAAGCGAGAGCCGAGCCAATAATAATGGAGGCAAGGGCAAGTGGTAAAGTCTTCGGGCGAGCCGTGCTAAACCAAATTGAAAAAGTGGAATTTTTGTTCATTTTGATGGTTTCGTTTAAAATAGGTGGCGATAGTTTAACAGAAAAACAACAAGTAAATCATGTGTGATTCAATTAGTTTAAGCCCCGTAGCCATCATTGAAAGCCCTTACGATGAAAAATTTTCCGTGCCACGTCAGCCAAATTTAGTGCAAGAGGGCAAGGGCATTTTGCGTTTACTGCCGCCTTATAATACGCCTGATGCAGTGCGAGGCATTGAGCAATTTAGCCATTTGTGGCTGATTTTCCAGTTCCATCAAATTCCCGATCGAAGTTGGCACGCCACCGTTCGTCCACCTCGTTTGGGGGGCAATGAACGTGTGGGGGTATTTGCATCACGTGCTACTCATCGCCCTAATCCGCTTGGTTTATCGAAAGTGAAATTAGAGCGTGTGGAATGCAAAAATGGTGAGGTTTTACTGCATTTAGGCAGCGTTGATTTAGTGAATGGCACGCCCGTTTTCGACATCAAACCTTATATTCATTACGCAGATAGCGAACCCGAATCTATTTCAGGCTTTGCTCAAGAAAAGCCGCAAGAAAAATTGAGCGTTGTTTTTATTCCAGAAGTCGAACAAGCGGTCAAAAAAGCGAAAAACTTTGCAAAATTCGGCATAAATCAACCGCTTGATTTTATTCGGGATGTGATTGCTCAAGATCCTCGCCCAGCCTATCAGCAAGGCAAAAAATCCGACCGCATTTATGGCATGAATTTAGCAGGCTATAACGTGCGTTGGAAAATTGACGAGCAAGATTTGGCAAAAGCGGTGGTGATTGAACTGCTAGAAGGAAAATTCCAGTAATTTTTCCGTGTATTTCGCTCAAAAAATCGCTATTATAGAACCAACTATTCTCAAAAGAAGGAACGCCTTATGAACATTCCATTCTGCTTACCTGAAAACATTTCACCCCAAGACTTTTTGCAAAATTATTGGCAAAAACGACCGCTTTTAATCCGTAACGGTTTGCCCCAAATCGTAGGGCTGTTTGAGCCGAGCGATATTTTCGAACTTGCGTTAGAAGAAGATATTACCGCTCGCCTTATCCAATGCCAAAACGAGCAATGGTCGGTCAAAAATAGCCCGTTTGAAGAGGCGGATTTAGAAAACTTGCCTGAGCAATGGTCGATAATGGTGCAAAATTTAGAACAATGGTCGCCAGAATTAGGGGCGTTGTGGCAAGCCTTTGGCTATATTCCGCAATGGCAGCGCGATGACATTATGGTTTCTTGTTCGCCAAAAGGTGGCACGGTAGGTAAACATTATGATGAGTATGATGTGTTCCTTGTGCAAGGCTATGGCGAACGCCGCTGGCAAGTGGGCAAATGGTGCGATCCTTCCACAGAATTTAAACCAAACCAACCGATCCGCATTTTTGACGATATGGGCGATTTAGTGGTGGACGAAGTGATGCAACCTGGCGATGTGCTTTATGTGCCGTCGCGTATGGCTCATTATGGCGTGTCAGAAAGCGATAGTTTGACCTTCTCGTTCGGCTTACGTTATCCAAATGCGGCGGATTTACTCTGCAAATTCACCGAAACCTTGGATAAAGAGCACGATTTGTTGCCAACATCAGAATTTAACATTCCATTCCGTTTATCGCCAAACGAACAGCCAAATGCGTTGTTAGATCCAAAAATGGTGGCAACCTTTAAACGCCAATTGCTCAATTTATTGCAAGATTCAGACCAATTCGATGCGATTTTCACCCACGCAGTGGCTTCTGCAGTCAGTTCTCGTCGTTATGAATTGCTGACCGAAGAGGGCGAAAACTACCCAGATGAAGTGCAAGAAGTGCTTGAAGGTGGCGGCTGGTTGCAACAAGATGCGAATGTGAAAATTCTCTACACCGAAAACCCACAACGCATTTACGTGAACGGTGAATGGATTGATGAGTTAAGCGAAGCAGAAGCGAACTTGCTCATTCGCATTGCCAACGGTGATTCGATTTCGTGGAATAAACTGGCTTCTCGCGTCAAAGACCAAGCAGAATTGGAATTATTACTTGATACAATCTGCGATTGGTTAGATGCTGGCTGGTTAATTTTGGAAGAGCCTGAGTAATTTCTAATATCATTTAGGGGCGTAGAAATACGCCCTTTTTTCTTGTCCAAATTTGTGATCTACTTCACACTTTTGAAATAAATTTTTCCAATCTGGGAACGTTCCCATTTACTTTCCAAACCTAAAGCGTATAATCCGCCATAGTTTATTTTTTATACCCAAACAAAGGTTTTTCTTATGGCGAAACAAAAAATTGATCCGCAAAATGTGGATAAGCTGATTGTGGCGATTGGTGGGCGTGAAAATATCGCGACCGTTACCCACTGTATTACACGTTTACGTTTTGTGCTAAACGATGAAAGCAAGGTTGATGCAAAAGCGATCGAAGCCTTGCCGATGGTGAAAGCGAACTTCTCGACAGGCGGTCAATATCAGGTCGTGATCGGGCAGGAAGTAGGCGATTATTACAAAATTTTGCTCAACAAAACAGGCTTGGCAAGTGTGGATAAAGAGCAAGTGAAGGCCGCCGCTCGTCAAAATCAAAAATGGTATGAAAGCCTGATTTCGCATATGGCGGACATCTTCATTCCATTATTACCTGCGTTAATCAGCGGCGGTTTGATTTTAGGTTTCCGCAATGTGATTGGCGATATCGCAATGTTCGACGGCAAAACGCTCACGCAAATCAGCCCGTTCTGGAACAGTATGCACAGCTTCTTATGGCTACTCGGTGAAGCCATTTTCCACTTTTTACCTGTGGGAATTTGTTGGTCGATTGCCCGCAAAATGGGGACTTCGCCAATTCTCGGTATCGTAATGGGGATCACCCTTGTTTCACCACAGTTAATGAACTCTTATGCCCTTGGCTCACAGTTGCCAGAAGCGTGGGATTTCGGTTGGTTCAGCGTGGAAAAAGTCGGCTACCAAGCCCAAGTGATTCCAGCGATTATGGCGGGTTTAACCCTTTCTTATATCGAACGCTTTATGACCAAAATCGTGCCTGATTTCTTAAACTTAATCATCGTGCCAGTGGTGTCGATTATCCTTGCGGTGTTCTTAGCACACACCATTATCGGACCAATCGGACGCGAAATCGGCAACGGCGTGGCATTCGTAGTGAAATATGCGATGACGGGCGATTTCGCCCCAATCGGTGCGGCATTATTCGGCTTCTTATATGCTCCATTAGTGGTCACAGGGGTACACCAAACCTCATTGGCGATTGATATGCAAATGATTCAAAGCATCGGCGGCACACCTGTGTGGCCAATCATCGCCCTTTCAAACATCGCTCAAGCCTCTGCGGTGGTCGGCATTATCTATGTGAACAAAACAGTACAATCTCGCGAAGTGGCAATCCCCGCAGCCCTTTCTGCTTACTTAGGTGTTACCGAACCTGCGATGTACGGGATCAACCTCAAATACCGCTTCCCAATGTTATGTGCAATGATTGGTGCTTCTGTAGCGGGCTTAATCTGCGGCTTGTCTGGCGTGTTAGCGGGCAGCATCGGCGTGGGCGGCTTACCTGGTATCCTTTCTGTGCAACACCAATTCTGGGGCGTGTTCGGCTTAGCAATGGTTGCCGCGATTGTGATTCCATTCGTCTTAACCACGATTGTCTATAAACGCAAAGAGAAAGCGGGGACATTGGCGTAATTTTTACCTAATGCCTAATAGAGAAAGCTAACATCACTCTCTCCCCTTGAGGGAGAGAGACAGACGGAAATTGCGTCAGGCAATTTTCGTTAGAGAGAGGGGAAAAGCGATATTGATTTTGTAAAAGAGCGGTTAAATATAACCGCTTACCCCTCTCCCGAATTTTGCTTCTGAACGAAGCAAAATTATTCCTCTCCCTCAAGGGGCGAGGGTAAATGAATCTGATATCAAACATAGACGAAAATCTACCCTACTCTAGAAAGCAACAATGAATAACACGATGAACAACAACACCCAATGGTGGAAAAACGGCGTTATCTACCAAATCTATCCAAAATCATTCCAAGACACCACAGGCAGCGGTACGGGCGATATTCAAGGCATCATCAAACGTTTGGACTATTTACACACCCTCGGCATTGATGGCATTTGGATTACGCCAATGTACGTTTCGCCACAAATCGACAACGGCTACGATATCGCCAATTACCGCGAGATCGACCCAAGTTACGGCACAATGGCGGATTTTGAGCAACTGATTGCCGAAGCCCACAAACGCAACATTCGCATTGTGATGGATATGGTGTTCAACCACAGCTCCACCTTCCATCGCTGGTTTGAAGAAGGCGAAGATCCACAAAGCGAATATCACGACTACTACATCTGGCGTGAAGAACCGACCAACTGGAAATCCAAATTCGGCGGCTCAGCGTGGAAATGGTCGGACAAAGCCCAAAAATACTACCTCCATTTATTCGCCCCAGAACAGGCGGATTTAAACTGGGAAAACCCAAAAGTGCGGTCAGAATTGTTCGAGATTTGCCGTTTTTGGGCGGAAAAAGGGATCGACGGCTTACGTTTAGACGTGGTGAATTTGATTTCTAAACCTGAACATTTTGAAGATGACTTCGAGGGCGATAGTCGCCGCTTCTACACGGACGGGCCGAAAATCCACGAATACTTGCAAATGCTCAACCAAAACGCCCTCACCCCATATGGTTTGATGAGCGTAGGCGAAATGTCTTCCACTAGCCTTGAACATTGCCAACGCTATGCGAATTTAGCTGGCACGGAATTGTCGATGACCTTCAATTTCCACCACCTCAAAGTGGATTACCCGAACGGCGAAAAATGGACGTACGCGAAGCCTGATTTTGTGGAGCTGAAGTCGATTTTCAACTACTGGCAAAATGGAATGCACAACCGTGCATGGAACGCCCTTTTCTGGTGCAACCACGACCAACCGCGGATTGTTTCTCGCTTTGGCGATGAGGGCGAACTTCGCACGACTTCTGCGAAAATGCTGGCAATGTTGCTCCACGGAATGCAAGGCACGCCGTACATTTATCAAGGCGAAGAGATTGGAATGACGAACCCGAACTTCCGCTCGATTGAAGAATATCGCGACGTGGAAAGCCTAAACGCCTACCAAGAATTGGCTGACAAGCGGGTAGATTCTGCGAAAATTTTGCAAATCCTCGCCCAGAAATCGCGTGATAATTCTCGCACGCCAGTGCAATGGGACAGCAGCGAAAACGCAGGTTTCTCCACAGGCAAACCGTGGATTGACGTGGCACGCAACTATGCGGAAATCAACGTTGAAAAGGCACTTGCGGACAAAAACTCAGCGTTCTATACCTATCAAGCCTTGATCAAATTGCGTAAGGAACTGCCGATTCTTACCGACGGCGACTACACCGATTTACTGCCCGCCCACGAATCCGTATGGGCGTATCAACGCCAAGCGAACGAACAAACCTTAACGGTGCTTGCCAACCTCAGCAACCAACCGCAAACCGTGGTGTTAAACGTACAAGGCGAAGTGTTGATGAACAACTGCGATGACGTGGCGTTCGGGGAAAATGAAGTGAGCTTGAAGCCGTATCAAGCGGTGTATTTGTTCTCTGAATAATTTTGCAAGCGGTTGAATTTTTTCGACCGCTTGTTTTTTGTTTTTATGTTGCAATAAATGCAATATTAAATCTCAATAATATCAATTTACGCAACTAAACGATTGCACTATACTGCTCCTAACTTAAACAAACCGATTTCAATAAAAGGAATGAAAAAATGGCAAACTATTTCAACACATTAAATTTACGTCAAAAATTAGACCAATTGGGTCGCTGTCGTTTTATGGAACGCAGCGAATTTGCAGACGGTTGCGAAGTATTAAAAGGTAAAAAAATCGTCATCGTGGGCTGTGGTGCACAAGGTTTAAACCAAGGTTTAAATATGCGTGATTCTGGCTTAGATATTTCTTATGCATTACGTCCAGAAGCGATTGCAGAAAAACGTGCTTCATATCAACGTGCAACCGAAAACGGTTTCAAAGTGGGTACATACGAAGAGTTAATCCCAACCGCAGATTTAGTGATCAACTTAACCCCAGATAAACAACACTCTAAAGTAGTGGCTGATGTTGTTCCTTTAATGAAACAAGGTGCGGCATTCGGTTATTCACACGGTTTCAACATCGTTGAAGTAGGTGAGCAAATTCGTCCAGATTTAACAGTTGTGATGGTAGCTCCAAAATGCCCTGGTACAGAAGTGCGTGAAGAGTATAAACGTGGTTTCGGTGTACCAACATTAATTGCAGTTCACCCTGAAAATGACCCGAAAGGCGAAGGTATGGCGATTGCGAAAGCGTGGGCATCTGCAACAGGTGGTGACCGTGCGGGCGTGTTAGAGTCTTCATTCGTAGCAGAAGTAAAATCTGACTTAATGGGTGAGCAAACTATTCTTTGCGGTATGTTACAAGCAGGTTCAATTGTGTGCTACAACAAATTAGTGGCAGACGGTAAAGATCCAGCATACGCAGGCAAATTAATCCAATACGGTTGGGAAACGATTACTGAAGCGTTAAAACAAGGCGGTATCACGTTAATGATGGATCGCTTGTCTAACAGTGCGAAAATCCGTGCGTTTGAATTAGCAGAAGAAATCAAAGAGTTATTAAACTTCTTATACTTAAAACATATGGATGACATCATCAGCGGTGAATTCTCAGCAACCATGATGGCAGACTGGGCAAATGGTGATGCGAACCTCTTAAAATGGCGTGAAGAAACAGGTAAAACTGCCTTTGAAAATGCACCAAAAGCAGACGGTATCAAAATTTCTGAACAAGAATACTTCGATAACGGTGTAGTAATGGTTGCAATGGTAAAAGCAGGTGTAGAAATGGCGTTTGATGCAATGGTGGCAAGCGGTATCTATGATGAGTCTGCATACTATGAGTCATTACACGAATTACCGTTAATTGCGAACACTATTGCTCGTAAACGTTTATATGAAATGAACGTGGTAATTTCAGACACCGCAGAATACGGTAACTACTTATTCGCTAACGTAGCAACCCCAATTCTTGCAGAGAAATTAATCCCAACTTTACAAAAAGGTGATTTAGGCGAACCAACACCAACCGTTGAAATCGACAACGTTTACTTACGCGATATCAACAATGCAATTCGCAACCACCCAGTGGAATTAATCGGCGAAGAATTACGTGGCTATATGACGGATATGAAACGTATCGCAGTTGCGGGTTAATTGACCTGTAAAACATAAAAGAAAAAGCACCGCTTGTTTAGGCAAGCGGTGCTTTTTATAGATAAAATGAGCAGAAAACCTACTTCGTTAAAATCTCCAACAATTCCGCTTCCACTTCTTTGCCGAATTTACCCATTCGGAAATCGGCTTTTAGCTCATCAAATTGCTCTGGATTTGCTTCCATTTTAGCTTTTAAGAATGCAGGGAATTCGTTTAGGACAAGTTCGGTTTTGCCATTACGAATATCAAAAATGCTTGGAATTTTTTGAGCAGAAATAACCGCTTGTTGCTGCTCGTCGCTGTCAAAATGTTTGCGTTCTTTGTTATCTTTGCGGGAAACATACTTCACATTGATGTTTGGATTGAGTTTAGTCATACGTTGGAAATACGCCACGATTTCTACACAATCTGGGCAGTAAGGTTCTGCCATCACAAGCCAATCACCACTCACGTTAACGGCTTTGATTTTTTCTTCAGTTTCGGGAGAAAGTTCGATGCCGACATAAACATCAAGTTGGTTTTCGCGATCTTCATCGCTGCTGAATTCTAAATATTCATAAAAGTGTGCCATAAAATTTCCTTTGTTTTATCTATCTTCGCCAAATAATCTCACAATCAATTTGCGAGCTGTTGGCAGCTTGTTGCTTTAACTGCTCTCTTAAAAGCGTAAATGCACGATGGGCTATGGTGTCGTGATCTTGCTTAATAGAATGAATATGAAACGGTAGGGCATCGAGCAGATGATGATCATCAAACGTAGCTAAATGCAGCTCTTGCGTCATCAATTTATTCATCAATTTATGCTCGGTCAAGTAACGCAACACGCCCTCAAGCAAAGTATAAGAGGCGGTAAAAATCGCTTTCGGCAAACGCCCAAGCTGTTCTACCGTCTCTTTTAACATTTGGTAACCTGAATCGGGTTGGTAATCTTTATGTAAAATCCAACCGCTTTGCTCGTCCAAATGCGATTGTGCCAAGCCCTCACGAAAACCTTTTAGGCGATTTTCACTTGGCGTGAGCGAAAGTTGCCCGCCGAAATAGAAAAATTCATCTAGCTGATACGCTCGCACAATATTTTCCACCAACATTGCCACGCTTGGAATATCGTTACTCGTAATGGAAGGAATGTTCGAATTGGGAATATAGCGGTCGAGCAAAAGCAGTGGGGTGTGTTGCAAAATATCGTGATAATAATCGGCAACGCGGTTGGTCGGTGCGGTAATTAAAAGATCAACTTGGCGATCAAGCAACCGCTCAATCGCCACTTTTTCTTGATTGGGATTATCATCAGAACAGGCAATAACCAAATAAAGCCCGTTTTCACGACAAAGTCGCTCCAACGTTTTAGCCGTTTGGGCAAAACCATAATTGGTCAGATCTGGGATTACCATTCCGATCACATTAGTTTTGCGTGCCTGCAAGGCTTTAGCATACGCATTGGCACGATAGCCGTGCTGCTTGGCAACATCACGCACTTTCTCGCGTGTTTCAGCTTTAATTCTAAAATCATCCCCGCGGTTATTTAAAATAATACTTGCGGTGGTTTTAGACACCCCCGCTAGGCGGGCGATGTCGTTAAGCGTTAGGCGTTTTTGTTGCTCAGTTTTCACGATAATAACCTTGTGTTAATCCATTAAAAAGTTATCGCATTTACCTGTGCCACCGTTGCAACCACTGGGAGTGAGCTTTCCACCACGTTTTTGCGATCCGCAATAAAAAAGCGAGAAGTCATCACTTTTTCACCATCATTGAGGTAAATTTCGACAATTGAGCGGTCAAAGAAGAACGCAACCTTGTCTAATTTTTCAACTTTAACGTGGCGAACACCGCCAAATTGTTGCATAAGATCCGTTTGTTCGGTCGCACTGCGATCAAGGCTAACCATACCATTTTGGTAGCTGAATTTCAATTTACCGAAGAAAGTCAATTCAAGCGGTTGATTTTCGACATTGATTTGCACATAGCTGGTATCCAGATTTGCAATTTCACCTGCTAATTCGACCGCTTGCAGTTCGCCTGTTTTCACGATTGGGCGTTGTTTAATTGTCCCATTCTCAACGGAAATCTGGCGTGGCATTGTTAAGGTTGAATGCCATTTGTATTTATCCGTTGGGTACGTTAAATCAGGCAATCCCACCCAGCCGAACAGAATGCGATCTGAATTCTGCACCGTTTGCGGAGCGTAGAAATCAAAGCCGTAATCCAGCTCTTCAATGTGTTCGGCGTGCAACACATTGCCTTCTAATTTGCCGAGGGCATAAGTGGCGTGGTAGTTGTTTTGGAATTGGGTGGCTTCACGCAGTTTGCCTTGTGGCGACCACACGAACACGTCTTTTCCGCCAAGTTGGAAGAGATCTGGGCATTCCCACATAAAAACGTGGCTGTTATCGAAATCTTGCACCGACAATTCGCCCAATAAACGTGGCGTATCTTCGAGGTTGTCCATTTCATACACTAAGCAAGTGCCTGTTAAATTTTCACGCTGCGCCCCGAGTACAAAGCGGATTTTGCCTTCTGCCGTGATAAATGGTTTTGGATCGCGAACGTGTTCGGTATAGCCCGCAGGTGCTTGATCGATAATGCAACGTTTTTCCAACAGTTTGCCTGATTTGTCGAAAATCGCAATATTTTGGTGCGGCACACGTTGGTTGTCGGAAGGACGACGGGTGTTGCCTGTATAGAACGCAACGATGTTGTCTTCCCACAAAATCGCTCCGCCAGAATAGCAACCGTGCGATTCAAACATTTCGTCTGGAATCAATAAATCGCCTTTCTCGAAAGTTTGGAAATCACGGGTGATGAAGTGTTCCCAGTGTTTCATTCCGTGCATTGCATCGTATGGGAACCATTGGGCGAAAATGTGGTATTTTTCACCATCAAAAATCAAGCCGTTTGGATCGTTGAACAAGCCTGTTTTTGGGGCAAGGTGGTATGTTGGATAGAAATCGTGGTCGGAAAGCACGGTTTGACGCACCGCTGCTAATTCGCCTTCGCCTTGAGCGTGTAGGCTTTTGTATTTGCCGTTGTTGAAAATGTGCATAGGGTTGGTCTCAAAGGATTAACATTTTCGTAGGGTGTGTGAATGAAATTCACGCACGCAAGCGGTAAAAAATGGTGCGTGAATGGCAAGCCATTCACACACCCTACGGGTTAGGCGGCTAAAAACGCCTCTAACTGTGCTTTATTTGGTAAGGCTGCCATTGCTCCTTTTGCGGTGGTCGCAAGTGCACCTGATGCGTTGGCTTTACGGATTACCTCCACCAATGTGGCTTCATCGTGCCAATCACTTACTTGAGAAAGCCCTGCTAATAAGCCGCTTACGAACGCATCGCCTGCACCTGTGGTATCAACAGGTTGCAACGCCTTGCCTGCCACGATTTGGCTCTTACCGTGGAAGTGGTAAATCGCCCCATCTTTGCCCAAAGTGATGATGATCAACTTCTCTGGATATTGGGCGGTGATGACTTTCGTTGCTTCTTCAAGTGTGGTGGTGTTGGTTAAAAGCGTTAATTCCTCTTCCGAGAATTTCAAAATGTCTGCCATTGCTACCACGCTGTTGACCACCTCTTTCATCTCTTCTAGGCTCGACCAAAGCGATTCGCGAAGGTTCGGGTCAAATGAGAAGAAACCGCCTGCACTTTTAATGCGACGAATCGCCTCGATGGTGGTTGAACGCGAAGGGTTGTTGATTAACGCAATCGAGCAACAGTGTAAAAATTCGCCCGCTTGGAAGTTGGGTAAATCGCTAACTTCTAAGAATTGGTCGGCACTTGGATTCACCATAAACGTGAAGCTACGTTCGCCGTTGTCTAACCCTACGATCACCGTTGAAGTGCGTTGGGTTGGGTCTAAAATCATATGATCCGTTGAAACGTTTTCTGCGTTGAGGGTTTCTTGCATAAATTTGCCGAGCGGATCTAAGCCCACACGACCAATAAAACCTGCCTCAACGCCTAAGCGAGCCACGCCCACCGCCACATTCGCAGGTGCGCCACCTGCACATTTTAAATAGTGGTTTTCGCTGTCTGGAATTAAATCCACAACCGCATCACCTGTTACCCAAATTTTGCTCATAAAAAGTACTCTTTTGTGAAAAATAAATAAAAAAGATCTTAGCTAAATCGTTTTAGCTTTGCAAATTTCAAGCTAAATCATACCGCTTATTTCTTGCGGCTATTATAATAGAAATTAAACATTGAAGATAGAAAGGATTAGCCGATGAAAAAAAACCTGTTAGCCGCAAGCCTTGCGGTGCTATTAGCATTACCAAGCGTGCAAGCGGTCGAAAATACCGCACAAAATGCAAACCCAATGTTTGAGCCAATGGCAACACTACCCACCGTTGAAGCGGAGCTTACGCTTGCCCCAGCTGTGCCAAAACCGATTGAACGCAGGACGCCCGCTAAAGTGGTGGTAAAACTTGAGGCTCTGGAAAAAGTGATGGAAATTGAAAGTGGCGTGAAATTTAAATATTGGACGTTCAACGGCTCCACGCCTGCGCCATTCATTCGTGTGCGTGAAGGCGATATGGTGGAAGTGCAGCTTTCTAACCCTGTGAACGGAAAAATGCCACATTCGCTTGATTTCCATTCCGCAGCCGCTCCCGAAGGCGGAGCTCTCGCTAGCCAAGCGGTACCAGGTAAAACCACAACATTTGCTTTCCGAGCAACTTCTCCCGGGCTTTATCTCTACCATTGCGGCACAATGCCTGTGGGGATTCACATTGGCAAGGGAATGTTCGGCTTGATGTTGGTCGAACCGAAAGAAGGGCTGCCAAAAGTGGATAAAGAGTTCTACATTATGCAGAACGAATTTTACGTGAAAGAGGGCAACAACCCTCATTTAAAAGTGTTTGATATGGCAAAAGCGGAGTATGAATTGCCCGACTATGTGGTATTTAACGGCAAAGTGGGGGCTTTAACGGACGATAATGCGTTAAAAGCAAAAGTGGGCGATAAAGTGCGGTTTTTTGTCGGTAACGCAGGCCCGAATAAAATTTCCTCGTTCCATCTGATTGGACGCACCTTTGATACAGTTTATGTCGAAGGTGGTTCGCTGCAAAATCATCACGTCCAAACTACGCTGATTCCATCGGGTGGCACGACAATGGTCGAAATGCAAATGAATGTACCAGGAAAATACACCTTCGTGGATCACAGTATTTTCCGAGTAGAAAAAGGGGCAAAAGGCAATATTGTGGTTGAAGGTGAGCCGAATAAAGAGCTTTATACGGGAAAAATCAAAGAGGAAAAATACGATAAACATAACCCCGACGCAGATGTTGATGCGGGGTTTGTGCACTAAAATTTGATTCCCCTTTCTTCGCAATTAAGGGGGAAAATTATTTCTTCCGTTTCGCCAAACGATCGACTAAATCCCCTTTGCCCAAATATTGAGCCTCATCGAATTCAAAAATTGGCAAGCCAAGTTTAAAGCGAATAGCGAGTAGGCGTAGTCCAAAACCGAGAATCAGTGTTGAAATCACAACCGCATTCTGATTAAAACCTAGCTCTTGCAAACCCACATAAATGCAACAAGAAAGAAAAGAGATGCTGGCGTAAAGTTCTTTGCGAAAAACAAGCGGAATACAGTTACAAAGCAGATCTCGCAACACTCCGCCAAACGCTCCTGTAATTACGGCGGCGGCAGAAGCAATCACAAAACCGTGCCCCATATCAAGGGCGACCTGTGCCCCAATAATGGAAAAGACGATTAAACCCAGTGCATCCAACACCAAGAAAATGGTGCGGAAATAGCCTAAGAACGGGGCAATAAACATGGTAAAAATCGAGGCAAATACAACAATCACCAAATATTCAGGGTGCTTAACCCAACCGAGCGGATAATGCCCGAGTAACATATCACGGATCGAGCCGCCGCCAATGGCAGTAACCGATGAGATAATCACCATTCCAAACATATCCATTTTTTCTCGCCCTGCAGCTAATGCCCCCGTGATGGATTCGGCGGTAATACCGATAATATAAAGCGTTAAAAGTAACATTCACAAAGTACCTATATAGAGAAAACCTCAATCATTTTATACTTCTTTTAGATTCCCTCAATCTCTTTCGGCAGCACTTTCGGGCTTGGGATAAAAATCTGTTTGTGGCGTTGTAGCTCGCCTTTTTCTAATACGATACTACTTTTCGGGACTTTAAATAGCTTGCTGAGATATTTGAGAAGATGGGCGTTGGCGGCACCATCAACTGGTGGAGCGGTGATGGTGATTTTGAGTTCGTTGTCGTGTAAGCCGACAATTTGGTCACGGCTGGCTTTCGGTTGCAGAAAAATTCGCAACCGAATGCCTTGTGGATTTTCTATTTTTTCGACCGCTTGCATTTTTTTAAGTGACATTATGCGATTGCCCAAAGCACGCCGAAAATGTTGTAGAACAGGTTGTTTAATAGGATTAATCCAAAACCTAATACCATTACCGAGAAATCTAACATTCCCGTACGTGGTAAGATGCGACGGATAATGCCTAAAACTGGTTCGGTAATTTGTGCCACCATATAATCAAGCGGGTGGTTGCCTTGTGTGACCCAGCTCATCAACGCACGAATTAAGGTGGTGAAGAACAGGATTTGACCAAAGGTTTTGACTACACCTAATACACCAGAAAGTACGGCAAGCGGAATCGCTAAACCGAATACCAACCATTTTTCAATCGTGAAGAGTACAACGGCAAGTAAAATTGCTGCGAAGTTAATCCCTTTTACGGTTGGAATGACTTTACCGATAGGAGCAAGCACAGGGGCTGTCATTCGTAATAAGGATTGGGAAAGTGGCATTCTTGGATCAACGCGGCAGAATTCTAGCCAAGTGCGAAGAATCAGAATAAAGGTAAAAAAGCCGATAATAATCGACAAAACTGAACCGATAATTTCCATAATATTTCCTCTATTTAAGACTAAGCGGTCAATTTCTGTAAAACTTTTGCAAAAATTGACCGCTTGTGAATAAAAATCTTAGATATGGCTTACGCTTGTGCTGGGTAATCCCACCAAATATCGAATAATTCGCTAACTTGTACGTTTTGTAAGCCGTTGCTTTCTAACCAAGTTTTCACTAATTGGCGGTGGTTTTCATCACATTTGCCAATTTTTTCAAGGCATACTAAACCTTCCCAAGCAAGGTAGCCGTTGCCTTCGTAAGCTAAACCGTTCGCTTTGATCACTTCGTCAATAAAACGATCAACGGTTGCATCAATTTGGTCGATGCCTGTGCCTTCCGCAAAGTTAAATTTAACTAAAAAGCCTAATTCTTGGAATTCAGCTAAGTGCATTTTTTTACGCTGACGTGCGTTACGTTGAATAGCCATATTTTTCTCCTTATGGTGATATTCGTGAATGTTGGCAGACACTTGTGAGCAAAAATGGTGATATTTTGCAAATTTTCAAGGTTTTTCTACCGCTTATTTTGTTTCTTTATTTTTTCAGGAAGTAGAGATCCCAAACGCCGTGCCCTAAGCGATGACCACGTTCTTCGAATTTGGTCAGTGGGCGGAAATCAGGGCGAGGGATAAAATCATTCGTTGCTGAGGTATTTTGTAATTCTGCTTCAAATTGGCGAAGGACTTCAAGCATATGTTCTGCGTAGTTTTCCCAGTCAGTCGCAAAGTGAATAAACCCATTCGGGCTGAGCTTAGTTAATACGCGGGTAATAAACTCAGGCTGTACTATGCGGCGTTTGTGGTGTTTGGCTTTCTGCCACGGGTCTGGGAAGTAAAGTTGCAAACCTCCCAAAGAACCATCTGCAATGCTGTCGCGTAAAATTTCGGTGGCATCGTGGCAAATCACACGTAAATTTTTCACGCCTTTTTCTAACGCATAGGCAATACAAGCCCCTACGCCTGGGGTGTGAACTTCAATACCGATGTAGTTTCGATCAGGGTTTTGCTCCGCCATTTCGACCAATGAACGCCCCATTCCGAAACCGATTTCAAGAATCACGGGGTTGTTGTTGCCAAAAATTTCTTGGAAATTAAACGGGGTATTTTGGTAATCTAAACCTAAATTCGCCCAGTTGTTGTTCATCATATCGCGTTGATAGTCGCTCAAACGCCCTGTTCGCAATACGAAACTACGCACTTTGCGTAGATAACGGCCGTCTGGCGTGAATTCCGCCTGTTCAACGGTTTTACGTTTTTTATCTGCAAAAGTAATTTTTTCTGACATTTTTCTACTGAATAAAAATGTAGGGGCGTGTTGCACACGCCCTGATACATCATTGATATTAAAGGGCGTGCACAACACGCCCCTACATTAGCACAATCAAATTGCCACTAATTTTCGATTTTTTAATTAAAAACGAACCAACGCTGAACCCCACGTCCAGCCACCGCCGAAAGCTTCAAGCAGTAACAACTGTCCGCGTTGGATACGCCCATCACGCACCGCTTCATCTAATGCTACAGGAATAGTTGCGGCACTGGTGTTGCCATAACGATCAACCGTAATCACAACTTGGTCTAACGACATTTCTAATTTTTCTGCGGTCGCGGTGATAATGCGTAAATTCGCTTGGTGTGGCACAAGCCAATCCAATTCACTTTTATCTAAATTGTTCTCACGTAAAGTTTCTTCCACCACGTTTGAAAGCTCACGTACAGCAAGTTTGAAAGTGGCATTACCTTGCATTGCGATAAATCCTGATTTCGGGTCGGTTCTGTCGGCATTAGGTAAAACAAGAGCTTCTTTGGTGTCGGCTGCTGCGTGTAAGTGGGTTGAAATAATGCCTTGCTCTTCGCTGGCTTCTAAAATGACTGCACCTGCACCATCACCAAAAAGCACCACTGTGCCGCGGTCAGTTTCATCTAATTTGCGAGAGTTTAAGTCAGCTCCCACCACTAATGCTTTTTTCACTTTCCCTGTGCGGACAAATTGATCGGCGACGCTTAATGCATATACAAAGCCTGAGCAAGCTGCCGCAACATCAAATGAGATTGCATCTTCAATACCAAGCAAGCCTTGAATTTGGCAAGCAGCACTTGGATAAGCATGTGAGTTGCTCGTTGTGCCTACAATAATTAAATCAATCTCTTGTGGATCTAAATTTGCTTGTGCTAAACATTGTTTCGCTGCTTCAAAACCCATTGTTGCTACGGTTTCGTGCGGCTCGGCAATACGGCGCTCTTTCATACCTGAACGGGTTACAATCCACTCGTCAGAGGTATCCACCATCTTTTCTAAATCAGCATTTGTTCGAATTTGCTTAGGTAAATAACTCCCTGTCGCTAAAATTTTGCTGTTCATATTTTGTTCTCAATTATGTTTTTAACGATGAAATTTTAATAGTAAATTTGTCTATTATAGCCTGAAATAGGGCGAATTTACAGAAAACAAGCGGGCGATTTTTGAGAAAATCTTGCAAGCTATTTTGATAAATTAACTAATTTGCGTTGGATTCGTTCTGGAATTTTATGCTCAATTTGTTGAATGGCGTATTCAATCGCATAAAAAAAGGCATTGGCACTCGCTCCACCGTGGCTTTTTACCACCACTTTAGACAAGCCCAGCAAAGTTGCACCGTTGTGGCGATCGGGGTTGATCTCTTGCAATTTGCGGTAATAGCGATATAAAAACGCTTTCATAAAAAAATTTTTGACCAGCGAGCAGAGATGCGAACTCTCTTTTTCTTTGTGCAAAGAGATGATATTTTTTGCAGCACCTTCGAGAGCTTTTAACGCCATATTGCCGCTGAAACCATCGCATACAATCACATCAGCAAGGTAGTTCATCAGCTTATCGCTTTCAATAAAACCGAGATAGTTGATGTCGTGGCGTTTGTGTAGCATTTTATTCACATCACGCAGCACTTGAGTACCTTTGCTCTCTTCCGTGCCAATGTTAAGCAGAGCAAGACGCGGATACACTAAGCCTAAAATCGTTTGAGCAAAAATATTGCCCATTTCGGCAAATTGCATCAGTTGTTTTTGGTTGACTTCAACGTTCGCCCCTAAATCGAGCATCACCGTTGAGCGACCGTTCATTGTGGGGATAAGTGAGGTAAGAGCAGGACGATCGATATTCGTCAAAGGTGCAATCAATAATTTTGCTAAGCCAAGCAAAGCCCCTGTATTTCCCCCGCTAACACAACCTTCGGCTTCGCCTTTTGCCACGGCTTCCACTGCCAAACGCATAGAGCTATTTTTGCTTTGTCGCATTGCAACGGAAAAAGGCACTTCAGGATCGATGGTTTTATCGGTGTGATGAAATTGAATGCGTGCTTGTAATTCTGTTGGGAAAGTTTGCAGAATGGGATCGACTTGTTGATGATCACCAAATAAAAGAAAAGTTAGCCTTGGATTTGCTTCCAATGCTTTTTGTACGGCGGGCATAGTAATACGGGGACCAAAGTCCCCGCCCATCACATCTAACGCAAGAGTTAGATGATTCAAGTTAAACCTCTAAAAAGGAATTACTTGTTGATTACTTTACG
This sequence comes from uncultured Haemophilus sp., assembly GCA_963545995.1. Taxonomy (GTDB): domain Bacteria; phylum Pseudomonadota; class Gammaproteobacteria; order Enterobacterales; family Pasteurellaceae; genus Haemophilus_A. The sequence goes on from CAUUKJ010000002.1 coordinate 21,274, forward strand.
ACCACGGTAGTAACCGTCAGCAGTAACGTGGTGACGTAAGTGAGTTTCACCCGTTGTTTTATCTACTGATACTGCAGCAGTTGTTAAAGCATCGTGTGAACGACGCATATCACGACGTGAACGAGATTTTTTATTTTGTTGAACAGCCATTGGCTATACTCCTAAGTTAGTTCTTTTTTAAATTAGCTAATACAGCGAACGGGTTCGGTTTTTTCGCCAGTTCTTCAGGCAATTCGCCAAAAACCTGTTCCTGCGTGGACACTTCACAGTGTGCAGTATCATGCATCGGGACTAGAGGTAATTCGATGATAAACTCATCTTCAATCATATCTAGTAAATTTATTTCACCGAATTCATTAGTTTCAATCGGCTCATAAATTTCGGGCAAATCGTCCGCCTGATTCATATTTGACACTGGACTGAAACAAAATGTGCAGTCGAGCGTTTGCGTAAATGGATTACCGCAACGTTGGCAGTCAAGCTCCACATCAACTTTCGCCGTGCCTTTAATCACCACGAGTTTTTGCGGGTCAACATATAACGAGAGAGTAACTTGTGCATCGCTTAGCACTTGACCAACAAATTCACCCAAACGACCAAGTTGGCTTGCTGAAAAGTAGCCTTCGTAGTCCATTCGACGCTGTGCGTCTTTATATGGGTCAATTGTTAGGGGTAGTTTTACCTTTTGCATAGGGTCGATATATTACAGATAGAACGTCAAATAGTCAAAAGGAAAATCGGCTTTTTTATAAAATTTGTCCATTCCTTAAAGCAAGCTATTTTACCTCTCATTTTCCGCTTATTTTTGACAAAACATAAATTTCTTGGAAAAATTTGAGCTTTCTCATAGCCAAAAAGCAATAAAACTGATAACGTTATTTCAGCTGAAAATTATTCTTATTTAACCCAAGAGATCACAATGTTATTTGCCCTCATTGCAATTATCGCCTATGCGAGTGCGTTGCTCTGGATTGTGCCAACGCTTGCCAACATTGAAAACCAAGACAACGACAAACAACCGAACATCAAAGCTGTTTTCTCAATTGGCTTAGTGGCGGTTATTTGCCATTTCATCAGCACCTTTCAAGAGCTTTTAATCAGCGAAGGGCAGAATTTCACCCTTGCGAACGTCAATGCTCTAATGAGCCTATTATTAAGTGCTTTTGCAACAATTACGCTTACAAAATGGCGAACCATCTGGTTTCCGTTGATGGTCGTTTATACCTACGGCATTTGTAGCGTTGCCGTTAGCCTCATTGCCACAGGCAATTTCACCAAAAATATTGCCGAAAATGCTGGGCTGATTTTCCATCTTGGCATCGCCCTGTTCTCATACGCTCTTTTCTTCTTAGCGTTGATTTACGCATTACAACTCAAATGGCTTGACCACAAACTCAAAAGCAAAAAGCTCTTTTTCTGTGCAATGTTACCTCCGTTAATGACGGTTGAACGCCATTTCTTCACGCTCACCCTTGCAGCACAAGCGATGCTGACAGTCGCTCTTGTGACGGGAATGATCTACTTGCATAACTTTTTCGCCCCAGAACAAGTGCACAAAGCGATTTTCTCCTCCCTTGCTTGGATTGTCTATGCCGTGCAATTACTCGGACAATGGAAATTCCGCTGGCGTGGAAATCGGGTGCTTATTTACTCAATTTCGGGTATGATATTACTCACAATCGGCTATTTTGGTAGTCATCTGGTCAAGTAGCCAGAACGGTAAGCGGTTGAAAACATACTATTTTTTGCAGAAAAATTGCAACGGCACAAAACGGTTGCTGAGCCTGTCGAAGCATTAGTTTTGTGTTTTATAAATCTGAAATGACTTATACTTCGACAAGCTCAGTAACCGTCATTTTCAACCGCTTGAATATTCACTAACATAGGAACCTTATTTTGGACAGCATCCCCCTGAGTTCGCTCTTTATTACCCTTGCCATTCTTTTAGCACTTTCAGCATTCTTTTCTGGCTCTGAAACTGGGCTAATGTCACTCAACCGCTACAAAATGAAACACCTTGCCGAACAAGGGCATAAAGGTGCGATTTTAGCCTCAAAATTACTTGAAAAAACCGACGTTTTACTTAGCTTTATCCTCATCTGTAACAACCTCGTGAACATTGGTGCATCCGCTATTGCCACCGTGATCGGTATGCGATTAGCAGGCGATGCGGGCGTAGCAGCTGCAACGGGTATTCTTACCTTTGTGATGTTAGTTTTCGCCGAGATTCTGCCGAAAACTATTGCCGCTATTTATCCTGAGCGAGTCGGTTTCTTTGTAAGTTATATTCTTGTTCCACTGAAAAAAATCATCATGCCGTTAGTCTTTTTGATGAATTTAATCATCAACGGCTTAATGAAGCTCTTCCGCATTCATAAGGATGAAAACCAAGGCTTAAGTGCAGAAGAACTGCGTGGTGTAGTGCTTGAAGCAGGGAAATTTATTCCAACCGAACACCAAGAGATGCTCGTTTCCATTTTGGATATGGAAAAAGTGACAGTCGAAGACATTATGGTGCCTCGCAATGACATTGGTGGAATTGACATCGACGACGACTGGAAAGCCATTATGCGTCAGCTCACGGGGGCAGCTCACGCCCGAGTGGTGATCTACAAAGGTAATATGGACAAAAACGTGCTTGGGATGCTTCGCGTACGTGAGGCGTTCCGCTTAATGTTAGAGCGAAACGAGTTTACCAAAGAGATGCTTATTCGTGCGGTGGATGAAGTTTACTTTATTCCTGAAGGCACTTCGCTCACCACTCAGTTAGTGAACTTCAAAGCGAACAAAGAGCGTATCGGCTTAGTGGTGGATGAATACGGCGATATCAAAGGCTTAGTCACGCTAGAAGATATTTTAGAAGAGATTGTCGGCGAATTTACCACCTCAACCGCCCCAACATTGGAAGAAGAAGTCAAACAACAAGCTGATGGTACAGTGATTATCGAAGGCTCTGCAAATTTACGCGATCTGAACAAACTCTTTGGTTGGCAACTGCCTGTGGATGAAGTCCGCACCTTCAACGGTTTGATTTTAGAACATTTAGAAAAAATCCCCGATGAAGACACGGTATTTGAATTGTATAACTTGAAAGTGACGATTCTTGAAGTGGCGGATAATATGGTGAAACAAGCGAAAGTAGAGCCATTAAAACCAACAGAAGTAGAAACCCACTAAAACTAAGCGGTAAGATTTTCAACAAATCTTACCGCTTTTATATGCTTAATAAATTAACAATATCCGTAGCTCATCAAACGTTGATAACGACGCTCAAGCAGCCCTTCTTTATCAAGATTATCCAGCTCATTTAAATCACTTAAAATTTGGTTTTTAAGATTTTGAGCCATTGCTTCATGATCACGATGTGCACCGCCAAGAGGCTCTGCCACAATCTCATCAATCAGTTTTAACTCTTTCAAACGTTGAGCCGTTAAACCCATTACTTCCGCAGCTGTTGACGCTTTTTCTGCACTTTTCCAAAGAATCGAGGCACAACCTTCTGGCGAAATAACCGAATAGGTTGAATATTGCAACATATTCACTTTATCGCCCACACCAATAGCTAACGCACCGCCTGAACCGCCTTCACCAATTACGGTACAAATCACAGGCACTTTTAACCGCGACATCTCACGTAAGTTACGAGCGATAGCTTCTGCCTGACCGCGTTCTTCCGCACCAATACCTGGGTATGCCCCTGGTGTATCGATAAAGGTAATAATCGGCAAGTTAAAACGCTCGGCAAGTTCCATTAAACGCAACGCTTTACGATAGCCTTCTGGAGCTGGCATCCCGAAATTACGCATCACTTTTTCTTTAGTCGTTCTGCCTTTTTGATGACCGATAACCATCACAGGGCGACCATCTAAACGAGCAATCCCGCACACAATCGCTTTATCATCCGCAAAAGCACGATCACCTGCGAGCTCATCAAATTCGGTGAAAATATGCTCAATATAGTCAAGCGTATAAGGGCGATTTGGGTGACGTGCCATTTTTGAAGTTTGCCACGCATCTAAATTCGCGAAAGTCTTTTTGGTTAGCTCTTGGCTTTTTTTCTCTAAACGACGAATTTCGTCATCTAAATTGATTTTATCATCTTGTGCCGCCACGGCTTTGAGCGATTCAATCTTCGCTTCAAGCTCCGCAATCGGCAATTCAAAATCTAAATATTCCATACATTATCCTATCTGGGTTACAGAAAATTGGCTTATTTTACCTGATAGACAACAAGTTGTCGCAAAAAGCGGTCATTTTTATGCAATTTTTTGCAAAATTCGCGAGAGATCCGACCGCTTATCCCTCCACCACAAACTGTCCCATTGCTCCGCGGTCGCGTAGCATTAAATCCGACACACCAAAATTAAATGGTAATTCGCGGGGGGCTTCGTGATCAAATTTTACGAGCAAAGTCACTTCCTGATCTTTAGGTAACCAAACGGTGTCTTTCCACGCCAAATATTTATTCTGTAGGCGTTGGCGATTGCGGGTTTCGATAATAAATTTCGCCCCTTGTAGCGTAAAACCAATATCGCTGTTGCTAGTGAGATACCAACGTTCCACGCTGCCTTTTTTCACAGAAAAATCAATGCGTTGTGGGTCAAATCGTTGTTGGTTAATGAGATAATCCAACGGACGGAGCGTAAATTTACGCTCCCCTGCAATTTTCATTTGGAAATCGTCAGGCTTAAATGGCACAAGTTCAGGCATTTGGTTGAATACCGCTGCCAAACCTTGCGGTTTGAGGGTCAAAATCACGTTATCGTTCAGCTCATTGCCATCGCTAAAGAGCAATTTGGCTTTGTCGAGCAAGTTTCTCGGCTCGCCTGTAATCAGCGAAACGTCTTGATCTTCCTCCACTTTTACCAACACTTCCACCCGTTCACTCGGGGCAAGCGGTACCATCGGCATCGCAATCGGTTTTTCGAACATCCCCATTCCTGTGGCAATCAGCTGCAACAGTTGACCATTATCCAATCGCAATTCATAAGCACGCGAAAGCGACGCGTTGACAATTCTTAAGCGAATCCAGCCCGCTTGCACGCTCAAATAAGGCGATTCTTGCCCATTCACAAACAAGCGAGAGCCAAAAAATTGTGGCTGATTGATGTCAAGCACCTGCTTGCCATCCTTATTGATTTGCTGGTCTTGCAGAATCAGCGGAATGTCGTTCACGCCATATTGGTTCGGTAGGTTGCTTTTTTTGCTTTCGGCATCTTCAATAAGCCAAAGCCCCGCCAAACCGCGATAGACTTGCAAGGCAGAATTCAACAATGTATCGGCGTGATACCAACAAGTACAGGCAGGTTGTGTAATGCTCACAATCGGCGACCAACTGCTTTGCGGCTCGAGCTTTTTATGGGAAGTTCCAAGCATTTCAGTAGGGGTTAGCAAGCCTTGAATTTGCATTGAAATCGGCTGCAGCAGGTTATTTACATAGGTCAGCTTCACAAAGTCTTGCGATTTTACCCGCACCGTCGGGGCGAGATATTGCCCGTTAACACCCCAAACATCGACCAACTGCCCCGCATTAAATTGCGTTTGAGCAGGGCGTAAATCCAGACGAACAGGGCGACCACGCCCCACATCGACAAGCGGTGGGATTTTCAATAACGGTTGCGAATTTGCCCAAACAGGCGAAGGCAGAGCCACCATTGCAGAAGCAAGGCTGGCACGTTGAAGTAATTGACGACGGGTGAAATGGGGGTGTTGGTTCATAGGTTATTGTATTGACTGAGAATTTTTATGGGGCAATAAACTTAACCCTCGCCCCTTGTGGGAGAGGGATAATTTTGCTTCGTTCAGAAGCAAAATTTGGGAGAGGGGTAAGCGGTCAAATTTGACCGCTCATTTGCAAAAACGGGATCGTATCCCCCTCTCTGACGAAAATTGCCTTACGCAATTTCCGCCTGTCTCTCTCCCTCAAGGGGAGAGAGTTATCGCAAAAACTACTTCTTATCCAACGCTGCAATTTCCGCATCTAATTCCGCAATGCGATTTTGCATTATATTGTGGCAATGCTCGATCAACTCTTTCAAATTATCACGGTTGTAACCGCTGGTATCAATCGGATCTAATTCCTCACAAATCACCGTACCATTATCCCAACGATTTAAATCCACTTTTTTGTGCAATGTTGAGCAAACGATCGGAATAATCGGCACACCAGCGGCGATGGCGGTGTGAAAGGCACCTGTTTTAAAAGGTAACAAACCACGCCTGCGGCTGCGAGTACCTTCAGGGAACATCCAAATTGAAATCTGACGTTGACGAATAATTTCGCCCACTTTCGTCATCGTACTGATCGCACTGCTACGCTTTTCACGGTTGATAAAAATATTGCCCGTTGCCCAGTACACCAAGCCAAAAAACGGAATCCAAATCAGGCTTTTTTTACCAATCGTGACCGTTTTTTCTGGCACCATAGATGAAATGGTCACCATATCGTAGTTGTTTTGGTGGTTGGCAATATAAATTGCAGGCGTTCTTGCTGTTGTTTTCGGGCGACGAATCAATTTAATCCCCACAAGGGCGTGCATATAGCTGTACCAACGGGCAATTTCGCCCACGCAATTGGGGTTGCGAAAACGAATTAACGCATAAAAAATACCGATAACCGAGATGCTGATTGAACAAATCAGCACCAATAAAATTCGAATGAGTTTGAGCATAAGCGTTCCTTTATAAATTTGAATGGAAGTATAGCAAAAAAGAGGCAGGAACAAAAAATGGTTGGATTAGTTTTGGTTTGTTGCTCTCTCAGGCGAGAGAGAGCAACAATATGGCATTATTTACGAGCATCCTCATACAACCATTGGGCGACCTGTTTTGCGAAGTAGGTCAAAATGCCGTCCGCCCCTGCACGTTTAAAGCAGAGCAAGCCTTCCATAATGCACTCACGCTCTTTTAGCCAGCCGTTTTGAATTGCCGCCATATGCATCGCATATTCGCCCGATACTTGGTAAGCAAAGGTTGGCACGCCAAAGGCTTCTTTCACACGCCACACCATATCTAAATATGGCATACCTGGTTTCACCATCACCATATCCGCCCCTTCTTGAATATCCATCGCCACTTCGTGCAAGCCTTCGTTGGCATTGGCAGGATCGACTTGATAGGTATATTTATTGCCGCCTTTTAGGTTGCCTGCAGAGCCAACCGCATCACGGAAAGGCCCGTAGTAGTTTGAGGCATATTTGGCGGAATACGCCATAATTTGAGTGTTGATAAAGCCGTTCGCTTCTAAAGCTTCACGAATAGCACCAATACGTCCGTCCATCATATCGCTTGGTGCAACCACATCCGCCCCAGCCGCTGCGTGGGAAAGGGCTTGTTTTACCAAAATTTCGGTAGTGATGTCGTTAAGCACATAGCCTTCATCATCAATAATGCCGTCTTGCCCATGAGTGGTGAATGGGTCGAGAGCCACATCGGTCATCACGCCTAATTCTGGGTAAGCCGCTTTCAACGCACGCACCGCACGCTGTGCCAAGCCTTCAGGATTATAGGCTTCTTCTGCCATCAACGATTTTTTGCCATCGCCAACTACAGGGAAAAGGGCGATCATCGGTACACCATATTTTACGAGCAAGCCTGCTTCGATTAAAAGTTGGTCGATGGTTAAGCGTTCTACACCAGGCATTGAAGGCACGGCTACACGTTGGTTTTCGCCTTCAATCACAAAAACGGGGTAAATTAAATCGTTGGCGGTGAGTTGGCTTTCTGCCACTAAACGGCGGCTGAAGTCGTGTTTACGTAAGCGACGCATACGGCGTTGTGGGAATGAAGTGGTTAGGAATTGTGTCATAGGTTGTCCTTATTTTTGCAAAATAAAGTAAAAAATAACCCGCTTTCGCGGGCTAGGTTATTTGGTTTCTTCGCTCGTGGTTTCGCTATCTTCTCTTGGTTTGTAGAATCGGGCACAAATGACACCGACTTCAAACAACAAACACATTGGCACGGCAAGTAGCGTTTGTGAGAAAATATCTGGCGGGGTGAGTAACATCCCGATAATAAAAGCTGCCACGATGATATACGGGCGTTTTGCTCTTAAATCTTCTGGTGTGGTAATGCCCGCCCAACAGAGCAAAATAATCGCCACTGGTACTTCAAAGCAGATACCAAATGCCATAAAAATGGTCAGCACGAAATCAAGATAGCTGCTGATGTCCGTTGCCATTTGTACGCCTTCTGGTGTGGTGCTTGTAAGGAATCCAAAAACAATCGGGAAAACCACATAATAGGCAAAAGCCACACCACAATAGAAGAGCAAAGTGCTTGAAACCAACAGCGGATAAATTAAGCGTTTTTCGTGTTTGTACAACGCCGGGGCGACAAATGCCCACGCTTGGTACAGAATAAAGGGTACAGATAAGAACACCGATGTCACGATGGTCAACTTAATGGGCGTAAAAAATGGGGTGGCGACATTAGTGGCAATCATTGTTGCCCCAGCGGGTAAGTTGCTGGTTAAGGGCGTTGCCAAAAGAGTGTAGATGTCGTTTGCCCAATAAACCAAGCAGCAAAACACGATAAGCACAAAAACCAAACTACGCAACAAGCGGTTGCGTAGTTCAATTAAATGGCTAATCAGTGGTTGAGATTGATCAGCTTTTTCCATTCGCTTGTTCCTTCTCTGTTGTGCTGGCACTTGGTGCAGCTGGTTCATCGTCTGGCGGGTAGTACATTGACAACTTCTCTGCCAACAATTGTTCGTCTAATTCCGCATTTTCAGCCACTTCAGCAGGGTTTTCTGCTTTCTCAAGCGGTGCATTTTCAGCATTTTTTTGCACATCATCCGCTTGGGCATTTTCTGTCGTTTTTGCCGCTTGAGACTGGCTTTCCGCTTCGATTTTCGCTTGGATTTCTGCCACTTGTTCATCACTTAATTTCGTGATTTCTTCTTTGGCAGAATTGAGATTTGCCTGCATTTGCTGGGCAGATTGTTTAAGTTCTTCAACGGTTTTGCTCAATTCAGGCGAAAGCGAACTTAAATTTAATTCCTCTGCTTTTTTAATGCTATCTTTGAGTTCTTGTAGCTTAAGTTCTTGTGCAAGCTCGTTTTGCACGTTTGCAGCTAAGCCACGAATGGTGCGAACCCAACCCATTACGGTGCGGATCGCAATTGGCAAACGTTGCGGACCTAGCACCACTAAGCCCACAATAAAAACAAGTACTAATTCAGAAAAACCAATATCAAACACGGGTTATGCCTGCTCTTTGTCTTTTGCTTTTTGTTCTGTAGATTCTTGAGATTTTGCTTCTACTTTCTCGAATGAAGCGTCTTGAGGTTTGTCATCTGCCATCGCTTTTTTAAAGCCTTTTACAGATTCACCAAGGTCTTGACCTAAAGTGCGTAATTTTTTGGTACCGAAAAGTAACACGATAATTGCTACCACGATAAGTAATTGCCAAATGCTAATTCCACCCATATTAAAATCCTCTTTTGTTAATAAAGTGTTGAAATGGTAGGTTGCCATTATACGCTGAATTCAAAAAAAAGAAATCTACCCCAAAATGAATAAAAGTGAAGTATGACAAGCCTCAAATTTTGATGAATAAAACACCGCTTTACTTGACTATTTCGTACGAGATCTGTAGTATTTGCACGCTATTTTTACTTGAGGATTACATTTTGGACAGTCATAGTCGATACTTGTCAGATTTTTATTGATTACCCACCTTGTCCAGCCTCAGGTTGCCGACACGGTCGGTAACTCTCGTCTAGTATCTTTTTCCTTTGTTCATTTTGTTCATACCTCCAAACTCGGAGAAATGAAAAATGATTCGTGCATTTGCATTAGATAACGCTCGCCTTGTCAGCATTGATGAAAAATCTAACGACCAACTCAACGATGCCATTTGGATTGACTTAATCGATCCAAGCGACGATGAACGTAGCGTCTTAAAACTCGGCTTAGACCAAACCCTTGCTGAAGAACACGAGCTTGAAGACTTAGAGGCTTCCGCTCGTTTCTTTGAAGATGAAGACGGTTTACATCTTCACTCATTCTTTTACTGCCTAGATGACGACGATTACGCGGATATTTCGACCGTCGCTTTTACCATTCGCGACGGGCGTTTATTTACCCTAAGAGAACGTGATTTGCCTGCGTTCCGTTTATATCGTATGCGTTCACGTCGCTTAAAATTGCTAGATGCCAACGCTTACGAATTACTGCTCGACCTATTCGAAACCAAAATCGAGCAGCTTGCTGATGTAATCGAAACGGTTTACGCTGATTTAGAAAACTTAAGCCACGTGATTTTGGACGGAAAACAAGAGGGCGATAGCCTAAATGAAGCCTTATCAGACCTCACAGAATTAGAAGATGTGAGTTCAAAAGTGCGTTTGTGTTTGATGGATACCCAACGTGCGTTGAGCTTCTTGCTGCGTAAAACACGCTTGCCGAACAACCAGCTCGAACAAGCACGCGATATTATGCGAGATATTGAATCTTTGCAGCCGCATAACGAATCGCTTTTCCAAAAAGTGAACTTCTTAATGCAAGCAGCGATGGGTTTCATCAACATCGAACAAAACCGCATTATGAAATTCTTCTCGGTGGTTTCCGTAATGTTCCTACCTGCAACGCTAGTGGCATCCACCTACGGAATGAACTTTGAGTTTATGCCAGAGCTGCATTTCAAATACGGCTACCCAATGGCAATTGGCTTAATGATCATCGCTGCTGCCTCACCGTATTTGTATTTCAAACGTAAAGGTTGGTTGTAAATCATTAAAAGAAAATCACCGCTTGTAATGTGTTGCAAGCGGTGATTTTTTATCTATCTTTTACGCATTTTTTCTCGCCAACATTTTCGCTTGAATGCGGTCTGGGACTTTGAAGCCAACTAAGCAAACCAAGAATAATGTCCAGAACAAGGTAACATAGACAAGCGATGTGCCTAATCCAAATTTTTCACTGAATTTTGCTGCAATCACAGGGGCAACACCACCACCGATAGCGGCGAAGTTGTAGATGAAGCCAATCCCTGTACTACGCATTTCAGCGGGGAAGAATTTCGCCATATATTTTGGTACAAGTCCTGCAATACCTAGGTTTGTCGCAAGTAAGAAGAATAACAATACGCCAAGGGCGAAGGTGTTATTTTCTGGCAAATAGAACACTGGGAAAAGGAAGAAAAGTGAGAGCAATAGGCTATACACAAAGGTTTTTTTCTCGCCCAGTTTGTCGCCAATAAAGCCCGCAATTAAAGTACCAATCAAAATACCAAAACCCGCCCAAAACATAAGTGATTTAACGTGTTCCGCATAGCCGTTCTCTTTTAAATAAAGAGGGAGTAATCCAACAACAGGCCAGTTGACGGAGAAAATAGAATAGCAAACCACGAAGATGATTAAGGTAATTGGCCATTGATTTTTTGAGAAAAGATCGGCGATCGGCACGTTTTTCACTTTGCCTTGTGCTTTGGCGGCTGCCCATTCTTCACTTTCTGGAGCGTGACGACGAACATAAAGCACTAAGCCGACAGGCAATAAGCCGATAAAGAAAGCGATACGCCAGCCATATTCTTGTGCAACCCAAGGGATAATTTGTGAGGCAAGAATGTTACCAATCGAGAAACCACTCACAAGGAAGGCACTCGCTTTGGTACGCAAATGTTGCGGCCAGCTTTCGATGGCGTAAGAAGAGGAGCAAGCATATTCGCCCGCCATTCCCATACCGACAATCATACGGAAGATGAATAAGAAGATGTAACTGGTGGAAAGTCCGCAGAGGAATGTGCCGACAGAATAGACTAAGATGGAAACGATCATTGCTAACCGACGACCATATTTGTCCGCAAAGCTACCGAAAATTGCCCCGCCCAACGGTCGTGCCACAAATGCGGCGAGTAACAGCGTTGACGTTTCGGTGGTACTCATACTGAACTCTTTTTGTACGTCTAATAGCACATAAGTGATTAACATATAATCAAAGCCATCAAACACATAACCCAACCACGCCGCAAAGAGAGCTTTTTTCTGTGTTGGATTTACCTCTTTATACCACGGTAATTTTGTTGCCATAGCAACCTCCTTTTTTAGAAATTTTGTGGTGTAGATCACAGAATTTAAAATTCTTTTTAATTTCTGCTTGCGGATTTAAAGATAAGATGTATGATGTCTTATGTCAAACGGAACAATGAGAGATAGATCACAAATTTACAAAAAAGGTAAACAATGAAAGCGAATAGCAAAAAAGAAGCGAGTTTGGCTTTGCAAGATAAGATCAAGAATTTAATCATTAAGCAGAACTTAAAATCAGGCAATTTAATGCCAACTGAAAATGAGTTAATCGAACAATTAGGCGTAAGCCGCTCCAGCCTTCGGGAAGCAATTAAATCTCTGGAAGCCTTACATATTTTGGATATTCGCCACGGAATAGGCACTTTTGTGAGTGAACCGTCATTGGTTCCAATGATTCGCGGATTGAGCTTTCACACGCAGTTGAATCTGCAAAATGATCTCAATCAGTTAATGAACATTTTAGATATTCGGGAAATTTTAGAATATGGTTTTGCACCTCTGGTTTTAGCAAAAATCGATCAAAAACAGACCGCTTCCTTGCAAAAACATATGGCAAACATTGAGAAAAATGCCCGTGAGAATAAATTTTCGGTGAAAGATGAATATCAAATTCACCTGAAATTATACGAACCGTTGAACAACCCGCTGCTGTTGCAGTATTTAGATGCTTTTTTGCAAATTTATCAGCAGGTGGAAAAAGGATTGCCGCCGCCGTTGCTGAACCCAACCCAGTTGGCGATGCAATATCGTGAGTTAGTTGATGCGGTAGAAGCTCACGATTTAGTCAGAATGCAACGGGCAATTTTGCACTATTTTCAAGGAATTAGACAACGCTTAGCACAAGGAGAACGGAATGACGAAGCTGACAAATAAGGGAAATCAAGCATTAAATGTCGCCTTAGTTGGCTGTGGTTTTTTCGGTACGCAGTTGGCTTCTGCTTTCCATAAAGCAGGGGCAAATTTAATGGCAGTGATTGATATTAATCCAACGTTTGCCCAACCGTTAGCAAAACGTTATCAATGCCGTGCTTTTCTCAACATTGAAGAGATGTTGCAAAAAGAAACGCCAGATTTGGTGGTAATTGCAACGCCGAATTATGCCCATTATTCGCCTGCGATCTTGGCACTTGATGCGGGGTGCCACGTTTTTATTGATACGCCATTTGCACTCAGTTCAGCACATTGCAAACATCTTTTGCAATTGGCACAAGAGAAACAAAAACAGATTTTCGTCGGGCATTTATTGCGGACTTTACCAGGGTTGTTGAAGGTGAAAGAAGCTCTTGAACAGAACAAACTCGGCAACATTACCGTAGCTCGTGCAATGCGCCAGCGTTGGATTGATAACGTGCCAAATAAAGAGTGGTGGAAACTCGATGCCAACCTCACAGGCGGCGAACTTTTCCATCAAATTCACGAATTGGATCTGCTCTGCTGGCTATTGGGCGACATTGAAGCCGTGTATGCCCAATCCGCCAATCGCGCCCATTTAGACACACCAGATAGCAAAGATGTCATTCAATTATTACTACGTTTCAAAAATGACATTTTAGGCTCGCTTGAAATGGGAACGGCATATCGCTTTCACCAATGGGGCATTCAAATTCACGGTGAAAAAGGGGCGGTGGAAATTAACTTCTTCACCTCCACGGTCATTTTTAGTGACACCAACGGCAAAACCGAACATTTCGACCTTTATGGCGAATTTGAGCCTGATTTATCGCTACGCGAAAGTGCGAAAGGCACACAGCAATACAATGCGACACATACACTCTGCCCGCTTTGGTTAAGCCGTGCTGCAGAAATTGAAGCGGTCGATATTGTTGAACATATTGCAGGTCACAAAATTAGCCCACTCAGCACCTGTTTGTCGGAGGCGATTCAAGTAGCAGAGGCGGCAAAATACTCAACAATGGTAGAAAAACAGATTTCAATCAATTAGGTAAATGCTAAACGTTTCTAAAACGTTTGGATTCATTAAGGAACATAAAACAAAAGGAGACAAATTATGATTAACTATGGCGTAATCGGTGTAGGTTATTTCGGTGCAGAATTAGCACGCTTTATGAAAGAACTTCCAGATACCAACATATCTATGGTTTACGACCCTGAAAATGGTGAAACCATCGCAAAAGAACTCGGCTGTGTCGCAGCAAAATCACTCCTTGAAGTGGTTTCATCGCCCAATGTCGATTGCGTGATCGTCGCTACACCTAACTACTTACACAAAGAGCCTGTATTACTTGCAGCCCAACATAAAAAACACGTTTTCTGTGAAAAACCGATTGCATTAAGTTATCAAGATTGTGACGAAATGGTGCGTGCTTGTGAAGAAAATGGCGTGACCTTTATGGCAGGACACGTTATGAACTTCTTCAACGGCGTACATCACGCTAAAGAACTTATCAATCAAGGCGTGATTGGTAAAGTACTTTACTGCCACACCGCCCGTAACGGCTGGGAAGAAGAACAACCGAGCATTTCTTGGAAAAAAATCCGTGAAAAATCAGGCGGTCATTTATACCACCACATTCACGAATTAGATTGCGTGCAATTCATTATGGGCGGCGTGCCAAAAACAGTCACAATGACAGCCGCAAACGTAGCCCACAAAGGTGAAAAATTTGGTGATGAAGACGATATGATCTTCGTGACAATGGAATATGACGACGACCGTTTCGCTGTGCTTGAATGGGGTTCTGCATTCCGTTGGGGCGAACACTATGTCTTAATTCAAGGCGAAAAAGGTGCGATTAAAATTGATATGTACAACACAAAAGGCACATTGCGTGTTGATGGCAAAGAGACTTACTTCCTCGTTCACGAAAGCCAAGAAGAAGACGACGACCGCACCCGCATTTACAACAGCACCGAAACGGACGGTGCAATTCAATACGGCAAACCAGGTAAACGTACACCGATGTGGTTAAGCTCAATTATGAAAAAAGAGATGAAATATCTCAACGACATTATGCACGGTATGAAACCAACAGCTGAATTTGAAAAATTACTCACAGGTGTTGCCGCCCGTGAAGCGATTGCGACGGCTGATGCTTGCACCATTTCTCGCAACGAAAATCGTAAAGTCGCCTTAGCAGAAATTTTGAAATAATTTCCCTTAAGTTAAAAAGAAGAGAGAACAAAACAGGTTAAAGCATTGTGCTTTAGCCTGTTTTTAATTAGTAGGTTCTAATCTCTGGTGCTTGATAATTCTGAATAAAGCTCTCAATTTCCGCTAAATCGTTGCTAAACAAGATTTTATTGCGATCTGCTTGGGTTAAAAAGCCTTCTTTTACCATCGTGTCATAAAAATCACGTAGGCTGTCAAAATAGCCGTTTTCATTGAAAAGAATACACGGGTTTGGGTTCTGCCCGATTCTTGCCCACGAAATCACTTCTGAAATTTCTTCTAATGTGCCAGGTCCGCCAGGTAAGGCGATAAAAGCATTGGCAAGGTCGAACATTTGTTTTTTACGTTCAGGCATTGTTTCCACCACAACTAATTCGGTTAAATCAGGATGGGCTAATTCACGTTCTTTTAAGAATTCAGGAATAATGCCGATGACTTTGCCACCGTGAGCCAACACGGTGCTCGCAATTAATCCCATTAAACCTGCTGCACCGCCACCATACACGAGCTGATGACCTTTTTCAGCGATCCATTTGCCTAAGCGTTCGGTGGCTTGTTGATAAATAGCATTATTGCCAAGACTGGCACCGCAATAGACGGTAATGTTCATAGAAGTTCCTGCTTATTGGGATGAGATTTGCAAATTTGAGGTAATAAAAAACCGCTTGTTGAAAAACAAGCGGTTAGAATTTGATGGCGGAGGAAGTGAGATTCGAACTCACGGAGGGCGTAAACCCTCGCCGGTTTTCAAGACCGGTGCCTTCAACCACTCGACCATTCCTCCGTTGAAAACGAGTGGAATAATATCGGTTTATTCTCACTCGGTCAAGCAGAAGTTTTAAAGAATGTGTTATTTGGTTGTTTTTTAGTCTTTTTTAATCAACCATACACCACTTTCAATATGATGTGTGTAAGGGAATTGGTCAAACAATGCCGCTCGCTCAATGCGGTGAGTTTGCGAAAGTTGTTTAAGATTATCCGCCAGCGTTTCAGGATTACACGAAATATACAAAATGCGATCATACGCTTGCACCATATCAAGCGTGGCTTGATCTAACCCCGCACGCGGTGGATCCACAAAAATCGTGTTGCAATCGTAGCTTTTCAGATCAATGCCTTTCAAGCGGTTAAATTCACGCACGCCATTCATTGCTTGGGTGAACTCTTCGGCAGACATTCGAATAATCTGCAAGTTATTAACACCATTTTTCTCAATGTTATATTGAGCCGATTGCACCGATGATTTTGAGATTTCTGTCGCCAACACTTTGCGGAAATTTTCCGCTAACGCAATCGAGAAATTGCCGTTTCCGCAGTAAAGCTCAAGCAAATCGCCTTCGCTATTTTTCGTGCAACTTCTCGCCCACTCCAACATTTTGATATTCATTTCCGCATTCGGCTGAGTGAAGCTGTTTTCCACTTGGCGATAGGCGTAATTTTTCCCTGCAAGCGGTAGAATTTCTTCCACAAAATCACAATTAAGGGCGATTTTTTGCTTGGTGGCACGCCCGATAATTTGTACCTTAAAGCCTTGTTGTTCTAGGCGTGATTTTAAGGCTTTTGCTTCAACTTCCCACTCTTCGGTGAGCTTTTTGTGATAAAGCAACGACACCGCAATTTCACTGCTTAAAGTGCTTAAATAATCGACTTGGAACAGCTTGCGAGTGAGCATCTCATTGCCCTTAATTTCTGCCAATAACACCTGCATCATACGGTTAATCAGCTCATTCGCAATCGGAAAACTGTCCACGCGATAGCGTTGTTTGGTCGCTTGATCGAACATAATATGATAAAGCTCGTTTTCGCCTTGTTCGTTTTTATCGTGCCACATGCGAAACTCAGCACGCATTCTAAAATGGCTTGGTTTAGAGGCAAAAACCTCAAGTTCTGGAGCGTTAAATGGGGCAAGTAAAGCGGTTAAATTTTGCGTTTTTTCTGCAAGAAGCTCAGGGTATTTTTCGATAGGTAATGTCATAAGAATTGAAGGCAAATATAAAAAAACAAGGTGCAAAAAATGCACCCTATTTAAACAATTAAATCAATTATTCAGCGGCACTGAAACCATCGCCAGCATCGCTACCTGCGTTGCCAGAAAGCGTATAGATGCGTTTTGATTTTGTCGTTAATGAACGGTATTTTAACCACGCTTTTTCGATGATGCTTTCTGCGATTTCATCGCCTTTCATCACAGCCACAAAACGTTCTTCTTCCGCTGTTACTGGTGCACGCTCGCCAGTTTCAAGAGCTAAACACGCTTGACCATATTGCTCTAAATATTGTGCTTCGCGAATAGTATAATCGCCGTGACGAGCAAAACCGCGAGGATAATTTTTATCATCAAAGTAACGACGTGTTACGCTAAAACTTTCTGCCATAATGTGCCTCTTTTATGCAAAATTTATACAAATGAAAAACAAAAAATCAATTGTGCATTAAAGCAAGGAATAAAAACGAGGTCAAGGTTTAATGCGAATAAGCGGTCGTTTTCTTGCAAAAATTTACCTATAATGAGGCGATTTTCAAAATTCATTTACAATGAAAAGGATTTTTTCGGCTATGCGAGAGTATTTAACGCTGTTTTTTCGCGTTTTTCTGAAACGAACGGGACAGAACCAGATTCCCGTTACCGCAGGTTATTTAACCTACAACACAATGCTGGCAATGGTGCCGTTGATTATGGTGATCTTCTCCGTGTTTACCATTTTCCCCTTTTTCACAGAAGCCACAGGGCAAATCAAAGAGCTGATTTACGACAATTTTGCCCCGAGTGCGGGCGATTTAGTGCAGGAATATTTAGAAAGTTTTGTCGAAAATTCACGCAAAATGGGCATCATCAGCACTATTGGTTTGGTTGTGGTGGCGTTGATGCTGATTCACAACATCGACAAAGCCCTCAACGGCTTGTGGCAAGAAACTCACAAGCGGTCGATTTGGGTTTCTTTTTTGCTTTATGCGTTGTTACTTGTCTTTGCCCCTTTGCTCACAGGAATGAGCATCGCAATTAGCTCTTATATTATGTCGCTTAAAATGTTCGATGAGTTCGAAGGGCTTTCGCTTGGGAATTATCTGCTGAACTACGTTCCCTTTTTGCTGACTTGGGTGCTATTTAGCCTGATTTATTGGCTGGTTCCGAACACCAAGGTAAAATGGCATCACGCCTTGATCGGGGCATTGCTCGCAGGGATTTTCTTCACACTCGGCAAACAAATTTTTATCTGGTACATTACCACTTTTCCATCGTACCAAGCCATTTACGGTGCATTGGCAACCTTGCCAATCACGCTGCTTTGGATTCATCTGAGCTGGCAAGTGGTGTTATTCGGCGGTCAATTCGCTGCCGTGCTAAAAGATGTCGAACAAATTCAACAAGGAGAACTGACCTTATGATCGCACTGATTCAACGGGTAAAATGGGCAAAGGTAGAAGTCGAGAACCAAATCGTGGGTGAAATCTCGCACGGATTATTGGTGTTATTGGGCGTAGAACAAGGCGATGACGAGGCAAAATCCGACCGCTTGTTAGAGAAAGTGTTGAACTACCGCGTGTTCAGCGATGAGCAAGGCAAAATGAATTTAAACGTACAACAAGCAGGGGGCAGCTTGCTCGTGGTTTCACAATTCACGTTAGCGGCAGACACCCAAAAAGGCTTACGCCCGAGTTTCTCTAAAGGGGCGACACCGCAAGTCGCCGACGAGCTTTACACCTATTTCCATCAACAAGCTGCCACAAAAATTCACACCCAGACAGGACAATTCGCCGCGGATATGCAAGTTTCATTACAAAATGATGGACCAGTGACCTTTTGGTTGCAGGTCTGATGATTTATTAGTGGAAAAAACCGCCTTTCTGTGTTAAAAATGGCAAGCATTTTTCGTTACATTTATTAAACAAGGAACACAACAATGTCTTTACAAGCAATTATTGAAGCGGCATTTGAACGCCGTGCAGAAATCACCCCAAAAACTGTGGATGCAGAAACACGTGCAGCAATCGAAGAAGTGATCGAGGGGTTAGATAACGGCACATACCGTGTCGCGGAAAAAATTGATGGCGAATGGGTAACGCACCAATGGTTGAAAAAAGCGGTATTGCTTTCTTTCCGTATTAACGACAACCAAATCATCGACGGTGCAGAAACCAAATACTACGACAAAGTGGGCTTAAAATTTGCAGACTATACCGAAGAACGTTTCGCACAAGAAGGCTTCCGTGTTGTACCTTCAGCAACAGTGCGTAAAGGGGCTTACATCTCTAAAAACTGTGTGTTAATGCCATCTTATGTGAACATCGGTGCATATGTGGGCGAAGGCACAATGGTGGACACTTGGGCAACTGTGGGTTCTTGCGCACAAATCGGTAAAAACGTTCACTTATCAGGCGGCGTGGGCATCGGTGGCGTATTAGAGCCATTACAAGCAAACCCAACCATTATCGGCGATAACTGCTTTATCGGCGCACGTTCTGAAGTGGTTGAAGGCGTGATCGTAGAAGATGGTTGTGTGATCTCAATGGGCGTGTTTATTGGTCAATCAACCCGTATTTACGACCGTGAAACAGGCGAAATCCACTACGGTCGCGTGCCTGCGGGTTCTGTGGTTGTGTCTGGTAGCCTTCCATCAAAATGCGGTAAATACAGCCTTTACTGTGCTGTTATCGTGAAAAAAGTTGATGCGAAAACTTTAGGTAAAGTGGGTATCAACGAATTACTTCGTACGATTGAAGAATAATTTAAAAATTGGGGATAAACCTCACTCTCTCCCCTTGAGGGAGAGAGACAGCCGAAAATTGCGTTAGGCAATTTTTGGCAGAGAGAGGGGGAGCCAATGTTAAATTTGCAGATGAGCGGTCAAATTTGACCGCTTACCCCTCTCCCGAATTTCAATGCTGAACGCATTGAAATTATCCCTCTCCCTCAAGGGGCGAGGGTGGTTTCCCCTACCATTGGAGGTTTTATGACCACCTACTCTCTACGCTTAAAAGCCAAAAACGAACTCACCCCACACCCAACCGCCCAATACTGGCGGAAATGCCAAGTGGAAGAACTTTTTGATTTACCTTTTATGGATTTAGTCTTCCGAGCGGCAAGCGTTCACCGTGAAAATTTCAACCCTAATGCAATTCAACTTTCCACCCTGCTTTCCATCAAAACAGGCGGTTGTGCCGAAGATTGTGAATATTGCCCGCAATCAGCACGCTACGACACAGGTGTGGAAAAGCAAACAATGCTTGATGTGGAATACATCGTCGAAAAAGCCAAAATCGCCAAAGCCCGCGGGGCAAGCCGTTTCTGTATGGGTGCAGCGTGGCGAGGCCCAAAACCGAAAGATATTGAAACCGTTTCACAAATTATTCATGCTGTGAAATCGCTCGGGTTAGAAACCTGTGGCACGTTCGGAATGTTAGAAGAGGGAATGGCGGAAGATCTCAAAGAGGCAGGCTTGGATTACTACAACCACAATTTAGACACCGATCCTGAACGCTACAACAAAATTATCCACACCCGTTCCCACGACGACCGAATGGATACTCTCGGCAAAGTTCGCCACGCAGGCTTGAAAATCTGCTGCGGGGGCATTGTGGGAATGAATGAAACCCGTGCCGAACGGGCAGGTTTAATCGCCAGCCTTGCGAATCTCGACCCGCAGCCTGAAAGCGTACCGATTAACCAATTAGTCAAGGTGGCAGGCACACCACTCGAAAATGCGGAAGATTTGGACTGGACGGAGTTCGTCCGCACCATTGCCGTCGCCCGCATTACAATGCCGCACAGCTACGTTCGCCTTTCTGCGGGCAGAAGCAATATGCCCGAAAGTATGCAGGCACTCTGTTTTATGGCGGGAGCGAATTCGATTTTCTACGGTGATAAATTACTCACCACCGAAAACCCAGAAGAAGACAGCGACCGTCTGTTGATGGAAAAATTGAATTTGTATCCGTTGGCGTATGAAGCGGAATTGCAAAGTAATGCGGAAAATTGACCGCTTGTAGATTGATGTATCAAAAAACCTCGCCCCTTGAGGGAGAGGGATAATTTCAATGCGTTTAGCATTGAAATTAGGGAGAGGGGTAAGCGGTTATTTTTAACCGCTCATTTACAAATTTGATATCGCCCCCTCTCTCTGGCAAAAATTGCCTTACGCAATTTTCGCCTGTCTCTCTCCCACAAGGGGAGAGAGTTAAATAACAAATAAACGTGGTATTTATGAAAAAACTCCTCCTTCTAAACGGTCCTAACCTCAATATGTTAGGCAAACGTGAGCCGCAGATTTACGGCTCTCAAACCCTTGCGGATATTGAAATGCACCTTCAAGCTGAAGCCCAAAAACGGGGCTACCAGCTTGATTATTTCCAAGCCAATGGCGAAGAGCCGTTGCTGAACCGTATTCATCAAGCCTTTGGCGAGGTGGATTTTATTATCATCAATCCTGCAGCGTTTACCCATACGAGCGTAGCATTGCGTGATGCGTTGTTGGCGGTGGCGATTCCATTCGTGGAAGTGCATTTGTCTAACGTCCACGCCCGCGAACCCTTCCGCCATCACTCTTATTTAAGCGATGTAGCGAAAGGCGTTATTTGCGGTTTAGGGGCAAAAGGGTATGATTACGCCCTTGATTTTGCGATTTCTCAACTGGAAAAATAAATAGAAAATGAGTGTTAAATACGAAAAATTTATCGTGCTATGCAACGGCTTATCTCGCTTGCTTGGCAACATCGTGAAAATGTCGGGCTACCCGTTTCACGCCCTGTTTCCGAAAAAACGCTTTACGATTCCTGAATTTAGCCCTACTAAACTCAGCACAAATCGTAAAGACAAAATCAACCGTACCATTTGGCAAACAAACTATTCCAACAAAGTTACTTTGCCAATGTATTGCAATTATTTGTTCAACCGCTTGATGTCGTTGAGCTACGATTACCGCTATGTCAGCACCGAAGAGCGTGAGGAATATCTGAAAGCCCACGCCGAGCCGCGTGTGTTCGAGGCTTACAGCCAACTCACTGATGGGGCGGCACAAGCCGATTTTTGGCGGGTTTTCACCCTGTGGCGTGAAGGCGGGATTTACATCGACATCGACGGGCATTTGGTTTTCCCGCTTTCGCAAATTATCCGCGAAAACGACAGCGAAGTGCTGATTAAACGCCGCGATAAATACACCAACTTCTTCTTAGCGTGCGAAGCGGGACACCCAATTATGAAAGCAACGCTCGATCGTATTGTCGATAACATCGAAAACCGCCGCATTGATGGCGGCGTATTTGTGATGACAGGCCCTGACACCTTAAATGCCGCAATTGGCGATCAAATGGTGAATACGCGTCGAGATAAAATCACTTGCACGCAAGGCACGTTCACTAACGAGCATTTCCAATATATCGACAAACCACGAAGTAAATGGAATTACAAAAAGAATGAGGAACTGTTGAAATAGGTGTAGAATAGCTCCGATTTTGATTTTCAAGCGGTCGTTTTTGAAAGAAATTTTGCAAAAACGACCGCTTGTATTTTGTGATTTTTATTTAGGATTTTGTGTGAAAAAACAACCTTCTCTTTTGGGCGGAGCAAGCATCATCACAGGTGTGTGCGTGGGTGCTGGAATGCTCGGCTTGCCAATGTCGGGGGCGGGGGCTTGGACAGGCTGGACCATTGCCGCCATTACCCTCACGATGATTACGATGACGCTATCTGGCTGGCTACTGCTAGAGGTCTATCAAGATCACCCTATTCGTGCTTCATTTAACACCGTTACGCTTGCCGTATTAGGCAATAAAATTAACGTCATCAACAATCTTGCCGTCTATTTCGTGGGCGGAATTTTGCTTTATGCCTACATCACCGCTTCAGGCGATATTTTGCAGGGTTTGGCAAAGTCTTATCTGGATTTTGGCGAAGCCAGTGCGAGCATTTGGTCGATTATTTTTGTAGCAATTTTTTCCTTTTTCGTGTGGCATTCAACTCGCTTAGTCGATCGGATTTCCGTAGTACTCGTTCTATTTATGGCAATTTCGTTTGGTTTGAGCATTTCGGGGCTGATTAGTCACGTAGATTTAAACACGCTGTGGGATTTATCCAACGAAAACGCAAGCTACGCAAAATATAGCCTTGCGGTGTTGCCGATTGCCCTGACTTCATTTGGCTACCATCACTCAGTTTCTTCGATGCGAGCCTATTACGGAGAAGAACGTAAAGCAAAATGGGCGATTGCGGGCGGTACCTTTATTGCGTTAATGCTCTATTTGCTGTGGGTAATTAGCGTGTTTGGCGTGTTACCACGTGAAAGCTTTGTCTCAATTTTGGCAAGCAATGGCGATTTGGGTGTCTTGCTACAGCATCTCAGCGAACGGGTGGAAACCGGGCAAATTTCGCAAACCATTCACGCCTTTTCGATAGCAGCGATTTTATCCTCTTTCATCGGTGTAGGGCTTGGCACTTTTGATTTCTTGGCAGATTTTTTCGGTTTTGCGAACGATAAAGCGGGGCGAACAAAATCTTGGGCTGTGACCTTTTTACCGCCGCTAATTTTCTCGCTGATTTCACCGCTTGGATTTTTAAAAGCGATTGGTTATGCAGGAGCAATTGCCACCCTTTGGACCTGTATTATTCCTGCTTGGCTGGCGTATAAAACGAAAAAAGGCAATCAAGCGGTCATTTTTCTAGTATTGATTTTCGGCGTTTGCACAGCGGCTTTCCACCTATTAGCAATGGCGGATATGTTGCCTGTGTTTAAAGGCTAACCATTTTTTGCAAAACCACCGATTTTCAAGGATAATACGCCCATTTTGAACGACTATCTGAACAATTAAGAGAAGATTATGACTTATCCTCAAGAAGTGAATAAACGTAGAACTTTTGCGATTATTTCCCACCCCGATGCGGGTAAAACGACCATCACCGAGAAGGTGTTGCTATACGGAAACGCTATTCAAACCGCAGGCTCGGTGAAGGGCAAAGGCTCGGCAGCACACGCGAAATCCGACTGGATGGAAATGGAAAAACAACGTGGTATTTCGATTACCACTTCTGTGATGCAATTCCCGTATAACGATTGCTTGGTGAACTTGCTCGATACCCCAGGACACGAAGATTTCTCGGAAGATACTTACCGCACTTTAACGGCAGTGGATAGCTGCTTGATGGTGATCGACTCCGCAAAAGGGGTTGAGGAACGTACCATTAAATTGATGGAAGTCACCCGCTTGCGTGATACGCCAATCATCACTTTTATGAACAAACTTGACCGCGATATTCGTGACCCAATGGAATTATTGGACGAAGTGGAAAGCGTGTTGAAAATCCGTTGTGCACCAATTACTTGGCCGATTGGCTGCGGAAAATTGTTCAAGGGCGTGTATCACATTGCCAAAGACGAAACCTATTTATACCAATCAGGGCAAGGCTCAATCATTCAAGAAGTGCGTATCGTAAAAGGGCTGGACAACCCAGAACTTGATGCAGCGGTGGGCGATGATTTGGCACAACAACTGCGTGATGAGTTGGAGTTGGTGCAAGGTGCAAGCAACGAATTTGAACACGATGCGTTCATTAAAGGCGAACTTACCCCTGTTTTCTTCGGAACGGCATTGGGTAACTTCGGTGTGGATCATTTCCTTGATGGTTTAACCGAATGGGCACCAAAACCGCAACCTCGCCAAGCAGACACTCGCACAGTGGAAAGCTCGGAAGAAAAATTCAGCGGTTTCGTTTTCAAAATCCAAGCGAATATGGATCCAAAACACCGCGACCGCGTTGCCTTTATGCGTGTAGTGTCGGGCAAATATGAAAAAGGAATGAAGCTCAAACACGTCCGTATTGGTAAAGATGTGGTAATTTCCGATGCGTTAACCTTTATGGCGGGCGACCGTTCGCACGCAGAAGAAGCTTATGCGGGCGATATTATCGGCTTACACAATCACGGCACGATTCAAATTGGCGATACTTTCACTCAAGGTGAAAACCTGAAATTTACAGGGATTCCAAACTTCGCCCCTGAATTATTCCGCCGCATTCGTTTGAAAGATCCACTCAAGCAAAAACAACTGTTAAAAGGCTTGGTGCAACTTTCAGAAGAAGGGGCGGTGCAAGTGTTCCGTCCGTTGATGAACAACGATTTAATCGTGGGTGCAGTCGGCGTGTTACAGTTCGACGTGGTGGTTTCTCGCTTAAAAACGGAATATAACGTAGAAGCGATTTACGAAAATGTGAACGTGGCAACGGCTCGCTGGGTGGAATGTGCTGACGCGAAAAAATTTGAAGAATTCAAACGCAAAAACGAGCAGAATTTAGCCTTAGATGGCGGTGATAACTTAACTTACATCGCTCCAACAATGGTAAATTTAAACCTCGCACAAGAACGTTATCCTGATGTGGAGTTCTTTAAAACGAGGGAGCATTAAAATTTCCCACTTTGATAATTCACTCTCTCCCCCAGAGGGAGAGAGACGGACGGGAATTGCGTTAGGCAATTTTCGTCAGAGAGAGGGGGATAGGATATTTTGCAAATAAGCGGTCAAAAATGACCGCTACCCCTCTCCCGAATTTTGCTTCTAAACGAAGCAAAATTATCCCTCTCCCTCAAGGGGCGAGGGTTACTTTTCTATATCATAAATCTTTATTTTTCATTAATTCCTATGACCACAAACAACCTCGCAGCCCATCTTTCTGGTGTAATGCCGAAATTACTCAAAACTATTCTGATCGCCTTTGTCTTAGGGCTTGCAGTCGTTTTAGTTATTGCATTATGCAAAATCAGCTATGGTTTATTTTTGATGGTACTCACGCCCGATCATATCGTGACCAACGCCTTAGCCGAACACATTTTAAACTTCTTTCTCTATTTCGGTTTCTTGGGGCTAATTTCCCAATATTTCCGCAGTGGTTACCATTTCCCGCTGCGTTATTTTATCTACACAGGGATCACGGCGATGGTGCGGTTAATCATCGTTGATCACGAAAGTGCGACCAGTACCATCTTGTTTGCAGGAGCAATTTTGTTGATGGTGATTGCACTCTGTCTCATTTTATATTCAGATAAGGTCAAAAATATTTAAGGCTTTTTTCTTGAAAATTAGCGAAAAAATCCAATATAAATGCCGAATTTTCACAAAATTTGAAAAAACAGCTCAAAAAAATGGTATAATCCACCACTATTTTTGCCTGCTCTAAAACGGAAATCATTATGGAACAACACGTAGATCAACAATTAGAACAACAATCTCAAATCGAACTTCTGATTGCTCAAGGTCGTGAACAAGGTTATTTAATCTTGTCTGAGGTGCACGACCATCTGCCTGAAGAATTGGTTGATGCAGAGCAAATCGAAGATATTATTCAAATGATCACCGATATGGGGATTAAGGTTTTAGAAACCGCACCCGATACCGATGAATTAATGCTAGCGGAAAATATTACGGATGAAGACGTGGTAGAAGAAGCCACTAAAGTGCTTTCAACTGTAGAATC
This sequence comes from uncultured Haemophilus sp., assembly GCA_963545995.1. Classification (GTDB taxonomy): domain Bacteria; phylum Pseudomonadota; class Gammaproteobacteria; order Enterobacterales; family Pasteurellaceae; genus Haemophilus_A. The sequence goes on from CAUUKJ010000002.1 coordinate 47,896, forward strand.
TGAGCTAGGTCGCACCACCGACCCTGTGCGTATGTATATGCGTGAAATGGGGACGGTTGAACTTCTTACCCGTGAAGATGAAATTCAAATCTCAAAACGCATTGAAGAAGGGATTAACGAAGTACAATGTGCTGTAGCCGAATACCCTGAAGCCCTTGAAGGCGTGTTAGCTTGCTATGCCGAAGTGGAAGCAGGCAATATGCGTTTAGTGGATTTAGTAACCGCTTTCGTTGACCCAAATGCACAAGAAGAAGCCCCTGTGGACGATGATTCTCTTCACCTTGACGATGAAGAAGACGCAGATGTTGCTGACGTTGAAGATGAGGAAGAAGAGGAAGAAGACGATAGCGGCAATGCAGATTCTGGCGATGATAACTCAATCGACCCAGAACTTGCTCGTGAAAAATTCACTGCATTAAAAGAACAGCACGAAAAAGCTTTATTAGCGATTCGCAAACACGGTCGTACACACGCAAAAGCACGCGAACAAATCAACGCATTATCTGACATTTTCCGCGAATTCCGTTTAGTGCCAAAACAATTCGACTTGCTTGTGGAAACAATGCAAAAATTGATGAAACAAGTGCGTGCGGAAGAACGCCAAATCCAACGCTATGCGGTGGAATATGCAGGAATGAAGAAAACGGATTTCCTCAAAGCTTTCCAAGGTCACGAAACAAGCGAAGATTGGATGGAAAAAGCGATTAATGCCAAACGTGGTGGTGCACCGAAATTAGCGAATTATGCGGATAAAATTCGCGTAAATATCGTGAACTTGCAGAATTTAGAACAAACTTCAGGATTGACCATCGCTCAAATTCGTGAGATTGGCGGACGTATTGCCAACGGTGAATTAAAAGCTCGCCGTGCGAAAAAAGAGATGGTGGAAGCGAACTTACGTTTGGTTATCTCGATTGCGAAAAAATATACCAACCGCGGTTTACAATTCTTGGATTTAATCCAAGAAGGAAACATCGGCTTGATGAAAGCGGTAGATAAATTTGAATACCGTCGCGGTTACAAATTCTCAACTTATGCAACCTGGTGGATTCGCCAAGCGATTACTCGTTCGATTGCTGACCAAGCCCGTACTATTCGTATTCCTGTGCATATGATTGAAACGATTAACAAACTTAATCGTATCTCTCGTCAATGCTTACAAGAAATGGGACGTGAGGCAACGCCTGAAGAATTGGCAGAACGTATGAATATGCCTGAGGATAAAATCCGTAAGGTGCTGAAAATTGCTAAAGAGCCAATCTCAATGGAAACGCCAATCGGCGACGATGACGATTCACATTTAGGTGATTTCATTCAAGACGAAAGCCTTGAATTGCCTTTAGATTCAGCAACGGCAGAAAGCCTACGTATTGCAACCAATGAAGTATTGGAAGGCTTAACCCCGCGCGAAGCAAAAGTATTACGTATGCGTTTTGGGATTGATATGAACACCGACCACACGCTCGAAGAAGTGGGTAAACAATTCGATGTAACCCGTGAGCGTATTCGTCAGATCGAAGCGAAAGCGTTGCGTAAATTACGCCACCCAAGCCGTTCTGAAACCTTACGTAGTTTCTTAGACGACTAATAGCTTTATCCAAGCGGTCAGTTTTCTGCAAATTTTTGCAAAAAATTGACCGCTTTTTGTTTATCGTAGCCTGTAAGTTAAATGCGATGAAGAAATATCTTTTCCCTATTCTACTCATTTCCCCCTCGCTTTTGGCGGATGAAATTACCCAATCCCTCCAACAAACCAAACAGCAACTTGCGGATATTCAAACGCAAAATCAGCAACGTTGGCTTAAACAACATCAATTCCAAAGCCAGTCAAAAACGGTTGAAAATAGCGATCTTTTACAAGTTTGTTTAGCCTATCAAGGCATTCGTTTTCAAGGCATCACACTGATTGATCCAACCCCCTTTTCACCTAAAACGGGCGAATGTTTAAATGAAACTCGCTTGAACCAACTCAGCCAACAGCTCACACAGGCGTATTTGGATAAAGGCTATATTCACAATCCTTTCCAATTCGAAGATGACCACTCGGGTTGGCTAACTTTACACGTGTTTGAAGGCAAAATTACGGCAATAGAAAGCGATAACAAGCGGTTTAATTTAGGTCAGATTTTGCCAAATGCGATTGGCAAACCACTTAACGTGCAAGACCTCGACCAAGCCTTAGATCAGGCAAATCGCATCACAGGAAATAATGTGACGGTGGATGTCTTGCCTGCGAAAAATGGCGAGGTAAAACTGCAATTTAGCAACGAACCAACTAGCCGCGTAAATGGCACAATTGGGCTAGATAATTTTGCCTCAAAAACCTACGACCGCTGGCAAGCACGCACAGCAGTGAGTGTTGGCAATCCGTTTGGTTTGTCTGATACGCTTTATTTAAGCGGATCGCATACGCTCAAATCTCGTCATCAATTTAGCCGCTCCGCATTGCTTTACTATTCCTTGCCTTATGGCTACTGGACGTTTAGCGGATTTGCTTCTACTTCCCAATTTAAAACACCATTAACGCTGCAAACACTCACGCTTCAACAAAAAGGGCGAACCTTACAAGGTGGTTTAACAGCAGATTATGTTTTCCATCGCGGAACTAATCACATCTCCACATTTTCAACGCAGATCGAGAAAATTAACAGCAAGAACCAACTTGATGATGTCATTTTAGCACTACAAAGCCCGAAATTAACCAGCGTTTCCATAGGCTTAAATCATCTACAACTTTTTGAAAATGCAACGTTGGTTGCCGATATTCATTATGAGCAAGGCAGAAATCGAGGGGAAGATCAGCCCGAGCACAACTTCACACGTTGGAATTTAGAACTTAAATTCAACCGCTATCAAACGATTGGCGAGCAACTATTCCGCCATTCTCATCAACTGACAGGGCAATATAGCTCGCATCATTTACCAGCCATTAAGCAAGAAGATTTAACAGGGCGTTATCGTGTACGAGGATTGAACGACTTGAGCTTATCTGCCGAAAAAAACTTGGTTCTGCAAAATAATGTGGCGTGGGTAAAAGCAACGGAATGGGGCGTATTTTCGCCTTATATTGGCGTTGATTTTGGTGTACAAAAATCAGTCCAACCGCAATCCTCAAGCGAAAAAGCGATGGCTTATGCCGCAGGTATTAACTGGGAGAATCCCCAATTTCAAGCCAACCTCGAATGGGCAACAGGACGATTATTTACTAAAACCAATGGCGTGAAACAAGAACGTTTGTTGTTGGGCAGTGTTGGTTATAAATTTTAATCTCTCTCCATCAAGGAGAGAGTTTTCAGTTTGCTTGAAATAGTAAAAAATTAAGAGCTATTTAAACAACCGATGCCCCACCGCTGCAAGCATTGCACCAAGTACTACTACAATTGCCCCGAGGTAACTTATCCAGTTCATTTCTGGGCTAGCAAAAGTGTTTGGGAAAATGGCGTGTCCTAAAATCGAAAACAGCATCGTGAAAATCGGAATCATCGTGGTAACGACGCTGACTTTCGAAGTATCCCACAAATTCAACGCTTCGCCATAAGAGCCGTAGGCAATCAAGGTGTTCAAACAACAATAGATAAAACAACCCCACACAAAAGGCGTGCTGATTTCGCCAATTTGGCTAGGGCTGGCAAATGGGCTGAACGCAATGCCGCAGCTGAGGTAAATCATCATTAAGATTTGCTGTGAGTTAAATTGCTTTAGCAATAACTTTTGGGCAATGCCATAGCAGACCCAAATTAGGCTCCCAACTGTGCTTAATATTACCCCAAGAGCATAAGCATTAAGTTGTAAAAGTTCGCCGAACTTGTCGTTAAAAAACGCAATCAAGCCGATAATAAGCAGTAAAAAGCCGATTTTTTGTGAGAGATTAAAGGGTTCTTTAAACAAAACAACGCCTAAGAAAATCATCAAGAAAGGTGAAAATTGCCATAACACTTGGGTTGTAGTGGGCGAAATATAGTGCAACCCTTCCGCGACTAAAAAGAAATTCCCCGATAAACCAAGCGTGCCAAGCAGCATTAAGCCGAAATGTTTGGCGTTACAAGCGGTCAATTTTGGCAATTTTTTTGCAAAACCAAGCACAATAAAAAGCCCTATGCCCGCCACCCAAAATCTTGCCCAAACGAGCGTTTGAGCGTCAAGCGAAACCAATACTTGTTGAGCCGCAATCGGCAGTGTGCCCCACATCATCGTGGCAAGTAGTGCCAAAAAGAAACCTAATCCTGCATTTTTCTTCATTTTTTTACTCTTCTTCTATGTAATAATTTGTGTCCTACCGCAGAGAATAACGCCCCAAAAACGACTAAACAAGCCCCCAAAACGGTTAAAAAAGAGAGGTCTGGTGGCGTAAAACTCTCGGGTTTCCAGAAGTAAGCGAGTTCCGAGAAAATCATCGTAAAAATGGGGATAAGTGGCATCATAATGCTCACTTTGGAAACGTCCCAACGATTGAGTGCTTCAGCATAAGTACCGTATGCGATAATGGTGTTCAAGCAGCAATAAACCAGACAAATTGCAGCAAAAGTGCTTAAATCGACCGCTTGTGAGAAATCAGCAAGTGGCGTAAACACGAGGCTACAGCCAATATAAATCATCAACAGAATTTGCATTGAGTTAAAACGCTCAAGCAAAAGTCGTTGTGAAAGTCCATATCCGATCCAGATCAGACTTGCCGTCATACCACATAAGATCCCAAAGGCGTAACCGTTCATTTGAGAAAAATCGGCAAAGCGATTATGGAAAAAGAGCAATAAGCCGATCACGACAATGATAAACCCAAGTTTTTGATTTAATCGAATTTGCTCTTTAAAAAGGAATGCACCTAATAAAATCATCGCAAAGGAGGAAAGCGGGCTTAATACTTGGCTTGCCGTGGCTGGAATATAACGTAATGCGACGTTAAATAAAAAGAAATTACCTGAAAGCCCTGCGATCCCAAGCAGTAATAAACCGAGATCTTTTCGGCTTAAAGCGGTCAATTTTGGTAATTTTTTTGCAAATGAGAGCATAAAAAAGACACCGAACATCGCCACAACAAAGCGGAACCAAACGATGGTTTGGGCGTTCATTTCTTTAAGGACAGGTTGCAGAGCAATCGGCAAGGTTCCCCACATTATGACTGCCATCAAAGAAAAGAGGAAACCTGCAAGGGGTTGTTGTTTTTGCATAGGATTAAATCCGTTATTTTAGGTATAAAAAAACCTCACAAATGTGAGGTTTTCTTGAAATCTTGCTTTAAATTATTCAGCAATGATACTTACATAGTGACGGTTTTTTTCGCCTTTTCTTTCGAATTTAACTTTACCATCTGCAGTTGCGAATAAGGTATGATCTTTACCCATACCTACGTTTGTACCTGCGTGGAATTTAGTACCACGTTGACGAACAATGATGCTACCTGCTAAAACAGACTCGCCACCGAAACGTTTAACACCAAGGCGTTTAGCTTCAGAATCACGACCGTTACGAGTTGAACCACCAGCTTTTTTAGTTGCCATCTACTTGATCTCCTCTGAAATTATGCTTGAATCCCAGTGATTTTCACTTCTGTGAACCACTGACGATGACCTTGTTGTTTACGGCTGTGTTTACGACGACGGAATTTAACGATTTTAACTTTTTCGCCACGACCGTGTGCAACAACTTCAGCCACTACTTTAGAACCAGCTACTACTGGTGTACCGATTTTAACATCTTCGCCATTAACGACCATTAACACTGAGTCGAATTCAACTTTCTCACCAGTTGCAACTTCAAGTTTTTCTAAACGAATTACTTGACCTTCGCTCACTCGGTGTTGTTTGCCGCCACTTTGGAAAACTGCGTACATATTTACTCCGCTAATTTATGCCTTTTACGCTTTGCGATAGGCACTTTAAATTCATATAAAATAGGGTTGCAATTCTACGCAAAAAGAAAACAAAGAGCAAGAACGAATTTCAGAAAATTTGAAAAAATCTCTTTTCCTACCTTAAGGCAAAAAAATCTGCATAACCTGATAAAAAGCACTTTTAAACGATTGCTTTGCTCTATTTATAACAAAATTTTGCAGCTTATCGAAAGTGCGGTAAAATCAACCCAATTTTTGACTCTCAAACACGAAAAAATGACGCAATTACTTACACTCGATCAAATTCAATCGCTCGCTGCAGAAGATATGCAAGCGGTAAATGCCGAGATTTTGGCACAGCTTAATTCTGAAGTGCCGCTGATTAACCAGCTTGGTTTCTACATTATTAGCGGTGGCGGCAAACGCATTCGCCCGCTCATTACGGTGCTTGCTGCTCGTGCATTAGGCTATCAAGGCAGCAAACAAATTACCACTGCCGCTTTCATTGAATTTGTCCACACCGCCACGCTGTTGCACGATGATGTGGTCGATGAGTCAGATATGCGTCGTGGTCGCGAAACGGCAAATGCCGCTTTTGGCAATGCAGCAAGCGTATTAGTAGGCGACTACATTTACACCCGCTCATTCCAAATGATGACTTCTGTAGATTCTTTGGAAGTGTTAAAAGTGATGTCTGCCGCCACCAACGCATTAGCGGAAGGCGAAGTGCAGCAGTTGATGAACGTCAACGATCCAAACACGACCGAAGAGAGCTATATGCGTGTTATTTACAACAAAACAGCCCGCTTGTTTGAAGCTGCGACCCAATGTGTTGCGATCGTGGCAAACGCAGGCGAGAAGATCGAAACCGCATTGAAAGAATACGGCTGCTATTTAGGCACCGCATTCCAGTTGGTCGATGATATTCTCGACTACTCTGCCAACGCACAAGCACTCGGCAAAAACGTGGGCGATGATTTTGTGGAAGGCAAACCAACAATGCCACTTTTACACGCAATGCGTCACGGCAATGAAGCTCAAGCGAATTTGATCCGACAAGCGATCGAAAATGGCGGTAACCGCGAAGATATCGATCAAGTCCTTGCGATTATGGCAGAACATAAATCCCTCGACTACACAATGGCAAAAGCCAAAGCCGAAGCCCAAAAAGCCGTTGATGCCCTCGCTATCTTGCCTGAAAGTGAATATAAACAAGCCTTGATTTCATTGGCGTATTTGTCGGTGGATCGTTCTTATTAGGGTCAAAGTATGCAATTTGATGAGATGAGCCGAGCTCAACAAGAACGAGCATTGATGCCTATCCTACTCAAAAATTTACAAGATCTAGGCGGTCAAGCAACGAGAAAAGAGCTCAAGAATGAGCTAAGAACCTCTAGCGAGATTTTTGAAAAAGTGATTGATGAAATCAGACCCGCCAAAAACGGGGGAACATATCACCCTTTTGATTTTGTGTTTAACTTTAGTGTTACTAATTTAGAAATGGCAGGCTTTCTCACTTGCCCGAAAAGAGGCGAAGTCCAGCTCACGACAAAAGGCATTTTACAAGACTATTTAACCCTCAACGTTGATAAAGATATTTATGTCTATTCAAACGCTGAATGGAAAAAAAGAAGCAAAAGAAATAGAACAAAGCTACAAAACGAAAATAGTCATTCCATTGAAGAATTAGAAGAAGAATTTAGCGAAGAAATAAATGATCCAAGTGAAGCTTGGAAAGACGAGCTAAAAACCGCATTACTTCAAATGGAACCTAAAAAATTCGAAGCCTTTTGCCGTGCTCTGGTGAGAAAAATGGGCGTTGAGATTGATAACACCCTTGGCGTTTCCGCTACAAGAGATGGTGGCATTGACGGTTTTGGATATGTTATTTCAGACGATTTCCGTACCACACGAGTTGCTATCCAAGCAAAACGATGGAACGAAAACCAAGTGATCGGCTCCCCTGAAATTGATAAATTCCGTGGTGCGATGGACAAATTCAGAGCCGAATATGGCATTTTTATTGCAACAACTCGCTTTGCTAAAGATGCTTACACAAATGCCAAAAACGAAGGCACAAGAACCATTACGCTCATTGATGGCGATAAAATTGTAGAACTGGTCGAAAAATATCAGTTATACATCACACCTGTGACCACCTATCAATTAGGCGATTTTTATAAAAGTTAATTTTAAAATGACAAACGAATTCCAACCTCTTGAACATCAAGAGAAACTCAAACAGAAAAAACTCACCCGCAAAGGCAAAGATCCGAATGCTCCTTTTGTACGCCCGAAACTTGAGCTACCAAATGGGCATAATCGCTTATTACTGCACTCTTGCTGTGCCCCTTGTTCAGGCGAAGTGATGGAAGCGATCCTTGCATCAGGCATCGAATTTACCATCTATTTCTACAACCCAAACATTCACCCACTCAAAGAATATATGATCCGCAAAGAGGAAAATATCCGTTTTGCGGAAAAACACGGTATTCCATTTATCGACGTGGATGACGACTACGAAAACGACCGCAAAGAGTGGTTTAGAAAAGCCGAAGGGATGGAATGGGAACCTGAACGCGGGATTCGCTGCACAATGTGCTTTGATATGCGTTTTGAAAAAGCGGCACAATATGCCCACGAACACGGTTTCCCCGTATTTACTAGCTGCTTAGGCATCTCTCGCTGGAAAGATATGAACCAAATCAACGATTGCGGACACCGTGCGGCTTCGCACTACGATGACGTCGTTTATTGGGATTACAACTGGCGTAAAGGCGGCGGCTCGCAACGAATGATCGAAATCAGCAAACGCGAACGTTTCTACCAACAAGAATATTGCGGTTGCGTTTATTCATTACGCGATAGCAACAAATGGCGTTTAGAAACAGGGCGTAACCGTATTGAAATCGGCAAACTTTACTATTCGCCTGATTAGTTTCACCCAATTAGATCAGCTCCGATGAGCCAATTTGCTCAAAGCTGATACACTTTATTTCATTTTGTAGGGTGCAACTTGTTGCACCACTAAAATAAATATCACAATGGTGCATCAAGATGCACCCTACTTTTAGAGGAACAAACAATGTCAAACTTTGCAATGGTATTCCCAGGTCAGGGGTCACAAGCGGTCGGAATGCTTGCGGATCTTGCACCACAATATCCTATCGTTGAAGAAACCTTCAAACAAGCAAGCGATGTGCTTGGCTATGATTTGTGGGATTTAGTTCAAAACGGTACCGCAGAAGATTTGGGTCAAACCCAACGCACACAACCTGCGTTACTGGCTTCATCTGTGGCATTATTCCGCATTTGGCAACAAAAATTCCCTGAATTAAAACCATCGGTTATGGCAGGACACAGCTTGGGCGAATATTCTGCATTAGTCTGTGCGGGCGTATTAGATTTCCAAGATGCGATCAAATTAGTCGAACTTCGTGGCAACGCAATGCAACAAGCCGTGCCAGCAGGCACAGGGGTGATGTTTGCGATTATCGGCTTAGATAACGATGCGATCATCAAAGCGTGCGAACAAGCGGCAAGCGAAACAGGCGAAATTGTTTCAGCGGTGAATTTCAACTCACCAGGTCAAGTGGTGATTGCAGGCACAAAAACTGCAGCAACTCGCGCAGGCGAATTATGTAAAGAAGCAGGGGCGAAACGTGCTTTACCATTAGCAGTTAGCGTGCCTTCACACTGTGCCTTAATGAAACCCGCAGCGGAAAAATTAGCCGCAGTATTGCAAAACATCACGCTAAATCAACCGCTTGTGCCTGTTATCAACAACGTTGATGTGGCAACGGAAACCGATGCGGACAAAATCCGCGATGCGTTAGTTCGTCAACTTTACAGCCCAGTTCGTTGGACAGAAACCGTAGAAAAAATGGCGAAAGATGGCGTTACCACCTTATACGAAATCGGGCCAGGTAAAGTATTAACAGGCTTAACCAGCCGTATCGTGAAAGAACTTTCAGCGAAAGCCGTGAATGATGTGGCTTCGTTTGAGGCGGTGGAAGCGTAATTTTAATATGCTTTCTCCATTTCACCCTCTCCCCTTGAGGGAGAGGGACAATTTCAATTCGTTCAGAATTGAAATTCGGGAGAGGGGAAAGCGGTCAATTTTATTCAATAATTTACAAATCCCCCTCTCTCTGGCAAATTGCCAAACGCAATTCGCCTGTCTCTCTCCCTCAAGGGGAGAGAGTAAAGGGGCAAAAAAGGAACAAAAAATGCAAGGTAAAATCGCATTAGTAACAGGTGCAACCCGCGGTATCGGGCGTGCAATCGCAGAAGAATTAAGTGCAAAAGGGGCGTTCGTTATCGGCACGGCAACGTCAGAAAAAGGGGCGGAAGCGATTTCAGCCTATTTAGGCGAAAAAGGCAAAGGCTTGGTGTTAAACGTGACTGAGCCAGAATCGATTGATGCCGTATTAGCCCAAATCAAAGCAGAAGTGGGCGACATTGATATTCTTGTCAACAACGCAGGCATTACCCGCGATGGTTTGTTAATGCGTATGAAAGACCAAGATTGGTTCGATATTATCCAAACTAACCTCACGTCGGTTTATCGCTTATCAAAAGCAGTACTTCGTCCAATGATGAAAAAAGGCGGACGTATTATCACCATCGGCTCAGTGGTTGGCTCAATGGGTAACCCAGGTCAAACGAACTACTGTGCGGCAAAAGCGGGCTTAATTGGCTTCTCAAAATCCCTTGCGAAAGAAGTGGCTTCACGCGGTATCACCGTGAACGTGGTGGCACCAGGTTTTATCGCAACCGATATGACTGACGAGCTAAGCGAAGCACAAAAAGAAGCGATTTTAAGCCAAATCCCAGCAGGCGAACTTGGCACAGCACAAGACATTGCTAAAGCCGTGGCATTCTTAGCTTCAGACGATGCACGCTACATTAACGGCGAAACCCTGCACGTTAATGGTGGGTTATATATGAACTAATGGTTCATTTGCCCTTGAAAACAAGGGCATTAGTTGGCGGAGGAACTATGGCAATATCTCAATTACTGCAAGCGAAACATACTGAAATCCTAAATCTTAGTCAGCAATTCGCTCTCCAAAATCTCCGTGTTTTTGGGTCTGTGGCTAAAGGATTAGATACTGACCAAAGTGATTTGGATATATTAGTTGATCCTAGTGCTAAAACAACATTACTCGATCTTTGTGGATTTAAAATGGAGTTAGAAGAATTGCTAGGCATTAAAGTTGATGTATTAACCCCTCGCAGCTTACCAGCCGAATTCCGCCAACAAGTATTGCAGGAAGCAAAACCATTATGAGTGTAGAAAATCGAATCCCTGATTATTTAAAGAAGATCTATCAACTTTGTTTAGATATTCAAGCATTCGTTGAAGGTGTTCCGCTGGAAGATTTTCTTGATGATAAACGGACAGAAAATGCTGTAGCAATGAGTTTAATTGCAATGGGCGAAATTGTTACCGTCCTTCATCATAAATATCCAGAATTTCTTGAGCAACATACGTATATTCCTTGGAAATATATCAGAGGAATGCGAAATATTATTGCTCACGGCTACTTCGAATTGGACTTTGAGGTTGTGTATGAAACCGCTGTTACATCAATTCCAAAGTTATTTGAGCAGATAAAAAATCTTATGATGGAAACTCAAGAACCCGTTTCTGAGAAATATTAGCGGTAAAATTGTTACAGGATTTTGCAAAATATGGCAAAATCCTATTTTCTTTTCTAAAGGCTTTGCCTTTTATTTTTTCTATTTGTGTGTAATTATGACTAAAAGTACATTCGTTGTTGGCTTTATGCTATTTGCCATCTTTTTCGGGGCTGGCAACCTCATCTTTCCGCCAAAGCTTGGCTTTGAAAGCGGGGAATATTTCCTACCGTCTATCTTAGGCTTTATCACAACAGGCGTGGGCTTACCGCTCTTGGGGATTATCGTGAGTGCCTGTTATGAAGGCGGTTATAAAGCAGCATTAAACCGTATTCACCCGTGGTTTTCGTTGATTTTCCTTTCTGCGATTTACCTCTCAATTGGTCCATTCTTTGCAGGTCCGCGTACAGGGGCAACGGCTTATGAAATGGCAATCGTGCCATTTTTAGGCGAAGATGCAGGTAATTTACCGCTCTTTATTTTCACCTTGATCTATTTCGTCATTACAATGTGGCTAAGTCTTAATCCATCAAAAATGGTGGATCGCGTGGGGGCAATTTTAACCCCAGCCCTTATCCTGACCATCGTTGCATTAGTGGTGCGTGCTTTCTTCTTATTCGCCCAACCACCTTCAGCAGTAACCGCACAAGAAGACTCTTGGGTCTTTAAAGGCGTGATTGAAGGCTACTTCACAATGGACGCTCTTGCCTCTCTTGCCTTCTCGGTCATTGTATTAAATGCCATCAAATCCAAAGGCGTTAGCCCATCTGCGTTAATTAAACAAACCGTATTTGCAGGTTTAATCGCTGCAGTAGCACTTGGTTTTATCTACTTCTCCATCGGCTGGATCGGCAATCACGCCCAAATCAGCCCAGAAACCTTAGCTGCTCTTGCAGAACGTAAACAAGACCTCGGCACTTACATCTTAAACAACGCGGCAACACAAGCCTTCGGTGAATATGGACGAATGGTGTTAGGCTTAATCGTTTCACTTGCGTGTTTAACCACAGCGGTAGGGTTATGTACTTCGGTAGGTGAATACTTTAACAAAATTTTCCCGAAAATCAGCTACCGCACCTACGTGATTTTATTCTGCATCATCAGCTTTGCCATTGCCAACCTCGGCTTAAAACAAGTGATCGAAAAATCAGTGCCAATGCTGTTAATTCTTTACCCAATCGCAATGACAGTAATTATCGTGTTAGGCATCAACGCCCTACACCACATTCCGTTATTGGGGCAACGTTTAGCTCTAGGTTTGGTAACGATTATCTCGATTTTATCGGTCATCGGCACAGGCTTTACCGACAGCCTACCGTTTAAATCTTACTCAATGGAATGGCTACCATTTGCGGTCATCGGTTTAATCGTGGGCTATGTTGGACATTATTTGTTTAAGAAAAAATAATCATAGAAAACCGTAATTTTTGATGGGGCGTGGAATACGCCCCTTTTCTTATGGAGAACTTATGCCAGAACTTCCTGAAGTTGAAACCAGCCTGCGCGGCGTTGAGCCTTATTTGCAAGGGCAAACGATTCAGCAAATCATCACCCACACGCCTAAATTACGTTGGGCAATTCCCGCTGAACTTACACAAATGCAAGGGGCGAAAATCCTCTCCCTTTCTCGCCGTGCGAAATACCTTATTTTGCACACCGACAAAGGCGATATTATCGTACATTTGGGAATGTCTGGCTCGCTAGGCATTTTGAAAGTGAACGATAATCAGCCTGCGGGCAAGCACGACCACGTTGATCTGATTACCGAATCAGGCGTGATTCTACGCTACAACGACCCTCGTAAATTCGGCTGTTGGCTATGGGCAGAACAGGCGGAGCAACACGAATTGCTGCAAAAACTCGGGCCTGAACCCCTTTCTAATGCTTTTACAAGCGGTTATTTATTTGAGAAAAGTCGCAAAAAAACCGTCGCAGTGAAAAATTTCATTATGAACAATGAAGTGGTTGTCGGCGTAGGTAACATTTACGCCTGCGAATCGCTATTTATAGCAGGCATTCACCCTGAACTTGCCGCCCAAAATCTGACAAAAAAACAGTGTGAACGCTTGGTGCAAGTGATTAAAGAAGTACTCACCAAATCCATTATTCAAGGTGGCACCACGCTGAAAGATTTTATCCAACCCGATGGCAAACCAGGTTATTTCGCCCAAGTGCTGCAAGTTTATGGACGCAAAGGCGAAGAATGCAACGATTGCGGTTCTATTATAGAGACTAAAGTGATTGGGCAACGAAACAGTTATTTTTGCCCGAAATGTCAGAAGTTACCAAAATAAAAAATGCGTGGAAAATCCACGCATTCTTAACATTTATTCTTAATCAATCCCTTTCAACTCATCTTCTGACAAGGTCTCTTGCTGCTCTGCCGCTTTGCCGTTGTTCACTTTAAACTCTAAGTTTTGGAAATAAGCCTCTCGGAAAGTCACATAAGGGTCGAGCGACTGTTTGATTAAGGCATCTTGATCCAGCAAGTTCGCACGGGTATCAATACCTTGCACACCCCATTTTGCGATTGTCCAAGGTGTGGTTAAGAGTGAAAGTACAGGATACGCATTATCTACCACATTTCCGACCGCTTGTCGTGGGGTTGTTGATCCATAGGCAGGTAACATTACATAAGCCCCAGTGCCTACGCCATAAGTTCCCATTGTTTCACCGAAATTACGGCTACCATTATCAAGTTTTAAATCAGGCGTTTTGCTTGCCCAGTCGATTAAACCACCCAAACCGAAAATCGAGTTAATCCAGAAACGGTTGAAGTGAATCATCGCCTTTTTGCCTTCGCCTTCGAGCAAGCGGTTTACAAAACTGGCTGGCTCATCAAGGTTATTTGCCACATTCACTAAGCCTGTTTTGATAGGGCTTGGCACATAATCACGCCAGCCCGTCGCAACTGGTTTAACCACATAAGGGTCGAGATAGTCGTAATTTACTTTCCACATCGCACGGTTAAAACCTTCAAGTGGGTCTTTACGTTCGCCTGTTGCAGGGTCAATACTGGATGAACAAGCAGTCAAAAAAAGCGTGCTTGCTACCAATGCGGTTACTTTTAATTTCATCGTTTTTCCTTGTAAGAATTTATGCGATCATTTTACTCATTAGCACAGAAAAAGACCAATAAATTTGTACTCAAATACGCAATAGAAATCTAGACGTCTAGATTGCGATATAGTTCAGATTTGATTACAATAACGCCATTCTTAAGGGGAAATCAGATGAAAGATTGGAGTGGCGAATATATCAGCCCATATGCGGAACACGGCAAGAAAAGCGAGCAAGTGAAGAAAATCACAGTGTCGATTCCGATTAAAGTATTAGAAATTCTAACCAATGAACGCACGCGTCGTCAGATTAAAAACCTGCGTCACGCCACTAATAGCGAACTGCTTTGTGAAGCCTTTTTACACGCGTTTACAGGGCAACCTTTGCCAACAGACGAAGATTTGATGAAAGAACGTAGCGATGAAATTCCCGAACAGGCAAAAGAAAAAATGCGAGAGCTGGGCATTGATCCTGAAAATTGGCAATACTAATTTAAAGCCCCGCAACTGTGGGGCTTTTTTATACCCCGAAAGGGCATAACAATAAAAGCAAAAAAGGAGTTTTTATGCAAAAACAACTGGTGCGAGAGGCTCAATGGGCGTTGGGTCTATCGATTCTCTATCTGATTGCGTGGGTGGGGTTCGCCTACTTCTTCCCCATGAAACTCGGTATTCTGGGTTTTCCTATCTGGTTTGAATTATCCTGCATTTTTCTACCGCTTGTGTTCACTCTATTAGTGCATATTGTGATTAAAGTGGTGTACAAAAACATCGACTTAGAGGGCAACCACGATGAATAAAGAGATGCTTATCCCACTTTTTGCCTACCTCATGTTTGTCTTTGGTGTAGCGTATTACGCTTATCGCCAGCGTCAAGGCGGAAGTTTCTTATCCGAATATTATGTCGGCAGCCGTTCGATGTCAGGTTTCGTATTAGCAATGACCACCGCCGCCACCTATTTAGGGGCGAGTTCCTTTATTGGCGGGCCTGGAGCTGCTTATAAATACGGCTTAGGCTGGGTGTTACTGGCAATGATTCAAGTGCCCGCAGTACTATTAGCATTGGGCGTGTTGGGCAAGAAATTCGCCCTATTCGCACGTAAACATAATGCCGTGACCATCAACGATCTGTTACTCGCTCGTTATCGTAACCCGTTTGTGGTTTGGATCGCCAGCTTTGCTCTGCTGATATCCTTCTTTGCGATGATGACGGTGCAGTTTATCGGGGCTGGACGTTTGCTGGAAACGACACTCGGCTTGCCTTACCAAACGGCAGTAATTATTTTCGCCGTCACCGTTGGGATTTATACCTTTATCGGCGGTTTCCGTGCCGTAGTAATGACCGATACCATACAAGGTTTGGTAATGCTTATCGGGACGCTTTTCTTACTGGGTGGGGTTATTTACGCCACAAATGGCGTGGAAAATGCGATGCAAACGCTCAACCAGATTAACCCTCAGTTGCTTGCCCCTTACGGTATTGACGAACGCCCGCTTGATTTCACCTTTATGACTTCTTTCTGGGTGCTCGTGTGTTTCGGCTTGATTGGCTTGCCGCAGCTAGCAGTTCGCAGTATGGCATATAAAGATAGCCAATCGCTGCATCGCGGTTTGGTAATTGGCACACTCGTGGTTTCTGTTCTCGTGCTTGGAATGCACCTCACGGGCGTGATTGGGCGTGCGGTTATTCCTGATCTAAAAATCCCAGACCAAGTGATTCCAACCTTGATGGTGCAAGTACTACCGCCAATTGTCGCAGGGATTTTCCTTGCCGCTCCGATGGCAGCGATTATGTCTTCGATTGACTCACTGTTGATTCAATCGTCCTCAACGCTGATTAAAGATTTATATCTTGCCATCAAACCAAGTGCGGTGAATAACGAAAGCAAGCTCAAACTCTTTTCAACCTTAACCACGTTGGCATTTACCTTCTTCTTGGTTTTTGCGGCACTGAATCCGCCCGATATGTTGATTTGGCTGAACTTGCTTTCACTCGGTGGCTTAGAAGCCACCTTCTTGTGGGTTATCGTTCTTGGGCTTTATTGGGACAAAGCCAACGCCACGGGGGCAATTAGCTCAATGTTGGTCGGTTTAGTCAGTTATGTGATTATCGCAACTTTTAAAATCAGCATTTTCGGCTTCCACGCCATCGTGCCATCGCTTCTTTTCGGACTGATTGCCTTCTTAATTGGGAATCGGTTTCGAGTGAAAGGCAATAAAGCCTAGCGGTCAAATTTTACTAAAATTTTGCAAAAAGAAGAAACTGAGCTTCATTTTCCGTGGAGCTCAGTTTTTTATTTATTACAGAATAATGCTTTTCTTTATATAACAAAAGAGCATATTACGACGTGAATAATTATTAGAATGATATAAAAAAGATTTATAAAATCGCTCTATTCCAAATTCAATTAAACATAAAAGGAACCAGAATGGCAGCACACGTAATTGATTTTCTCACTTTAGGTAATAACTTTGGCACACCTGAAATGCGTGCAGTGTGGTCGGAGGAAAACCGCTTACGCAAACAAATTGATGTGGAAATTGCACTGGCTAAAGCAGAAGGTGAATTAGGTGTAATTCCTCAAGAAGCTGCGGAGAAAATCGCTCATTCGGTAAATCCTGAAACGATTGATTTCAATGAACTTGCCGATGAAGCCGTTCGTTTAAAACATACTTTTATGGCAACTATTAACGCCTTGCAACGCCAATCAGGCGAAGCGGGCGAATATATTCATTACGGTGCAACTACGCAAGATATTGTGGATACTGCCACCACCCTCCAACTGCAACAAGCCTTTGACATCGTACAGCGTGATACTCGCCTTGTGGCACAAGAATTACGACAACTCGCCAAAAAATATCAATATCTACCAATGGTGGGCAGAACCCACGGAATGCAAGCTTTGCCAACTACTTTCGGCTTTAAACTTGCCGTTTGGTTGGATGAATTTGTTCGCCACTTACAGCGTTTAAATGAAATTCGTGATCGTGTTTTAGTTGGCAACATCAGTGGAGCAATTTGTACCTACGCTTCATTCGGTGAAAAAGGCCCAGAGGTGGAAGCAAGGGCGTTAGAGCTTTTAGGGTTAAACACGCCAAATATCGGCTGGCAAGCAGCTCGTGATCGCTTCTCGGAATATGCTTCAGTGGTGGCATTGATTAGCGGCACCTTAGGCAAAATTGCCAATGAGTTTTACAACTTAATGCGTACCGAAATCAACGAAATCGAAGAGCCATTCTCCGCAGGGAAAATCGGTTCATCCACAATGCCACACAAACGCAACCCTGCCGCATTAGAAGGTATGGCGAGTTTAACATCACCTATTTTCAAAAGCGTCGCACTTATTCACGAATCGATGCGTGTAGAACACGAACGCGATGCGATGAGCTGGCGTGCAGAATGGATTGCGTTACCAGAGATGAACATCTATTTGTCGGCACAATTACAAATCGGGCTAGCGGTATTCCGTGGTATGAAAGTTAATGCTGACCAAATGTTAAAAAATCTCGAATTACAAAACGGCTTGCTACTTTCGGAAAAAATTATGTTTGAACTCGGCAAACGCTTAGGCAAACAAACAGCACATCATTTGGTCTATGAATGCTCAATGCAAGCCTTTGAACAAAATCGTCCGTTTAAAGAAGTGCTGCTCGACAATACTGCAATTCGTGCTGAATTCAGCGAAGCGGAAATCGCGCAATGGCTGATTCCACAAAATTATCTCGGCAGTGCTCCAGAAAAAGTGGATGTGGTGATTCGTTATGCAGACCAATCGGGATTATTAGACTAATGGAGATTCGAGCATTAACTCAAGCCGATGCAGAAAATTATCAAAAATTGCTGCATCAAGCCTATCAACCTGTGTTGGCATTAGGGATTCATTTTGCGGCGGCAACGGTTTCACTGCCTGCAATAGAACAACATCTTCGCACCAATCTGGTGTTTGGCGGTTTCCAACAGGGCGTTTTAGTCTGTTCTATCAGTTTAAGAATGCCTTGGGGCAATAATCCCGGCCCTTTTGGCGTGCCGCATATTGGTTGGTTGGCGACCAATCCTGATTACAAAAAACAAGGTTTAGCCGTTCAGATTTTACGTTGGCTCGAACAACATATTTTGTTGGAGCAGTTAAAAGTGCCTTTCGTCACACTCGGCACGGCAGAAAATCATCCTTGGTTAGGGCAGTTTTATCTAAATCAAGGCTTTGAAGAAATCGGGCGAGCAAATTTAACTGACGATCACACCACAATTTATTATCGAAAAATTTTAGATCAAAAACTTTATCAAGATTATCAACAACATCATACAAAATAACCGTTTAGGAGTTCAAAATGGCTTTAAAACAGACCGCACTTTTCACCGTTCTTGCAGCTACCCTTGCTTTAGCTGGTTGCAATGAAGAAAAAACAACCCAAAACCAAGCTGCCGCCGCCCCTAAAGTGCTTAAAGTAGGCTCAACAGGGCAAAGTTATCCAAATGGCTTTAAACAAGATGGCAAATTAGTTGGCTTTGACGTGGAAACCACCGAAGCGATCGCTCAAGAATTGGGTTACACCGTAGAATGGACAACTGCAGAATTTTCAGGCTTAATGGGGCAACTTGATTCAGGTCGTTTAGACACTGTTGCAAATGCCGTGGCAGTTACCGATGCACGCAAAGCGAAATATAGCTTCACTCAACCTTACAGCTATTACGGCAGCCAAATTGTGGCTCACAAAGACAATGCCGCGATTAACAGCTGGGACGATTTAAAAGGCAAAACCATTTCAGGCGTATTGGGTTCTAACCACTTGAAAAATCTTCAAAAACAATTCCCAAATGACGAAGTGAACGTAAAAACCTACGAAACTCGCGATGGTGCAATGTACGATTTAGTTTATCAACGCGTGGATGGTTACGTGAACTCAAAACCCATCTTATTAGCCGAAATTAAACGCGGTAATTTGCCATTCAAATTAGTGGGCGAACCGCTTGTGATTGAAGAAGTGGCATTTCCGTTTGAGAAAAATGAAAAAGGCGAGAAATTACGCCAAGAATTCGACCAAGCGATTACCAAGTTAAAAGAGAATGGAAAACTCAAAGAGCTTTCAATCAAATACTACGGTGAAGATATTACGACGCCAAGTAAATAACCCCAATAAATAACACCAAGGGGAAGCAATTCCCCTTTAATAAGCGGTCGTTTTTCGCTATTTTTTTGCAAGAGTTTTCAAATGAATTTTGATTTTGGTTATTTTCTTTCAGTTTTTCCTGAAATTATCACCTATTTACCCACCACGCTTTTTATCGCCGTTGTATCAATTATTGTCGCCATTATTGTTGGCTTATTGATTGCCCTTATCCGCGTGCAAAAAGTGCCTGTGGTAGATAGCTTACTTGCCCTGTATATTTCGCTTTTCCGCGGAATGCCAACGGTGGTGTTGCTCTTTATCATTTATTACGGCTCGCCGCAGCTTTTTCCAAGTTTAAAAGAAATGTCGGCGATGAGTGCGGCATTACTTTGTTTTAGCTTGAAATATTCCGCCTATTTAGCCGAAATTTTCCGTGCAGGATTGGAATCCGTCGATAACGGACAGCGTGAAGCAGGAATGGCAATGGGGCTTTCGCTCACCAATATTTACCGCCACATTATTTTGCCGCAAGCCTTTGTGAATGCCTTGCCAAGCACAGGGAATATGTTTATTTCCTTGCTGAAAGATTCATCGGTTGCGTTTTTCGTGGGCGTGCCTGAATTATTGGCGGCAGGGAAATTACTCACAGTGGAATCGTACAAATTCTTTGAAACCTATTTAGCCGTAGGTATCGTATATTGGCTCGTGGTCGTGCTTTATTCTTGGGCACAAAAACGTGTTGAAGCCGCGTTATCTTCCCCTTATAAACGCTAAGGAAACCTTATGACGACAATGATTTCAGTTGAACAACTTTCAAAATCTTTCGGCAAAAATACCGTTTTAAAGTCTATCGATCTTGATATTCAAAAAGGTGAAGTAGTCGCCATTATCGGTCCTTCAGGCTCAGGCAAATCGACCTTATTACGTTGCCTAAATTTGTTGGAAAAACCAGACAGCGGCAAAATTAAAATTGCAGACGTGGCATTAAACGTGCAGCACCATTCTCGCAAAGAAGAAGCGGCACTACGCCACCAATCAGCGATGGTGTTCCAAAGCTATAATTTATTCAAAAATAAGACCGCACTTGAGAACATTACGCTCACACCGTTAATCAATCAAAAACTCAGCAAAGCAGACGCGAAAGAATTGGGCTTGAGTTTACTTAAACAAGTGGGGCTTTCTGAACAGGCGAACCAATATCCTGTGACCCTTTCAGGCGGGCAACAACAACGTATTGCGATTGCCCGAGCGTTGGCGGTAAAACCTAAAGTGTTGCTGTTTGATGAACCAACTTCCGCTCTTGATCCTGAACGCGTGAATGAAGTGCTGCAAGTGATTCAGCAACTGGCAAAACAAAAAATCACGATGGTAATTGTGACTCACGAAATGGAATTTGCTAAACACGTTGCCGATCGCATTATTTTTATGGCGGACGGCAATATTGTGGAACAAGGCCCAGCAAAACAGGTGATCGATTTTCCACAACAAGAGCAAACCAAACGCTTTGTGCGTCAATTTGCCGATCCTGTTGAGTTTTACATTTAGGCGGCAAAATGAACGCACAAGATTTGGCGGAGAAAGTCTTAAACACACCGTTAATTACTGACTCTGCCACGTTAGAAAAAGCGATTCAAGGCGTAATGGATTATTTCGCAGCAAGCTTACAAGCCAAAGACCAAGCGGATTTGCAAGCCTTCAAAAGCCGGATTGCAAAAGAAGGTGGGAATCCGACCGCTTGGCTGATTGGACAGAAAAGCCTAGCAACCGCACGCCAAGCCGCATTATTTAACGGTTTCCAAGCTCATTATCTTGATTACGATGACGTACATTCGAGCGTGCGTGGGCATCCTTCTGCCGTAATTTTGACCGCACTTTTCGCCAGTATTGATCTTACCCAACCGCAATATATCAGCAGCCAACGTTTTTTGACCGCTTATGTGATTGGCGTAGAAGTAATAGCAAGGTTAGGCAACGTGTTGAATCCCGCTCATTATCTCAAAGGCTGGCATAGCACCGCCACGTTAGGCGGCATTGCGGCAGTTTGTGCGGCGGGCTATTTGCATCAACAAAGCTCGCTAGCAAGCTCTATCGCCCTTGCAGCAACTCAATCTTCAGGAATGCGATTTGTGTTCGGCTCGCCCATTAAGCCATTACACGCAGGTTTGGCGGCACAAAATGCCATTCAGTCAATAGAATGGATTCAGGCAGGGCTTTCTCTTTCACAGAATCCTTTTGATGAAAAGATCGGCTTTTTTCCTTTATTTGGAGCAGAAAAAGCAGAAACAGATTGGCTTGCCCATTGGGGCACGGATTGGCAAATCCACCAGCTTTGGTTTAAAACTTATCCTTATTGTTCTGCAGCCGCTGGTATTGCTGATGCAGCGGCAGAGTTACATTCAAAAATCACGCAAAGCGATGATATTGAAGGTGTTGAAGTGATTTTCCACCCTAAAGCAGATGCCGCTTTGATTTATCGTCAAGCTGAAATGCCATCGCAAGGGAAATTTTCAGCGGAATATATTGTGGCGGCAATTTTACAAGGCAAAACCTTAGATTTTAACCATTTTGAGCAACAGGATTGCGATTCTGATATTCGTAAATTAATGGCGAAAATCGACCGCTCTTATCAAGAAAATTCAGCTAATCCACGTAAAGTGGCAATCAAAGTGAGGTTAAAAAACGAAGAGATTTTGCAAGGTGTTTCTGACTATCCGCAAGGCAGCCCGATGAATCCTTATACGCACGAGCAACTTCAGCAAAAATTGGCAAATGCCATTGGCGATAAGGCATTATTTCACGCTTTTTATACCGCACTTTCAGATTTCAAAACGGATACCAATATGTGGGATTTTATTCAACTTTACTCGTCAAAAATGTAAACAAAAACGGGAAAATATTATGCAAAAATTAAACGAATTAACACAACAACATCAAGCCTTAGCGGATTTTTTACAGGCTTTCCGCCACGAACGCCATCAATTTCCCGAGCTTTCTAATGAAGAGTTTGAAACGACTGCTAAAATCAGAGAAGTGTTAGAAAAGCACGAAATTGATATTTTAGATCTACCGCTGAAAACAGGCTTGGTCGCTGAAATTAAAGGGGCAAAGGCAGGCAAAACCGTGATGTTGCGTTCTGATATTGATGCGTTACCGATCGTAGAAGAATCTGGCGAGGCGTTTAGCTCAAAAAATCACGGTGTAATGCACGCGTGCGGACACGATTTCCATCTTTCTGCGGCACTGGGAGCAGCGATTTTGTTAAAGGCACATCAAAATGAGCTGCAAGGCACGGTGCGTATTTTGTTCCAAGCCGCAGAAGAAACAGGGCTTGGGGCGTTAAACGTGTTGAAATCGGGAGCATTAGAAAACGTGGATGCCATTTTTGGCTTGCATAATGACCCGACTTTACCCGTTGGTACGCTCGGCACCAAACCGCACGCACTGACGGCGGGCGTGGATCGTTTTGAAATTCACGTGTTAGCCAAAGGGGCTCACGCTGCACGTCCGCAAGATGGCAAAGACCCAATCGTGGTGCTTTCTCATATTATTAGTACGGCACAAAGCATTATTAGCCGAAACGTGCCAACCCACGAAAATGCAGTGGTATCAATTACGCACGTTACAAGCGGCAATACGTGGAATGTGATTCCCGATAGTGCTTATTTAGAAGGCACGGTTCGCACCTTTAACCCAGCAGTAAGAACGCAAATCGAACAGCGTTTACGTACTCTGTTGCAAGGTATTGCTGCAGCGTTTGAAGTCGAGATTAAATTAGATTGGCACGCAGGTCCGCCATCGGTCAATAATGCAGAACAATGGGTTCCATTAACATTAGAAGTAGCACAAGCGGTCGGATTTGAGGCAAAAATTGTCGAAGCCAGCCCAATCGGCGAAGATTTTGCTTTCTATCAACAAGAAGTACCAGGTGTGTTTGTAATGGTTGGTTCTGGCAGCCCTTACGCCTTACACCACCCGAAATTTAGAGTGGACGATAAAGCCCTTTTCCCAACAGCGTATTATTTATATGCCTTGGCGAAAGAATTTTTAGCACAGTAACCAAAACAAAGGGATTGATATTGCATCAATCCCTTTACTTTATCGCGGCAATTTTGGGAGCTAGATCATTTGATCCATTTTTGCATCTTACCGCTCTAATTTAGCACTTTAAATTAAAGCCCGATAATTTTCCAACGGTTGTGTGAAGTACCTTCCATCTTGCCTTTTTTCACGTTGGTAATGTAGTCTATCATCATATTTTGGATCGTGCCTTGTTCTTGACCGCGTGCCACTTTAGATTCCCAAAGTACAGGGATATGTTGCCCCGCCCAAATGCCGCCTTTTTTGGTGAGCTGACCGAAGCGGTATGAGTTCATACCTAACTTGATTTTCATATCATCGGTAATAGGTGTGCCGTCGGCAAGTTTTAAGTTCACGATTTTCTTACCGCTTGGGTTGCGTAAATCAATGTCGTAGCTCACGCCACCGAAAATGTCGAAAGTAACATATTTCGATTTTTTACGCTCTGGATTGTAGCGATATTCGGTATCGCCTGGCTGAATGGTGTCGAAGTAATCCGCCGACCAGTTCATATACTCTTTGAGCTGTTTGCCTGTGACTTCATAAACGGTCACATCGCCGCCCGCATAACGATAGTTAAAGATGATGTCTTTTTTCTTGATGTCGCCTTTATCCATTCGTGCTTTTTGGTGGTCGAATGCGAAAGAGACCACGTCTGCGTTGCTGTAATGGCGTTCCACATCAGTAATCAATGACGATAAGCCTGTGTCTTGTAAGAAAGAAACCGCCACGCCGTGTTTTTGTTCTTGTGGTACCATATCCACCGCAGATTCGCCGATTTTCACGTTATTTAAACGGCGTAATTCTTCGTGATACGGTTTGTAAATTTCCACGATTTCAGGATCAGCCTCGTAATCTTTCACAGGCACAGTTTTTGCCGTTTTTGAAAGCAATTTCACTTTGCCGTCTTTATCCACATCAAAGGTTAAATCCACTTCAGAAACCACTGTGCCATAGCGGTGCGGCTCGGTAATCACTGTGTCTTTAATGGTTTCAGATGAGACGTTTTTGTGCATATGCCCTGCGATGATCACATCAATGCCATCAACGTTGTTGACTAAATCCGCCACGCCTGTGTCTGGAATGTTGTTTTCGTTCTCAATCCCCATATGGGCAAGCACCACGATGGCATCAACGCCTTTCTCTTTTAAGGCTTTGATTTGTGCTTTCGTTTCTTCGCTTGGCGAGCTGAATTTCATCGCTTTTAAGTGACCTGTGTCTTCTTCAAACTTCGCTGACATCGGCGTGCTTAAGCCGATAATCCCCAGTTTCACACCGTCTTTTTCGATGATGGTCGTCGGTTCAACATAACGTTTGCCGTCTTGGTGATAGAAGTTGGCAGTTAAAGTTTTTGCCTTCATATCTTTGAGAATTTCATCTAAGGCAGTCATACCAAAGTTGAATTCGTGGTTACCTAAAATGAAAATGTCATAGTTCATTGCGTTCAACACTTTCGGCACAGGGTTGTCTTTGTAATATTTTTCTGTTTTCGCGAACACTTCAACTTGGTTATCTTGAATCGCATCACCGATATCCACCAAGATTAAATCTGGGTGAGATTTGCGGGCTTCTTTCACATAGGTTGCGATTTGAGCGTATGAGCCAGATTTATCTTCCACATCGGCACCATAAGACCACGGCACAATGCGACCGTGAACGTCAGACGTGCCTAAAAATTTAACGTTTACTTCTTTTGCTACGGCAACCGAAACGGCAGACAAGGCGAAAAGTGTTGTCAGTAGTTTTTTCATAATGAGTCCTATATTAAGGAATTATAGTTGTAGGGGGTTATCCCCACCAAAAATACAATGAGATTATCTGTACAGGCGGAGATAACCCCGCCCCTACGTTAAATCTCAGAAAGCATCTCAATCAACGCATCAAATTGTGTGACTGATCGCAAATCTAACCAAAACTTCTTATCCGCAAATCGCCCGATAATCGGTGTTGGCAATTGTTTAAACTGTTGTTCTAACGCCAGCAGATCGCTTTGTTTTTCGCTGCTAATCGTTACCGCCACAGAATCTAGTTTTTCCGTGGGCAAAGCCCCGCTGCCGATTTGAGCAAGACTTGGATCAACTTGCAAAATATAGCGTGAATCCAACCGCTTGCCTAATACTTCTTTGAGCTTTTCCGCTCGTATTTTAAGCAACTCAACCGATTGCGTGAACAAAGACAACGTCGGCAACGTTTCAGGCAATTTTTCAGGCAATAAATAGTGGCGAAGTGTCGCTTCTAGGGCGGAAAGAATCACTTTATCACAACGTAAAACCCGTTTTAACGGATGGGCTTGCAACTCATCAATCCACGCCTTTTTGCCGACAATAATGCCCGCTTGCGGGCCGCCCAACAGCTTATCGCCCGAGAATGAAACCAAATCTACCCCAGCCACGATTTTTTGTTGCACCATCGGCTCGGCAGGCAAGCCTAGTTTTGCCATATCAATCAGCGAGCCACTGCCTAAATCGCTGATCACAGGCAAGCCAAATTCTTGCCCGAGTGCAACCAACTCTTCTTCTGGCACGCTGCTGGTGAAACCCTCAATGTGATAGTTGCTGGTGTGCACTTTCATTAAAAAAGCAGTGTTTTCCGTAATTGCCTTGCGATAATCTTTCAAATGGGTGCGGTTGGTTGTGCCAACTTCCACTAGATTACAGCCCGCTTGTAACATTATGTCGGGAATACGAAACGCTCCGCCAATCTCTACCAGTTCGCCGCGAGAAACGATGACTTCTTTCTCCTTGGCAAAAGTGGCTAACATCAGCAATACCGCTGCGGCATTATTATTGACTACACACGCTGCCTCCGCCCCTGTGATTTTCGCAATCAACTCAGAAATGTAGAGATCGCGATGCGATCTTCTGCCCTCGTTAATATCGAATTCTAACGCCACATTATTTCGCATCGCATTTGTTGCCGCAGCCACCGCGGCTTCCGACCACAAACCACGCCCCAAATTGGTGTGTAAAACTGTGCCCGTTAGGTTAAATACAGGGCGAAGTTGAATGGTTTGCAATTGAGAAAGTGAATCGGAAAGCGTTTCAAAAAGCGTGGTTTCGTGAGAGAGAGAATCGGGCAAAGCCTGATGTTGTAGGATATGTTGGCGAGCGTTTTCGATCAGTAAACGAAGTTGATCAACAACGGCTTGATGTCCAAATTGTTGAATAAAATCGACCGCTTGTGGTTGTTTTAACAGCTTGTCGACCGAAGGAAGTTGACGAAATAAATGTTGCATAGCAAGGAATTGAGAATCTAAACGTTGGCTAATTTTAATAAATAAAGTAGAATATGGCTACTTTTAAAACGGAGGGGCGTCATCTCTGGTGAGGTGGCAGGACTTCAAATCCTGTTGAGGACGCCAGCGTTCTCGGGTGGGTTCGACTCCCATTCCCCTCCGCCAATCCTTGTATCACATCATTGCACTCAACCTCACAAATCAAAATAATCTCTTTACAGTTTGTTAAAAAAGTAACAAGATGAGTCACACATTTATTTCTGAGAGAGAAGGAAACCCAATGACGCAATCTATTTGTATTATTACTGGCAGCACTTTAGGCGGTGCGGAATATGTGGCGGATCATCTTGAAAGTTGTTTAACCGAGAAAGGTTTTGAGGTTGAACTTTTTAATGCAGCAACGCTTGCGGATATTCAATCACAGTCCACGCTTATCGTGGTGACTTCTACGCACGGTGCAGGGGAATTGCCCGATAACATTCGCCCTTTGTTTGATGACATCGAAAATCAACCGCTTGATTTCAGCCAAATGAGATTCGGTGTAGTTGGCTTAGGCAGCTCCGATTACGATACTTTTTGCCACGCTGTGAATATTGTTGAAAATGCTTTAAAAGCAAAAGGAGCAACACAAGTGTGCGAATCTGAACATATTGATACCGTGACCAACTTTGAGCACGATGAAACGGCGGAGAAATGGTTGGAAACCTTTATTACTAAGCTATAAATTAAGCTATAAATCAAACAGGCATTTAGGACTTTGCGTCTTAAATGCCTGTGCAGTCTCAATCCCCATTCCCTCTAAGAAATGCTAGGGACTTCATCCAACGTCTTAATATAGAAAAAGAACACCGCATATTTCACTACTAAGGCACACAAAATAATGCTTTTAATGACCCAAGATGAAGTAATGAAAAACGTAATGCCCATTGCTGTTGTGCCGATCATCAGAATACGTATCTTCGCTTTTTTCGTTAACGCACGCTGTTCATTAAAGTCTTTCAGATGGTTTTGGTAAATTTTGGTGTTGATAAACCAATTGTGTAGCCGTTCAGAACTTCGAGTAAAACAAAATAAGGCACTTAGCAAGAAAACTGTCCCAGGCAAACCAGGTAAAATAATACCCGCAATGCCAATGCCTAAGAAAATAAACCCTAAAATGGCGTAAAGAATTTTCATATCAAAAATGTTAAATTTGCGTTAAAAATAAACACTATTATCCATAAATAAAAAATGATTTGCAATCAATTCTTATTTGCAAATCATTTCAAAAATTCTATCGCTTGTATAGCTAAAATTAGTTATTTTATACCATTAAATCTAACTCATATTGGGCTTACGGTGGTTTGCTGCACAATCTTTAAGGTAAGAGTTAATTAAAGTTTGGTAAGGAATGCCTGTTTCAGCAGATAAAGTTTTGAAATAATCTACTGTTTCATCATCAATACGAATAGTAATAACTTTTTTAGCTTTTAATTTTGTGGCGTAAGGATTACGCATTGCATTCGAAAAATCGTACTCATCTCTCATCGTATTTGTCCTTGATATTGTTTTGTTTCTCTTAATGTGGCACGTCTTGCAGAAATAATCCGAATGTTCTGATCACGTTCACAATGTACCACAACTAATGTTCGATTTTTTTCACTTAAACCGAGCAACAAAAAACGTTCTTCATTAAAGGAATGGTCTGGATCGGGCATTAACAAAGCAAAATCATCGTAAAATACGGTAGCCGCTTCATCAAAAGATACACCGTGTTTACTTAGGTTAATAGCGGCTTTGTGACTGTCCCATTCGAATCCTTCGATATCAAACATAAAATTCCCTGTAAATATACTATAAATACATTATAAATTTTGTACAGATAAAGTAAAGGGCGTGTATGCCACGCCCTCAATCATAAAATTAAATCATTAACTCGCTTTCACACTATTTACACACTCGCCATTATTCGCGAGATCTAAAATATTCGAAAGCGTCACTTCTGAAATATTAACCAACGCTTCTTCGGTTAAAAACGCCTGATGCCCTGTGAATAACACATTATGACAAGAAGAAAGACGGCGGAACACATCATCGGTAATCACATCGTTTGATTTATCTTCAAAGAACAGATCACGTTCATTTTCATACACGTCCATTCCCAATGCCCCGATTTTTTGGCGTTTTAACGCTTCAATTGCCGCTTGGCTGTCAATCAAACCGCCACGGCTGGTGTTAATAATCATCACGCCATTTTTCATTTTGTTGAATGCCTGCTCGTTGAGCATATAGTGGTTTTCCGCTGTTGCTGGGCAATGTAGCGTAATCACATCCGACTGTGCATAAAGCTCATCGAGTGAAACATATTTACCGCCAAGCTCATCCACCAACGGATTATGGAACGGATCGTAGGCCAAAATATTCATCCCAAAACCTTTAAGGATTCGCATTGTTGCGATCCCGATTTTACCCGTACCAATCACGCCTGCGATTTTACCGTGCATATTAAAGCCTGTTAAACCTTCAAGCGAAAAGTTCGCATCACGCGTACGCTGATAAGCCTTGTGAATACGACGATTCAACGTAAGCATTAGCCCCACCGCGTGTTCGGCAATGGCTTCTGGCGAATAAGCAGGCACACGCACTACGTTAATGCCAAACTCAGCGGCAGCTTGTAAATCCACGTTGTTAAAGCCCGCACAACGCAACGCCACCGTTTTAATGCCTAACTTCGCTAATTTCGCCAATACAGGACGGCTTGCATCATCGTTCACGAAAATACATACTGCATCCGCACCTTCCGCCATTTTGACCGTTTTTTCATTCAGCAAAAAATCAAAAAATTCTAACTCAAACGCCGTGCCAAATTTTTCATTCGCCACGTTAAAATATTTGCGGTCGTAATTTTTTGTACTGTAAACAGCGACTTTCATCTTAGCTCCTTAGGCATTTCGCCTGTATCCGTTTGGTAAATTCTGAATCAATTTTAACCGCTTGCTGTATTTACTTCAATCGATAAAAGAAATTGTTAACCTCTAAAATCCTTTTTCCGCACGCCCAATACAAACAACATTGCAAAATAGCTGATTGCAGCAAGCACAATCAACCAGCCGAGCCAATAGACTTTCATCAACGTGCTCATCTCAAACCATTCGTTTAAATGCGGGGAAAAATAGTTCACTAACCCGCCCATTACCAATGCCGCAATTGCGATTTTTAGAATAAAAATCAGCGTTTTGCCTGAAATGCGGTAGATATTTTGTTTCGCTAATTGGCGGTAAAGCAGTGAGGCATTCACCGCTGCGGAAAGAGCTGACGCCATCGCCAAACCTAAATAGCCGAATGGAATTGCTAATAAGCCAAAGCACATATTGGAAGCGGTCGCAATTAAGCCAATTTTTACAGGTGTTTTGGTATTTTGGTTGGCGTAAAAACCGTTCGCCAAAATGCTAATCAGCATATAACTATTCAGCCCTAAGCACATAATCCAGAGCGAATGACTCGAAGCGATTACATCTGAAAGCCCAAATTTGCCACGCATAAAAAGCGTCATCATCATTGGTTGGGCAAGCGTGGCAATACCAATCATTGCAGGAATACCAAGCAATAACACCATTCTGACACCCCAGTCCATTGTGGTTTGGAATTGGGCTTGGCGTGCAGTTTCATTCAATGCTTTCTGCTTAGCAATTTTAGACAGCGTTGGGAGCACCACAGTAGAAATTGCAATGCCAAAAATCCCGAGTGGGAATTCGATCAAACGGTCAGAATAATAAAGCCACGTGATTGAGCCAGTCACCAAAAAGCTGGCAATCACTTGATTTAATAAGAGATTGATTTGGGTTACTGATACACCAAAAAGAGCAGGTAGCATCAGCGTACGCACTTTTTTCACTCCCTCATCATTCCACGCCCATTGCGGTTTAACCAATAAGCCCGCCTGTTTCATAAACGGAATTTGGAATAGAAATTGCAGCAAGCCGCCTAAAAAAATCCCCCATGCGAGGGCAATATCTGGTCGCTCAAAATAATCCGCTCCGAAAATTGCCATCGCAATGATCGCCACGTTTAGCAACACAGGCGAAAATGCCATCACTCCGAATTTACCAATCGTGTTTAGCACTGCGCCAGAAAGTGCCACGAACGTAATAAACCAAAGGTAAGGGAAGGTAATTTTCAACAAGAGTGAGGCTTGCGTGAATTTTTCTGCATCTGCTCCGCCGTTCACCCAATCCATAAACCAACCTGTACCGAAAAGGGCGGCAACCACAGGCGAACCAACCATCGCAATGAGTGTCACCACCGACACCACCAAACCGAGTGAACCTGATACTTTCGCTACGAATTCACGGGTTTTGTTAAGGTCGTTATCCGCATTGTATTCCGCTAGCACAGGTACAAAGGCTTTGGAAAAAGCCCCTTCAGCGAATAAACGACGCAGAAAATTAGGAATGCGATTGGCAAAAAGAAAGACATCTGACATCGCCCCCGCCCCGAGTACGCTGGCGACAATCATATCGCGGATTAAGCCCAATACGCGGGAAACGAGGGTTAGTCCGCTGACTAACACACCTGATTTTAGAAGTTTTTTGCTCATAATGCCTGATGTTCCTAACGCCTAGGGCTTTCGCCCTAGGTTACGCATAATTCAGCCCCGTTGGGGCTGGAAGTAAGATAAAAAATTTTGCCCCTTTAGGGGCTTATCTATGCTTAACCTAGGGTGAAAGCCCTAGGTATTTCACAACACGTTTGCGTTCGTTCACAAAAATTGATCGGAATTTTATCAGTTTTTATAGGAAAATCAGAAAAAAACTGATAAAATCTCGCCCTATCGTTTTCTTAAACAGAAAAACGGTGTTATTTTCAAGCACGTGTCTCGTTGAAAATGAATTAAAAACTATCGATAGCAACATAAACAATCGTTTATGTTTATTTATTTAACACAGATATCTTAGGAGTTTGACCTTGGCTAATATCAAGTCAGCAAAAAAACGTGCGGTTCAATCTGAAAAACGCCGCCAACACAACGCAAGCCAACGCTCAATGATGCGTACATTCATCAAAAAAGTATACGCAGCAGTAGCAGCAGGCGATAAAACAGCAGCACAAACAGCTTTCGTTGAAATGCAAAAAGTGGTGGATCGTATGGCATCTAAAGGCTTAATCCACGCGAACAAAGCAGCAAACCACAAAGCAAAATTATCTGCACGTATCAAAGCGTTAGCATAATTTGCAAAATAAAAAAGAAAACCGACCGCTTGGTCGGTTTTTTTGTATCTGCTGAAATGTGAAACAAACTCACACTTTCCGAATAAACAAAGCCCTCAATCCTTTCGAATTGAGGGCTTTTCTATTGAGCTAGAGGTTTACATTACCATTGGTAACCTACACCTACTGAGCCACCCACATCACCGCGGGTATTCGCATTACCTTGAAGTTTCAAGATCACTTTACCGTTGTCTGAGGCTCTTGAGTAACCTACCGCAACTGCAGATTGACCTTTGAACGTACCTGCTGCCGCTGCAACCATTGATTTACCTGGAATGTAAACCTGTGGTAAGCCAGCTGCTGCATTCGCACCTGCGATACCTGCACGGAGGTCTTTGTTATTGCGGTTCACTTTATTATTCAAATCGCCTAAACGGTTATTGAAGTTAGATGCCACGCTGTATAACTGACTACCGTTAATTGCATCGGAGTGGTTGCCATTTACAATATTGCCCGTACCAATTGAGATGGTTTGAACGCCATTCGCTTGAGCATTGTTACCGATTGCAATCGCTTGGTCTCCTGCGGTAGTTGCATTGCTACCAAATGCCACGGTGTTATTGCCTGATGCGTGAGCTTTATAACCAATTGCTGTTGAGAAGCTACCTGTTGCACGTGAGTCTTCGTCATTGGTTAGCTGATCCATACTTTCATCACGGTTAGTACCATTATTAGTAGTATGGAAGAACTTAATACCTTGTTGGTTCATATTATTCACTGCCGTAATCACGGAGTTCGTAATATATTCACCACGACCATCCACGTTATAAGTTACTAACGATGGGTTGCCTTTCTCATCCACAATAACATTGTGATGTTGTTTACCATCTGGACCTGTAATGGTTGTGGTATTCGTCACAGCACCACCCGTTAAGGCGTAGATTTGAGCACCATTTACCGCATCTGTACTTGTTGGTGAAATATCGTCCGCTGCAACACCTGTGATTTTCGTTGGTGATTTACCATCTGCACCACTGATATTGATGTTACCATCTTTGTTTGTGATCTTAGGTCCATCTTCACCACCGAATTGAACGCTATTAAAGTTCACATCATCTTTGGTTGCATAAGTGATATTGGCACCATCACGCACCACTTGCATATTCTTACCAGCATCAAAGGTTACCGTATTCGTTGGGTTAATTTGTTTAACGCCTTCTGTACCATTTGCCGCTAAGTTCCAACCAGATTTATTGATTGCATCTGCAACTTGTTTACCTGTTACAAAGCCATTATCGCCTTTTGCAGAGCCATCGCCATTGCCATCAACAGAACCAGTTTTGATTGCAACCGTAATCTCACGCACACCGCTTGTCGCATTGGTATTACCTGTGATAGAAATACCATTCTCGCCTTTAAACTCAACTTTGTTCGCGTTTTTCACGGTATTGGTATAGTCATTATCTTTCGCAGAAATGACCCAACCCATATTCACTAAATCACGCACCGTTGCCGCTGAATTTAAGGTATTACCCGACAATGATGATTGACCAGTGATTGGATCGTTACCTAAATTCACTAAGTTTTGCGAACCTGCAACCGCTGGCGTATTACCTTGCGTACCTGTTGACGTTGTTACCGCTTGGGTATCTAACACAGAGCCTACGCCTGTAATTTGCGTTGGTTTACCATCTGCAGAGGTAACATTTAACGCAGTAGATGGTGCATTACCCGCTTGGTTATTGGTTGCAGGTTTTGCATTTTCTGCAGTAAATTTCACCGCTTGTCCAGCTTTAGCTGTCACATCAGACGGATTCACTTCTTCGCCATTTTCGTTAAAGAATTTATCGCCTTGTTTTGTGACAGGTTTACCGTCTGCTGTGGTGTACGTTGGGTTACCCACTGTTACGCTGCTAAAGTCCACATTATCCGCTGTTGCGTAAGTCACTTTGCCTTTCGCATCTTGTTTTACGGTTAAGTTTTTACCCGCAGACATATCAACGGTATCACCAGGGTTGATGATTTCATCTTCGCCTGATAATTTCGCCCCGCCACTTGCAGAAGTCGTTAAATTAAAGCCTGACGCTTTAATCGCTTTAGATACCGCATCAGCAGTCATTAACGCATTTGGATTGTTATTCACATCGCCAGCATCAACGCCATTTACTGAACCATTAGTCGGCACTTCCACTTTGATAGTACGAACACCTGTTGTCGCATTGGTTTCACCTGTGACTTTAACAAGTCCCACGCCTTCAAAGTCTACACGGTTTGCATTTTTCACCGTATCAATGTAGCCATTGCCTTTCTCTGCCGACACAATCCAGCCCATATTCGTTAAATCACGAACAGTTGCCACTGAATTTAATACATTTTCAGTAAGCGGATTCGTTGCATTGCCTAAATTCAACAAGTTCACATTTGGTTTATTAGTACCTGCTGAACCATTCGGAGCCGTTGCAACGGTAGTCGTGTTCAAGCTAGAACCTACGCCTGTAATTTGTGACGGTTTACCGTCAGCAGACGTAATATTCAACGCAGTGGTTGGTGCTGTACTTGCGTTATTATTATTCGCAGGCACGGCTTTCTATGCGGCTAATTTCACTGATGGAGCGATTGTTGTAGTTACTTTAGCAGGATCAATTTCATTGCCATCTTTGTCAAAGAATTTGTCTCCTTTTTTCGTTACTACATCACCATTTTCATCTGTGTAACTTTCCGTTGGATTACCCACATTTACCGTATTGAATGAAACATTATCTTGCGTTGCATAGGTGTAAGACACATTACCGTTTTCATCAACAGTTTGTGTTACTTCCATATTTTTACCCGCTTCGAAGTTCACTGCTTTGCTTGGTTTAATCAACGTGTTGGTTGCACCGCCTTTTGCTGTGGTTGAGTTAGTATTCCAACCTGTGTTATTGATTGCATCCACAACGTTTTGAGCTGTTGCAACTTTATTGCCTGCGTTATCCACAGCGTCTTGTGCTGCATTAACAGCATCTTGAGCTTTCTTCGCTGCATCTTGAAGAGCCTGATCTGTAGGATTTGCAGCCGCCTCTTCTTGAGCTTTCTTCGCAGCTTCTTGAGCATTTTTCAATGCTTCATTTAACTCAGTAGATACTGGACCTGTTACCGAACCATTAGCTTCGTTGGTAATCGTGCCTTTATCTACGTTAAAGGTTACATCGCTTGCTGTACCGTTCGCATCGGTTGTTACCACCGCAATCGTACCAGTACCGTTCACAAAGTTTACGGTGTCATACGGTTTTACAAAATCACGTGCTTCGCCGTTGTTTTGTAAGTTCCAACCTGCATTTAACACATCATAAACAGTCGCAGCATTATTACCTGCTGTTTTTGCGATATTCGCTGCTTCAGCGGCAGTTAATGGTGCTTTGTTAATGTTTGCATTGCCATCTTGTTTAGCTGTTGTCGTATTCGTTGCTGGATTATAGATAGTTTGATCCGCATCGTTTACTTGTGGCAAGTTCGATTTCACATTTGCAAACGTGGTCGGTGCTTTTGTACCTTTCGAACCATTTACCGAAGTAATCACATCGCCTGTTACCACATCACCTGTACCGTCTGGTTTGGTGTTGTAAGTCACATTACCATCAGCATCTTTTACAGGATAAACCTGTGTACCGTCGGTTGTGGTATAAACCACAGGAGTAATCGAGTTATTCGTGGTTAATTGGTCGTTCACTTTAACGGTAATAGTACGAACGCCCTCCACGGTTTTACCCGATACCAATGCGGTGCCTTCGCCCACGAATTTCACTTCGTTTGCGTTTTTCACTGCATCTTTATAGGCACCTTCGCCATCCGTTGTTTTATCCGATGAAACCACCCAGCCCATATTCGCTAAATCGCCCACCGTTGCAGCTGCATTTTTATTCACAGGTGCTGCATCTGAGCCATTTAAGTCCACGAATGTTACAGCTGGTTTATCGCCTGCATTACCTGTTGGTGTGGTATTTACCGTTGTGGTATTCAAGCTTGACGCGACACCTGTAATTTGTGTCGATTTACCATCCACAGAAGTAATATTCAACGCAGTTGTTGGGTTGTTATCGCCATTATTCGTTGCAGGTTTTGCTTTCTCTGCCTTGAATTCTACTGGCGATGTGGTTGTGCCATTACCCACAGTCACTTTATCAAACTCAACTTCTGATTTCGTTGCGTAAGTGTAAGACACATTGCCGTTCTCTACTTTTTGAGTCACTTCAATGTTTTTACCCGCTTCGAAGTTCACCGCTTTGCTTGGTTTAATCAACGTGTTGGTTGCACCGCCTGTCGCTGTGGTTGAGTTAGTGTTCCAACCTGCGTTATTGATTGCATCCGCGACGTTTTGAGCTGTTGCAACTTTATTTCCGCCCGCATTATCTACCGCTGTTTGAGCGTCCTCTAATGCTTTTTTCAAGTCTGCATTATCAGGATCTGCCGCTAACGCTGTTTTCGCTGCATCTAATTTATCTAATAAATCTTTTGCAACAGGACCTGTTACCGAGCCATTGGTTTCGTTAGTTACCGTGCCTTTATCTACGTTAAAGGTCACGTCACTTGTTGTACCGTTTGCATCAGTTGTTACCACCGCAATCGTACCCGTGCCGTTCACAAAGTTTACGGTGTCATACGGTTTCACAAAATCACGTGCTTCGCCATTGTTTTGTAAGTTCCAGCCTGCGTTTAACACATCGCCCACAGTTGCCGCGTTGCTTGCATTATTTTTCGCAATTTCAGCCGCTTGTGTTGCGGTTAATGGAGCTTTGTTAATGTTTGCATTATTCGGTGCTTTTGCTGTTGTCGTATTCGTTGCTGGATTATAGATAGTTTGATCCGCATCGTTTACTTGTGGCAAGTTCGATTTCACATTTGCAAGCGTGGTTGGTGCTTTTGTGCCTTTCAGACCATTTACCGAAGTAATCACATCGCCATCAGCTACGGTATCGCCTTTGCCATCTGGTTGAGTGTTGTAAGTCACATTACCATCAGCATCTTTCACTGGGTACACTTTCGTGCCGTCTGCTTTGGTGTAAACCACAGGGGTAACTGAGTTATTCGTGGTTAATTGATCGTCCACTTTAACCGTCACCACATTCACGCCATCTGTCGTGACATTACCTGACACCAACGCACTGCCTTCACCGACAAAACGCACTTCGTTTGCATTTTTCACTGCGTTAGAGAATGCACCGTTACCACCCGTTGTTTTATCGGATGAAACGATCCAACCTAAGTTGCGTAAATCGCCCACCGTTGCCGCAATCGTATCTGGCACCTCTGTGCTATCAGAAAGATTACGCAAGCTGTTTTTCGCAGGAGCTTTACCATCTCCATTCGGTTCTGCATAGTTGCTTAAACCGCTATTTACGTTGCCTAATTGCGTTGCATCGCCAATCGCATTTGGTTTTGCTGATGGATTGGTTAAACGTGTTTTTAAGGTTGTTGCATCAATTGGATCTGCGTCTGAACCATCTGCTTTCTTCGTAATTGGGTTACCGTTTTCATCTACTGGATAGTAGTTATCGCCCACTTTCGCCACTGGATTACCATTTGCATCGGTGTACGTCACTGGTAAGCCTATTACGTGAATAGCAACATCGCTTGTCGTGCCATTTGCATCGGTTGTTACCACTGCTTTCGTGTTACCACCATTTACAAAGTTCACGGTATCAAACGGTTTTACAAAGTCACGAGCTTCGCCGTTATTTTGTAAGTTCCAACCTGCGTTTAACACATCGCCAATCGTTGCTGCGTTATTTGCATTATTCGTTGCAATTTCAGCCGCTTGATCTGCCGTTAATGGTGCTTTTTTGATGTTGTTCGCATCGGCTGCAACCGTTGTGCCGTTTGGATGAGTAATCGTCGTTGCCTTATCATTTACATTTGGCAAGTTCGATTTCACATTCGCTAACGCCATTGGTGCAGTGGTTGTGCTGTTACCATCGTTCATTGAGGCAATCACATCTGCAGGTTTAGTCCCTGTTACTGGTGCAGCTGCCGCACCGTTATTTACAGGATTACCTGTCGCATCTGTGGTTGTGCCTGCTGGGTAATATTTATCCCCAATTTTCACGCTGTCTGCTGGGTAATATTTATCCCCAATTTTCACGCTGTCTGCTGGGTAGAAGTTACCATCATTACCTTTAACCAGTTTATTGCCTTTTGAATCGGTATAAACAACAGGTGTTTGAGCAGCTTCAACCACATCTTGAGCATTTACATCAACGGTAATCGTACGAACACCCGTTGTTGCATTGGTAATACCTGAAACGATCGCAAGATTTGTACCCACAAATTTCACTTCGTTTGTGTTACGCACTTGGTCGTTATATTGTGCACTCAAGTTGCCTGTGGTTTTATCAGATGAAACCACCCAGCCCATATTTTGCAAGTCACCTACCGTTGCAGCATTGTTCGGGTTAGAGTTTGCAAAGTCCACTAAACCAGATTTACCCACATTAGACGGTGTTACTGGCGTTGCATTTGCAACCGTTGTACCGTTTGGATTTACCTGTGTTGATGGATACCATTTGCCATCGTTAGCCAATTTAAGGTCATCGCTGCCGTTTTTCGGAGCATCAAAGGTTTTCGCCCCGTTTGCCACGTTGCCTAACTGCGTAGGTGTACCAATCTCGTTGCCTTTAGCGGTCGGATTTGCAAGATTTGTCACTAAATCGCCCGCTTGAATTGGTGTTGCTGTCGTGTCTGGCGTACCGTCTTCTTTCACTGGGTAATAGTTATCGCCCACTTTCGCTACTGGTTTGCCATTTGCATCGGTATAAGTAATCGGTAAGCCTGTTACGCTCACAGAAATATTGCTACTTGTACCTGCATCATTGGTTACCACCACCGCTTTCGTGTTACCACCACCGCTTTCGTGTTACCACCACCGCTTTCGTGTTACCACCACCGCTTTCGTGTTACCACCATTCACAAAGTTCATTGTGTCGAATGGTTTAACGAAATCACGAGCTTCGCCATTGTTTTGCAAGTTAAAGCCAGCATTTAACACATCGCCCACAGTAGCTGCGTTGTTTGCATTATTTTTCGCAATTTCAGCCGCTTGATCTGCCGTTAATGGTGCTTTGTTGATGTTTGCATTGCCATCTTGTTTAGCTGTTGTCGTATTTGTTGGGTGCGATTTCGTATTCAACACCGAACCAATGCCTGTAATTTGGGTTGGTTTGCCATCTGTCGTCGTTACATTTAACGCGGTTGATGGTTGGTTGTCGTTTACATTCGCTGTTTTGCCTGCTTCTGTTTTGAACTCAACAGGTTGTTTACCATTTGCTACGGTATCGCCCACTTTTACAGAAGTAAATTCAGGGTTCGCCACCGTTGCAAAGGTAAAGTTATTCGCGGTTGTATGATTTACCGTTAAGTTTTTACCTGCGTTAAATGTCACCGTTGTGCCTGCAGTAATGTTATTCGCACCTTTATCTGTGCCATCAAAATTACCGCCTGCTGCTGCTTTCCAATAAGCACTGTTAATCGCATTTGCGACATTTTCTGCCGTTGCAAAATTATCGCCAGAATCAGCCGCTTGTACTTTACCTGTATTGGTCGTGTCGTTGCCAATTGTCGATTTATTGACATTGAACGTCACGGTTGCATTTGAAGTATCGCCATCACGAGCCACCACAGAGGTTGTGCCAGTGCCGTTTAAGAAACTCACTTTCTCTGTTGGTGCAATCGCTTCAACGGTTGTTTTGTTATCGCCTGCAATATTCCAGCCTGAGATCATCAATTTAGCCACAGAATATAATTGCGAACCGTTGATCGCATCTGTTGATGTCGCAGAAACATTACCTGCCGCCACATCTTTAATTTGGCGTTTGATGGTGTCTGAACCGACTGTCACAAAGTAATTCGGGCTTAAAGTATCGCTTTTACCTGGTACACCAGCAAAGCCTGAATAAGTAATGGTATGGCTTACACCTGGGGCAATATTGTGCGTAATAGAGCCTTCAGTTTCTTTGGTTGCGGTGCGATTTGTGCCATCAGATTCAGAACCTAAAGCAACAGAAGCAGCTTTATTGGTTTTTGCTTTCCAACCAAGAGCCATTGCTCCTTCAGCTTTAGAAGCATCAGAAGACTGCACTTCTGCACCAGTACCCAATGCAATCGCATTATTCGCAGCAACTTGAATACGAGAACCCATACCAAGAGCCATCGCCCCCATAGAGTTTGGTTCTACCGTTGCCACAGGACCAACAGCTACCGCACCCAATGCACCACGAGCAACGGTTGAACTAATACCAACCGCAACACCAATTGGTGCAGTTGAGTGAGCTTGTGAACCAACAACTGTCGAACCTGAAATACCGTATGAAGCATTATCTTGATTCCAGTTTGGCAATCTAGCACGACCAGTTTGGGCAGTATACTGATTTAATACTGATCCCTGAGCTGGCGTAAGTGCAAGATCAATATCCTTAGCTTGAGATGTTTGATCGCGGTTAGCCGCATAAGTATTAAGATCGCCTGTCGCAACTTTAACATAAGAACCACTAAAGGCATTTACACTTGAGGTAGAACCCATTACAACAGCGTTATCGCCAGCAATAGCTTGAGCCCCGACTGCAATGGATTCATTCCCCACTGCACGAGATTGAAGACCCACAGCAATTTGCTGATTCGATGCTCCACTCGTTTTTGCATAGGCAAGACCAGATGAAGTAACCGTGCCATTTTTAGTATTTCTGGTTTCTTGCAAAACTACACTTTCTGGTGTTGGTAAACCATTATTTAAAAAGCCCGCTTTTTTCAATACTTCAGTATTATTATCTAACGCCGTACCCATATTGACTGCATAGCCTTGATTGATTTTATCCATATCAACATAGCTATAAATAAGGGTACCATTACCATCACTTGGATCAGTTACTGAAGTATAGAATCTCACTTCAACAACATTGTTCTTTTCATCACGAACAATTTGGCGATAAACAGGTGTACCTGCTTTTACCGTTTGTTTTGTGTTTGAATCAACAACATCTTCTTTTAATAAATCAATAAGATTATATGCTGCCCCTGCATTTGCACCGATCGCCGTTGCACCACGAGACATATCTAGCCCTTCTGGACCATTACGAAGTTTAGTTAACGCAGCAGCATCATTCTCTGGTTTAGCATTTGTGGTAGGGTTAGAGAAACTTGCACCTACATAACTGCTTGCACCCAATGCAGTTGATGGACGTCCATTGTCTGCCGAACCTGAGCTTGAACCTCGACCAATTGCAATACTACCTGCAGAACCTGATGTGCCACCTTGCGTTTTTGAATCACGTCCCATCACGATAGTATCCACGTGACCAGATTGTGCATCTTGTCCAAATACCATCGCATTATTTGCCAAGGCTTTAACACGGCTACCAATACCAATAGTATTGGTGCCTGATGCTTCCGCAGCAAAACCGATCAAGGTTGTACGATAAGCTTGATTATAACGATCGATTGAGTCATCCCAAGGTGAAATAGTTTTTGCATTATGCCCGATAACAATCGCAGAGTGACCACGAGCTTCGCTATTTGTACCCATCGCAATCGCATTACTGAAATGCGTTGTTGCGTTTTCACCGATAGAAATTGCACTTGTCGCAGTTTGGTTAACACGCTCTCCACCTTTACCCATGTTAGATTCTTTCTCACGGACATTTCTTGCCCCTAAACCAATCGCAATGGACGCATGATCTTCAATGGTTGCATCTTTACCAATCGCAATACCATTCGTACTTTCAGGGGTGATAAACGCACCTTTATTGTCTTCATTTTTACCGCCTGTGGAGTTCACAGAGAAGTATTTAATACGGGTAGAGTTAATCGCATCCGCAACCGTTTTTGCGGTTGGGAAGGCATTACCTGTATCGCCTGCATCAATATTACCTGTGGTTGTATTTTGTGAAAGCGTAGTGCTGTTAATGTTAAAAGTAACATCGCTTAATAGATTACCTGTTTTGGTATCTACCACCGCTGTTGTGCCTGTGCCATTTTTGAAATTCACAGTGTCATACGGTTTTACAAAATCTTTTGCCGCGCCGTTGTTTTGTAAATTCCAGCCAGCATTTAGCACATCGCCCACTGTCGCAGCGTTATTTACATTCGGAGCGTCTGCACCTGTTGCTAATGAACCTGATGTCGTTGGTGCCGTTGTGCCTGTTTTTGAACCCGCTAAATTACCTGCAACGTTCGTAATTGGGTTATTACCATTATTTAAACCGTTTTGGGTTAATGAAACAGGGGCTTTGCCTGTGGCATTTGGTTTAATAGTAATGCCATCAGCGTTCAGTGTGGTGACATTACCTGCGGTATTCGTAAAGTTCGCAGAGGTTAAACCTTGAAGCTCTTTAGCTAATTTAATGTTTAATTTACCGTTTTGATACGCAGGGTTAGCCTTCGTTTTTGTTGGATCGATTTTAGATTCGTCCGTTGTTGGGTTGCCATTGCTATCATAGGTTAAGAATGCTGGAATATCTTTTCCATCTGCATCTTTGTTTGCCCCTTCTGCATAAGTAACGCCAATGTTATTATCGCTTAATTTATCCGCAGCCGCGCCACCTGCTAAGGTTAATTTATTATTATCTAAGTTTTGGTGAATAACTTTTTGAGCATTAGCACCATTTGTAGCCGAATCATCGTCATCACCGCTATATTTTAAGTAGTTGTGGCTTACGAGGGTGTTTAAAATCGTAAACAATTGCGAACCGTTGATCGCATCACGTGAAACTTTACCTGCCGCAATGTTTTTCAACTGACGTTCAAAGCCTTTCGAACCGAAAGACACAATATCGCCTGGTAATGTGTTTTCACCACCAGCGAAGTCATAGGTTTACGAACCTACTGTGGTATTTAATTCTACCGTACCAGCACTCTCACTATCCGCTCTTGCACCACCACCAATCGCAACCGAGTTATCTAATGATGCAATTGCTCCAGCACCAATCGCAACCGAGTTATCTAATGATGCAATTGCTCCAGCACCAATCGCAACCGAGTTATCTAATGATGCAATTGCTCCAGCACCAATAGCAACGGTATTTACTTTTTCAGCACGTGCCAAAGAACCGAGTGCTAAAGATAAATCTGAAGCAACGGTTTTAATACCAATTGCTACGGCTGCACCATCAGCTGTAGTATCTCGGTACGTGCTAGCACCCATACTCACATTTGCCAAATTTTTCAAAGCGGTTGCGACAGTATCTTCACCCTGCGAACCATCCAATTTGGTATAGGTAATTCTCTTAGCTGCCACGCTATCAACATCATCACCACCAATAGCAATAGACGAATCGCCCCTTGCGTGTGTGTTTGCACCGATAGAGATAGATTGGTCACCTTCAGCCCAAGCCCCTTGGTTAGCCGCATTTCCTGAACCGATTGCGATAGATTGGGTGGCACGACCATTTATGTTATCCGATCTTCCCGGACTATTATTGTCACCTGTTGGATACGTACCATCCCAACCTACTCGTGAATAAGCACCGATGTGAATATTACTATTTTGTTCCCCCTTAGTGACATTTGCCCCAGTAGTGCTATTCTGACCAGCATAAGCCCCAATACTTATCCCAAGTGGACCCTTTGTCGTTTTTGCTCCTCTGCCGAGTGCTACGCTATTGCCTTGTTGAGTTTGAGCTAAATAACCCACAGCGATAGAGTAATCTCCTACTGCTTTCGCATCTCTTTGCATAGCCAAACTATCTGTACCTGTTGCCGCAGCATTGATACCCAATACCATTGCTCTAGCACCTGTGGCGTTAGCACCCCGCATAACTGCCAACGTATCAAGATTAGTCGCTTTAGCGTTTATCCCCATTGCAATCGCATAGTTACTCCCCGTGGCTTGTGCCCCGTCACCAATGGCTATAGTACTATTTCCACTTGATTGAGTATTCACACCAAGAGCGACTGCATTTTTACCATTGGCTTGTGAATTTGATGCAATAGCGACAGAACTATCACCACTAGAATTCGCATCTGAACCAAGTGCAACGGATTTGTTTCTTAATGCTTTTGAATTTACCCCCACCGCCATTGCATTCGTACCCGTTGCATTTGCGACACGTCCAATTGCAATACCAGAATCATTATTAGCGCCACCTGCAGATGCACCCATACCTAAAACAACGGCGCCCCCCACAGAGGTTTTGGCTCCATCCCCCCATACAACGGTCGCATTCTTATCGTTAGCAGAAGTGTCTGTGCCTGCTATATTTAATGACGTTGCGGCAAAAGAAGTAGCGGTATAACCGAATAGTGCGGTGGATAATAGTGATAACGTGAAAAATTTAGTCAAAACATTGGTTTGACTTAAAGATGTGCTTGTTCCAGTAGAACTTTGTTTTTTATGGGCTTTAGTAAGCTCCGATACAGCAACCCACGACTGTGTTGCCTGACTCCAAATAACACGGAATATGCGATTCATATAAACACCTCTAGCAATAAAAGTCATCAAATGGACGACTTATCCGAAAATGGACTCTCAAAAGCACTGAATCCCTCCAGCGACTTCA
Source organism: uncultured Haemophilus sp. (assembly GCA_963545995.1). Lineage (GTDB taxonomy): Bacteria > Pseudomonadota > Gammaproteobacteria > Enterobacterales > Pasteurellaceae > Haemophilus_A. Next base: position 92,557 of record CAUUKJ010000002.1, read on the forward strand.
AATATCCATATAGTCAACCCCCCCAATTAAGGAGGTTTTAAGTAAAAAAATTAATGAGATAGCGAAGCGTTAAGCGTAAGACATTAAACTAAATAAAGAGCTTTGTTTACGTTCCTTGCAAACAAAAAAGTAGAAAATAATAACAACTTGTTCACAAGTTATTCAGGTTGAATTTCGCAAAAATAACCTCAAATAGCAATAAATTGCCACAATTGATCGTATTTTTTTAATAGGTGTTAATTATTTGTGAATAAATACGCTGAACCGATTAATCTGACTTTGAAGATGAGGAAAAAATGAGTAAATATTTTGGAGTGTGTAAATAGCAAACAAGCGGTCAAATTTGACCGCTTGTTTGCAACTTGAGAGATTTTATTTACTCAAATTTTACTTTACCTGATGCCGTTGCAGAAATCGTTTCTTTCCCCGCTTCAAGTGGCATTTCATCTGCCGCAGGTCCTGCCATTTTTTCCATCGCCATCATTGGGCGAACGCGATAATACGATTCCATTCCGTTTGGTGTATTCAATTGAACATCCATTAATTGATAGCTTTTTGCGTTCAATCCTTTTTGAACAACTTCTGCTTTATGCTGGAATTGTTTAATAACATCAAGAGTAAGAGCATCTTCCAATGCTTTTAGGCTTTCTGGCGACACGCTAAAGTTAATATTGTTGATCGCCACTTGGTTGCCCAGTGTTTCTAACACTTTTTCCACTGAGGCAAAGTTTTTGCTTTTAAGGTTAATATAACCCTCTGCAATCCAACCATCCACTTTGCCTTTTTCATTGTAATTCACGCGATTAGAAATACCGTCTGCTTGCACTTCAATGTCAGGATACTGTTTCGCCACTTCTAACACTTTATTTAAGTTACTCGACACTTCACTTTTCAAGTTTGCCAATGATTTGCCCGATTTACGGCTATAAACGCTCACTTCCATTAAATCTTTCTCAACCGTGCGGCTTACTTCGGTCGAAAACTGGAAAACCGTTTGATTTGGTGCTTTTACTTCTTCCGCAGAAGCACTGAAAGCCGCTCCTGCAAACGGTAAAATAACTAAAAATTTTTTAAAATCCATCGCTAATTCCTCATAGAAAATTAAAAACCAGCTTGCTTTTCAAGTTCATCTACAAACTGTTCGTTTAATGCTAAGCTTTCCGCTAAATTCGCTAAGAAAATCACTTCTTTACGGCTTAAATCTTTACATACTACACGAGCGGCTAAATAGACTTGTGCTGCAAGCACTTGATTTTGTCCTACTTTTTGCGAAATTTCAGCAATGGTTGCAGGATGCTGCATTTGTTGATTGAGCCATTGTTGCAATTCTAGATCGCTACCTGCTTCCGCATTGATGGCTTGGATTTCGTCAGCAGAAATCTCGCCATCACTTGCCGCCGCCGCAATCATTGTTTGTAAAATAAGTTTTGCCACGTTCTCATTGTCTTGCAACGAGAACGCTGCTTCTTCTACTGTTGGTTGATTCTGTTTCGCTTGATAGCTTTGATACGCTTTATACGCAAGGCTGCCTAATGTAGCGAGTGTGCCAATTTTGGCAAGTTTAGAGCCACCGCTACGACCTAATAACATTGAAAGCAGTCCAACAACAGCCGCACCACCGCCCACTTTGGTAATATTATCCATTGTGGAATTGCTGTTTGCGGTGTTTTTGAATTCTTTTTGAGCCACATCTAAGACTTGATTGAAAAGTTTACCAAAATCCATAATTTCTCCTTTGGGGTAACATATAAAAAAATGGCTAACAAATCGTTTGTTAGCCATTTTGAGAGGTCTACATAATGAATAAAACTTTATAACGACTACAAATAGTGGTCGTAACTATAGACTAACGCAAAAAAAGAAAGTTCACGATATTTTAAAAATTTAATGATTTTTTTTGCATTGCTTGCAAGGCACGGGATCTTCACCGCCTTCGCTTAATGGATTACACCTTAAAATTCGTTTAATCGCTAAATATCCGCCTTTCAATGCTCCGTGAATTTTAATGGCTTCAACCGCATAGGTGGAACAGCTTGGATAGAAACGGCAACGAGGACCAATCAACGGGCTAATAAAATAGCGGTAAAAATAGATCGGAAGCAGTAGCATTTTTGCCATAAGACTTAGGCGGGTTTCTTCGTTTCCTTTTTCGGCTGATGATTGCTCGGTTGTAGATTTTTGCTCAGGCGAATGTGTCTTGCCCATAATTTTTCCAGCGTTTCAAAAAGTGTGGCGTTATCTAATTTGCCAATGCCGCCTTTTGCCACAAACACAAAGTCCATATTCGGTAATTCGTGTTGTTTTAGACGAAAAGATTCCCGCACAATGCGTTTAATGCGATTGCGATCGTGGGCACGTTTTAAATATTTTTTGGCAACGGTTAAGCCTAGACGAGGATTTTCTGTCGTATTTAAACGAGCGAGAAGCGTCATTTGAGGGGTGCTGGCTCGAAATGGATTTTCAAACACAGCTTTAAATTGAACGGGAGCTAACAAACGTAGCTCCCGAGAAAAAGATAGCGTCTTCACTTTCACAGTTGTGATTTTCGTGATTTAGCCGACTTTATGCTGCAAATTATGCAGATAAAGATTTACGACCTTTAGCACGACGACGTGCTAAAACTTGACGACCATTTTTAGTAGCCATACGAGCACGGAAACCGTGTGTACGAGCACGTTTTAATACAGAAGGTTGGAATGTACGTTTCATTATTTATCTACCTAATAAAAAGTTATTGGCAAAATGCCAATTCAAGACTATAAAAAGAGGTCGCCATTTTAACGGTAAACGAGAAAAAAGGCAAGGCGAAAACCGTGGTTAAATTTTAAATTCTGTACAAAATTTTGTTTGTCATTGCTTAAAAATTGAAGCAAACTACCGCTTATTTTGCTTATTTTAAGAGAAAACAGAATGAAAACCGCTAAAATCGGAGTATTGCTCGCTAATTTAGGTACGCCAGATGCCCCAACAACACCTGCCGTTAAACGCTATTTAAAGCAATTTTTAAGCGATCCTCGTGTGATCGATTTACCTAAACTCAAATGGCAAACGATCTTAAATTGCTTTGTTTTACCAAAAAGATCGCCAAAAGTCGCTAAACTTTATAGCGAGATTTGGACGGACGAAGGCTCACCTTTGCTTGCGATTTCTCGTCAACAGCAAAAAGCCTTACAAAGCTATTTTGATGCGAAAGGCAAAGATGTTGTGGTGGAACTTGGGATGAGCTACGGCAATCCAAGTATCGCACAAGCGGTCGAAAATTTGACGCAACAAGCGGTCGAAAAAATCATCGTATTACCACTTTACCCGCAATACAGCAGCACCACTACCGCATCGGTATTAGATGCTTTTGCGGAAAGCCTGAAACAACATCGTCGCATTGTGCCATTTGATTTCATCCATAGCTACCACAACGATCCGCTTTATATTGAGGCTCTTGCGAATAGCATTCAGCTTGAACAAGACGAATTGCTGCTTTTCTCATTCCACGGCATTCCAAAACGCTACGCAGACGAAGGCGATTTTTATCCACAACATTGCCAACAAACGGCAGAGTTAGTAGCTGAAAAACTCAATTTATCGCCTGAACAATGGAAATTGACGTTCCAATCTCGCTTTGGCGATGAGGAATGGTTACAGCCTTATACAGACGAAACGCTTGAAGCTTTCCCACAACAAGGTATCAAGAAAGTGGCTGTTATCTGTGCAGGTTTTTCAGTGGATTGTTTAGAAACATTGGAAGAAATTGCGGAAGAAAACCGCGAGAATTTCATCAACGCAGGTGGCGAAAGCTATCGCTATATTCCAGCCTTAAACGCAAATGGCGACCACATTAAAATGTTGGTGAAATTGGTGGAAGAACGAATTTAATTTACCGAAAACAAGTTTTTACATACTTCTTTTCAGATAGCAAAAAACCCGCATTACTGCGGGTTTCTTTATATTCTAAATTCTAAGAATTTAACAAATTACATTGTTACTTCTTTTGAACCTTGAACTTGAACTTCAACACGACGGTCTGGTGCTAAGCAAGCGATTAATGCTTTACGACCTTTAACTGCGTCACAAGTGTTGCCAGTTACTGGGTTCGCTGAACCGTAACCTACTGCAGTTACGTTAGCTGGGTTTTGACCTTTAGAAACTAAGTAGTTAGCTACTGTTTCTGCACGACGTTGTGAAAGTTTTAAGTTAGCTGCTTGTTTACCAATGCGGTCTGCGTAGCCGTTTACTTGGATTGCTGGGTTAGCTAAACCTAAAGCGTTGATTTCGTTGTTAGCTGCATCTAAAGCTTGTGCTGCTTCTGGTTTTAAGTTTGCTTTACCGAAAGCGAATAAAACGTCAGAGCTGAATGAGAAGTTTTTAGATACAACTTCAGGAGCTGCTGCAACTGGTGCTGCACCTTGACCGAAACGGTAGCTTAAGCCTGCAGATACTGAGTGTAAATCTGGGCTATATTGAGTGTTTGCCCAAGAACGACCTGCTTTGTCGATTGCTTTATCTAAGTTACCTACTTTGTTCACGTATTGGTATTCAACACGTGCTGCTAATTCTGGAAGAATTGCGTACTCAACACCAGCACCTAAAGTTAAAGATGGTTTTAAGTTGTGAGCTTTAACACGTGAATCGTGAGCTACAGTTGGTTGAACGTAGTAGTCGTTACGGATTAATGCAACACCTACTTTACCGTAAACGTCTAAGTCTGGTAATACTGCGTAGCTTGGTTTTAAGCTTAAGTTAACACCGTGTGCAGAGTGTTTTGCAGCACGAGTTTCTTTACCATCAAAGTTTGTGTTACCACGTACACGACCGTAGTAGTCGTAACCTAATTCAGCTGCTAAACCGAAGTTGTCTTGGTTTAAGATTTGGTAACCACCGAATACACCGTAAGTTACAGAGTTTTTGTTTACACCGTAACCGTTAGCGTTGATCGCTGCATTTGTACCGAAAGTTGCTGATTTAGAATCGAATTGAGTTAAACCATCACGGAAGTTTGCCCAACCAGCTTTAGCACCTGCGTAGAAAGTGTTAGCTTCTGGTGCTGCTGTTGCTGCTGCTGAAGCAGCTAATACTGCTAATGCAACTAATGATTTTTTCATTTTATGACCCTCTATTTTGTCATTCCATATGAGAAAAATTTTTCAACATTCAAAATGTTGAATCTTAACCACGCCTTTCATCTTCTTTGATAGAAAGACTTAAAGAAGTGAAATGCCGAATATTTTTACTTTATGAGATAAAGAAAAATAGCCTTCACTCATTCTTGTCCTTGAGAAGATGGGCAAGAATACGCAATATTATCTTAAGAAGTACGACCAAGATCAATGATTTTCTGTATAAATACCATACAAAAAGCATCAACTGATTATTTTGCAATCAATTTGCTATATATATCAGCTATTCTTTCTTTTTAAATTTATAAATGAAAAGAAATGATTTAAAAATAAATCTTATGCCTTTGCCTCATATTGGCTTGAAAAGGCATCTTCATTAAGATTTTATTATTATCTGGTTGCTATTTGTTCAATTCAACCCTTTTAAAGAAAATTTACGCTGATTTACGCAACGACAAAATGAAGCTATTTATTCAACCATTTACTCCAACTTATAAAAATATCTTAATTTCCATTCGCCCCATTTCTTGCTAATATGCAAACGATTTTATCTTATATAAAGGAACTAAAAATGATTCCTAGACTTGCAAACATTCCAGACCAAAATCCATTAGTCCAACAATATCTTAACGAACTGACCGAACAGCATTTCTCTGGCGATATTGCCAGCAACTATGCCGACCGCCTCTCAATGGCAACCGACAACAGCGTCTATCAACGAATGCCACAAGCGGTGCTTTTTCCGAAATCTGTTACTGATGTAGTGATTCTAACCAAAGTCGCCCAAAAAGAAGCCTACCAAAGTTTAACCTTCACCCCTCGCGGTGGTGGCACAGGCACGAACGGGCAGTCGCTCAATAACAATATTATCGTTGATCTTTCCCGCCATATGACCCAAATTCTTGAGCTAAATGTGCAAGAACGCTGGGTTCGCGTGCAAGCAGGCGTGGTGAAAGATCAACTCAACCAATTTCTTAAACCGCACGGCTTATTTTTCTCGCCCGAACTTTCCACCAGCAACCGTGCCACTTTAGGCGGAATGATTAACACCGACGCATCAGGGCAAGGCTCATTACAATATGGCAAAACCTCCGATCACATTCTGGCGATAAAATCGGTGTTAATAAATGGCGAAATTCTCGAAACGCAAGCGGTCAAAACCGATGATTTTTCTGCAAATCTTGAACAACTTTCCCTTTCTCGCTTAGGCAAAAAATTACACAGCGAAGTGTTCGAACGCTGCCAAAAACTTCGCCCCACCGTATTAAAAGAGTTACCGCAGCTCAACCGTTTTATTACGGGCTACGACCTCAAAAACGTCTTTAACCACGATGAAAGCGAATTCAACCTCACCCGTATTCTCACAGGTTCGGAAGGCTCGCTCGCCTTTATTTGTGAAGCAAAACTCAATCTCTTGCCTATCCCCAAATACCGCACGCTGATTAACATCAAATATAACTCGTTCGATGCAGCACTCCGCTCTGCCCCAATGATGTTGAAGGCGAAAGCCTTGTCGGTCGAAACTGTTGATTCCAAAGTACTCAATCTTGCCAAACAAGACATCATTTGGCATTCGGTTTCCGATCTGCTGACAGAAGACGAAAACAACCCGATTCTTGGCATCAATATTGTGGAATACGCCTCAAGCGATTTAGACCAAATCGAAACGCAGGTACAAGCCCTTTGTGCCAGCCTCGATGAAAAAATCGCACAGGGTGCAAGCGGTGTCATTGGTTACCAAATTTGCAAAGATTTAGACGGCATTGAAAAAATTTACGCAATGCGAAAAAAAGCGGTGGGCTTGCTCGGCAATGCTAAAGGGTGGGCGAAACCCATTCCCTTTGTGGAAGACACCGCTGTACCGCCTGAAAATCTTGCCGATTATATTACAGAATTCCGAGCGTTATTAGATAGCCATAATTTGGCTTACGGAATGTTCGGGCACGTGGACGCAGGCGTGCTGCACGTTCGCCCCGCACTTGATTTATGCGATGTAGAGCAAGTCAAAACCTTCAAAGCCATTTCCGATCAAGTGGTCGAACTCACCCACAAATACGGTGGCTTAATTTGGGGCGAACACGGCAAAGGAATGCGTTCTTATTATGGTGAACGCTTTTTTGGCGAAACGCTCTGGAAAGAACTTCGCTACATCAAACAGCTGTTCGACCCACAAAACCGTCTGAATCCTGGTAAGATCTGTACACCACTAGATTCCGATGCCGAACTCTACAAAATCGATGAAGCAATGCGTGCCGATTTCGATCGCCGTATTCCAATCCAAGTGCGTGAGGAATTCAAAGGGGCGATGAATTGTAATGGCAACGGCTTATGTTTTAATTTTGACGTGCATAGCACAATGTGCCCTTCGATGAAAATTTCAGGCAATCGTCTTTATTCCCCGAAAGGACGAGCTACGCTCATTCGCGAATGGCTACGTTTGCTTGCCGATCAGAATGTCAAACCCGAAGAGTTAATCTTCGAAAAACGCTCAAAAGCGGTGAAATTAACCGATTTTGTGGCGAAAGTGCGTCATTCTTTCAAAAAAATGCAAGAATATGATTTTTCACACGAAGTGAAAGCGGCAATGGACACCTGCCTTGCGTGTAAAGCCTGTGCCAGCCAATGCCCGATTAAAATTGACGTGCCAACGTTCCGCAGCCAATTTAACGAACTTTACCACCAACGCTATTTCCGTCCTGCGAAAGATTATGTGGTATCGAACCTTGAATTTATCGCCCCGCTAATGGCAAAAGCACCGAAGTTTTTCAACTTTTTCAGCACCAGCCATTTGGCAGAAATTGCCGCCAATAAAACCATTGGAATGACCTATTTACCTGCTCTTTCAAGCCCGAATTTACAAAAACAATTGGTGGAAATCGGCTATCAAGGCGAAACCCTTGAGAGCCTTGAAGCTCAACACGCAAGCGGTCAATTTTATACAGAAAATGGCAAAACGGTGCTTATCGTACAAGACCCATTTACCACCTTTTACGATGCGAAAGTGGTAGCGGATTTCGTTGCTTTCGTGCAAAAAATTGGCTTTAAACCTGTGGTCTTGCCATATAAACCGACGGGTAAAGCTCAACACATCAAAGGCTTTTTGAGCAAATTTGCGAAAACCGCCAAAAATCAAGCGGATTTCTTAAACCGCATCGCCAAACTGAGCTTGCCAATGGTGGCAATCGACCCCGCATTAACGCTGCTTTACCGCGATGAATACCGCGATATTTTGAAAGCCGACCGTGGTGATTTTAAGGTACTTCTCGCCCACGAATGGCTGATCGCCCAAATTAAATCAGGTGCCTTAAACGATTTGCAAAAAACGGAAAAATCTGACCGCTTACCGTGGCATTTATTCGCCCACTGCACCGAAACCACCGAACTGCCAGCCTCTATCAAAGAGTGGCAACAAATTTTTGCCCACTTCGGTGAACACTTAATTGGCGAGAAAGTCGGTTGTTGCGGAATGGCAGGCACATTCGGGCACGAAACCGCCCACGTTGAGATGTCGAAAGCAATTTATGCACAATCTTGGCAACAAAAACTGAAAAACGCACCGCTTGATCGTTGCTTGGCGACGGGCTATTCCTGCCGTTCGCAAGTGAAAAGAATAGAACACCAACAGATTAAGCACCCAATACAGGCGTTGCTTACCATTATTTAATTCAACGGGGACATTGTCCCCGCTTTTACGTCTAAATTTCCCTCATTTCTGCCCTTTTTCTTGCTTTTTTGCAAAAAAGCGGTAAAATTCCACCGCTTATTTTCTATAAAAATAGAGATAAGTATCGCACCCTCACCTCGAACGAGGGTTTATTTTTTTACTATCAACAATTTAGAGGAAGGTTATGGTAACCATTCGTTTAACTCGTGGCGGAGCTAAAAAACGCCCATTCTATCAAATCGTGGTAGCGGACAGCCGTTCACCTCGTGACGGTCGTTTCATCGAGCGTATCGGTTTCTTCAATCCATTAGCAGCAGGTCAAGCTGAACGTTTACGTTTAGACGTGGCTAAAGTTGATGCGTGGGTTGCTAAAGGTGCTTCACTTTCAGACCGTGTTGCGACTTTAGTGAAAGAAGCTCGCAAAGCGGCTTAATAAACAGCTTAATAAGCGGTTTAATTTTTAAAAAATTTTGCAAAGTAGGTGAAGTATATGAGCGAACAAAAAATTGAAGTTGTGGGGAAATTAGGCTCGACCTATGGTATCCGTGGCTGGTTGCGTTTGTATTCATCTACCGAAGAGACAGAAAGCATTTTCGATTATCAGCCGTGGTTCTTAAAAATTAAAGGGCAATGGCAGCCAATCGAACTCGAAAGCTGGCGTTATCACAGCAATGATTTGATTGTGAAATTAAAAGGCACGGACGACCGTGAAGCGGCACAGTTATTAACCAACGCAGAAATTGGCGTGGATTTAAGTGTGTTTCCAGAATTGGAAGAAGGGGACTATTACTGGCACGATTTAATCGGCTGTTCAGTGGTGAACCTTGAAGGCTACACAATGGGCGTGGTGACTGAATTGATGGAAACAGGCTCAAATGATGTGCTGGTGGTAAAAGCAAACAGCAAAGATGCTTTCGGCAAACAAGAACGATTAATTCCGTTCTTATACGAACAAGTAGTTAAAAGAGTAGATCTCACCACCAAAACCATTACGGTGGATTGGGACGCTGGTTTCTAACCTCAGGTATGCGGTGTGAGCTTTGGCTTTTAAATAAGCAAGAATGTTGAGGGATTGACGATGTGGATTGGTATTATTTCACTTTTCCCCGAAATGTTTAAAGCAATTACCGATTTTGGGGTCACAGGTAGAGCAGTCAAACAAAATCTTCTGCAAGTGCAGTGTTGGAATCCGCGTGATTTCACCTTTGATAAACATAAAACTGTGGACGATCGCCCCTATGGCGGTGGACCAGGTATGTTGATGATGGTGCAACCGTTGCGTGATGCAATTCACGCTGCAAAAGCGGCTGCAATGAAAGAAGATGGTATCGCGGCGAAAGTCATTTATCTTTCACCGCAAGGGCGTAAACTCGATCAACAAGGCGTGCAAACGCTGGCTTCAAATCAGAAATTGATTTTAATCTGTGGACGATATGAAGGCGTTGATGAGCGATTGATTCAGACGGAAGTTGATGAAGAATGGTCAATCGGCGATTACGTTCTCACAGGCGGCGAATTGCCTGCAATGACATTAATTGATGCCGTTGCAAGATTCGTGCCAGGGGTATTAGGCAAACAGGCTTCTGCGTTGGAAGATTCCTTCGCCGAAGGATTACTGGATTGCCCACATTATACCCGTCCAGAAATGTTAGACGATTTACCTGTCCCAGAAGTGCTGATGTCGGGACACCACGAAAACATTCGCAAATGGCGGTTAGAACAATCGCTAGAACGAACGTGGTTACGACGCCCTGAGCTATTGGATAGCCTAGCTCTGACTGACGAACAACAGAAGTTGTTGCGTAAAATCAAGCAACGACACCAAATCAGTTAATTCTAGGATTTAGAAGGTTTTTAAAATGAGTAACATCATCAAACAACTTGAAACAGAACAGTTAAAACAAAACGTACCTAGCTTCCGTCCAGGTGACACATTAGAAGTTAAGGTATGGGTAGTAGAAGGTAGTAAAAAACGTTTGCAAGCGTTCGAAGGCGTGGTTATTGCAATTCGTAACCGTGGCTTGCACTCTGCATTCACACTACGTAAAATTTCAAACGGCGTAGGCGTTGAACGTGTATTCCAAACTCACTCACCTGCAATCGACAGCATCGCTGTTAAACGTAAAGGTGCGGTACGTAAAGCTAAACTTTACTACTTACGTGAGCGTTCAGGTAAATCTGCACGTATCAAAGAGCGTCTTGGCAACTAATCTGCCATTCGCGGATGCAAAAATTAGAAACCTTGGGGAAACCCAAGGTTTTTATATAATATGTTGATAACACTTAACCTTTCTGTTTTTCTAATTCTTCCTGTCCTGTGAGTTTAAGTTTTAAAATAATCCCTCTGTTTATTGCTTCACAATCTTTGAGATCTAAGCTATCAAGCCCCTTATTCTTACAATATGTGCTATATTCAAAATTTGCCAAACCTTCATACCTTACATTTTCAATTCCTTCTAATAAATTCTTTATAGAATAAGCCCTATCTTCCGATAATTTTTTATTTCCGCCATATTTTTTATTTGATTTTAAATCTGAAATCCCATAAACCACTAACTCATCAATTCTATTCTTATACGGTTCAATAAATTTCTTAATCTCCTTTTTTATTTTATCATCTTCGAGTATCGAAAAACCTTCTTTAAAAAGTCCTCTAAACTCTTTAAATATACATTTCTGAGGGTTAGTAATTTTAATTACTTTTATAGAATCATTATTTAAAGATAATCTGATTGATTCCTCATTTTTTATTTCAATTAATGATTCCTTACCAATACTCCATAGAATATTCACGTCATGAATTATTTTATTCTTATCAAAAATATTGCATGATGTTTTCAACAAAACACCTTGCTCTATTGAGAGTTTATTTAAAAACGAAAAATCTTCATCGTTTAATTGAATACTTGAATGATTACTCTTTATGTTTAATCTTGTAAGAGTTTTATCTAGCATAAAGCTAAATACCCCTTGTATAAATAATGGAGTGATAAACAAAAACAAAGCAAAAAAAACTCTAATGTTTATTAAAATACTCTCATTACGCCATCCATGAGAAACAAAAATAAATATACAAACCACATACAAAATAGATAGTACAATATATAGAAAACCATCTGAAAAATTCCAGTAGAAACATATTATTACAATAAAAAAAACACACCCTAAGAACAACAAAAAACAGTCTCTTTTTTCTTCTTTATTAGGTTTAACCCAAAGTAAGGCTGGCATAGCGTGTATTAACACAAACAAAGAGTATAAAGCTCCAAATCCTAACGATATAAATATGTAATTAATAGAATCACCAAAGCCTAATCCATATGGAATATAATTTATATAGAAAAAGCAATATATGAAAGTTATAACAGCACCTGTTGCTATACTTAGCTGTATGAATATATTAAACAAATCCTTATATTTAGAAATATTATCTAAAACACTTCCATTATAATGTTTTGAGGATCTCTCTTGGATTCTTAAATAGGATAACCCAATTCTATAATTATTCCTTCTGTATAATTTTTGTTTTGTCATATATATCCCTATCAAAAAAGCAACAATCTTTTGATTGTTGCTTTTAATTTCATAACGACATAGATTATTTCAACACCACTCTCGCATTTCTAAACAATCTCATCCATGCACCATCTTCACTCCAGTCTTCTGGATACCAAGAGTTGCTGACTGCACGGAATACGCGTTCAGGGTGAGGCATCATAATTGCAACACGTCCATCTAAGTTAGTGATCGCGGTAATGCCATCTACTGAGCCGTTCGGGTTGGCAGGATACATTTCCGTTGGGTTTCCATTGTTGTCGATATATTGTGCTGCAATGAGGTTTTGTGCTTTTAAGCCTGCAAGCTGTGCTGCAGATTTGAATTCAACCTGACCTTCCCCGTGCGATACGGCGATTGGCATATGAGACCCCGCCATTCCTGCAAACCACGGTGAAGCGACTTCGTTGATTTTCACTAATCCCACGCGTGCTTCAAAACGTTCTGATTTATTGCGAACAAAACGTGGCCAGTTTTCTGTGCCAGGGATAATTTCCGCTAAGTTAGAGACCATTTGACAGCCGTTACACACGCCTAATGCAAGGGTGTTTGGATTCACGAAGAATTGGCTGAATTGGTCGCGTAATTGTGGGTTGAACAGGATTGATTTCGCCCAGCCGCCACCCGCACCAAGAACGTCGCCGTAAGAGAAGCCACCGCACGCCACTAAGGCGTTGAAATTTGCCAAGTTGCGGCGACCCGCCATTAAGTCTGACATATGCACGTCAATCGCATTGAAACCAGCACGGTCAAATGCCGCTGCCATTTCGTAGTGGCTATTCACCCCTTGTTCACGCAAGATAGCAATGGTTGGTTTTGCCCCACGGTTGATAAATGGTGCGGCAATATCTTCATTTACGTCATACGTTAAGAATGCAGATAGCCCTTTGTCTGCTGGATCTTTCTTCGCAGCAAATTCTTGGTCTGCACATTCTGGGTTGTCGCGTAAACGTTGCATTTGGTGGGTTAATTCCGCCCAAATTCCGCGTAATTCAGAGCGTTTTTCGCTGAGTAATTTACGGCTGCTACGGCTAATTTCAAAGCGATCATCGGCTGTTACTGAACCTAATTCGTGAGTTAAATGTAACAAGTTGTGGGCTTTTAACACCTCACGCACCGCTTCTAATTGGCTGTCGGCAACTTGAATTACCGCACCCAATTCTTCGTTGAATAGCACGGCTAAATCGTTATCGCCCAAGGCTGAAATATCAACATCTACGCCACAATGACCTGCGAATGCCATTTCCGCAAGGGTCGTGATTAAACCACCGTCTGAACGGTCGTGATACGCCAACAACTTATCTTCTGCCACTAAGGTTTGCATTGCGTTGTAGAAATCTTTTAAGCGTGCCACGTTTACAACATCGGCTGGTTTGTCGCCTAATTGTTTGTAAACCTGTGCTAACGCTGTTGCTCCTAAGCGGTTATTGCCTTCGCCTAAGTCAATCAATAATAAGCTAGTTAAGCCTTTGTCGGTGCGAAGCTGTGGCGTGATGGTTTTGCGGACATCTTCCACACGAGCAAAAGCTGAAATCACTAAAGAAAGTGGTGCGGTTACTGCTTTTTGCTCACCATTTTCTTCCCAAGTGGTACGCATTGACATTGAGTCTTTGCCCACAGGAATGGTTAAGCCTAACGCTGGGCAAAGCTCTTCGCCCACTGCTTTTACTGCTTCGTATAAGCCAGCATCTTCCCCGTCGTGACCTGCTGCACTCATCCAGTTTGCGGATAATTTAATGCGTTTGATGTCGCCGATATTGGTCGCTGCGATATTGGTAATAGATTCCGCTACGGCTAAACGAGCAGAAGCCCCGAAGTCTAACAATGCCACAGGTGCACGTTCGCCCATACTCATTGCTTCGCCGTGATAGCTGTCTAATGAAGCGGTGGTCACTGCTACATCAGACACTGGGATTTGCCACGGGCCGACCATCTGATCGCGAGCCACCATACCTGTAACCGAGCGGTCGCCGATGGTGATCAAGAAGGTTTTTTCCGCCACCACAGGCAAGCGTAACACGCGGTGGAACGCCTCTTTTAGTTGAATACCTTGTTGATCAAGCGGTGAATTTTTCACGGTTTTTGACGAAACTTCACGGTGCATTTTCGGGGTTTTGCCGAGTAACACGTTCATTGGTAAATCAATCGGATCGTTGTCAAAATGCGTGTCGTGTAAGGTTAAATGTTTCTCTTCGGTCGCTTCGCCAATTACTGCATAAGGTGCACGTTCGCGGCGGCAGATCGCTTCAAATTGTGGCAGTTTGTCAGCCGCCACCGCTAACACATAGCGTTCTTGCGATTCGTTACACCAAATTTCGAGCGGCGACATTCCTTTTTCATCGCAAAGGATTGAACGTAAATCGAATTTACCGCCACGGTCGCCATCGTGAACCAATTCAGGCATTGCGTTGGATAAACCGCCCGCACCCACGTCGTGGATAAAGGCGATTGGATTGTCTGCCCCTAACTGCCAGCAACGGTCAATTACCTCTTGGCAGCGACGTTCCATTTCTGGGTTTTCACGTTGAACTGAAGCGAAATCTAAATCTTCTTTCGATTTGCCTGAAGCCATTGAAGACGCTGCACCACCGCCTAAGCCGATATTCATCGCAGGACCGCCAAGCACGACAAGTTTCGCACCGACTGGAATTTCGCCTTTTTGAACGTGTTCCGCACGAATGTTACCGATACCGCCTGCGAGCATAATCGGCTTGTGGTAGCCACGCACTTCTTCGCCTGCAAAACTGTTTACTTTTTCTTCATAGGTACGGAAATAGCCAAGCAACGCAGGGCGACCAAATTCGTTGTTAAACGCTGCACCGCCAAGTGGACCTTCGATCATAATATCTAATGCAGAGGCAATACGGTTTGGTTTGGATAAATCGTTTTCCCACGGCTGTTGGAAGTCTGGAATCACAAGGTTAGATACCGAAAAGCCTGTTAGCCCTGCTTTTGGTTTTGCCCCACGACCTGTTGCCCCTTCATCACGGATTTCCCCGCCAGAACCTGTTGCCGCTCCTGGGAATGGTGAAATCGCCGTTGGGTGGTTGTGGGTTTCCACTTTCATCAAAATATGGGCATCTTCTTGGTGTGCGCGATATTGCCCATCTTGGTCTGGGAACCAACGTCCAACTGTTGAACCTTCCATCACCGCCGCATTGTCTTTATAAGCAGAAAGCACGAAATCAGGCGTTTGCTCGAAGGTGTTTTTGATCATCTTGAACAGCGATTTTTCTTGTTTTTCGCCATCAATCGTCCAGTCAGCATTAAAAATTTTATGACGGCAGTGTTCAGAGTTAGCTTGGGCGAACATATAGAGTTCGATGTCGTGCGGGTTGCGGTTTAATGCGGTGAAGTTTTCGACTAAATAGTCCATCTCATCGTCGGCAAGGGCAAGACCCAGTTCGATGTTTGCTTGTTCTAAGGCAGGACGACCGCCGTTTAGAATGTCGATCGTGGTGAAAGGTTTAGGTTCTTGTTGGATGAAAAGCGAAGCGACTTCTGCTTCATTGCTTAACACGGTTTCCAACATACGGTCGTGCAATAAACCTTTAAGGCTTGCCAGCTCGGTTTCGTTGAGTTCGCATTCAAAATCAAAGTAATATGCCAAACCACGCTCAATGCGATCAACATTCGCTAAACCACAGTTGTGGACAATGTCGGTTGCTTTAGAAGACCACGATGAAATCGTGCCAACACGCGGGGTCACAATTAAGCAAAAACCTGTCGGCTCGTGTTCCGCAAGGGTTGGGCCGTAATGCAATAACTCTTGTAATTTAGCCGTTTGCTCTTCTGCAAGCGGTGCATTTAATGCCACAAAATGCAAATACTCCGCATAAACAGAACGGATTGGGAGTTGATGTTGTTGGAACTTTTGTTGAAGTTGGTTTAAACGAAATTCAGAAAGGGCAGGCGAGCCACGAAAGGTTTTTACAGTCATATTGCGGTTCCGTATAAAGAAAAGTAAAAAATCGGGCTTATTATAAAGGATAACGCAAACGTTTGCATTGGAAAATTTTTGGCGAAATCAGACCGCTTGTAAAAAAGAAAATGAGAGATTCAAACTTTTGAAATGTTAATAATATTTCAATTATGTTAATAAATTATGAATAATTGAATGAAACTAACTCACATTGAGTATTTTTATTTGCTTAAGGTTAACAACGGGCGTAAAATTGCACGCTTTCCGATGGCATACTCAGAAAATTTTGATATTTTTTATTTGTTAAATTAAGGACACAAAAATGAGCTTATTCTCAGATCCATCTAAACGCCGTTATGGTGTGGCAGTGTTCGTTGGTATCATCGCTGGTATCATCTCTGCCTTCGTTAAATGGGGTGCAGAACACCCATTCCCACCACGTAGCCCAATCGATTTATTCACTGCTGCTTGTCCACAACCAGTATTAGATGCGTTAAATTCTGGTGCATTAGCAATGAATGGTGCATTAGAGCAATGTTCACGTGCGGTATTAAACCCACCAGCAGTATTCTTACGTGATTACATCGGTCTTGACCCTTACAACACGATTGCATTCACTTTTGCAGATTATCCATTTAACTCAATCGCTGTAACACATATGATTTTCTCATTAGTGTTCGCGATCGGTTACTGTGTTGTGGCTGAAATCTTCCCTAAAATCAAATTCTGGCAAGGTATCGGTGCGGGTTTAATCGCAAACATCTGTGTTCACTACATCACATTCCCAGCGTTAGGTTTAACTCCACCAGTTGCAGAATGGCCATTATATGAGCACATCTCTGAATTAGTGGGTCATATCTTCTGGTTCTGGACAATTGAGGTAATCCGTCGCGACCTACGTAACCGTATTACTCACCAACCAGATGTTGATGAAGTAAGCCGTAATAGCTAATTGATTGTTTAATCACACAAAGCCACAGTCGAAAGATTGTGGCTTTTGTTTTGGCTGATTGCAGATAGCTGTAATCGGTGGAAATGATTTTTAGGCATGGTATAGTAAACCACCTTTTATAGACAAAACGAGGATTTTATGTCAGTAACATTAGCAGGTAACCCAATTGTTGTAGGTGGTACTTTTCCACAAGCGGGCGAAATTGTGGCAGATTTTACTTTAGTTGCAAACGATTTAGCCGATGTATCATTAAACGACTTTGCAGGTAAACGCAAAGTATTAAACATTTTCCCAAGCATCGACACTGGCGTGTGTGCAACATCTGTGCGTAAATTTAACCAACAAGCGGCAGATTTAGCGAACACTGTAGTACTTTGCATTTCAGCTGATCTCCCTTTCGCTCAAGCTCGTTTCTGCGGGGCTGAAGGTATTGAAAATGCGAAAACGTTATCCACTTTCCGTAATAAAGCAGTACACGAACAGCTAGGTGTAGATATCCAATCTGGTCCGCTTGCAGGCTTAACCTCTCGTGCAGTGATTGTGTTAGACGAAAACAACCACGTTTTACACAGCCAATTGGTTTCAGAAATTAAAGATGAACCAAACTACGAAGCAGCATTAGCTGTACTTACTTAATTAAGCTACAGTTTAAAATAGGCTTAGCCACCTTTTGATTAGCATTTCATTCAATATCAGAAGGTGGTTTTTTATTGGTTAAAAAATAACCTGCAGATTCCAATATTTCCCCACACCCTGTAGAAAACTTTATAAGATCTTGTTTTTATTGATCTTTTCTAAAAACCGCCAAAGTTACGCAAAGTTATACACGCAAATTATTCTTTTCTATCACATTTTTATCCACAATCCGTGGGGATAATTTTCGCTGTTTTGTGGGTAATAACAACATTACCAGCACTCATCCGCCAATATTGTGGAAAGTTATCCATAGTTATGCGATTTATTGGGCAAAATTGACGATCTATACAGTTGTTTAGATCACGCCAAAGATCCTTATTCCCACAATACTCTCTTTTCAAGAATATCAACGGATTAACTCACTTAATCGCATAGAATTCACAACGATCTTACATAGTTATCCACAAAAATACCCACAACGGCTTTCTACTTGTCTAATAAGGCTATTTGTGAAACAATCTCTGCACTTTTTAACAAAGAATTAGGGAATGAAGTGATCGATTCAGATGGCTACCGCCCAAATGTGGGTATCGTTATCTGTAATAAGCACGGACAGGTTCTCTGGGCAAAACGGTTTGGGCAAAACTCGTGGCAGTTTCCGCAAGGGGGCATTAACGAGGGCGAAAACATCGAAACAGCGATGTACCGTGAGCTTTTTGAAGAAGTCGGCTTAATGAAGAAAGATGTACGATTGATTTGGGCTTCAAAAAATTGGCTAAAATATAAATTACCTAGACGACTCGTGCGTGAAAGTTCGGGTAATCAACCTGTTTGCATTGGACAAAAACAACGTTGGTTTTTGTTGCAATTAATCAGCGATGAGTCCAACATTAACTTAAAAACCACTAAAACCCCTGAATTTGATGGCTGGCGTTGGGTGAGTTTTTGGTATCCCGTACGACAAGTGGTTTCATTTAAACGTGATGTCTATCGCCGTGTAATGAAAGAGTTTGCTTCAATCCTAAACAGTGAACCATTTAATCGACCGCAGACTGAACGAGAAAAAACATCCGAAGAAAAACCTACTACTCAGCCTGCTACGCAAAAACCATTTAATAAATGGAATGGGAAAAAGCGTAAAAGCAATAAATGGTTAGGGAAACGATAAAAGAAATCAACGGAGGACGCTATGCTTACCTTTTTTCTAAGCTGCTTAATTTTAGGTCTCATTGTCGGCTTTTTAGCAGGATTATTCGGCATTGGTGGCGGTTTAATCATCGTGCCAACTTTAGTTTATTTATTCCCGATGGTAGGCGTGCCGCCAGAGCATTTAATGTCGGCAGCACTCGGCACTTCCTTTGCTACCATTGTGATTACCGCTTTTTCTTCTGCCCAACGCCATCACAAACTGGGCAATGTCGATTTAAACGTCGCAAAAGTATTACTGCCGTCTATTATGCTTTCGGTGTTTATTTTCGGCTTATTTATCAGCGGATTAGATGCCAAACTTGCCGAAAAACTCTTCGCGGTAATGGTGGTCTATATGGCAGGTAAAATGCTCTTCTCGTTGAAAAAATCCGTTAAAATTCGACCGCTTACCAAGCAAAGCATGGTGATTGCAGGTGGTGTGATTGGGGCGTTATCAAGCATTGCAGGCATTGGCGGTGGCGGTTTTATCGTGCCATTTTTAAACGGGCGTGGCGTAGAAATGAAAAAAGCGATTGGCACCTCTTCCTTTTGCGGAGCTTTTTTAGGTTTGGCAGGAATGTTTAGCTTTATCGCAAGCGGTTGGAATTTGCAAGATTTACCCGAATTTTCGCTCGGTTATGTCTATTTACCTGCGTTAGTCGGCATTACCTTGACTTCATTCTTTACCTCAAAACTTGGAGCGAATGCCGCAAATAGTTTGCCTGTGCCAATTTTGAAAAAAGCCTTCGCCTGTTTATTGCTTGTGATGGCAGTAAAAATATTTTTAAGTTAGAAAATTGTAGTGTGTGTGAACGAAGTTCACGCACGTATATTCAAACTAGCGTGCGTGGATTTTCAATCCACACACCCTACAAACAACAAAAGGAACCCTATGAATTCTCAATTTTTAACCTTCCCTCAGATCGATCCTGTCATTTTCAGCATCGGTCCAATTTCGCTTCGTTGGTACGGCTTAATGTACCTGATCGGCTTTGGCTTTGCTTACTGGCTTGGAATGCGTCGAGCCAAAAATTCCAACGGTGCTTGGACAACCGAAAATGTTGACCAACTACTCTACACCAGCTTTTGGGGCGTAGTTTTAGGTGGTCGTATCGGTGATGTCTTTTTCTATAGCTTCGACCGCTTTTTAGCCGATCCACTCTACCTTTTCCGCATTTGGGAAGGCGGGATGTCGTTCCACGGTGGTTTAATTGGCGTGATTGTTGCAATGATTTGGGTGTCGCACCGCCAATCTCGCTCCTTCTGGCAAACGGCAGATTTCGTCGCACCGCTTATTCCTTTTGGGTTAGGAATGGGACGCATCGGGAATTTCATCAATGATGAACTTTGGGGACGTGTTACCGATGTACCTTGGGCGGTAATGTTCCCAAGTGGTGGTTATCTGCCACGCCACCCATCACAGCTTTACGAATTCTTCCTTGAAGGCGTGGTGCTCTTTGCGATTTTAAATCTCTTTATTCGCAAACCTCGCCCAGCAGGTTCAGTCGCAGGTTTATTCTTAATCGGCTACGGTGTGTTCCGTTTCTTAGTGGAATACGTGCGAGATTTCGACCCGAACGTTAATACCGCAGCAGATTTAATTACCCGAGGGCAATTGCTTTCTTTACCGATGATTATTGGTGGGGCGGCGATTATGCTTTGGGCATATAAACGAAATAATAAATAATGAATAGAAAACCGCCACAAGGCGGTTTTTTTACACAAGATAAAACAACACATCACATTGCGACAACTCGCCTTCATTTTTTGAGCTGACGCAAAGTTTTTGAAAAATCTGACCGCTTGCATCGTGAAAAAGCGAGAAAAGCGGTAAAAGTGAGTTGGATCTACCCGCAACCTATTATAAAATGCTCTTCTTTTATCCATTCACCTAAATAAGAGAAATACCCTATGAATTCAAATCGTAGTTTATTGGTGATGGGATTGTTATTAGTGTCGTTCCTATTGTTTACGCAATGGCAACAAGATTTCAACCCTGAAATTCAAGCACAAAAACAAGCTCAGATCCAAGCTCAACAACAATCTCACGATGTGCCTGCATCAAGCTCTTCACAACCTGCGGACGTGGCAGCCGTTAAAGGTAAAACCATCACGGTTGAAAGTGATGTATTGCGTTTAACCATTGATACGCTTGGCGGTGATGTGATCGATTCTGATCTGCTTAAATACAATGCAGAGCTTCACTCAAACACACCTTTTGAATTATTACAAGATAACGGCAACCTCGTTTATATCGCTCAAAGCGGTTTAGTGGGTAAAAACGGTATCGACACCCCTGCAGGTCGTCCACAATATCAAACGACGGCTGAAAGCTTTACATTAGCCGATGGTCAAGATACGGTGAGCGTGCCTTTAACTTTTGAAAAAGATGGCGTGCTTTACACCAAAACTTTCACGTTAAAACGTGGCAGCTATAACGTGGATGTAAACTTCAACATCAAAAATGGCACGGCTGAAAACGTTGAAGTACAACCTTACGGTCAGTTAAAACACACTGTGGTGGAAAATTCTGGCAACTTAACGATGCCAACCTACACAGGCGGTGCGTACTCATCAGCAGAGACCAACTATAAAAAATATAGCTTCCAAGATATGGAAAAAGCGGGTTTATCTGTTGAAACTAATACAGGTTGGATTGCAGTATTACAACACTACTTCGTGTCTGCGTGGATTCCTGCTCAAGATCAAGCGATGACTTTATTCACTCGCGTATCAGACGATAAACGCGTGGCGACAATCGGGTATCGTGGTGCAATCACAAACGTTGCTCCAAACAGCGAAGCAAACATTCAAAGCCATTTATGGACTGGTCCGAAAGATCAAAAAGAGATGGCTGAAACAGTGGCTCACTTAGATTTAACCGCAGATTACGGCTGGGCGTGGTTCATTGCTAAACCGCTTTTCTGGTTATTAACTACTATCCAAAAAGCCGTGTCTAACTGGGGTATTGCGATTATCTTAGTAACAATTGTGGTGAAATCAATTCTTTATCCACTTACTAAAGCACAATACACCTCAATGGCGAAAATGCGTATGTTGCAGCCGAAAATCCAAGAAATGCGTGAGCGTTTCGGGGATGACCGCCAACGTATGAGCCAAGAGATGATGAAACTTTACAAAGAAGAGAAAGTAAACCCAATGGGCGGTTGCTTACCGATCTTAATCCAGATGCCAATTTTCATCGCATTATATTGGACATTTATGGAAGCAGTGGAATTACGCCACGCACCATTCTTTGGCTGGATTCAAGACTTATCAGCACAAGACCCATACTACATCTTCCCAATTTTAATGGGCGCATCTATGTTCTTGTTGCAAAAAATGTCGCCAACACCAGTGGCAGATCCAATGCAACAAAAAGTGATGACCTTTATGCCAGTGATCTTCACAGTATTCTTCCTGTTCTTCCCAGCAGGTTTAGTACTTTACTGGCTAACGTCTAACTGTATTACCCTCTTCCAACAATGGTGGATTTATCGCCAACTTGAGAAAAAAGGGTTACATACTCGTAAGAAAAAATAATTGATTGAAAGCACGCTTAAGCGTGCTTTTTTATTGGGTGAGAAATCCTGTTATAATGCTTGTTATTCTGTGGATATTTTCTTCCCTGTGCCAAAATCCCCCTCTTTAGAAAAGAGGGGAGATTAATCCTTGAGCTTATCAAATCAAAATATCCACTACACCAACATCCAAGCGGTCAAATTCGCAAAATGTTTTACAAAATCGACCGCTTACACACAGGAATTACAAATGAAAGAAACCATAGTTGCTCAAGCCACTCCAATTGGTCGTGGTGGCGTTGGGATTTTACGTGTATCAGGCCCACTTGCCAGCCAAGTGGCACAAGAAGTATTGGGTAAAGAACTCAAACCTCGTTTGGCAAATTACCTCCCGTTTAAAGACAAAGACGGCACGGTGTTAGATCAAGGCATCGCCCTCTTTTTCAAAGCCCCAAACTCTTTCACTGGCGAAGACGTACTTGAGCTACAAGGGCACGGCGGGCAAGTGATCTTAGATATTTTGCTCAAACGTATTTTAGACATCAAAGGCGTACGAATTGCCCGTGCAGGCGAATTCTCGGAACAAGCTTTCTTAAACGACAAACTCGATTTAGCTCAAGCGGAAGCTATTGCCGATTTAATTGATGCCACCAGCGAACAGGCAGCTCGCTCAGCGTTAAAATCACTCCAAGGCGAATTTTCTAACAAAATCAACCGCTTGGTTGATAGCGTAATTTACCTTCGTACCTACGTAGAAGCCGCCATCGACTTCCCCGATGAAGAGATTGATTTCCTTGCCGATGGCAAAATTGAGGGGCATTTAAACGATATTATTCGCCAACTCAGCTCTGTCCGCCAAGAAGCAAAACAAGGGGCGATTTTGCGTGAAGGGATGAAAGTGGTGATCGCTGGTCGTCCAAATGCGGGGAAATCCAGCCTACTCAACGCCTTAGCAGGGCGCGAAGCAGCAATCGTAACCGACATTGCAGGAACTACCCGTGATGTATTGCGGGAGCATATCCATATCGATGGAATGCCGCTGCACATTATCGACACCGCAGGCTTGCGTGATGCGAGTGATGAGGTGGAACGCATCGGGATTCAACGTGCATGGAATGAAATCGAGCAAGCCGACCACGTGTTATTGATGATCGATAGCACCGAGCAAAAAGCCGATGATTTCAAAACTGAATGGGCGGATTTCTTGGCAAAATTGCCGAAAAATATCCCCGTAACCGTGATTCGTAACAAAGTCGATTTATCGGGCGAAACCGAAGGCTTGGAAGAAAAAGATGGCTTCACGCTGATTCGTTTATCGGCTCAAACCAAAGTAGGCGTGGATTTATTACGCGAGCATTTGAAGAAATCAATGGGCTACCAAAGCACCACCGAAGGCGGTTTCCTTGCACGTCGTCGTCATTTACAAGCCCTTGAAACTGCGGCAGAACATTTAGAACGCGGACACGTGCAGCTTACGCAATTTATGGCAGGCGAATTGCTCGCTGAAGAGCTGCGAATGGTACAAAATGCGTTAAGTGAAATCACAGGGCAATTCACTTCAGATGATTTGCTGGGGAATATCTTTAGTTCGTTTTGTATTGGGAAGTAAAGTTCCCTCCTTATAATCCCTCTCTCCTTGTGGAAAATAGTTACTATTTAATACTTGGCTGAAAGTCCTCTCTCCCCTTGAGGGAGAGAGACAGCCGAAATTGCGTTCAGCAATTTTGGCAGAGAGAGGGGGAAACGATATACATTTTGTAAATGAGCGGTCATTCTTGACCGCTTACCCCTCTCCCGAATTTTACTTCTGAACGAAGCAAAATTATCCCTCTCCCTCAAGGGGAGAGGGTATAAACAAAGGGGAAACAATGAAGAACCTTTATGCTTTCTTACCTCAACCACCAACTCCAACAACACTTCCCCAACCAAGAAGAATTCCTGATCGCCCTGAGCGGTGGGGTAGATTCGGTTATGCTGTTGCACCTTTTCGCTCAACTTAATCTAAAAGTACGAGCCATTCACGTTCATCACGGCTTAAGCCCAAACGCTGATCAATGGGTCACATTTTGCCAACAACTTTGCCGCCAATGGCATATTCCGCTTGAAGTAAAATACGTAAACGTGTCGGGCGAAAAGGGGATTGAAGCATCCGCTCGTGAGGCTCGTTATCAAGCCATTCGCGAAAGCCGCAAGCCAAATGAAGTGGTGGTTACCGCTCACCATCTTAACGACCAAGTTGAGACATTCTTTCTGGCGTTAAAACGCGGGGCGGGATTGAAAGGATTATCGGCAATGCAAGCGGTCTCTTTTTCGCAAAAATTTACCCTTTTTCGACCGCTTCTCAGTGTAAGCAAAGCGGAAATTCTGGATTACGCTCAGGCCCATCAGCTCAACTGGGTTGAGGATGAAAGCAATCAATCCAATTTGTATGAACGGAATTTCTTGCGAAACCATTGGTTACCTGAAATTGAGCAGCAATGGGCTTATTTTCCGCAAAATGTGGCACGAGCTTGTCAGCATTTAACGAGCGAGCAAAAATTGCTTAATGAATTATTGAGTGACGTTTTAGCACGCTATTTTGAGCCAGAAACAAATACCTTAGCCATTCACGATTTTGCTGCATTTTCAGCAAAAAAACAGACCGCTTTACTTCGTCTTTGGTTGGAAAAATCAGGTTTATTGATGCCAACTTCCGCCCAACTTCAGCAGTTAATTGAGCGAGTGATCTTAGCAGAGGCTGATAAAAATCCGCAATTGAAATTAGGTGAATGGGTTATTCGCCGTTATCAGCAAAAACTCTTTATTACACCAGAATTAGCAAAAATAGATGCTTTTTCGCTGCAGATCGAGCAAAATAAGACGCTCTTGTTACCCTATCAATTAGGTGAAATCCAATATTCGGGACAAGAACTGATTTGCAAAAAATCAGATGAAATCCACCGCTTGCAGTTACCACACGATCATCAAAATCAGCTTTTAACCATCTGTATAGGCTATTCAGGCAAAGTGTTGGAATATGGCAAAACGCATCACGAAGAGATCAAAAAAATCTGGCAAAAATACCAGATTCCTGTGTGGTTGCGGGATAGAACCCCGCTTGTGTTTGCGGGGAATATTTTGATAGGCTTACTTTAGCCACGTGGATGAAATTGCTGGTGCAATGATTTCAAACGGGCTTTTGCCACGTGGGTATAAATTTGGGTAGTCGATAAATCGCTATGCCCCAATAGCATTTGCACTACGCGTAAATCGGCACCGTGATTCACTAAGTGGGTCGCAAAAGCGTGGCGTAACACGTGTGGCGACAATTTTTCGCTCTCAATCCCCGCCAATTGAGCATAATGTTTAATGCGATGCCAGAAGGTTTGGCGAGTCATTTGTACGCCGCGTTTACTCGGAAAAACAACGTTCGATTGCTCGTGGCTCAATAAAATCGGACGAGCTTGTTGGAAGAATTCTTGAATCCAATAAATTGCTTCTTCGCCCATCGGCACCAGTCGCTCTTTATCCCCTTTACCAATAATCCTTACCACGCCTTGTCTTAGGCTCATATTTTCAGTGGTAAGCGAGACCAATTCTGATACTCGTAGTCCTGTAGCATATAGCAACTCCAACATCGCCTTATCGCGTAATTCAATCGGCTCCAATGTATTTGGAGCATTGAGCAAATCCATTACTTGCTCTTCATTTAAGGATTTAGGTAATCGAGTCGGTTTACGAAACGATTCAAGCGTTGCCGTTGGGTCGTCTTGGCGGTAATTCTCTAAATAAAGAAAACGGAAAAATTTGCGTAAACAGCTTAACATTCGTAACGAACTGCTTGCCTTATAGCCCTGATCGATACGAAATCCTAGAAATTCTTGTAGTTTAAGATGATCAATTGTGAGGAATTCTCGCGGTGACTCAAGCCAAGCCGTAAATTGGGCAAGGTCGAGTCGATAAGATTCTACGGTGTTTTGCGATAAACCGTGTTCTTGCCAGAGTTGATCTAAGAATTGTTCGATAATGCTGTCGAGAGGAGCCATATTACACTTTAACAATACAATATAGAAATTGGACAGGGATAAACCCTGTCCCTACATTTATATACATTTTTTAGATATACAAAAGGCAGATCTTTCGATCTGCCTTCTTTAAGTTTCGATTAAAACATCAATTATTTGATGATTTTCGCAACAACGCCAGCACCTACTGTACGGCCACCTTCACGGATTGCGAAACGTAAACCTTGGTCCATCGCGATTGGGTGGATTAAGCTTACTGTCATTTTGATGTTATCACCAGGCATTACCATTTCCACGCCTTCTGGTAATTCGATTGTACCAGTTACGTCAGTTGTACGGAAATAGAACTGTGGACGGTAACCTTTGAAGAATGGAGTGTGACGACCACCTTCATCTTTTGATAATACGTAAACTTCTGATTCGAAATCAGTGTGTGGAGTGATTGAACCTGGTTTCGCTAATACTTGACCACGTTCGATTTCTTCACGTTTGGTACCACGTAATAATGCACCGATGTTTTCACCTGCACGACCTTCGTCAAGTAATTTACGGAACATTTCAACACCAGTTACAGTTGTTTTCGCAGTTGGTTTGATACCAACGATTTCAACTTCATCACCAGTGCGGATGATACCACGCTCAACACGACCAGTTACTACTGTACCACGACCTGAAATTGAGAACACGTCTTCGATTGGAAGAAGGAACGGTTGGTCAATTGCACGCTCTGGTTCAGGAATGTAAGTATCTAAGTGGTTTGCTAACTCAAGGATTTTTTCTTCCCATTCTGCAACGCCGTTTAATGCTTGTAATGCAGAACCACGTACGATTGGAGTATCGTCACCTGGGAAATCATATTGAGAAAGAAGTTCACGAACTTCCATTTCTACTAATTCTAATAACTCTTCGTCATCTACCATGTCGCATTTGTTTAAGAATACGATGATGTAAGGTACACCTACTTGGCGACCTAATAAGATGTGCTCACGAGTTTGTGGCATAGGACCATCTGTCGCTGCTACTACTAAGATTGCACCGTCCATTTGCGCCGCACCGGTAATCATGTTTTTAACATAGTCCGCGTGTCCTGGGCAGTCAACGTGTGCGTAGTGACGAGTTGGAGTATCGTATTCAACGTGTGATGTGTTGATGGTGATACCACGCGCTTTTTCTTCTGGCGCGTTATCGATTTGGTCGAATGCACGAGCTGCACCACCGTAGTGTTTTGCTAATACAGTGGTAATTGCAGCTGTTAAAGTTGTTTTACCATGGTCAACGTGGCCGATTGTACCCACGTTAACGTGCGGTTTTGTACGTTCAAATTTTTCTTTAGACATTTTTAAAGCCTCTTAAACAAACACGGTTACAATGGCGTATAACCACATTAACCACATGTAGAAATTGTTACAAAATAAAGACACTTTGAAAAAGATGAAGTTTAGAAGAGAGTGGTGCTGATAGGCGGATTTGAACCGCCGACCTCACCCTTACCAAGGGTGCGCTCTACCAACTGAGCTATATCAGCGTTTGGAGCGGGCAGCGGGAATCGAACCCGCATCATTAGCTTGGAAGGCTAAGGTAATAGCCATTATACGATGCCCGCAGTCCTAAATTCATCTGTCCCATCAGAATTCATTTAGAAAATGGTGGAGGGAGAAGGATTCGAACCTTCGAAGGCTGAGCCAACAGATTTACAGTCTGCCCCCTTTGGCCGCTCGGGAATCCCTCCACGTAATTGAATACTTGATTAAACATTGCAGAAATGGTGCCGACTACCGGAATCGAACTGGTGACCTACTGATTACAAGTCAGTTGCTCTACCTACTGAGCTAAGTCGGCGTTGCGTTGTCGTAAGCAAGTGAGGTGCATTATAGAGATTTTCGAAAACCGTGCAAGCACTTTTTCTAGAAAAATTTAAAAAAACTGTTTCTTTGCTTATTTTGCGTTCTAAATGTTGATTTTTTGTAACTTTTTGCCTTTTTTATAAGAATAAATCCCCAAAAAATCCCGTTTATATTGTATAGTTCGCACCATTCAATTGCTAAAATACAGCAACATCTAGCGTAAAAAATAGAGATATTGGCAATGAGCCTTGAAAAAAACAACAAAATTACCCCTTTTTTAACCTTTGATCGCACGCAATGGGCGGCGTTACGCAAATCCGTGCCATTAAAACTGACCGAACAAGACCTCAAACCCTTGCTCGGCTTTAATGAAGATCTCTCGTTAGAAGAAGTTCGCACTATTTATCTACCGCTTGCCCGTTTAATTAACTATTACATCGAAGAAAACCTCAAACGCCAAGCCGTATTACACCGCTTTTTAGATGTCGAACCGCCAAAAGTGCCTTACATTATTAGTATTGCAGGCAGCGTGTCGGTCGGCAAAAGTACCTCTGCACGTATTTTGCAGGCATTGCTTTCTAATTATCCTGAACCTCGCAAAGTAGATTTAATTACCACCGACGGCTTTCTCTACCCATTAAAAACCTTAGAAGAGAAAAATTTGCTTAAACGCAAAGGTTTCCCTGAATCCTACGATATTTATCGCCTGATTGAATTTGTCTCCGACCTCAAATCGGGCAAACCAAGCGTTAAAGCCCCAATTTACTCACATTTAACCTACGACATCATTCCCAATCAATTTAATGTCGTAGAACAACCCGACATCGTCATTTTGGAAGGCTTAAACGTACTACAAAGCGGAATGAACTACCCCGCCAGCCCACACAACG
The DNA here is from genome assembly GCA_963545995.1 of uncultured Haemophilus sp. Taxonomy (GTDB): domain Bacteria; phylum Pseudomonadota; class Gammaproteobacteria; order Enterobacterales; family Pasteurellaceae; genus Haemophilus_A. The sequence goes on from CAUUKJ010000002.1 coordinate 121,844, forward strand.
CCTTTGTTTCCGACTTCGTCGATTTCTCTATTTACGTTGATGCCGATGAAGCCTTATTAAAAGAGTGGTATATTTATCGCTTCCTGAAATTCCGCCGCAGTGCGTTTTCAGACCCGAACTCCTATTTCCACCACTATTCGCGATTATCGGAAGAAGAGGCAATCCAAACCGCTTCCACCATTTGGGAAGAAATCAACGGCTTGAATCTCAAGAAAAACATTCTTCCAAGCCGCGACCGTGCGGATTTAATCCTCACCAAAGGCGAAAATCACGCAATCCAAACGGTGAAATTAAGAAAATAAAATTTCACTCTTTTTCGAGGAGAATTTTAATCACTCGATGATGTTTCACTCTCTCCCCTCGAGGGAGAGAGACAGCTTGGAATTGCGTAAGGCAATTTCAAGCAGAGAGAGGGGCTACGATATAAATTTTGTAAATGAGCGGTCAATTCTGACCGCTTACCCCTCTCCCGAATTTTGCTTCTGAACGAAGCAAAATTATCCCTCTCCCTCAAGGGGCGAGGGTTTTAAACGTTTGCAAATTTATAACCCAAAATAACCGCTTATTTATATGAACAAAAAACTCTTTCTCCCGCTAATCCTCTTCCTCGCCCTCTGCATTGCCTTAATGATACAACTTTTCCGCAATGGCAACGGCGACGACCCGAAAAAACTCGAATCAGCCCTTATCGGCAAACCCGTGCCAGCTTTCCAGCTCGAATCGGTGCAAGATGAAACCAAATTACTCGACCAAAACATCGTCAAAACAGGCTCTCCTCGCCTCTTAAACGTTTGGGCGACGTGGTGTCCAACCTGCTATGCTGAACACGCCTACCTCACCGAACTCGCCAAACAAGGCGTAGAAATCGTGGGCGTGGACTACAAAGACGAACGCCCAAAAGCGATGAAATTCCTAATGAATTACGGCAACCCCTACAAAGCTATCATCTATGACCCGAAAGGCTCCCTAGGCTTAGACTTAGGCGTTTACGGTGCACCTGAAACCTTTATCATCGACGGCAACGGCACCATCCTCTACCGCCACGCAGGCGATGTAAACGAACGCGTATGGAATGAAACTTTGAAACCGATTTATGACCAATTAAAAACACAATAATGAAAAAACAACTCTTACTTTTACTTTTTACGGCAAGTCTCGCCACCGCAACCCCTATCGAATTCAATCAATTCGACAACCCGCAGCAGGAGGCGGATTATCAATCGTTGATTCAAACCTTGCGTTGTCCGCAATGCCAAAATAACAACATTGCGGATTCCAATGCGACTATCGCCACCGATATGCGGGCGAAAACATTGGAACTACTCAAACAGGGCAAGAACAAAGACGAGGTGGTTGATTATATGGTAGAACGCTACGGCAATTTTGTGACCTACGATCCACCAATGACTCCAGCCACCATTTTCTTGTGGGTGTTGCCTGTGTTGCTGATTTTATCGGGCATTGGGTTGATTTTTCTGCGGAAGAAAAAAGGCTCGCAAGCGGTCGAAAAATCGCAAGATCTTGCAAAATCAGCACAAGATAAAGCACGTTTGGCACAAATTCTGAATGATAAGGAAACGCTATGACCTTTTGGCTCATTATCGCAGCGGTAACCGTAATTCTCTGTGTAATCGGTTTTTACCCGCTTTTGAAAAACAAACAATCAAACAACGGCACGCAACGTTCTACGCTGAATAAACACTTCTATTTCCAACGCTTAAAAGAGGTGGAACAAGAAGCGAATGAAGGCGTGATTGAAGATGCGGAACAAACCAAGCAGGAGTTGCAACAAAGCCTGCTGGACGATATTCCCGAAGAAGCGGAGCCGCAGGCTCACACGCAAGCGGTCAAAAAAGGCTGGTTTTTTGCGATTTTGCTGGCGGTTGCGGCAATTAGCACAGCGGCTTATGTGTCGGTCGGCTCGTGGCAAGTGGCGGATATGGTGAATGTAACCCATAAGAAGTTGGAATACTTCTATGAACGCATTAAAAACGAAGATTCTAACCCGTTGTCTGAAGCGGAACTCAACCAATTTGCGGTCGCTTTGCGTGCCGATTTGCAGGAAAATCCAAACAATGCTCAAGGCTGGTTTATGCTTGGGCAGGTGGGTATGGCGAAAGAAGATGGTCAGCTTGCCTACGAAAGCTACGGCAAAGCGGTGCAGCTCGATCCGAAAAATATGCAATATAAATCGACCTACGCTCAGTTGTTAATGCTTTCTCAAGATAAGGCAGACAAAGAAAAAGGCAAAGAACTACTGTCTGAATTATTGCGTGAAGACCACACCAACCTTGATGCATTAAGTATGTTGGCGTTTAGTGCCTTTGAAGAAGAAGATTACAAAATGGCAGCGATGACGTGGGGAATGATGTTAAAGCTGATTCCTGAAGATAACCCACGCCGCAAGACAGTCGAAAAGAGCATCGATATGGCGATGCAAATGCAGAAAATGCAAGAACAAAAAGCAGCTGAAGATATGAAAGAGAATCAGAAATAAACGATAGTTGTATTTATCATGTAGGGTGCGTGAACCTCAGGTTCACGCACGCAAGCGGTCAAATTTTCATAACATTTTGCAAATGCGTGCGTGGATTCTTAAAAATCCACATCTATCATTTAACGAGAATAATTATGCCAAACAAACAAAAACTCAAAGTCGGATTGGTTTCCATTTCCGACCGTGCCTCTCAAGGCGTATATCAAGACCAAGGAATTCCTGCCCTACAAAGCTGGCTGGAAAAAGCATTGATTGAGGAATTTGATATCGAAGTACGTTTAATTCCCGATGAGCAACCGCTGATTGAGCAAACGCTGATTGAATTAGTCGATAAGTCAGAATGCCATTTAGTGCTAACTACAGGCGGAACAGGCCCAGCCAAACGTGATGTAACACCCGATGCTACCCTTGCGATTGCCGACCGTGAAATGCCAGGTTTTGGCGAACAGATGCGCCAAGTGAGTTTGCAATTTGTGCCAACGGCGATTCTTTCTCGCCAAGTGGGCGTGATTCGCGGTGAATCTTTGATTTTGAATTTACCTGGTCAGCCGAAAGCGATTCAAGAAACGCTAGAAGGTGTGAAAGATGAAAACGGCAAAACACGGGTAAAAGGCATTTTCGCCGCCGTGCCTTATTGCTTACAGCTGTTAAGCGACATTTATATCGACACACACCCTGCTGTGTGCGAAAGTTTCCGTCCAAAATCAGCGAGAAGATCATAATGAAACGACGAGCTTATTTTATCGGTTTACTCGGTTTGATGATGGCAATGCCAAGCGTGGCAACAGAAGCCGAAAAAAAGACTGATACCAGCACTTTGCAAAAAACGGAAGAAAATCAACCGCTTTTTAAAGATGGAAAAGATTACTTTTCTTACAAGAAACCGATCTCGGTTGATGTGCCAAAAGGCAAGATTTTGATCCAGTATTTCTATCAATACGGCTGCAAAAATTGCTTGGTCGGCTTGGATTCACTCAATTTATATGTGAAAAATCACGCAGATAAATTAATTTTGAGAACCTCACCCAGCTTTGCGAAAAACGAGAATTTTACTAGTGCAATGAATGCTACATTTAAAGAGTATGGCAAGGCAGAACTCAGCCCGCTTTACTTATTTGATAGCATTGACCGTAAAGAAGAGAAAAGTTTGCTGAAAAGCAACGAGGAGATTCGAGCGTGGCTCAAACGTAATGGTATTGACGACCAACGCTTCCATCAGCTTTTCCATTCAGAAGTGGTAAAAAAACAGATTGATGCCGACGTAGAAACTTTTAAGCATTATTCTTCGCCCTCTTTCGTGCCAATGGCAGTACTGAACGGCAAATATATTCTGTTACAAAACACGCTTTATAACGATGATTACACCTTTGGTGTGCTAGACTTTCTAGTCGAGAAATTACAACAAGAACAAGAGGAAAAAAATGGCAAATAAAATCGCAATTATTGGTGCAATGCCACAAGAAGTGGAAATTTTACGCAATTTAATGTTAGAAACCAAAACAACCGAAATCGCCAATTGCAAAATTTTTGAAGGCAAAATTAACAATCGCCCTGTCGCGGTATTGCAATCGGGCATTGGTAAAGTCGCTGCAGCAATGGGAACGACCCTACTTATCCAACTTTTCAAGCCTGATATGATCATCAACACGGGTTCTGCAGGCGGATTAGATGCCAATTTAAACGTGGGCGATGTGATTATTTCTACCGAAGTTCGCCATCACGATGTGGATGTAACGGCATTTGGTTATGAAAAAGGGCAACTCCCCGCCAACCCAGCGGCATTCTTACCCAACGAGCAATTAGTCGAAGTAGCAAAAAAACAGGCGGAAAAATTAGGCTTAAATGCAGTTTCTGGCTTGATTTGTAGTGGTGATGCGTTTATTAACGGAGCAGAAAAAATCGCACAGATTCGTGCCGATTTCCCGCAAGTTGCGGCTGTAGAGATGGAAGCTGCGGCAATCGCTCAAGTATGCCACGCAATGAATGTGCCCTTTGTCGTGGTGCGTGCGATTTCTGATGTTGCGGACAAAAAATCGCATCTCTCATTTGATGAATTCTTACCCCTTGCGGCAGAAAAATCGTCTGAGATGGTTCTAGCAATGCTGAATAATTTAAGCTAATCCTGTATTTGCATAAAATTTACAAAACTTTATACAAAATCGCCCGCTTGTCAGCGAATTTTTACGTAAGATTTTGTATAATATTGCACAATTTTTACCACTGCTTTGGCAGTGGTCTTTTTTTGATCGATCAACCTATTATTTATTATGAGCTCAACCCCAAACATTGGTTTTATTAGTCTTGGCTGTCCGAAAAATTTAGTGGACTCCGAGCGTATTTTGACTGAACTGCGTTCAGATGGTTATAACATTATTCCTAGCTATGAAGGTGCGGATTTAGTAATCGTGAACACCTGTGGCTTTATTGACAGTGCGGTGCAAGAATCTCTTGAAAGCATTGGTGAAGCCTTAGAAGCCAACGGCAAAGTAATCGTAACAGGCTGTCTTGGTGCGAAAGAAAACCAAATTCGCGAAGTGCATCCGAAAGTACTTGAGATCACAGGTCCGCATAGCTATGAAGCGGTAATGAAACACGTACACAAATACGTGCCAAAACCTGAATATAATCCGTACGTGAGTTTAGTGCCAAAACAAGGGGTAAAACTCACACCGAAGCATTACGCTTATTTAAAAATTTCAGAAGGCTGTGACCACCGTTGCACGTTCTGTATTATTCCTTCAATGCGTGGCGATTTAGACAGCCGCTCTATCGTACAAGTATTAGACGAGGCAAAACGCCTTGTAGATGCAGGCGTGAAAGAGATTTTAGTGGTTTCGCAAGATACTTCCGCATACGCATTAGATAAGAAAAAAGAAGAAGGCACCAAAACCGTTTTCTGGAACGGAATGCCGATTAAAAATGATTTAATGAGCCTGTGTGAGCAACTTGGTTCACTTGGTGTTTGGGTACGTTTGCACTACGTTTACCCTTATCCACACGTGGATAATTTAATTCCATTGATGGCACAAGGGAAAATCTTGCCTTATTTAGATATTCCGCTGCAACACGCTAGCCCGAAAATCTTAAAAGCAATGAAACGCCCAGGCTCAATTGAACGTACACTTGAACGCATCAAAAAATGGCGTGAAATTTGCCCAGAATTGACATTACGTTCAACATTCATTGTCGGCTTTCCTGGCGAAACCGAAGAAGATTTCCAAATGTTATTGGATTTCTTGAAAGAAGCTCAACTTGACCGCGTCGGTTGCTTCAAATTCAGCCCTGTTGAAGGTGCTCCAGCCACAGATATGGCAGACCAAGTGCCAGAAGAGGTGAAAGAAGAGCGTTTCCACCGCTTTATGCAGCTCCAACAAGAGATTTCAAGCGGTCGATTACAACAAAAAATTGGCAAAACCCTTGCGGTGATTGTCGATGAAATTGATGAAGAAGGGATTATCGGTCGCTCAATGGCAGACGCACCAGAAATTGATGGCGTAGTTTATGTCGATAATCTCTCAAACCAAGAAGTAAAAGTGGGACAAATTATTTCTGTTACCATTACCAACGCAGATGAATACGATCTGTGGGGAACTTGTTAATTAAAAGGAAAAGAAAATGTCCGAAGAAAAAAAACCAAGTGTAATTCGTTTTGAACAAGAAGTTGCTGCGAAAAACTATGAAGCAGCTTGTGTTGAATTATTAGAAATTTTAGGCAAAATCGATAGTAATTTTGGTGGTATTCAAGGTATCGAAATTGATGGGCCGCAACAACTTGAAGGGCTTGAAAAAGATAAAAATATCTATTTCGCAACCCGTATGGCTGTGGCAATCACAGAATTATTTACCGATCCAAAATTAGATATTTCAGAATCAGGTGCTTTACGTTTCTTAACTTTACAACGTTGGATTTCATTAATTTTCGCTGCATCACCTTTTGTGAACGCAGATCATATTTTGAAAACCTATAACCGTAATCCAGCACCATCGAATCCATTAGATATTCATTTGGATTCAAGCAAGTCAGCATTGATTAAATTCTGTATTCTTTATTTACCAGAATCTAACGTGTCATTGAATTTGGATGCACTTTGGGATTTAGCACCAGAATTGTGTGCATCACTTTGCTTTGCATTACAATCTCCACGCTTTATTGGGACACAAGCATCGTTCTCAAAACGCGGTGCAATTCTACAATGGTTCCCAGAAAAATTAGCGACCATTGAAAACTTGAACCATTTACCAAGCGGTATTTCGCACGATGTGTATATGCACTGTAGCTATGATATTGCAAGTAATAAACACGATGTAAAACGTGCATTAAACCAAGTAATGCGTCGCCATTTACTTGCTCACGGTTGGATTGATCGTGATGTAACAAAATTAGGTGAGCGTAACGGCAAACCTGTAATGGTTGTTCTTCTAGAACACTTCCATTCAGCACACTCTATTTACCGTACTCATTCAACATCGATGATTGCTGCACGTGAACGTTTCCACTTGATTGGTGTAGGTGGTCCTGCAGTAGATGAAGCTGGTCGTGCAGTATTTGATGAATTCGTACTACTTGAAGGTAATTCAATTTTCGATAAATTGAATATGTTAAAAGGTATTTGTGAAGATAATGGTGCATCTATTTTCTATATGCCAAGTATTGGTATGGATTTAACGACCATCTTCGCAAGCAACACACGTTTAGCTCCGATTCAAGTGGTAGCACTAGGTCACCCTGGCACTACTCATTCTGATTTCATTGAATATGTGATCGTAGAAGATGACTATGTGGGTTCTGAAGAGTGCTTTAGCGAAACACTATTACGCTTACCAAAAGATGCTCTACCTTACGTACCATCAGCTTTTGCACCAACAAGCGTAAATTATCGCCTACGTGAAAACCCTGAAGTTGTGAACATTGGTATTGCTTCAACCACAATGAAGTTAAACCCATACTTCTTAGAAGCATTAAAAGCAATTCGTGATCGTGCAAAAGTGAAAGTACATTTCCACTTTGCATTAGGTCAATCAAGTGGTATCACACATCCGTATGTAGAACGCTTTATTAAAACATACTTAGGTGATAGTGCAACAGCACATCCACATAGCCCATATCACGAATATCTCAATATTCTGTACAACTGCGATATGATGGTAAACCCATTCCCATTCGGCAATACCAACGGTATTATTGATATGGTAACTTTAGGTCTAGTGGGTATCTGCAAAACAGGTCCAGAAGTACACGAACATATTGATGAAGGCTTATTCAAACGTTTAGGCTTACCAGAGTGGTTAATTGCAAATACTGTAGATGAATATGTAGAACGTGCGATTCGTTTAGCTGAAAATCATCAAGAACGCTTAGAATTACGTCGCCATATCATTGAAAACAACGGCTTGAATACGCTATTCACTGGCGACCCAAGCCCAATGGGTAAAGTATTGCTTGAGAAATTAGATGAATGGAAAGCAGAACATCTTACTAAAAAGCCTAAGGTTGAAACTAAAAAAGCAGAAAAGGCAGCTCCAACAAAAGGAAAAACAGCACCTAAAAAAGCAGCAAAAACAAGCCCTTTAAAAACTGCAGCAAAAAAGTTAAAAAAACAACCAACTAAAAAATAGTAAGGTTGAATAAATAAGCGGTAATATTCGAAAGAAACTTTGCAAAGTTCTATTTGAATATTACCGCTTTTCTTTATCTTAAATTTAAGAGCACCAATACACCTCTAACTTCCTCTTATATAACAGAATAACGCTTAGATAATTATTCCAATTTTAATTTTATAGTCCCAACAGGTAAATTCACAATATCATCCCAGCATAATGAGTTATACAATCGAAACAATGAAATTATTGACATTACATTTTTATCACTATGATTAACCTTATCTAAAGGTTTTTTAGGTCCTGTAAAATGAATAATTGATGGTTCTATTTTAGAACCCTGACTATAAATCATATGTTCCAATTGAAAATTATAGTTATATGGTAAAGTAATCCATTCATCTTTAAGATAGTAATTTAAGATATCTTGATCTCCAAAAATGATTTTTTCTTTTAATTCCTTAGATAGATGAATTAAATCACTCACAAATGATGGATTAAATTTATTTGCATTTAAATAAAGCACACCAGCGTTCAAATAATCTCTATTAACATAAGGATGTTCTTTTAAAGAAAGAACATATCGATCTGAAACAGCTCCAACCCTACAATTCGAGAAATTATATTGATAAAATGGGGCTACAATATTGCCATTAATGACGACATCACAGTCTAAATAAACCCAATAAGGATTATCACTCAGTTTGAAAAGGTGAGGGATATAAAATCGAAGATATGTTGCAGCTGAAATATACCCACTAGCATTAAAATTCGCTAAACTTGACTTATCAATATATACTAATTGCAAAGAACATCCTCTCTTCCTGAAAAAGGACTGCAAGGAAATAGCCCAATCAGATGAAATATCTCCTGTATTTATCACAAATATCGAAAGATTTTCATTATGAGAAAGTAACGATTTTAACGCTATTTCTAAATAATTGAGATAATTAGAATCTGCCACCAGTACAACATTAATTTTTGACATAACTATATTTCTCTTTTTATGTAGTATTTGTTTTTACTTGTTATGTCAATAACAAGTAAAAGAAGTATACTTCTTTGAAAATTTGA
>CAUUKJ010000003.1:0-129065 GCA_963545995.1 uncultured Haemophilus sp.
TGACTTAAACGACTTTTTCTCATTGAAGTATTCTAACTCAAATGGGATTTTATTTTGTTATCTAGTACAGCCCCAATAATTTTTATTAGAAAGGAGTTGTTAATGGTAAAAAATAAGAAAATTTTGGACAAACAAACAAACAAACAAACAAACAAAGCATAACTAACTTTACGCAAGCTCCGCTACCTTTTATCGGTCAGAAACGAATGTTTTTAAAGCTGTTTAAAGAGGTTTTAAACGAGAATATCAAAGATGATGGGGAAGGTTGGACGATTATTGACGTATTTGGTGGCAGTGGCTTATTAAGCGAAACTGCAAAGCGTGAAAAGCCATTGGCAGAAGTAATTTATAATGACTTTGATGGTTATAGTGAACGACTAAAACACATCTCGGATACGAATAAACTTCGCCAAGAAATCTTTCAAATTGTAGATGGGATTATACCAAAAAAACAGCGATTAAGCAAAGAGATTAAAGCGAAAATTATCAATAAAATCAATGAATTTCAAGGGTTTAAAGACCTTGGCTGTCTGTCGAGTTGGTTGTTGTTTTCAGGTAAGCAAGTTTCTACACTTAATGAGTTATTTGCGAAAGATTTTTGGCATTGTGTTCGCCAATCGGATTATGCTGAGGCTCAAGGTTATTTGGAGGGGGTGACGGTTGTGTCGGAATCCTTCCATCAATTATTGCCTCGTTTTGAGGGGAAAGAGAAGGTGTTGTTAGTGCTTGATCCGCCATATCTTTGCACGCACCAAGAAAGTTACAAACAGGAAACTTATTTTGACTTGATTGATTTTCTGCGGTTGATTCACTTAACTAAGCCACCGTATATCTTCTTCAGTTCAACTAAGTCGGAATTTATTCGCTTTATTGAACATCTGGTCGAAACAAAAAGTGATAATTGGCAAGTATTTGAAGATTGCAAACGGATTACAGTGCAAGCAAACACCGGTTATTTGGGTAGATACGAAGATAATTTGGTCTATAAGTTCTAGATTTGACTATTTCTTTAGGTGAGTTTCAGTACTACAATGGCATCAAAACAGCAGTAAAAGGAGATGTTATGGGTAAGATTGAAATTACTACAGGAGAAGCATTTATTGAACGTACACAAGCGTTTGTTGAGTCTTTTCTTGATGAGAACCCAATTTTTAGGAAATTGCAACTCAACGAGCAACAAATGGTGATCTTACAATCGGAGCTTATTGGTCCGCTGTTCTATGAGAAATATGAGGTAACTTATAGTGCTAAGAAACAGGTGTATGAGCAACTGAAGAGGGAGATTATTTGATATTTGAACCTACTTTAAAGAGATTTTAAAGTAGGTTTTTTGTTTTGGTTTTGTAATTTATTTTGCATAGGTTTTGATGGAAATGCTATGCAAAATAATTTGCGAAACTATGCAAAAAGTTTTGCGTGGTTACAGCGTTCGTGCCACGCGAGCAATTTGGTGAAGGTCGGCAATTCGAGCGGTGGTTCGCAGACAAACAAATCGGGGTGATGTTGTATCGAACGCGAGGGGGCGGTGGTGATGAGATCGCTGTTTGCCAGCAGGTTCGCCAAGGCGAAAAAACTACCGATGGAGACGGTGATATGGCGACTTCTTTGAAGGCAAAGGCGTGGACGGCTTATATATGCACTTCCACAAAGCCAACGAATTTTTGGGCATCAGCCCATTGCCGACGTTTATCTGTAACGATGTCATCAAAAATCCTGATGTACCGAAGTATTTGGCGGATTATCAGGGGCATTTGGAAAGGGTGTTTGGGTAAATAGGTCAAACAGAAAATCTGGCTTTGTTTTGCAACAAGCCAGCTTTTTTACAGGTAATTATTGATAGAGATTAAGAGGGTAAATACCGTCTGAAAATAATCACTGTATTATCTTTACTATCTCGCTTCTGAAAAATTCAAAATCGCCTCAGGCAAACGCAAGCCTGCGATTTCGATGCTTTCCAATTCTGTGCGGAATTGTGCCAGTTCTTCGGCGGTAAATTTCACCGCATCGGCGCCCAAGTTATCCATTAAGTGGAACCCTTTGGTTGTGCCTGGAATTGGTACGATAAATGCTTTTTGTGCCATTAGCCACGCCAAAGAGAACTGCGCAGGCGTGCATAGTTTTTGGTTCGCCCAGCGTCTGACCAGATGCAATAATTTCACGTTATGCTGCATATTTTCAGGGGTGAAACGGGGAATAATGCCGCGTAAATCTTTGCTCGGGTCGGCTTCAAAACGGCTGTTTTCGTCCACATAACCGCCCAACGCTCCCATTGCCAGTGGCGACCACGGTACGAAGCCGATCCCCAATTCTTCGCACAACGGAATCACATCTTTTTCACGACTGCGGAAGAACAGCGAATACTCGCTTTGCACAGCGGTGAGCGGCTGCACGGCGTGGGCTTTGCGAATGGTTTGCTCACCCGCTTCCGACAAGCCCCAGTTCAGCACCTTGCCTTGTTTCATTAAATCTTGGATTGCACCTGCGATATCTTCAATCGGCACGCTTGGGTCAACACGGTGCTGATAAAGCAGGTCGATGCGGTCGGTTTGCAGGCGTTTGAGCATATTATCCACCACCATTTTGATGTGTTCAGGGCGGCTATTCACCTTGCCCGTGCGTTGCCCCGTTTGCTGGTCAATATCCCAACCGAATTTGGTCGCCAACACCACCTGATCGCGAATGCCTTTCAAGCCTTCGCCCACCACGCGTTCACTTTCAAACGGCCCGTAGGCTTCGGCGGTGTCAAAGAAGGTTACGCCATGATCGAACGCCTGACGAATAATCCGTACCGCCTGCTCACGACTCGGCTGCGGCACGCCGTACATATTCTGCCCCAATTCTTGACAGCCCAAGCCAAGAGAAGAAACGGTGAGATTGCCCAGTTTCCGCTGGTTTGGTAGCTTGTCATTTGCAAAAGTTTGACTATTTCTCACCGCTTGCGAACCCGCCGCCACAGCCGTTCCGCCCAAGCCCAGAGCTAATGCGGTTAAACCGCCTGTTTTTAATAAATTGCGTTTGGATTGGTTGATCATATTTTCTCCTAAAAGTTATTCGTAGGGTTCAACTCGTTGCACCCTGTAGATTTTAACGATTAATAAATGCTTGCCCCGCAGCGTTATAACGCTCACCCACAATCTGAATTTGCGAAAGTGCGGTTTGAATTTGTGCCAATTCTTCAGTGCTTAAATGCACGGTTGCTCCACCCAAATTTTCCACCAAACGGTGTGATTTAGTGGTGCCAAAAATTGGAGCAATCCACGGTTTTTGAGCTAACACCCACGCTAGGGCAATTTGTGCTGGCGACACGCCTTTTTGAGCTGCAATATTTTTCACTAATTCGGCTAAGGTAAGATTGGCTTTCAATGCTTCACCTTGTAAACGCGGTACGCTGGCACGAAAATCATTGGCTGCAAATTGGGTATCTGCAGTAATTGCACCTGTCAGCAATGATTTTGCCAATGGGCTAAATGGCACAAAACCGATGTTTAATTCTTCTAACAGCGGGAAAATTTCCGTTTCAGGCTCACGCCACATCAGCGAATATTCACTTTGCAATGCCGACACAGCTTGAACCGCGTGAGCACGGCGGATAATATCAGCCCCAGCTTCGGACAAACCGAAATACTTCACTTTGCCTTCTGCAATTAAATCTTTCACCGCACCTGCTACTTCCTCAATCGGCACATTCGGATCGACACGGTGCTGATACAACACATCAATATAATCAGTGTTCATACGTTTGAGGGATTGCTCAACAACTTCTCGAATACGCTCAGGTCGGCTATCTACCCCTTGTGCAATATCACCATTTTTAAATCCAAATTTAGTGGCAATCACGACTTTATCACGAAATGGGGCAACGGCTTTGCCCACTAACACTTCATTCGCTTCGCCATAGGCTTCGGCGGTGTCAAAAAATGTCACGCCTAAATCGAACGCTTGGCGAATCAATTTCACTCCCTCTTCTTGAGGAATTTCTGTACCATAACCAAACGTCATACCCATACAGCCTAAGCCAAGAGCAGAAACCGTTAAACCTTGTGAACCAAGCTGTCTAGTTTGCATAATGTTCTCCTTGTTTTTCGTCAGTTCGAGTTAAGCAAAAGGTTGATTTTACCCGCGAGCCTGCACCAACCACGCAATCATTTTCGGATCGCGGTGATCGAAGATGATTTCATTGCGGTTGAGGGTTGTAATGTCGGCTAAATCTTGCTCGTCTAAGGTGAAACCGAAAATATCGCGGTTTTCAATCATACGCTCTACTTTGACCGATTTTGGGATAATCGCCACACCGCGTTGGTTTAACCAGCGTAATACCACTTGAGCAACCGATTTACCGTGTTTTTCAGCGATCTTGGTTAAAACTGGGTTGGTGAAAATATCAAATTTCCATTCCGCCAATGGTCCCCAAGATTGTTGCAAAATGCCGTGTTCTTTATGGAACACGATTTCTTCATCGCGTTGATAGAACGGGTGGGTTTCGATTTGGTTCACCGCTGGTACGATATTGTGGCAAGTGATTAAATCCATCAAACGGTCGGTGTGGAAGTTGCTCACGCCAATCGCACGGGCTTTGCCTGCTTTGTATAAATCTTCCATCGCACGCCATTCTTCGTGTACATCGCCCAAGGGTTGGTGCATCAAATATAAATCCACATAATCCAAGCCTAAACGTTCGAGGGACGCTTCCAAGGCTTTTTTGGTGTTTTCGTAGCCATTTTCACGCTGAATCCATAGCTTGGTGGTCACGAAAATTTCTTCACGAGGAATGCCGCTGGCTTTAATGGCACGCCCTACGCCCGCTTCGTTGCCGTAAATCGCGGCTGTATCTAACAAGCGATAGCCTGCTTTTAAGGCTTCTAATACCGCTTTTTCCGTTTCTTCATCGCTCACTTGATACACGCCAAAACCAACCATTGGCATTTCTACACCGTTGTTTAATGTGAATACGTTTTCCATTTTGATTTTTCCTTCTTGTAGGGTGCGTCTTGACGCACCGAAAATAAATGATTGAAACGGTGCATCAAGATGCACTCTACGTTTCGTCTTGATGCGTGCATTATAAAACCCTTTTATTCATTTGATTAGTAGGAAAAAATGGGATAACCTTGTGAATATTATTCAACAATAAAGCCATTTCTATGATCGACAATATTAACGAACTTCGCACTTTCATTACTGCCGCCCAAGAAGGCAGTTTCACCAAAGCCGCAGCGAAATTAGGCGTTTCTACGTCTGCGTTAAGCCATTCTATTCGCAAACTGGAAGAGCAGCTTAATATCAAATTGTTCAACCGTACCACGCGCAGTATTGCGACGACGGAGGCGGGGGAGCAGTTGTTTCAAAATCTCTTGCCGTTATTTGAAAGCATTGAAGATAATCTCAACGCGTTAAGCACTTTTCGCAACACGTTGAAGGGCAAATTACGCATAAACGGCAACGATCACGTCTTTTTGTTTGTGTTGTGGGATAAACTGATGGCGTTTGCGGAGCAATATCCCGAGATGGAATTGGAACTCACCAGCGATACCAAATTTGTGGACATCGTGGCGGGGCGGTTTGATGCGGGCATTCGCTTGGGATCGGACGTGGCACAAGATATGATCGCAGTGAGATTAACCGACAAAATGCAGATGGCAGTCGTTGGTACGCCTGAATATTTCGCTAAAAGAGGCACACCGAAGAAAGTGGAAGACTTGAGCGAACACGATTGTTTACTGGTGCGTTTACCAACTTCAGAGAGCATTATGACGTGGGAATTTCAGCCTGCGAAAAAATCTGCCCCTGTGGTGAAATTCCACCCCAAAGGACAGTTGTGTTTCAACAACAGCCATTTGGTCGCCCGTGCGGTATTGGCGGGTAAAGGCTTGGCGTGGTTGCCGATTGATACCGTTCAGCCGCATTTAGACCGTGGTGAACTGGTGGAAGTGTTGGGCAATGTTGCGATTAGCTACGACGGTTATCACCTCTATTACCCAAATCGCCGCCAAAATTCACCACTCTTTAAGGCGTTGGTGGCAGCGTTGAAGGCGTAGCAAGTTAAAATGAAGTATAGAAAAATCGGCAGTTTTCACTGCCGATTTGCATTTTATCAATAAAATTCAACCGCTTATTTTCACTTATTTACACTCAAAACTCTCCGCTTTATTCTCCTCTCCGCCAACATAAGTTGCCACTTTTGGGTAAGCACAAATTGGCATTTGTTTGTTCGGGTAGGTTTTGCTTTTCGCGAGTAGGCTTTCTGGGGCTTGGCTGTTGTCGTGCCATTGTTCTAACGCCGTTAATGGGTCGAAGTCATCTAAGCCATTGCCACCACCGCAGTGAGTTAAACCAGGGGCGACGAAAAGTCGGGAAAATTCGCCCGCACTTTGGGTATCGTGCTGCAATTCGTTGAACCACGCCACTTGATCTTTTGCCGAGAACACGGGGTCTGAAGCCCCTGTGACCACAATCAACTTGCCGCCATTGGCTTTGAACGTGCTGAGATCAGTCGAGATCGCATCATTAATTGCCCCTGTTTGATAAACACGCGGCGTGTCTTTGTCGAAGTCGAATTTCATCAAATCGAAATCAGGTTGCATCGGGGTCATAAAATAGTAGGTCATCGAACCTTTAGAAAGCACAATGTTGCGAGCATTTGGCTCGGCGGTTTGCGAATCGCCCAACTTCCACGAACGCCAGCCATCTTGGTTGATGCCTGAATCGTAATACCAACCGCTATAAATTTGTTCGCCGTGGCTGTTTTTCGCTCCGCCAAAAATCTCGTTCAATGCGGCAATTTTCTCTTTCGGCAAATCGAGCGAATCAGGCGTGAAATCGCATTTCTCCCACGCATTGATAATGCCATCTTTCAAGCCATCTTTGGCATCGCATTTCGCCAACACGGCTTTTGATACTTTATTCAAATCTGCTTGGGTTAACGCATTCGCAAAAATTTTCTCGCCTTTTTCGTTGGTCGGGGCAATTTTCATTAATTGTTGGTTATCCCATTGCTGTGCAATTGCCGCACGGGAAAGACGGAAACCTGGATTTGCCGCAATCACGCCATCAAATTCCAACGGATAACGCTGCGCCGCCATCATCGCCGCACGCCCGCCGTTAGAGCAGCCCATAAAATAGTTGTGCTTCGCTTTTTGCTGGTAAGCGGTTTGAATTAGCTGCTTCGCCACAGGCGTTGCCTTGCCGATGGCTTGATAAGCGTAATCAAGGCGGGCTTGTTGATCCGCACCAAAATCAGGCGTTGGCGTTGGGTGACCCGAATCCATCGTCATCACCGCATAACCACGCATTAACGCAGGCGTTGCCATGGAGGTGCGAACAGGAATCGCCCCCAACGCAGGGGCGACAAAGCCATCAAGCCCGCCACCACCTTGGAACAGGAATTTATTATTCCAATTTTCAGGCAAACGCAGCTGGAATTTAATGCCGTAATGCTTGCCGTCCGCCCCTGTGCGAGCGGCAATTTCCCCCTCCACAATACAATGCGGTTTGGCTTTTAACGTGCTGGTTGCCCCGCCTGTGAGCGCCGACATTTTATCCGCCGCCACTTCGCCACTGGCATTCCATTCCACGTTTTGGATTTGCGTATCGAAAATGGATGTGTCTTTCAACGCAAGGCATTGTGCCTCATTGAAAGCGGTCGAATTTTGCGGGGAATTTGCAAAAGCGGATTGAGAAACGCCAAGCACGGCAAGGGAAAGTAAAGAAAGGGAGAATTTGTTCATAATAGCTCCAAAAAAATAGAAAAAACTGACCGCACTTTAGCAGAAAATGGCTGTATCGTCATTCTTCGCTGAAATTTTGCAAATCAATGCAGCATTATGTAGCAAATGCACAAAACGGTTGCTGAGCTTGTCGAAGCATTAGTTTTGTGCCCAATTAAGCTGAAATTACTAATCCTTCGACAGGCTCAGGAACCGTAATTTCATCTTTGTGCAACTGCTACATAACATCGAATCAATGAGCAAAACCAACCGCTTAATGATTAAAAGCGATCAAATCCCTTTCGTTAGTTGCTCAAATTCCGCAATGCTCATTGGCGTGTGGCTTTTCATCAGAATAATTTTATTCACGCGACGAACCAGCTGTAACGTGCAATCGGGGAAACGCAAGGTGGTATCCGTCCAATCTAGGTAGCTATATTTGGTTTCGAGCAGATCTTTTCGGTCGGAAAATAGGGGGATGAGATAGAAATAATGGTGCAATGCTTGATGGTAATCCGCAAAAGCGACTTCTTCGAGATAAAACATTTTCCCTTGCAGTTCAATTTGCTGCGAGCGTATCAATTTTCCGCGTGAAAGCAGGCGAGCTGGGCGTTTGCCGATAAAATAGAAGAGAAGAATGGCAAAAATAAAAGCAAAAAGAAACCACATAGCCAAAAAATTGCGTAGAAAAAGCCGTCTGAAATAGGCATTCAGACGGCATATTGATTATTTAACTTCGACAAAAGTGCCTTTGAAGTTTAAGAATGTGTGGTCTGGCAAAGTAATGTTGGTGTAAACGATTTCTTGGTTGAAATCTTCTACGTGAGTAACCGTTGAGCCGTCAGGTTCTTTCCAAGTTACCATAAATACATTGTCAGCCACTTCCGTTGCTGTGTAGTTTACCATTACAACAGGTTCAGCAACAGGTTTATCTGTGCCGATGCTGGTGAATGTCATGGTTTTACCATCTGCATCAAAATTTAGATGATAAGCCAATTCGCCAAATGTTGCTTGATAAAGTTTGCCCACTGCTGGGTAATTACGTGCCATATTACACCTCAATTTTCTAAATGATTATTTAACAGGGAACATTGCGTGTCCGTTAACTGCTTTATCCGCAGGCACTTCTTCCTGCATCACGTCCCAATGTTCGACCACTTTGCCGTTTTCCAAGCGGAAAATATCGACGGCAAGCATGGTTTTACCGCCCCAGTTGTTGTAGCGACCGTGAACCATCACATAATCGCCATCTTCCATAATAATGCCTTGTTCATAGCTCATCGCTTGGGCATCTGGCGATTGGATAAAGCCACGCAATACGTCTAAACCGTTTGGCATACTTGGGTTATGTTGGATCATATCGCCCGCCCAATAAGTTTCCGCTTTTGCGACATCTTTTTGGTTGAACACTATATCTAAATAATCGCTTACGATTTTTGCGTTAGACATAAAAAATCCTCTAAAAATAAATGTTAAAAACAACCTTTTGCGAGAGCAAAAAGGTGCGTAAAGATAACACAATTGATCAAAAAAAAAACAACTCAACTTGCGAGAATAGCTAGATTAAAGTCCAAATGATGAGACCACTCACGCATCACAAGCACAAAGGTTGCGACTTCAGCGTTGTGTGCTAATTCAGGCAAATCACGTGTTGGTCGATAGCCAGCCAGCACAGCAAAAGCCATTTCAAAAATCTCGGTAGAAATTTGATGATTTTTATCTGCCAACGTTTGCAAAGGTTCAGCGTGATAAAGTTCGATCACCGAGTAATCTTTTAAGGCATCGCGATAAGGCGAAATCGCATCTTCTACCTGCATAATCGCTGCTTCCCACGTCATTTCACTTGGCGGATAAGGCGTGAATTGAGATTCTAATTTTGCAACGGAAAGCGGAATTTCGACCGCTTGTTCATCGAATTTTAAGACTAATTTTTCTGATTCAAAATAAAGTTTGGCGTGCATATTGCCTTCTATTTTATGTTCTTTCTATCCAACCAAAACCGATGTCATACTCAAGGATCCTGCCATCAGATTATCATTGAAGAATGTGATTTCATCTTGCGGTTCACGCAATGCCATCACATAAAGCAACGGCAAGTAATGATCAGGCGTTGGCACGGCGAGTTCGGCATTTTCGCCTAATTGCTCATAATGCACCAACAGGTCGTCATTTTTCTCATCAATCGCTTGGTTGATCTCTTCGCGGAATTTAAACGCCCAGCCGTAACCCGTCCCGATTTGATTAACGTGTTCCCAGCTAATTGCCCGCAAATTATGCACGATGTTGCCACTGCCGATAATCAACACGCCTTCATCACGCAATGGAGCCAGTTTTTTCGCCAGTTCAAAATGCCATTCAGCAGGCTGCAAGCGGTTTAGGCTCAACTGCACCACAGGCACATCGGCATCAGGATAAAGGTGCTTCAACACCGCCCAAGCACCGTGATCGAAGCCACGCGTTGGGTTCATCTCGACCCATTCTGGCACTAATAATGACCGCACTTTTTCCGCTAATTCAGGCGAACCTTTGGCGGGATATTGCACTTGGCTGAGTTCTTCAGGGAAACCGTGAAAATCGTAAATCATTTCAGGATTTTTGCCTGATGTCACTTGCAAACGGCTGCTATACCAGTGTGCCGAGATCATCAAAATTGCCTTCGGTTTCGCGAAAGTTTGCGTAATTTCGCGGAAGTTTTGGTTAAATGGGTTATCTTTCTCAATGGCATTCATCGGACTACCGTGACCGACAAACAAGATAGGCATTTTTTTCATTGTTTTCTCCTGTTGGTTTTGAATGAAGCTATTGTAAGGGCGAAAAATGAAAGATAAATGCCTAGAAAGTGAATTGAGTTTTTAGTAAAAGTGAAGAATGATGATTTTTGAACTTATTATGAGAGTTAAATGATATTTTAAAAATGGGAAATTAAAATAATTTCTTTATAATTCAAATGGTTACAAAAAATAGATAAATTTTCCTTGTTATTTTCAAAAAAGTAGCGTATTTTACAAATCAAATGTACTAGTTTAATAGTACAACAATTGAAGTTTTAAAAAGAGGATAACACGATGAAATCTTACAAAGCCCTTATTTTTTCAACCCTTGCTGCGTTTTCTCTTAATGCCATTGCACAGGAATTGCCGAAAGTGGCGATTACCGCCATTGTTGAACACCCAGCGTTAGATACTATTCGCAAAGGGATTGTCGATGAATTGGCAAATCAAGGTTTTGAAGATGGCAAAACGATCAAAATCGACTATCAATCGGCTCAAGGTAGTACTGCAACAGCAGCACAAATTGCTCGTAAATTCGTGGGCGATAAAGCTCAAATCATTATCCCAATCTCGACTCCATCAGCTCAACCTGTCATTGCAGCAACGAAAATGATTCCTGTGGTCTATTCTGCGGTAACTGATCCTGTGGCGGCGAAATTAGTGAAATCTTGGGAACCAACAGGCACTAATGTAACGGGTGTTTCAGACCATAAAGCGATTGAGCCACAACTTGAGCTTATCCACAAACTTGTGCCAGATCTTAAAGCGGTCGGTTATGTTTTTAGTGCTGGCGAAGTGAATTCAGCCATCGTGTTGAAAGAGTTACAAGCTGAAGCGGAAAAAGCGGGGATTAAAGTAGTGCCTGTTGCGGTGCAACGCAGTGCGGATATTGGTACAGCTGCTCGTAGTTTAGCGGGTAAAGTGCAAGCGATTTATATTTCTGAAGATAATGCGGTGGTTTCTGCTTATGAATCTCTGCATAAAGCGGCATTAGAGATTAAAGTACCTGTGATTGCAGCTGACCGCGATACCGTAAAACGAGGTGCACTAGCCGCTTATGCGGTCAACCAATATGATATTGGCGTGGAAACAGGTAAAGTGGCTGCTCGTGTGTTAAAAGGTGAAAAAGCGGGTTCGATTCCAACCCACGAAGTGAGCAAAATGGAACTTTCGTTGAATACACAAACGGCAAAAGCTTATGGCATCACGCTTCCTGAAGACTTATTAAAAGAAGCGAAAGAAACATTTTAATATTCGTTAATCACTAAGATTGTTTTAGAATAGGAACAGCATATTTTGCTGTTCTTTTGTTTTATAGAAGGGAAATCAAATGCCTTTAATCACCAAATTTAAAAACTGGTTTAATCGACAAAAACGCAAGGCGATTAATCAACGAAACCAACAACGTTTAACCAACCATTCAATGTCGGTGATTGCGAGCAATTGTAATGGTGCCTTTATTCTGCACGATTTAAACGAGCAATTCCGATCGCCTTTTGTCAATCTCTATCTTGAGCCCGCTGATTTTGTAAAATATCTGCAAAATATAACCGCTTACAACCAGATGGAACTGGGGTTTATCTCAACAGATAAGCCTTATCCTGTCGGAAAATTAGCCGATATTACCTTGCATTTTATGCACTACCATAGCGAACAAGAAGCGAGAGAGAAGTGGCAAGAGCGCTTAAAGCGTCTTAATCTAGATAATTTGTTTATTATAATGACGGATAGAGATGGCTGCACTGAGCAGGATTTACACGCGTTCGATAAATTACCATTTGAAAACAAAGTGGTTTTTACGCATAAACCTTACCCAGAAATTCGTTCAAGCGTTTATATCAAAGGCTTTGAGAACCAAAACCAAGTAGGTGATCTATTCGAATTCTCAGGTTGGAACGGGAAGAAATATTACGACCAATTTGATTATGTGGCTTGGTTTAATTCTGTTAAATCGTAAAATTATTTAAATATCCGTATTTTATCTTCCTGCCCACGCCATAAACGCTGAATATTATCGTGATGGCGATAAACCAATAAGCAGCAAACAAGCGAAATTGGGAAGGTAAATTCAGGTTTATACCACCAAACAAACATTGGCAAAATAAGTGCTGTTACGACAGCACTTAAGGAAGAGTAGCGAGAAATCAGGAAAGTAATCAGCCAAGTGGCAATGGCAAGCCCAGAGATTTCCATACCAAAAGGAATGAGCGTCCCCAATGCGGTTGCCACCCCTTTGCCACCACGGAAACGGAAGAAAATGGGGAATACGTGACCAAGACAAGCGGCAAGAGCGATAAAGCCTATTTCACTTGGCTGAAGTTCAAGACGGAAAGCAATGGCAACGGGTAACATTCCTTTTAGCACATCAAAAAGCAGCACGCCTAAAGCGGAAAGTTTTCCACCAATTCGAAGCACATTGGTCGCACCAGGATTTTTCGAGCCATTCTCTCTTGGATCGGGCAGCCCAGCCAAACGGCAGAAAATAATCGCACTCGATACCGAACCGAGTAAATAAGTCCCGAAAATCATTAAATAGGCAACCAATGTCATTGTTTTTCCTTATTCCGCTTTGTGCTATAGTTTCGCCATTTTACCGCATAATCCATAGAATAAAATAAGGAAAATACGATGCTTGATAAAGTTTTTATTGAAGAACTCACCGCTTTTGCATCCATCGGAGCATACGATTGGGAGCATACCATTAAACAACGCTTGGTGTTCGACATTGAGCTTTACTGGGATTTCAGTAAAGCGGTGGAAACCGATGATGTGCAATATTGCCTAAATTATGCCGAAGTGTCTGAGAAAATCTTAAACTTTGTGGAAGGTAAACCATTCAAGTTAGTTGAAACGGTCGCTCACCAAGTGGCAGATTTCCTTCAAAAAGATTACGGCATTCAAAAATTACGCATTAAATTACACAAACCCAAAGCCGTTGCCCAAGCGGCAAGTGTGGGGGTCATTGTTGAGCGAGGTTTTGAGTAACTTTGCTCAAAGCATCATTTAACCACCAAATTTGCGGTTCATAAAGTCAAATAGCACTGTTGGTAAAAGGCGTCTTAACCACCAAAAAAGTTTGGTTGGGAAAGTCACTTGATAACGGGCTTTGGGCTTTTTCGCATTCAAGGCTTTCAAACAGGCTTCCGCACAAGCGGAGGCAGGCAGAGCAAACGGATTGGCATTCCCTTTCGTGGTGAGGCGTTTATACTGACTCTCATTTAACACTTTTAAAAACGAATGCTCGAGATCGATATATTTCTCTAACTTTTCAACAGAATTAGGGCGAAAACGACTTTGGATCGGGCCTGGCTCAATCAGGCTGACGTAAATGTTCGAGCCGTGCAGTTCGCAACGTAGCGTATCAGCCATTCCTTCAAGGGCAAATTTGGTTGCGTTATACGCTCCGCGATAGTGCATTGCCGCAAAGCCTAAAATGCTGCTCGTGATTAAAATCCGACCGTGATTTTGTTGTCGGAAAATTTTCATCGCCGCATTCATCACTTCCCATGTGCCAAACACATTGGTTTCGAAAATCTCTTGCAGAGCAGCTCTGGGAATATCTTCCACGCAACCTGGTTGACCGTAGCCTGCATTGCAAAAAACCGCATCTAATCGACCGCTTGTTTTGATGTATTCAAAGGCTTGCTGAATTTGCTCTGAATTCGTTACATCGAGCTGAATACACTCAAAACCTTCCGCACGCAAGCGGTCAATATCGGCTTGTTTTCTGCAACTCGCAATAACTCGCCAGCCGTGCTGTTTTAAATGCAATGCGGTGGCATATCCAATCCCCGAAGAGCAGCCTGTAATTAAGATCGTTTTCATACCAAGCAATATTAGCGGATAAAGCTCACAAAATTGGTTGGATCTTCTGCATCACGAGCAGAAGCTACTTCGCCATCTTTTGGCGAGCCAATCATCAATAAACCAATCACTTTGTCGCCTTCTTCACAGCCAAAGGCTTCACGAATGGCTTTGCCTTCCACCCATTTTTTGGTAATCCAAACGGTATCAAAGCCTTGAGCATTGGCGGCTAATTCCATCGCATAAGCAGCACAGCCTGCACAAACGATCTGTTCCCAAACAGGCACTTTAGCCGATTTGTGATCTAATTTTGCCACTACGCCAATCACCATCGGAGCTTGATTCGCTAATTTATCCGCTTTCGCTGCGTTTTTTTCATCCATTGCAAACTCAACGGTTGCCGCTTTTAAACATTCGTGCAGTTTTGGCATTCCACTTTTTTCAATTACCACGAAATGATAAGGCTTCATTCGCCCGTGGTCTGGGGCACGCAATGCCGCTTTTAAAATGGCATCAAGCTGTTTTGCATTAGGTGCTATATCGCCAAATTGTTTGCTTGAACGGCGGCGATGAAGTAGGTCTAGAATTTCCATAGTTCCTCAGTATATTTATTGGCTTAAAGTTACAGGTAAAAGTAAAGTATCAAACACAAAACTCAAGGGTAAATCGATCACAGCTAAAACCCCAAAAACACCACCATCTTGAATAGCAGAAAAATCGTTTTTTACGCCGCCATAAACAGCATAATTACCTTGTGTTAAGTTAATTATTGTGCCGCAAGCGGTTAAATTTACGATCAAAATGGCAAAACAGGCGATTCTAGTTATTTTTATGATGAATTTATGTTTCATATTTTTCTTAAGTTAAAAACGAAAGACTGATTTTGATCTTACACCAAAATCAGTCTTAAAGTTCGTTATATTTTAATTACGAGTTTAACGCTCTTAGAATATCATCCACACGTTCTTTTGCATCACCGAATAACATTTGTGTGTTTTCTTTGAAGAAGAGAGGGTTTTGTACGCCTGCATAGCCTACAGCCATTGAACGTTTGAATACCACTACGTTTTGTGCTTTCCAAACTTCTAACACTGGCATACCTGCGATTGGGCTTGAAGGATCGTCTAATGCCGCTGGGTTTACGGTGTCGTTCGCACCGATAACCAATACAACATCAGTATCTTCGAAATCGTCGTTGATTTCGTCCATTTCTAATACCACATCGTAAGGCACTTTCGCTTCTGCTAATAATACGTTCATATGACCTGGTAAACGACCCGCAACTGGGTGGATACCAAAGCGAACGTTCACGCCTTTTTCACGCAATTTTGCGGTGATTTCAGCTACAGGATATTGTGCTTGAGCAACCGCCATACCGTATCCTGGGGTGATGATCACAGAACTTGCGTTTTTCAACATTTCAGCCACTTCTTCAGCCGAAGTTTCTCGATATTCGCCTTGTTCTTCTTCGCCAGAGCTTGCTTTCACTTCTGTGCCGAAGCCACCTGCAATCACGCTGATGAATGAGCGGTTCATTGCTTTACACATAATGTAAGAAAGAATTGCACCTGATGAACCAACTAACGCACCTGTTACGATTAACAAGTCGTTGCTTAACATAAAGCCTGCCGCCGCCGCTGCCCAACCTGAGTATGAGTTAAGCATTGAAACTACCACTGGCATATCCGCACCACCGATTGACGATACTAAGTGCCAGCCGAATGCGAGGGCGATAAATGTCATAATCAGCACAGGGAAGATGTTATCTGGGCTATTTAAGAACGCCACCATTAACAACGCTGAAATCACTAATGCAGCAAGGTTTAGTTTGTGTTTGTGAGGTAAATTTAATGCCGCAGAATTCACTTTACGACCAAATAATTTACCGCTTAATTTACCAAACGCCACTAATGAACCCGAGAAAGTCACTGCACCGATAAAGATACCCAAGAACACTTCTACGTTATGAATGTTTGCAAGTGTTGCTTGTTCTGCACGGAATGCAGCTAATGCGACTTCATCTAAGTTAGCAGGTGGAACTGCTTCAACGTGTAAGCCCCAGCTATTGAAACCTACTAATACTGCCGCTAAACCTACAAAGCTGTGAAGGATTGCCACTAATTCTGGCATTTCCGTCATTTCAACTTTTAATGCTTTACGTACACCGATGAAACCACCAATTGCCATTGCAATGATGATCCAAAGTGTCCCTTGTGATTGCGGTCCGAAGATGGTTGCAACTAATGCAATTGCCATCCCAACAATACCATACCAACAACCTGCTTTTGCTGTTTCGTGTTTAGAAAGACCAGCTAAGCTCATAATAAAGAGGATTGCAGCAATAATGTACGCTGCGGTAACAAATCCAAATGACATTTTGCTTCTCCTTAACCTTTTCTAAACATTGCAAGCATACGTTGCGTTACTTTGAAACCACCAAAGATATTGATGCTTGCAACTAAAATTGCGATGAAAGCAAGAATATCGATGAAGAAATTACCTGTTGGTTGGCGAATTTGTAACACCGCACCGACAATAATAATACCTGAAACCGCATTAGTTACCGCCATTAATGGAGTGTGTAATGCGTGGCTTACGTTCCAAACGACATAGTAACCGACCACACAAGCTAACACGAATACGGTAAAGTGTGATAAGAATGCCGCTGGAGCAACAGAAGCTAACCAAAGGAATAACACGCCAACACCCGCCATTACGCCATATTTCACACGTGGATCGGTTGGTTTCTCTTCTTTTTTCTCAACTGGGGCTGCCGCCGCTTGTTTTTGCGGTTGAGCAGAAACTTGAATTGGTGGAGCTGGCCAAGTTACTTCGCCTTCGCGAATAACCGTTACACCACGTAATACCACATCTTCAAAGTTGATGTTGATTTCGCCATCTTTGTTCGGTGCTAATAGTTTTAATAAATTTACTAAGTTAGTACCGTAAAGTTGTGAAGATTGGGTCGGTAAACGTGCTGGGAAGTCTGTGTAGCCAATCACTTTCACTTGATTGTCGGTCACAACCACTTCACCTGCTTTGGTGTAATCACAGTTACCGCCCGTTGCTGCCGCTAAGTCCACAATCACAGAACCTGGTTTCATTGAATCCACCATTTCTTTCGTGATTAAACGTGGCGCTGCTTTACCTGGGATTGCTGCGGTCGTAATAATAATATCGACTTCTTTTGCTTGTTCTGCATAAAGTTCCATCGCACGACGGTTGAACTCTTCTGACATCACTTTCGCATAACCATCGCCTGAGCCACCTTCTTCTTCAAAATCAATTTCTAAGAAGTCTGCACCCATTGATTTCACTTGTTCTTTTACTTCAGGACGAGAGTCGAACGCACGCACAATCGCACCTAAGCTATTCGCTGCACCGATTGCTGCTAAACCTGCTACACCCGCACCAATCACAAGCACTTTTGCAGGCGGTACTTTACCCGCAGCGGTAATTTGACCTGTAAAGAAGCTACCAAACGCATTGGCTGCTTCAATCACTGCACGGTAACCTGAAATGTTCGCCATTGAAGAAAGAGCATCTAATGCTTGTGCACGAGAGATACGTGGCACAGCATCCATTGCTAACACATTGATTTTCTTCGCACTTAATTTTTCCATCAATTGTGGATTTTGTGCTGGCCAAATAAAGCTCACGAGCGTTGCACCTTCTTTAATAAGGGCAATTTCCGCATCGGTTGGAGCATTCACTTTGAAAATAATGTCTGCGTTCCAAACCTCTTGTGTTGTGCCAACAGATGCGCCTGCTTTCGCAAACGCATCGTCTTCAAAACTCGCTTTAAAGCCTGCATCGTGTTCCACGATCACCTCAAAGCCAAGTTTTCTAATCTGCTCAACGGTTTTCGGTGTTGCAGCAACACGCGTTTCGCCGTCTAACAGTTCTCTTGGTACACCAATAAGCATAAAGACTCCTGTATTGGATAATGGTTTATAATACGCTACAAAAAGTAGCATTTATGGTTTTGAAAAATGCCATAACTGTACCATTAAATTTAGGCGATTTGTAAAAAATTTATGCCTATCAATTTAATTATTTGACGAAATGCAGAATTTTCTCATTCAAAGCAAAATTTGATAGAATAAGTAGGCATAAAAATTACTTGAAATAAAACCAAAATGAATATTTTAGACCAAATTCAAATTGTGCTGGTTGAAACCTCATTACCCGCCAACATCGGATCTGCCGCTCGAGCAATGAAAACTATGGGGTTACACCATTTGCGATTAGTCGCTCCAAAACAACCGCTTGATGAACAAGCCGAAGCCTTATCAGCAGGGGCAAAAGATGTGTTAGACAATGCTCAAGTTTTTGAAACTTTCGATGAAGCGATTGCAGATTGCCAATTAGTCATTGGCACCAGTGCACGCCTTCGCCATTTGCAAGCAAGTTTAATTGAACCGCGAGCTTGTGGCGAACTGGCGGTAAATCGAGCCAGACAGGGCAAAGTAGCGATTGTGTTTGGGCGTGAACGTGTTGGACTGACCAATGAAGAATTGCTTAAATGCCATTATCATTTAAATGTACCAACTAATCCTGAGTATGGCTCGTTGAATTTAGCAATGGCAGTGCAGCTCGCTGCTTATGAAGTACGAATGGCGTATCTTGCTCAGCAGTCAAACCAACACAAGGCAAACCAACAAGCGGTTGAAAATTCGCAAGAAATTGCAAAAAATCCACCGCTTGTAGAAAAGGATTATCCAACCGCTCAAGCTCTTGAACATTTCTATCAACACACTGAACGCCTTTACAAAACACTAGGCTTTATTCGAAATGATGCAGTGATGTTGAAATTAAGACGGCTTTACCAACGAGCGGAATTAGAAACGAATGAGTTGAATTTATTAAGAGGAATGTTGGCAGCGGTGGAGAAAATAGCCTCAAAATCTTTTTATTTTGAGGTGTTTTTTAACAATAAATAAAGCTGTTTTTAAGATCTTAACAAACTTCCCTTTGATGCTTTTAAATATTGCAACATTGACCAAATGGTCAAAGCAGCGGCAATATAAAGCAAAATAAATGCTAAAGTTTCCATCAATTCACTTTGTCGCCATAACATTCCGCCTAAGGCTAACATTTGTGCTGCGGTTTTTACTTTTCCCCAAATGGAAACCGCAACGCTGGTGCGTTTGCCGAGTTCTGCCATCCATTCGCGTAGGGCAGAAATAATAATTTCGCGGGCAATCATAATGCAGACTGGAATGGTAATCCACCAAGTGTGGTAATATTCCACCACACAAACAAAAGCAACTGCGACTAAAACTTTATCTGCAACGGGGTCTAAAAATGCTCCCAATGGGGTAGTTTGGTTCCATTTTCTTGCCAAATAGCCATCGAACCAGTCTGTAATGGAGGCAATAAAGAAAATCAGCGTTGTGATTTCTGGAGCATAAGAAAATGGAAGATAAAATGCCACGATAAAAAGTGGAATAAGCACCACGCGGAATAAGGTTAAATAAGTCGGAAAGTTTAGTTTCATAATGTTTGCAGATTGGGGAAAACAGATGGTCAAGAGTGTATCATATTTTGCCAAAAGATTTCGATTGACTTTAATAGAATTTACAGATAATTTTGCTCTTGATTTGTGGTTTTTTATCCATAAATAGTAAAAAGATTTTTTGTTTTTCAACCAAGTTTAGGAGAACTTATGGAAAACCGTTTAGAACAGGGGTTCGCTCGTGGCGAATCGTTAATTAGCACGCATAAAGTGTTACGAAACACTTATTTATTATTAAGTATGACATTGGTCTTTTCAGCTGTTGTGGCATTTGTGGCTATGTCAACTAACGCACCAGCACTGCCTTGGTGGGGCTTGTTAATCGGCTTTTATGGCTTACTTTTCTTAACTAACGCAACGGCAAATAGTGCAACGGGCTTGGTAAGCGTATTCGCTTTAACAGGCTTTTTAGGTTATACCTTAGGGCCTATTCTTAACCGCTATTTAGGTGCGGGCTTAGGCGATGCAGTGGTGCTAGCGTTAGGGGCAACAGCATTGGTCTTCTTTGCTTGTTCAGCTTATGTTTTAACCACGAAAAAAGATATGTCATTCTTAAATGGAATGATGATGGCTCTTTTTGTGGTGGTATTAGTGGGTGTAATTGCTAATATTTTCTTGGCTATGCCAGCATTAAGCCTTGCATTGAGTGGCTTGTTTGTGATTTTCTCAAGCGGTGCCATTTTATTAACCACAAGCAATATTATTCAAGGTGGCGAAACCAATTATATTCGTGCAACCGTAGATCTTTACGTTTCACTTTACAACCTCTTTGTAAGTTTCTTACAAATTTTTGGTGTGTTAAGTAACGACGACTAATTATGCAAACTATTGAATTAAATCAGAAATCTTACCAAGTCGATAATGATGGTTATCTGAAGAATATTGATGATTGGTCGGAAGAGTTTGCAACCTTAATGGCAGAGCGTGAAAACATTATACTCACGCCTGAACATTGGGAAATTATTCAACTTGTGCGAGAGTTTTACCAAGAATACAAAACCTCGCCTGCGATCCGAATGTTAGTCAAAGCAATGTCGCAGAAATTTGGCGAAGAGAAAGGCAATAGCCGCTATTTACAACGCCTATTCCCTGATGGACCAGCTAAACAAGCGACTAAATTTGCAGGCTTGCCAAAACCAGCGAAGTGCTTGTAAACAAATTTGTGATCGTTTTGCAAATTAAGTGTAAAAAATAACCGCTTATACCCCAAGCGGTTATTTTTTGTCTTTTTATTGCAATTTTTCTTGTAATTCCATTCAATTTTGTCTAAATTCTTCAAGTTATTTTGTTATTTAAAAAGGTTAAACCAATGAACCAATTAGATTTAATTAAATCTTCAATCAAATCTATTCCTGATTACCCAAAAGCGGGCATTATTTTCCGCGATATTACTTCTTTGCTTGAATCGCCAGCTGCATTTAAAGCAACGGTAGATGCTATCGTGGAAGAATTTAAAGATAAAGGCATTACCAAAATTGTTGGCACGGAATCTCGTGGCTTCATTTTTGGTGCTCCTGTTGCCCTTGCATTAGGCTTGCCTTTTGTGTTGGTTCGTAAACCGAAGAAATTACCACGTGAAGTTATCTCACAATCTTACGCTTTAGAGTATGGCGAAGATACGCTTGAAATTCATACTGACTCTGTCAATCCAAACGACAATGTATTAGTCATTGATGATTTATTAGCCACAGGCGGCACGATTGATGCAACCGCAAAATTGATCCGCAAATTAGGCGGTAAAGTAGAGCACGCAGCCTTTGTTATTTGCTTACCTGAACTTGGCGGTCGTGAACGCTTAGAAAAAGAAGGCATTAAATCATTCACACTTGTGAATTTTGAAGGACATTAATTCCAGATCATCGAGATCATAATTATTCAATGAGTTATCAAGTTTTAGCACGCAAATGGCGTCCGCAACGCTTTTCTGAAGTTGTTGGGCAACAACACGTTTTATCCGCACTAGAAAATGGATTGCGTGAAAATCGCCTACACCACGCTTACCTCTTTTCAGGTACGCGTGGCGTGGGGAAAACCTCTATCGCTCGTTTATTCGCTAAAGGGTTAAACTGCGAAACAGGGATTACCGCAACACCTTGCGGTGAGTGTGCGAACTGTAAAGCGATTGAAGAAGGGCGTTTTATCGATCTTATTGAGATCGATGCAGCCTCTCGCACTAAAGTAGAAGATACTCGCGAACTACTTGATAACGTCCAATACAAACCAAC
Organism: uncultured Haemophilus sp.; assembly: GCA_963545995.1. Lineage (GTDB taxonomy): Bacteria > Pseudomonadota > Gammaproteobacteria > Enterobacterales > Pasteurellaceae > Haemophilus_A. The sequence continues at coordinate 22,022 of CAUUKJ010000003.1, forward strand.
CGTTGGGCGGTTCAAAGTTTATTTGATTGACGAAGTGCATATGCTCTCTCGTCATAGTTTCAATGCGTTGCTCAAAACCCTTGAAGAACCGCCTGAATACGTCAAATTCTTGCTTGCGACCACCGATCCGCAAAAATTGCCAATCACGATTTTATCGCGTTGTATGCAATTCCATTTGCGTGCGTTGGATCAAACACAAATTGCTCATCACCTCGAATTTATCTTACAGCAAGAAAAAATTCCTTATGAACAGCCTGCCATTGAAAAACTAGCAAAAGCCGCACAAGGCAGTATCCGTGATTCGCTTAGTTTAACCGACCAAGCCATTGCGGTTAGCAATGCGAATATTACGCTTGAAGCGGTTAGCCAAATGCTTGGTTTGATTGACGATCATCAACCGCTAGAATTAGTGATGGCATTGTCGCAAGCTAATGGCGAAAAAGTACTTTCCATCATTCAACAAGTGGCAGAAAAAGGCGTAGATTGGTCGCAATTATTAACCGATGTTGCTGAAACCTTGCATAAAATCGCATTATTGCAGTTGGTCAAATCGCCTGATGTGGATGAGACGCCATTACATTTATTGGCAAAACAAATTTCGCCAGAAGATGTGCAATTTTTCTATCAAATGATGTTAATGGGCAAAAAAGAACTACCGTTCTCGCCAGAACCTCGTGCAGGCGTAGAAATGACGTTCTTACGAGCATTGGCTTTTCACCCAAAACGAGCGGAAGAAATTAACCGTGTGCAAGTTCAAGTGCAAGCAGCGTCACAGCAAGTGCCGAGCCAAGCGGCGAAACAATCTCGCTCGCCTGAACAAAATATTGCTCAGATTAAAGCGAATTTAACGCAAAATAAAAATACAACAAGTGATACGCAAGCGGTGCAAAATCCACCACAATTTGTAAATTCGCAAACAGAATCGCGTGCTTATATTCCTGCTAGTGAGGCGGTTAAAACTACACCATCTAATGCGACGTTCATATCGCCTGCGGTAGCGGCAATGCAAGCACGTAAACAGCTTCAACAAGCCCAAGAACAGCTTGCTCAAACCGAAAAAAAAAAGCCTAACAATGTAGCGATGCCGACAATGGCAAACCGCTCTCCTGCTAAAAAAATGAGTTTGCAAGAGCGGTTTATGCACCTTGCTGAAACCGAAAAAGCGGAACTTGAGCACGAAAAACAAGCAAAAAGACAACCTCAACAAAGCGAAGAAGATTACCGTTGGACGTGGCTTAATCCTGAATTAGAAAATCAGGAAGAAACCGCAAAACCATCTGATATTAAACAAGCCATTTTGCAAGAAAGAACACCTGAATTGGTCGCAAAAACGATTGAATTAGCTTGTAAACAAGATGAATGGGCGAATTTAGTGAATGAGCTAAAACTCGGTGGATTGACTCGACAAATTGCACTCAATAGCTATTTAGCCGCAAAAAATGGCACGGAACTTCAATTGGTGTTAAAACCTAATATGGCTCACTTAGATAGTCCAGAATCTCGCCAAAGTTTAGCAGAAGCGTTAAGTGAAAAAGGTTTTACTTACCAGCTTACTATTGCCGATGATGCCGAACATAAAACGCCACTCGAAATTCGTCGTTCCATTTTTGAAGGTTTAACGCAAGAAGCTCGCAATGCTTTGGTTAACGATGAAAAATTAATGTTATTACGCCAAGCCTTTGATGCGGAAATTGATGAATCCACCATTCGGGCGGTGGCGACTACACATTAAATTTATAACCCCATTATCTTCATATTTATGCACGCATTAGAAATAAAAAACCTCATCAAAACCTATCCCACAGGCGTTCAAGCAGTAAAAGGCATTGATCTTACCGTTGAACAAGGCGATTTTTACGCTTTACTTGGGCATAACGGGGCGGGTAAATCAACCACCATTGGTATTATCAGTTCACTGGTAAACAAAACAAGCGGTTCTGTTAAGGTGTTTGGTTACGATTTAGATACGCAGAAAACCTTGTTGAAACAACAAATCGGTTTAGTGCCACAAGAGTTTAATTTCAACCAATTTGAAAAAGTGATCGATGTGTTGACCCAACAAGCGGGCTTCTACGGTATTCCATTAAACGAAGCCAAAAGCCGTGCGGAAGTGTGGTTGAAAAAACTCGATTTATGGGAAAAACGCTCACATCTTACCCGCGAACTTTCAGGTGGAATGAAACGTCGCGTGATGATTGCCCGAGCTTTGATGCACAATCCTAAATTGTTAATTTTAGATGAACCAACTGCAGGCGTGGACATCGAGCTTCGCCGCTCACTTTGGGATTTCTTGAGTGATCTCAATAAGCAGGGCACAACGATTATTCTGACTACGCACTATCTTGAAGAAGCGGAACATCTTTGCCGCAATATTGGCATTATTCAGCATGGTAAATTGATTGAAAATACGTCAATGAAATCGCTGTTAGCAAAATTAGAAACCGAAGTTTTTGTGTTGGATTTGCAAAATATTCCGCAAAATTCACCGCTTGTAATTGAACATTATCCGCATAAATGGTTGGATGAAAACACGCTTGAAGTGGAAGTGAAACGCACACAAGGGCTAACCAATTTATTTAGCCAACTGACGCAACAACAGGTGGAAGTATTGAGTATGCGTAACAAATCAAACCGCTTGGAAGAACTTTTCCTCAAAATGGCAAATTAAGATGAATTTAACTGGATTTTTAACCCTCGCAACCAAAGAATCAAAACGCGTTATTCGCATTTGGAAACAAACGCTTGTTCCGCCAGTGATTACAACCACCTTATATTTCCTGATTTTCGGGCAACTAATTGGTGGGAGAATTGGCGAAATGCACGGTGTAAGCTATATGCAGTTTATCGCACCAGGATTGGTGATGATGACCGCAATTACGGCATCTTATGTCAATTCAGCCTCTTCTTTCTTTTTAAGCAAATTTACCAAAACATACGAAGAGCTGCTCGTCTCACCTCTCTCTAGCCACGATATTATTTGGGGCTATGTAGCGGGTAGCGTGGTGCGTGGCGGCTTGGCTGGCATTCTGGTTATGCTTGTTGCGTTAATGTTCATTACCTTTGATATTCATTCTTGGTTGATTATTTTAAGCACGCTATTGTTGACAACGATCAGCTTTGCATTAGGCGGTTTAATTAATGCCATTTATGCAAAAAGTTTTGACGATGTCGGCATCATCCCGACCTTTGTGCTAACGCCTCTCACGTATTTAGGTGGCGTGTTTTATTCGATTTCTCTCTTGCCTGAATTCTGGCAGGTGGTCTCTAAATTCAACCCGATTGTTTATATGATCAACGGTTTCCGCTATGGCTTTTTAGGCATTAGCGACGTGCCTGTTTTTTACACTTTTTTAGTATTGGGCTTGCTCGTTGTTGTGCTATACTGGATCGCCTTCTCACTGATTGAGAAGGGGGTAGGATTACGTTCCTAATTTTCATTGCCAAGGATTGCACGAGAGATTTGCCAAAATTAGGAAAAATCTTACCGCTTGTTTCCTCTCGTGCAGATTCAAAAAGGAACCCAAAATGAAATTTAAAAAACTCTGCTTAGTCAGTGCCTTATCTCTTATTTCTGCCACCAGCTTTGCTCAAGACATTACTGTTTTTGCAGCGGCTTCAATGACCAACGTTCTTCAAGAAATCAACAAGGATTTTGAGAAAAAATATCCAGACGACAAAGTGACCTTCTCTTTTGCTTCTTCTTCTGTTTTAGCAAAACAAATTGAGCAAGATGCTCCTGCAGACGTGTTTATTTCTGCGGATACCAAATGGATGGATTACGTTCAAGAAAAACAACCAGCAAAAACGAAAAATGTTCACAATTTAGTGAAAAATGACCTTGTGTTAATCGCTCCAATTGATAGCAAAATTAAAGCAGAAAACATTCAAGCGGTTGATTTTAATAAAGAATTGGCAGGTGGTTATTTATCTGTTGGCGATCCTGCTCACGTACCAGCAGGTAAATATGCGAAAAAAGCGTTAGAACACTACAAACTTTGGGATAGCTTAGAAAGCAAACTTGTGCGTGCGAAAAACGTGCGTGATGCTCTTTCTTACGTAGAACGCAATGAAGCTCCACTTGGTATCGTATATGCAACCGATGCCAAAGTGTCTGCGAAAAAAGTGAAAATTGTGGCGACTTTCCCAAATGAAAGCTATGGTGAAGTGGTTTACCCAGCTGCAACCGTGAGCGATAAAGCTGAAGCGAAAAAATTCCTCGACTTCTTAAAAACGCCTGATGCTCAAGCGAAATTTAAAGATGCAGGGTTTTATCCGATTAACTAAGTTCTAACCTTAAACCCTCGCCCCTTGAGGGAGAGGGATAATTTCAATTCGTTTAGAATTGAAATTCGGGAGAGGGGTAAGCGGTCAGTTTTGACCGCTCATTTGCAAAATCTTATATCGCCCCCCCTCTCTCTGATTAAAATTGCCTGACGCAATTTTAATCTGTCTCTCTCCCTCGTGGGGAGAGTTGTCAATTCTATTAGCTTAATCTAAAGATACACGCTTGTTATGTTATTTTCCCAACCCGAACTCAACGCCATTTACCTCAGCCTAAAAGTGGCAACTATCGCGATTCTTTTTGCATTACCGCCAGCGATTTTTATTGCGTGGCTACTTTCTCGCAAACATTTCTGGGGAAAACAACTGCTTAATGGCATCGTACATTTACCGCTTGTCTTACCCCCTGTGGTGATCGGGTATCTATTATTGATCGTAATGGCAAAACGCGGGGCGATAGGGAAATATCTGTGGGATTGGTTTAATTTCTCGTTTAGCTTTTCTTGGAAAGGGGCAGTATTAGCTTCGGCGGTAATAGCATTTCCGTTGATGGTGCGTTCGATTAAACTCGCTTTTGATGCGATAGATCCTAAACTAGAACAAGCTGCTCGCACGTTAGGGGCAAGCCCATTGAGAGTTTTTTTTACCCTTAACTTACCCCTCTCTTTTTCGGGGATTATTGCAGGTGCCGTGCTAGGTTTTGCCCGCTCGCTAGGCGAATTTGGTGCGACGATTACCTTTGTATCCAATATCCCCAACCAAACGCAGACCATCCCAGCAGCTCTTTTCACCTTTATTGAAACGCCAGACGGCGAACTTGCAGCCGCCCGACTTTGTGCTGTGGCTATCGCCATTTCTTTAATCGCTCTTTCCGCATCAGAATGGTTGGCAGAGCGACAAAAACGGTATGCGAAGCAGGAATAGGTTATTAGAAAAGGGAAAAGTTTTACTGCTCTTCAAACCAGCTTTCTAAAATCAAACAAGCCGAAATAGAATCCACTTTATCTTTTTTGAGGGCTTTATAGCCCCCGCGTGAGAAAATCTCGGATTTTGCTTCAACGGTAGTTAAACGTTCATCTTGTAATTCAACGGGTAGATTAAAACGTCCATTTAAGCGGTTGGCGAATTTCTTTGCTCGTTGGGTAAGAGGTTGTTCTGTGCCATCCATATTGAGCGGTAAACCAACCACAAGTAAATCAGGTTTCCATTCTTGAATCACCTTGCCAATAGCATCCCAATTTGGGATACCATCTTGAGCTTTGAAAGAGGGCAATCCCTGTGCGGTGCCTGTAATGCTTTGTCCAACGGCACAGCCGATGCTGTATGTGCCAAAATCAAATGCTAAAACGGTTTTTGTCATTAAATTTGTTCCTTTGCTTTTCTGAGTAGCTGTTTGTAGTAATCCCACGCAAAATATCTGCCCGGATCTTGCTTACGAGTTGGGGCGATATGTTGATGCCCTGTAATGCGTTCGTTTGTAATGCTTGGGTAAGCGGTCTGAATTGCGTGCGTTAATGCAACAAGGCTCTCATATTGGGCTTGGGTAAAAGGCTGATTATTCGAGCCTTCTAGTTCTATACCAATAGAAAATTCGTTGCATTTTTCACGCCCTTCAAAATTTGAAACGCCAGCGTGCCACGCCATATCGTTAAAATTCACGTATTGGGTAATTTCCCCTTTTCGGTTAATGAGGCAGTGGGCGGAAACGCGTAAGTCTTTGATTTCTTGGAAATAAGGATGAGCCGTTGGATCTAATTTCCCTTGAAAAAAATCATCAATGAAATGTTCGCCAAACTCTTCAGGAGGTAGGCTAATGTAGTGAATCACTAAAAGCGAAATGTCGTGAATAGCTGGGCGAGGGTTAAAATGAGGTGATGGAACTTGTCGCTGATTGATTAAAGTGCCGTTTTTAATGGTTAAATCCATAGGGTTTTCGTGGTAGAATTCGCAAATTAAAAGAATATCGAGTTAAATAAACCGAGAAAATTATGTTAAGTTATCGCCATAGTTTCCACGCAGGAAACCACGCTGACGTGTTAAAACATATCGTTCAGCTTCTTATTTTACAGTCGCTCAAACAAAAAGAGAAAGGCTTTTTATATTTAGATACCCATTCAGGCACAGGGCGTTATAGTTTATTCAGTGCAGAATCTGAAAAAACAGGGGAATATTTAGAAGGCGTGGCTCGTCTTTGGGATCGTGACGATTTACCAGAAGAAGTAGCGTTGTATATTGATGAGCTGAAAAAAATCAATCGTGGCGGAAAATTGAAATATTATGCGGGCTCACCTTTGTTGGCGGTAAATCAGCTTCGCCAACAAGATAGAGCGATTTTAACCGAACTTCATCCGAACGATTTCCCGTTATTACGCCAAGAATTTGCGAAAACAGAACACGTACAAACCAAACGTGAGAACGGCTTTCAGCAATTAAAATCAGCTTTACCACCGAAAGAGCGACGCGGTTTTGTGTTGATTGATCCACCGTATGAATTGAAAGAAGATTATGAGCTAGTGGTAAAAGCGATTGAAGAAGGCTACAAACGCTTTGCGACAGGGATTTATGCGATTTGGTATCCTGTTGTGTTACGCCAACATACCAAACGTATTGTGCGTGGCTTGCAAGAGTCGGGCATTCGCAAAATTCTGCAAATTGAATTGGCGGTTCGCCCAGATTCAGACCAACGTGGAATGACAGCAAGTGGGATGATTGTCATCAATCCACCTTGGCAATTAGAAAGCCAAATGAAGAAAATTCTGCCATATTTAACTGAAGTGCTTGTGCCAGAAGGAACAGGCTCTTGGACTGTTGATTGGATTACGCCAGAATAATATTTCCCCGTCTTGACAAGTGTCGAGATGGGGATTTTTTTGTAAAAATTTTCGTAAAAATAACCGCTTATTAGAGAAGGAATTAAAATGGAACAATACAAACACGACTTTATTGAATTTGCACTCAGCCGCCAAGTATTAAAATTTGGTGAATTTACCCTTAAATCAGGCAGAAAAAGCCCCTATTTTTTCAATGCTGGCTTATTTAATACAGGACGTGATTTAGCCAAATTGGGCGAATTTTATGCTCAAGCTATCCAAGCCTCAAAATTAGATTACGATGTGTTATTTGGACCTGCTTACAAAGGCATTCCCATTGCGACCACAGTTGCGGTGGCATTAGCAAATCAATTTAACGTTGATAAACCTTGCTGTTTTAACCGTAAAGAAGCGAAAGATCACGGCGAAGGCGGCAATTTAATTGGGGCAGCATTAAAAGGCAAAATTTTGTTGGTGGATGATGTGATCACCGCTGGTACAGCAATTCGTGAATCAATGGAAATCATTGCGGCTAATCAAGCTGAACTTGCAGGAGTTTTGATTGCGTTAAATCGTAAAGAAAAAGGCAAAGGCGAACTTTCTGCCATTCAAGAAGTAGAGCGTGATTACCATTGCCAAGTTTTTTCAATTGTTGATTTTGATGATTTAGTCCAATTTATCGAAAAATCGCCAGAATACTCACCATTTTTGCCTGCGATGAAGGCTTATCGTGAGCAATATGGGGTGTGATGAAAAAGATTCATCTTCAATATTGAGAAATTTCATTCATATTAGTCTAAAAGAAACTTGTTTCATTACGAATATTCACTTAAATTATTGAAAGTATTAACAAAAAATAAAAGGGTTAAAAAATGACTAAAAAATTACCTTTACACGCAGACACTGTTGGCTCTTATTTACGTTCTGATGCTTGGAAACAAGCACACGCAGACTATAAAGCAGGCAAAATTTCCCTTGAAGAACGCGATGCCATCGTTGAGCAAGAAGTTCGTAAATTAGTAGATGCTCAACTTGCTGCTGGCATTCAAGTGGTGACTGATGGTGAATATCACCGTTCTTGGTGGCATATCGACTTCTTAGAAAACCTAAACGGCATTGAAGGCTATGTGCCAGAAAAAGCCTATGCATTCAAAGGGGTAGAAGTTCGTCCTTACAATACACGCTGCTGCGGTAAAGTGTCTTGGAATCCAAACCACCCATTTATCGAACATTTCAAAAAATTCAATGCGATTGTTAATGGTCGTGCTGTGGCTAAATTTACTATCCCTAGCCCGAACCAATTAATGTACCCTGTACAATGGGATCACGGCATTTACGCAACACGCGAAGAGTTCGCAAAAGATGTGCAACAAGCATACAAAGAAGCGATTAAAGCCTTCTACGATGCAGGCTGTCGTTACTTACAAATTGATGACGTGTATTGGGGATCGCTCTGTAACAATCACGCACAGCCAACTTTTGAAGCAGACAAAGCTCAAGCGGTTGCCAACGTGCAAGCCATTCTTGCCGACAAACCTGAAGATATGATTATTACTACTCACGTTTGCCGCGGGAACTACAAATCCTCTTATCTTTTAACTGGAGCTTATGATCCTGTGGCTGATGGTCTGTTTGGTCAAACCAACTATGATGGCTACTTTTTAGAATATGATGATGAGCGTTCAGGTGGTTTCGAGCCATTAAAACATTTTGCGAACAACAAAGGTCGTGTCGTGTTAGGTTTAATCAGCTCAAAATTCCCTGAATTGGAAGATAAAGAAGCGATTAAAGCACGTATTCAAGAAGCGGCAAAATATGTGCCACTTGAGCAACTTTGCTTAAGCCCACAATGTGGCTTTGCTTCAACGGAAGAAGGTAATGTGATGACCGAAGAACAACAATGGGCAAAAGTTCGACACGTTGAAGAAATCGCAAAAGAAGTTTGGGGCGAAGATTAGTTCTGAGCTAAATTGATAAATTCCCTTAAAGCCTAGAATAATGCTTCTAGGCTTTTTCCTTATAAACTTCTCAACTTTTCACTTCATTTTCGGCTATAATGGCGTGCAACCTAATACGATTACGCTCTGCATCACAATGGAGGTTTTATGGTAGCTATTCGACATTCTCATGAACTCAATCCAGCAACATTCGAACTGGCAGGTTGGAGTGCTTCGCTGAATATGTCCCCCATTACCTTTGATAAATTACAAAATGCTTGGCGGTATTCGCAGGAAAAACTTGATCCTACCCAATATGAATTGATGTGGGATGGTATTGAAATGGCAGAAATTCTTTACGGCTTGAATATGGATGATGATAGCCTTGTTGCCGCAATGCTTTTTCCACTTGTAAAAGGCAATATTATTGACCTTGTGCAAGTTAAAGAGGATTTCAGCAACCAAGTGAAAAACTTGGTAAAAGGGGTGTTGGAAATGGAAAATATCCGCCAACTTTCCTCAAATTCAGCCTCTGATCTTCAAATTGATAATATCCGCCGTATGTTGCTGGCAATGGTGGACGATTTCCGTTGTGTAGTCATTAAACTTGCCGAACGTATTACCTATTTACGTGCTAAAAATCGTTATAGCGAAGAAGATGTCGTGCTTGCAGCGAAAGAGTGTTCGCACGTTTATGCCCCACTTGCCAACCGTTTAGGGATTGGGCAATTAAAATGGGAGCTTGAAGATTATTGCTTCCGAGCTTTACATCCGCAATGCTACCGACAAATTGCTAAAATCAATTTAGGCGAGCGTCGTGTCGAGCGTGAACGCTATATTGCAGATTTTGTGGCAGATTTGACCGCTTCCCTCAAAGAAGAATTAACCGACGTACAAGTTTACGGTCGCCCGAAACACATTTACAGTATTTGGAAAAAAATGCAGAAGAAAAATCTGCGTTTTGAGCAACTGTTCGATATTCGTGCCGTTCGCGTGATTGTTCCCGCATTAGAAGATTGCTACACCGCATTAAGCATTATTCACACCAAATACAAACATCTGCCTGAACATTTTGACGATTATATCGCTCAACCAAAACCGAATGGCTATCAATCTATTCACACCGTTGTGCTTGGCAAAGGCGATAAGCCGATTGAAGTGCAGATTCGCACCCAGAAAATGCACGATGATGCGGAGCTTGGTGTCGCTGCTCACTGGAAATATAAAGAAGGGGTAACCGCAGGGCGTTCAGGCTATGAAGAGAAAATCGTGTGGTTACGTAAATTGCTTGCGTGGCAAAATGATATTGCTGATTCGGGCGATGTGGTCGATGAAATGCGTTCGCAAGTTTTCGACGACCGCGTTTATGTCTTTACCCCACGTGGTGAGGTAATTGACTTGCCGAAAGATGCAACGCCTCTTGATTTTGCTTATGCGATTCATAGCGAAATTGGTCACCGCTGCATTGGGGCAAAAGTTGCAGGTAAAATTGTGCCGTTTACCTATCATTTGAAAATGGGCGATCAGGTTGAAATCATCACCCAAAAACAACCAACCCCAAGTCGTGACTGGCTCAATCCAAATACGGGGTTTGTGAATACGTCCAAAGCTCGCTCAAAAATCATCGCTTGGTTTAAAAAGCTCGACCGCGAGAAAAATATTCCACTTGGACGCGAAGCTCTAGAAGCAGAAATGACTAAACTTGGCTTAACGCAAAAGCAGATCGAACTTTACGCCTTACCTCGTTACAACCTCAAACAGATGGACGATCTTTATGCGGGCATTGGTGGCGGAGATATTAAGCTTAATCAACTTAGTCACTATTTGCAAAGTCGTTTAATTAAGCCAACGGCAGAGCAAGAAGATGAAGCGGTACTTAAACAGCTGAATAAAAATACCCACCACAAAGCGAAAAATGGGCAAGTAATTATTGAAGGTGTGGGCAATCTAATGCACTCCATTGCACGCTGTTGCCAACCGATTCACGGTGATCCTATTGTGGGCTACATTACTCAAGGACGCGGCATTTCAATTCACAAAGCGGATTGCGAACAGCTGTATGAACTACAAAGCCTAAACCCAGCTCGTGTGGTTGAAGCCCAATGGGGTAATATTTCAGGTGATGGTTTAAGCCTTACCATTCGCATTGTCGCAAATGACCGTAACGGATTATTGCGTGATGTGAGTGCGATTATGGCAAATGAAAAAGTGAATGTACTGAGTGTTAGCAGCCGTACCGATGTTAAACGCGGGCTAGCCATTATTAATATGGAAATTCAGATGAATAACGTTACAATGCTCAATAAAATTCTCGCTCGCATTACGTTGTTAGATGATGTGATTGAGGCGAGAAGGGCGGCTTAACTCACTTTTAAACAATTCCCTTACTAAAATGTGAGGGAATTTTTATTTATGGTGTATTTTAATAAATAACCCTTGTTTTTCCATTTTTAACCCCCATAATGGGGAAATTATTTTATAGTCAGTAGTATTAAAGAGAGCAAATTTATGGCACCGAGAAAAAAGAAAACGATTGAATTGCCACTTCTTCCATTGCGTGATGTGGTGGTTTTCCCGAATATGGTTATGCCATTATTCGTAGGGCGTGAAAAGTCTATTCTTGCACTGCGTGCTGCAATGGATGGAAATAAACAATTATTCCTTGTCACTCAACAAGATCCGCAAAATGAAAACCCAACGCTTGATGATATTTATAATGTTGGTGTTACGGCAAATATTATCCAAATGCTTAACCTGCCCGATGGCACGGTGAAAGTATTAGTGGAAGGTCAAACCCGTGCAAAAATTGAGAAAGCCACGGACGATGAAAATGGTTTCTGGGCTGAAATTAGAGTGATTGAAACCGAAGATAATACTGATTCAGAAGAGCTTGATGCTTTAGCGAAAACCACCTTTGCGGAATTTGAAAATTATGTGAAGAATAATAAGAAAATTCCTGCTGAGATTTTAGTGAAATTGCAAAAAATCACAGAAAATGACCGCTTGGTAGATACGATTTCAGCTAATTTATTAACACCTGTGGCAAAAAAACAAGCGTTATTAGAAGAGCCTAGTTTGCTTAAACGTTTTGAAGCTTTGTTGGTGGCAATGGCAACTGAGCTTGATTCAATGCAAATGGATAGCCGCATTCGTGCTCGCGTAAAAGAACAGATGGAAAAAAACCAACGCGATTATTATTTGAACGAGCAAATTAAAGCGATTCAAAAAGAGCTTGGCAATGGCGAAGATGTTGAGCAAAGTGAGTTAGATAAGCTCAAAGCACAAATTGATGAAGCGAAATTACCTGCGGAAGTGTTAGAAAAAACGGAAGCTGAGTTCAAAAAACTCAAAGCGATGCCGCAAAGTTCATCAGAAGCAGCGGTCATTCGTGGCTATATCGACTGGATTTTACAAATGCCGTGGCATAAAAAATCAGCCGTGAAAAAAGATTTAGCAAAAGCGCAAGAGATTTTAGACAAAGATCACTATGGTCTTGAACGTGTGAAAGAACGCATTGTGGAATATCTTGCGGTGCAAAGCCGTTTGAACAAGCTCAAAGGCCCGATTCTCTGCTTAGTTGGCCCACCTGGGGTGGGAAAAACCTCGCTAGGTCAATCTATTGCGAATGCAACAGGGCGTAAATATGTGCGTATGGCGCTCGGCGGCGTGCGTGATGAAGCGGAAATTCGTGGTCATCGTCGTACTTACATCGGTTCTATGCCTGGTTCATTGATGATGAAAATGGCGAAAGTGGGCGTGAAAAATCCACTCTTCTTGCTCGATGAAATCGACAAAATGGCACAAGATATGCGTGGCGACCCTGCTTCGGCATTGTTAGAAGTGTTAGATCCAGAGCAAAACAAAGCCTTTAACGACCACTATTTAGAAGTGGACTACGATTTGTCAGACGTGATGTTTGTGGCAACGTCTAACTCAATGAACATTCCGCCTGCACTGCTTGACCGTATGGAAGTGATTCGTCTTTCAGGCTATACCGAAGATGAAAAACTGCACATTGCTCGTGAGCATTTAATTGCGAAACAGCAAGAAAACAACGGCTTGAAAAAAGGCGAATTGGTGATTGAAGACGATGCGATTTTAAGCATTATTCGTTACTACACCCGTGAAGCGGGCGTGCGTAACCTTGAGCGTGAAATTGCGAAAATCTGCCGTAAAGCGGTGAAAGCACTTGTGTTAGATAAAAAACTGAAATCTATCACCGTGAATGGCGATAACATTACCGATTACTTAGGCGTGAAACGTTTTGATTACGGCAAAATGGATAACCAAAACCGCATTGGTGAGGTAACTGGTTTGGCGTGGACGGAAGTGGGTGGCGATTTATTAACCATCGAAACTGCTTCAGTACCAGGCAAAGGCAAATTCTCTTACACTGGTTCATTGGGCGATGTGATGAAAGAGTCTATCCAAGCCGCAATGATGGTAGTGCGAGCAAGAGCCGATAAACTGGGTATTGCGGACGACTTCCACGAAAAACGCGATATTCACGTTCACGTTCCAGACGGTGCAACGCCAAAAGATGGACCGAGTGCAGGGATTGCAATGTGTACCGCCTTGATTTCTAGCCTCACAGGCAACCCTGTGCGTAAAGAAGTGGCGATGACAGGTGAAATCAGCTTGCGTGGTAAAGTATTGCCAATTGGTGGTTTGAAAGAGAAACTCTTAGCGGCACATCGTGGCGGTATTACGACGGTCATCATTCCAAAAGAGAACGAGAAAGACTTGGAAGAGATTCCAGCCAATGCCAAAGCGGCACTTTCTATTCACCCAGTGGAAACCATTGATGAAGTGTTGGCAATCGCCCTTGAAAATCCACCACTTGGGATTGAAATCGTACCAAGTAAAGCGGTCAAAGTGAAAAGAGCGAGTAAGTCGAAAGCTGCGATTCAGTAATAGTTGAATAAACATAAGATAAAGCCCATAGAACAAATGATGTTTTATGGGCTTTTTTGTGTATTAAATTTATCGTGCTAAAAACTATTTACGCTGCCTCGCGGTGATAAAACCGCAAGCTATGCTCTTTTTGGCGCTCTGAGCTGAAAGCCGATACCCGTTTTAAGTAGCCGATAACGCGTGTGCCGTAGTCAATATTTTTCGAGCCACATTCAGGGCATTGGCAAAGAGTGCGTTTGTCGATATGGTCGCATTCGTTGCAAATGGTGATTTTTACGTTAATGCAGAAATAATTGCAGCCCGTTTTGGCTGCGATGTCGAGCATTGTGCGGTAGCCCGCTTGGGGTAAGGCTTCATCTAAATTCAAATGCAATGCTGAACCGCCATCGAGCCATTCGATGAGTTCTTTGCCGTGTAGCAAGAATTTATCGAGGGCGTTAATCTCTTCATCTTCCACCACATAAAAATAAGAATTGTAGCAATCGCGTGGCACAAAATAGCCGTCTGCCTTGTCCCATTTCGCATTTTTCACGCCAAGATTTTCCGCTGGCACAAATTCGGTGTTAAATTTTACGCCATACTGTTTGGAGGCTTGTTGATTGGCCTCAAAAATCACTTTGAGTCGGCTTTGCACAAATTCGACATAATCAGGATTGTAGCCCACCGTTAAACCTTGCGATTCTGCTGCTTCTGCCATTCCGTTAATGCCGATGGTTAGAAATTGTTTGTCGAGGGAGATAAAACCTGCATCGTAAACGGGCAACATTCCTGCGGCGAGGTATTCTTCCATCAATTTTCGGTAAGCGACTTGATATTGATGGATCTTGTTGACTTCTGCTTTCAAATCACGTCCATCTTGCACTAAACGGTTCATATTGAGCGTAATTACGTTAATTGAACCTGTTGCTACACCACCCGCCCCGAGAGAATAGGAGAAGGTGTGATCGGCAATTTCATTACGCAAACGGCAACAAGAAGCAAGGGAATCTGGGTTATCCGATTGATAAATAAAGAATGAATTGCCTTGCGAAAGTTCTTCCGCCATTTGGTCGGCAAACGCATTATCTTTGCACTTGCCATTTTCGGTGAGCATTGCGGCCGTGACCACAGGGAAGGTCAAAATCGCTTTGGTGCGTTCTTGGTTAAACCATTTCATAAAAAAGCGTTGTAATTTGGCGGTTGTTTCCCAGTTTGGGCGTTCAAAATCAGGGAACACAAAATTGCCAAACATTGCCTCAAAATAGTATTGATCGTAAACAGAAATGTTCCAGAACACGCTTTGATAACCGCGTGCAGCGGCGGGTTGGTTAATGCTATAGACCACCTGTTGCAAGTGATTTTCCACCTCCAAGCGGTGGGTTTCTAAGTAATTTTCGCCAAAATCTTTACGTGCGAAATAGTCGAAATAGGTTAGAAATTCGACCGTCGCCACTGCCCCTGCAAATTGTGAGCTGACGGCAAACACGAAGTTGATAAAAGAACCACAGAAAGAGGCAAGATGTTTCGGGGCTTGTGATTCACCCCCCAATTTGGTCAAACCTTCCCGCAAAAATGGATACATCGTCACCGACACGCAATAAGGCTTGAGGCTGGTTTCATCGTGAACATAAATTTCGTGGGCTTCAATTTGACGAAGGTATTCTGTAGCCATTGCTTGCCCGAAGAGTTCTGCGATTTTATTGCTCACTTTGGCACGGTTGATCTGCACGAAAAAATCTTTCATCAACTCTTGTTCCATCGTCGCAATGTTCTTTTGCGTCACGTTCGCATTGGCGTCCATTTTTGACCCATCAGCCGCATTTTTTGCTTGGATATATTGCTCGATAAAGTCGAGTTTTTGGGCTAATTGGTCGGGTTGAAGTCTGATCATTTTTGCTCCTTGAAATTTATAATGTCGATTTTTTGTTCTGTTCAACCCTCGCCCCTTGAGGGAGAGGGATAATTTCGCTTCGTTCAGAAGCGAAATTCGGGAGAGGGGTAAGCGGTTATTTTTAACCGCTCTTTTACGAAATGAATATCTTTGCCCCCTCTCTCTGACGTAAATTGCCTAACGCAATTTCCGTCTGTCTCTCTCCCTCAAGGGGCGAGAGTAATATTTATCACGTGGAAGGGATAAACTAACGCACAAACACCCCATTCAAACACTCTCCTGTTCTTAAATCGACAAACCGCTGATTGGTAGTGAGGCTGTTTAATCCGCCGCGTTCGGCAATCCAGCGACCTGTTTTGAGGTACGTTAACTCATTCAAAAGACGGGGATCTAATTCCGCTTTTTCTAACCCTGTATAAAGACAGGTTTCAAGCCCTTGACTGCGTGCCAATTTCAGCAAGGGCAACAGTTTTTCAGGGAGCCATTCGCCCCCCATAAAAAGCACGCAGGTGATCAATCCGTGATATTTTTTGAGCTGTTCGGCGAGGTAAATCTCCGTCAAAATTTGACCGCTTCCACGTTTCCAACTGGCAACGCTGTGGCAACCTTTGCAGCCGAGCGGGCAACCTGTGATTAAAAATGCGAGGCTGGTTTCGTGCGGCACTTCTTGCCAAACCACTTGTTGAGTGGAAAATCTGATTTGATCCATATCAAATTAAAAATACAATATATTGTGTTTCAAAGTTAAATTTATCGCTATATGTTGTAATGCTACGATTTTTTTATACAAAATAAAATCGGAAAATTTTCTGAAAAAGGGTTGCAAAATTTTTAGCTAAATAAAATCAAAGAGATAAGTTTTGTAAATTTTTTTGGTTAAGAAATCGTTTGAAATGTTAAAATTCTGGTAAGTTGTTGAATTTATTTTAGTTTTGGAAATTACCCTGTTTTTTCTATTGTCCGAACCATCAAAAAACGGGATAATAGGCGACATTTTTAGTAGTTAATTTGAAATTTGGGTGTGGGAAATGGTTGATTATCTTCTTTTGATTATTGGCACGGCACTCATAAACAACTTTGTCTTGGTTAAATTCCTTGGGCTTTGTCCGTTTATGGGGGTCTCGAAAAAAGTCGAAACGGCAATTGGTATGGGGCTGGCGACGACGTTCGTGTTAACGGTAGCGTCTTTAGCGGCTTATTTAACCGAAACTTTTATCCTGATTCCTTTACAAGCCCAATTTTTGCGTACACTTGTCTTCATTTTGATTATCGCGGTAATTGTGCAATTGACCGAGATGATTATTCATAAAACCAGCCCTGTGCTGTATCGTTTGTTGGGTATTTATTTACCGCTGATTACTACTAACTGTGCGGTATTAGGTGTGGCATTATTAAATGTAAACCTTGCCAACAATCTTGTGCAATCGGTGCTTTATGGCTTCGGTGCGGCACTTGGTTTCTCATTGGTGCTTGTGCTTTTCGCTGCATTGCGTGAACGTTTGGCAGCGGCGGATGTGCCGCGTCCATTTCAAGGTGCATCCATTGCGTTAGTGACCGCAGGCTTGATGTCGCTTGCCTTTATGGGCTTTGCAGGGTTGGTGAAAATCTAATGCTAGCACTTTCTATTGTTATTTCTATTCTGGTCGCCATTGTCTTGATTGCCTTGATTTTCGGGGCAATTTTGGGCTATTCGTCTGTTAAATTAAAAGTGGAAGAAGACCCCATCGTCGAAAAAATTGATGCGATTTTGCCGCAAAGTCAATGCGGGCAATGTGGTTACCCTGGTTGTAAACCTTATGCGGAAGCGATTGCCAATGGCGATGTGATTACCAAATGTGTGCCAGGTGGACAACCGCTTGTCGTAAAAATTGCGGATTTGCTTGGCGTGGACGCACCTGCGATGGATGGCGTAGAAGAGCCTGAAACAAAGGTCGCTTTTATTCACGAAGAGATGTGCATTGGCTGTACCAAATGTATTCAAGCCTGTCCTGTTGATGCCATTATTGGCAGTAACAAAGCAATGCACACCGTGATTGCAGATTTCTGCACGGGCTGCGAACTTTGTGTGGCTCCTTGCCCAACCAACTGTATTGAAATGATTAAACCGAAAAAAACGGCACAACAATGGAACTGGCAATTCGATCCGAATTTAGTCATCCCAATTGTGAATACAACCGAAATTCAACAGAAAAAAGTAATTGGCGGAGGGGCGAATGAGTAATCCAAATGAGGTGCTTGCCCGCATTCGCTTAAACAAAGAAACGGGCAAATTATGGCAATTTCCTGGCGGAATTCACCCGCTTGAAAATAAAAAACAATCAAGCAAAAAGCCGATTCGCCAACTACATTTACCAAAATATTTTTATGTGCCAGTGGTGCAACACTCAGGTTGGGCGGGCGATTTAATCGTTAAAGAGGGGGATTATGTCTTCAAAGGGCAAGCTTTAACCCAAGGCGATCACTATCGCCAATTGCCTGTGCACGCCCCAACTTCGGGCAGAATTGTGGCGATTGCTCCTCACGTTTCTTCGCACGCTTCGGGCTTACCTGAAATGACGGTGGTGATTGAAACTGACGGCAAAGATGAGTGGATCGAACGTAAACCGATCGATGATTTCTTGCAGATGACAAGCGGCGAAATTATCGAAAAAGTTTACCGCTATGGCATTGCGGGTTTAGGCGGTGCTGTGTTCCCTACTGCGTCTAAACTAAGCCTTGCGGATAAACGCTGTAAACTCTTGATTATCAATGGTGCCGAGTGCGAACCGTACATCACTTGCGATGACCGTTTAATGCAAGAATATGCCGATGAATTGGTCGAAGGTATTCGTATTTTGCGTTATGTGCTACGCCCTGAAGAGGTCGTGATTGCGATTGAAGACAACAAGCCGAAAGCGATCAAAGCGGTCAAAAAAGCTCTGAAAGGTGCAAACGATATGTTTGTGCGTGAAATTCCGACCAAATACCCATCGGGGGCGAGCGACCAGTTGGTGCAAGTGCTCACAGGGTTGGAAATTCCGCAAGGCAAACGTACCATCGAAATGGGCATTGTGATGCACAACGTCGGGACGGTGTATGCGGTTAAACGGGCGATTATGAACGATGAGCCGTTGATTGAACGTGTGGTAACGCTTACAGGCGATAAAATTCGCAATAAAGGGAACGTGTGGGCAAGACTGGGTACACCGATTATTCATTTGCTCGAGCAAGTGGATTATCAAGCCGACGAGCGTTTCCCCGTTTTTTTAGGCGGACCGATGACGGGCTTTATTTTGCCATCGTTGCAATCGCCGATTACCAAAACAGCGAACTGTATTATCGCCCCTGATCATTTTGAATATGCCCCACCAGAACCTGAACGCAGCTGCATTCGCTGCTCAAGCTGTTCTGATGCCTGCCCTGTGGGGTTATTGCCGCAACAGCTCTATTGGTTTGCACGTTCTGAAGATCACGAAAAATCAAACGAATACCACTTAGATGCCTGTATTGAATGTGGTGTTTGTGCCTACGTTTGCCCAAGCTACATTCCGCTTATTCAATATTTCCGCCAAGAAAAAGCCAAAATTGCGGAAATTGAAGAGAAAGCGAAAAAATCGGAAGAGGCAAAAGAGCGTTTTGAGGCTCGTGAAGCTCGCTTACAAAAAGAAAAAGAGGCACGCACTGCTCGTATTAACCAAGCGGCAGAAAAACGTCGTGAAGAGATTGCTCAAAATCAAGGCGAAGACCCTGTGGCAGCCGCTCTGGCTCGTATTAAAGCGAAAAAAGCAGAAACACAACAAACGGACGCGGCACCAGAAGTTCACGCCAAAGCAAATGGTGAACCTGATAACAGTGAATTAATGGCTCAACGTAAAGCCCGTCGACTAGCGAAACAGCAAGCTGCGGAAGCCCAACAAACAACAGAAACTCAACAAGCGGTTGAAAACAGCGAAACTTCTGCAAATACGACGGAAACCGATCCGCGTAAAGCTGCTGTTGCAGCCGCCCTTGCTCGTGCGAAAGCGAAAAAAGCAGCACAAGCAGTCGAAAAAACCGAAGAAGTGGTAAAACCTGCGGAAGAGCTTGATCCACGTAAAGCTGCCGTTGCCGCTGCTTTAGCTCGTGCCAAAGCGAAGAAAGCAGCACAAGCCCAAGCGGTCGAAAAAACGGAAGAAGTTGCAAAACCTACGGAAGAACTCGATCCACGCAAAGCCGCTGTTGCTGCGGCACTTGCACGTGCCAAAGCAAAAAAAGCAGCACAAGCCCAAGCGGTTGAAAAAGCGGAAGAAGTTGCAAAACCAGTGGAAGAGCTTGATCCACGTAAAGCGGCTGTTGCTGCAGCATTAGCTCGTGCCAAAGCGAAGAAAGCAGCACAAGCTCAAGCGGTCGAAAAAGTGGAAGAAGTTGCAAAACCAGCGGAAGAGCTTGATCCGCGTAAAGCCGCTGTTGCCGCAGCCATTGCTCGTGCGAAAGCCAAAAAAGCCGCTCAACAAGCAGAAACAACGATAGAGAAATAAGGAAGCGTGAATGTTTAAAATGGTTAGCTCACCGCACACACACGGGAGCAATTTAACAGCGAAATTTATGTTGTGGGTAATGGTGGCAATGTTACCAGCCCTTGTCGTGCAATGTTATTTCTTTGGTTTTGGCGTGCTGTTTCAAGCGGTGATTGCAATCACGCTTGCGGTGGTGATTGAGATCTCTGTTGCAAAACTTCGTCAAAAACCGACCGCTTTTTATTTGGCGGATTTATCAGGCATTTTAACAGCGTTGATTTTGGCGATGTCGATTCCACCTTACGCTCCTTATTGGGTGATTGTGATTGGGATGATCGTCGCCCTGCTATTGGCAAAACATCTCTACGGTGGTTTGGGGCAAAATCTGTTTAATCCTGCAATGGTGGCGTATGCGTTGCTATTGATTTCGTTCCCTGTGCAAATGACTTCGTGGAGCGTGCCAAGTCAGCTGTTAAACGAGCCACCAACGTTAAATGATGCGTTTCATCTGATTTTCACAGGCGTAACGAGTGATGGTTTTAGTTTGCGTCAGTTGGTTGATAGTGTTGATGGCATTACTCAAGCAACCCCGTTAGACAGTGCAAAATTGGCGGTAAAAACGCACGGTTTTATTCCGATGGATATGGCTCAAAACATTAGCGATAAACTTGGCTTTAACGGTTGGTTCCAGCTTAATCTTGCGTTTTTAGTAGGCGGAGTTTTCCTGATTTTCAAACGCATTATTCACTGGCAAATTCCTGTGGCAATGTTGCTTGTGTTTGCTTTGTGTAGCTACACCGATAATACGGTAAAATACTTGCATTTAGCCGATCAAAGTGCGTTGTGGGATACGTGGAAGCACCTCTTTAGTGGGGCAATGATGTTCGGGGCGTTCTTTATTGCGACCGATCCCGTTTCAGCATCGATTACTCCTCGCGGTAAATTGATTTTTGGTGGTTTGATTGGTTTGTTAGTTTACCTGATTCGCTATTATGGAAACTATCCAGATGCGGTGGCTTTCTCTGTGTTGCTTGCTAATATTTGCGTGCCGCTGATTGACCACTATACCCAACCAAGATTGTATGGGACGAGAAGATAATGAATACTTCCAAAATTACGCTAAAATACGCTTTTCTACTGGGGCTAATTGCTCTACTTTGTGCAGGGATTTCAACGGGCGTTTATTTGCTAACGAAAGGGCGAATTGATGCAGTAACGGCGGATCAACAGCGTAAGTTGCTGCACGAAGTTGTGCCAGAAGATCATTTCGATAATGATTTATTGGCAACTTGCAAGGTTGCTAATTTACCTGAAGCTCCGCATTTAAATCGCATTTATGTTGCAAAAAAAGCGGGAAAAACAACCGCTTACGCCTTGCAAGGCACAGCTCCTGATGGCTATTCGGGTGATATTGTGTTGTTGATGGGAATGGAACCAAATGGCACGGTGTTAGGCGTTCGAACGTTACAACACGCTGAAACGCCAGGGCTTGGCGATAAAATCGAAACGCGAATTTCTGATTGGATTCTCTCTTTCGCTGGAAAATTATTTTCGCTTGAAAATGAAGCTCAATGGGCGGTAAAAAAAGATGGCGGTCAGTTCGACCAATTCACGGGGGCAACCATTACGCCACGAGCGGTGGTAAATAATGTACGTGAAAATGCCAAATGGGTTATTACTGAGTTAGTGAAAAAGCCCGAATTAGTTGATCAGCTAGAAGCGTGCAAATAGGAAGAATAAGATGGCAGTAGAAACAGAAAACCAAATTCCTGTGACACAAATTGAAACGGAAATGCCTGCAGAAATCGCACAACCTAATGTGTGGAAAAATTTATTTGTTGAGGGCGTTTGGAAAAATAATAGTGCGTTAGTGCAATTGCTCGGGCTGTGTCCGTTGCTTGCAGTATCTAATAGCGTAACCAACGCATTAGGCTTAGGCTTGGCAACGATGCTAGTGCTTATTGCAACGAATACGACAATTTCGCTGTTCCGCAAGGTGATTCCAAATGATATTCGTATTCCGATTTATGTAATGATTATTGCGACAGTGGTAACAGCAGTGCAATTGCTGATGAACGCATTTGCTTATTCGGTATATCAATCGCTTGGGATCTTTATTCCGTTGATTGTAACTAACTGTATCGTGATCGGACGAGCAGAGGCTTACGCATCGAAAAATAATGTGGCACAATCGGCATTTGATGGTTTTGCGATGGGCTTAGGGGCGACTTTAAGTCTTGTCGTGCTAGGGGCGTTGCGTGAGTTAATCGGTAACGGCACTTTGTTTGATGGCTTAGATTTATTGCTTGGTGATTGGGCAAAAGCTTTACGTCTTGATGTGTTGCATTTAGATTCAGGTTTACTACTTGCCATTCTTCCCCCTGGGGCTTTTATTGGCTTAGGGATGATGTTGGCAATCAAAAATATCATTGATCAGAAAAAGTAATTATTGATGACAGATTTAACAAAACAAGAAGGGTATACCCATAAATTTTTATGGAGTTTCTTACTGCCAAAATATTGGGGTGTGTGGCTTGGCGTGTTGGCATTAATGTTGCTCGCTTTTGTGCCGTATCAATTACGCGATAAATTAGCGGTGTTTGTGGGTAAAGTGGTGTGCCGTTATTTGAAAAAGAAAGGCAAAAAGCAGTATCACCGAGCAGATACTAACTTGCGTTATTGCTTTCCTGATTGGAGTGCCGACAAGCGGTCGAAAATCATTGAAGATATGTTTATTACCGTGGCACAAACGATGTTAGGCATTGGTGAAATTGCGATTCGTTCGGTAAAACATCTGCAAAAACGTAGCGAATTCGTGGGTTTAGAAAATATTCATCAAGCCAAAGCAGAGGGCAAAAATATCATTTTGCTCGTGCCTCATACGTGGGCGATTGATGCCTCAGGTATGATTTTGCATACGCACGGAATGCCGATGGTGTCGATGTATAATCCGCATCGTAATCCACTTGTTGATTGGCTTTGGAACGCAACCCGTGAACGTTTTGGCGGAAAAATGCATACCCGTCAAAATGGGATCAAGCCATTTTTAATGGACGTGAAAAAAGGCAATATGGGTTATTTTTTGCCCGATGAGGATTTTGGCGAAGAGTTAAGTGTTTATGCGGATTTTTTCGCCACTGAAAAAGCAACTTTACCGGGTTTAAATAAGATGGCTCGTGTGGCAAATGCCGTGGTGATCCCAATGTTCCCAACCTATCAAGCGTGTAAAGGGGTGTACCAAATTGAAGTTTTGCCACCCCTTGAGTTTTCAGGCACGCCAGAACAATCAGCTCGTGAAATGAATAAAGTGATTGAATATTTTGTGAAGAAATCACCTGAGCAATATGTTTGGATCTTGCGTTTATTAAAAACCCGTCGTGATGGGCAAGATATTTATAAATAAGAGGATTTATGAGCGATAATTTAGATGTTAAACCTGCCAAAATCAGGCAGCCACGCCGTATTTCGCCTTTCTGGATTTTACCGATTGTGGCGTTTGCGATTGGTTGTTTGCTCTTTTTCCAGATTTTGCAAGAACGAGGGCAGATGATCACCATTCGTTTTAACGAGGGCGACGGTATCACAGCGGGTAAAACAGCGGTGCGTTATCAAGGCTTACAAATTGGCTTGGTCAAAAAGGTCTATTTTGCGGATAACTTGAAAAAGGTGGAAGTGCAGGCGGAAATCAATCCAGAAGCTCGTTCCGTTTTGAAGGAAGGAACGCAATTTTGGATTGTAAAACCGACAGCTTCTTTAGCGGGGGTGTCGGGGCTAGATACCCTTGTTTCAGGGAACTATATTACTCTTAAACCAAGCGATAACCCTGATGCTAAAAGCCAAGATGAGTTTATTGCTCAAGACGAGCCTCCAGTTGCCATTGCTACCGATGGGGCATTATTGGTGAAACTGATTTCCGATGATTTAGGATCACTTGCGACTGGCTCGCAGGTTTATTACCGCAAAGCTCCTGTAGGACAAGTGGCGGATTACCGTTTCAGTTCAGATCGCAAAAAAGTGGAAATCGATTTACTCATCAATAAAAAAGACGTTGCCTTAGTGAAGAAAAACAGCCGTTTCTGGAATATCAGTGGTGTAAATATTAAGGCAGGAATGTCGGGCGTTGATGTGGCGATGGATAGCCTTGCGGCAGTGGTGATTGGCGGTGTGGCATTTGATTCACCTGATAATGACGAACCAGCAGAGCAAGGGCAAAGCTACAATCTTTATCCTGATTTTAAATCGGCAAAACGTGGCGTTGAAATTGATGTAATGGTGCCGATGGACGATGGCTTAAAACTACAGGAAACAGGCGTTTTCCACAAAAATATTCAAGTGGGCGTGCTCACAGATCTTGTGCTACCTGAAGATAACGATGGCGTGCCTGATGAAATCCAACCGCCTAAACGCGGTATGCTGAAAGGTACCTTGTTAATTGATCCGACTTATGCCAATTTATTTAGAACAGATACCAAGATCTTATTACGTGAGCCGAAATTTAGCCTAAATAAAGAGCAAATCAGTAAAATTGGTGAGCTATTCCGTGGAGATTATTTCGATGTGATTAGCGGTTCAGGGGAAGAGCAACGCCAATTTACGGTGGAAAAAGAAGAAGATTTCTTACTCGGCTTGCCGAATATGTTGGCGTTGACGTTTCAGTCAGTGGAATCTTATGGCGTTGAGGAAGGGCAAGGCATTTACTACAACGATGTACAAATTGGGGAAATTTTAAAACGTAAATTAACGCTCAATAACGTGGAGTTTCAGGGGGTAATTTATCCGCCTTACCGCGATTTGGTGGCTGCAAATAGCAAGTTTATTGCCATTTCCAACTTAAACATAAATATGGGATTGGATGGCTTGCAAGTGAAAGCGGGATCGCCAAGTGATTGGCTTAAAGGTGGCGTGCGTTTAATGGCGGGCAAACCAACTGGCAAAGCGAAAAGCCAATATCCGCTGTATAAAGATACCGATCACGCTGAACTTGGCGTGGTTTCAAGTGAAAAACAGACCACGATTACGCTTTCTGCCAATGAACTTTCAGGCATCAGTCAAGGTTCGGTGGTGCTTTATCGCAATTTCCAAGTGGGCGAAGTCTTGAAAGTGCGTCCGCAACAAAAGCAATTTGAAGTAGATCTTTTTATTGAGCCTGCTTATCGCCATTTAGTAGGCGAAAAAAGCAGATTCTGGACGGAGCCTGCGGTGTCGGCGGATGTTTCCCTTAAAGGTGTGACAATTCAAGCCTCGCCATTGATGCGAACTCTTAAAGGGGCGATTAGCTTTGATAATCAAGCGAGCAAAGGCAGCAAAACGCTTTATACAAGTAAAGATAAAGCCTTGTCTGGCAACACTTACATTACTTTAATTGCCAAAGATGCGTCTAAACTTTCACAAGGAATGGACGTGAAATATATGGGATTAACCGTAGGGAGAGTCGAAAAACTGGAACTACAAAATGCAAAAAAACAGATAAAAGCGACCGCTTATATTGAGGGGCAGTATTACCCATTATTGGCAAAAGCGGGCAGCAAATTTAATGTGATTTCGCCTGAAATTACTACCGCAGGCGTGAAAAACATTGATGCTGCCTTGCAAAATTACATTACCGCAGAAGCGGGAAGTGGCAATGCTCAAACACAGTTTACACTTGCCGATACGGACACAGTAAAAACCACTTATGGCAACGGTTTCCCTGTGATTGTAGAAACCAGTGATGCACAAGGTATTCAAGTGGAAGCCCCAGTTTTCTACCGCGGTATGCAAGTGGGGATTGTCAAAAAAATGGGCTTAAGTGAATTGGGCGACCGCGTCTTTATTCACTTGCTGATTGAAAATAAATACCAGCATTTGGTGCGTAACAATACCGAATTCTGGGCTGCATCAGGTTATACGATGGACATCAGCTTACAAGGTGTGAGTATGAATTCGGGCACGATGTCGCAATTATTAAACGGTGGTATTGCGTTCTCAACGCCGTCTGGTCGCGTGGTGCAACCGCAGGCGAAGCCAAACCGCCATTTCTTATTACAACGTAAAATTCCGCAAGATGCCCCAGAGTGGGATCAAGGAATTGCGGAATAGTATAAAACGATTGCTGAGTCGGTTCCTGAGCTTGTCGAAGGATTAGGCGAAGCATTCGTTTTCTATGTAGATAACTGATTACTTAGGAGAAAATTATGCCTTTATTAGATAGCTTTAAAGTAGACCATACAAGAATGAACGCACCAGCCGTGCGTGTGGCAAAAACGATGACGACCCCAAGTGGCGATACGATTACAGTATTCGATCTTCGTTTCTGTCGTCCAAACATTGACATTTTGCCAGTGCGTGGTATTCACACAATGGAACATTTATTCGCAGGCTTTATGCGTGATCACTTAAACAGCGAAAATGTGGAGATTATTGATATTTCGCCAATGGGCTGCCGCACAGGATTCTATATGTCACTCATTGGTGCACCAAGCGAGCAAGATGTGGTGAAAGCGTGGACGGCTTCTATGGAAGATGCGTTAAATAAAGCGCCTGATGTGTCAAAAATTCCAGAGTTGAACGAATATCAATGTGGTTCTTACAAAGAGCATTCTTTAGAAGAAGCACACCAAATCGCTCGTGATGTGTTAACAAAAGGGATTGGTGTAAACCGTAACGAAGATTTAGCGTTGGATGAAAAATTGTTGAATCCGTAATGATGAAAAGAAAACCCTCGCCCCTTGAGGGAGAGGGATAATTTCAATTCGTTCAGAATTGAAATTCGGGAGAGGGGGAAGCGGTCAATATTGACCGCTCTTTTGTAAAATTAATATTGTCCCCCCTCTCTCTGATAAAATTGCCTGACGCAATTTTATCTGTCTCTCTCCCTCGAGGGGAGAGAGTAAAATCAATGTCAAATGGATAACAAAAAATTCCACTCTATTTTTAGGAAAGTCTAATGTTTAATAAACTTTTTACTTGGTTCGAAAATCGAATCGAAACTTATCCTGAAGAAGCCCCAAGAACGCCCAAAGCTGGGCTGATTCCTTTTATTTATGATGCCACTAAAGGAATGCGATTTTACCTTATCTTGCTCACGATTTTAGTGGCAAGTGTGGGGATTATCGAAGCGGTGCTTTTCCAGTTTATGGGTGATCTTGTTGATTGGGTTAATCGATTTAGCCCAGCAGAGCTTTGGCAGGCTAAAGGTAATCAAATTTTAATGATGCTCTTTATTGCATTGCTTGGCATTTTGTTTGTCTTTATTGCGAGCAGCATTCGCTTCCAAAGTTTACAAGGGGTGTTCCCAATGCGTTTGCGTTGGAATTTCCACCGCCTGATGCTTGGGCAGAGTATGGGCTTTTATCAAGATGAATTTGCAGGTCGAGTTTCTGCAAAAGTGATGCAAACCGCCCTTGCGGTGCGTGATGTGGTCATGACCTGTGCTGATATGCTGATTTACGTGGCGGTTTATCTTACAACCTCAAGCGTAATCTTGCTGCAATTTGATGGTTGGCTCTTCTTACCATTTATTTTGTGGGTCATTTCACTGGGTTTAACCATCAAAATTTTCGTGCCGAAGTTGGCTCAAGCGGCTCAAGAACAATCGGATGCACGAAGCCTAATGACAGGACGAATTACCGATGCTTATTCCAATATCGCAACGGTCAAACTCTTCTCACACGGCAATCGTGAATCAGCTTATGCGAAAGAGTCGATGCAGGAATTTATGGGTACAGTTCACAAACAGATGCGTTTGGTGACAGTCATTGAAACCCTGACCAATTTCACTAGCATTGCTTTAATTGTATCAACCGCAGGCATTGGTTTGTGGCTTTGGTCGCAAGAGCTTGTGAGTGCGGGGGCGATTGCGACTTCAACGGCATTGGCGTTACGTATTAAAGGTTTGTCGCAATGGATTATGTGGGAATTTGCTCGCTTATTTGAAAACCTCGGTACGGTGCAAGATGGAATGGGCACGCTTTCAAAACCGCATACAGTGGTGGATAAGGCGGATGCGAAGCCACTTGCGGTAAATAAAGGTGAAATCAAATTTGAACACGTCGATTTTGCTTACGATCCGAAAAAGCCATTACTGAAAGATTTTGATCTTACGATTAAACCAGGTGAAAAAGTCGGTTTAGTGGGACGAAGTGGAGCAGGAAAATCTACTTTGACTAATCTTTTACTGCGTTTTTATGATATTCAAAATGGTGCGATTACTATTGATGGACAAAATGTTCGTGATATTACGCAAGAAAGCCTGCGTTCACAAATTGGCTTGGTTACGCAAGATACCTCGCTGTTACACCGCTCTGTACGTGAAAATTTAACTTACGGCAAACCGAATGCGACAGAAGAGGAAATCCAAAAAGCGATTGAACAGGCAGCAGCGAGCGAATTTATTCCAAATCTGCAAGATAACAAGGGCAGAAAAGGGTTAGATGCTCACGTGGGCGAACGAGGTGTAAAACTTTCTGGCGGTCAGCGTCAGCGTATCGCGATTGCTCGAGTAATGCTCAAAGATGCTCCGATTTTGCTGTTAGATGAAGCAACTAGTGCGTTGGATTCGGAAGTGGAAGTGGCAATTCAAGAGAACTTAACGCACTTAATGGAAGGTAAAACTGTGGTGGCAATTGCTCACCGATTATCAACCATTATGGCGATGGATCGCCTGATCGTGTTAGATAAAGGCGAAATCGTCGAACAAGGCTCACACGAAGAACTACTTGCCCAAGGCGGTGTTTACGCCAAACTTTGGGCTCACCAAAGTGGTGGGTTCTTGGCGGATGATGAGGTGCATTAATGGATAGTAAAAAGGGGTAATGAAAATTACCTCTTTTTTTGTAAAAAAAATTGCTAAAATTAGACCGCTTATTGATAAGAAATGAGAAAAGTATGCAACCAGAGTTTTCAGATTTGATTCCAAGTAAATTTTCACCAAGCCGTATTTCGAATAATAATATTGAGCGAAATAGATTATTGGCTGCATTAGACAATGCGAAGCACTATCTGCTCACACTCGTGGTCGCTCCTGCAGGCTATGGTAAAACAACTTTGGTTGCTCAATGGCAAGCTCGTCAAGTGGCGAAAAATCAGCGGATGAGTTGGCTAAGCTTAGATCAAAACGATAACAAAGCGGTCGAATTTGCTCGATATTTTACGCACGCTCTTACGCAAGCAACGGATCTTTCTTTCTCCCATTTGCATTATCAAGGCGATCTGCTTGATTATTTTCACCAATTATTAACCGCTTTAAATGCGGTTCGCTCGCCTTTCTTTCTGGTGCTAGACGATTATCAACAGATTGAAAATGAAGAAATTCACGCTGCTTTGCGTTATTGGCTGAAGCATCAACCTAGCACGATGAACCTCATTCTTATTTCTCGCACAACGCCCCCGTTGAGTGTGGCAAATTTACGCATTCACGATCAACTTTTCGAAATTGAACCGCAGCAACTGGCATTTAGCTTAGAAGAAGTTTCACAATTTTTTGAACAAAAATCGCGACTCACACTTTCTGAACAAGAACTTGCCGCTTTTTATTCTCAATCTGAAGGTTGGGTTGCAGCGTTGCAAATGTTGCATTTTGCCTTGAAGAGAACTCCAGAATTACGTCATACGCCCGAAAAATTATTTTCACAACTTAATCAACAACAGATTAAAGATTACTTCCAAGAGGAAATTTTTTGCTATATTTCGCCTGAAACCAAAAGGTTTATGCAGCGTTGCGGTATTTTGCATTCAATGAGTGAAAATCTGATTTTAAACGTAGGGCAAGATGAAAATGGCATTAAAATTTTGGCAGATTTGGAAAAATGCGGGCTTTTTATTCGTCGTCTTGTGCAAGAGAACGGCGAAATTGGATGGCAATTCCATCCTATTCTAGCTCAATTTTTAAGGCAAAACTGCCGTGAGGAATTGCCTATGGAATGGAAAGCATTGCATAAAATCGCCTCTCAAACGTGGCTACAACTCGGTGATGGCACAGAAGCACTTTATCACGCCAAAATTTTAGAAGAACCCGAAACGCTCTACCAGATGCTGAAAGAATATGGCTGGAAGTTGTTCCATAAGGGGCAATTAAAGCTATTGGAAGAGTGTCTTAACTTGCTGCCCGCCAATGCGGTTTGGCAAGATTCTAATTTAGTCTTGCTCAAAGGTTGGCTAGCACAAAGTCAGCATCGCTATCAGGAAGTTTCAGGTATTTTGCAAAAATATCAGCCAAATCAACCGCTTGAAGATGACTTACAAGCCCACTTTGAGGCATTGCAAGCCCAAGTCGCGATTAATGAAGGTAATGAAGAATTAGCGTATCAATTGGCAAGTCGTGCCTTAGTGCATTTCTCTTCAAAAGTAGGTTATGCCCAAATTGTTGCCAATTCTATTATTGGCGAAGCACAACACTGCCGCGGTTACCTGAACGATGGCTTACAGCGAATGCAGAAAGTAGAAAAAATGGCATTGACACAATCCGCCCAGAATCAGTGGCTGTGGTCAAAATTACAGCAAGCTGAAATCCTTTCAGCCCAAGGTTTTTTGCAATCAGCGTATGATTTATTAAAAGAAACCACGCAACAAGCCGAGCAACTTCCTCGTATCCCTATGCACGAATTTTTGCTACGTTTAAAAGGACAAATTTTGTGGGAATGGCATCAATTAGATGAAGCTGAAGCAATGGCGAATGCAGGGATTGAAGTGCTTGAAAAAGAAAGTGAGCAGACTCATTGTTTAGTGTTGCTCGCAAAAATTTCACTCACCAAAGGCGATTTATCAAATGCCGCACGCTTAATTGAAGAGGTAGGCTATTTGCTTTCAAACCATATCGCCCACCGCGATTGGCTCTCCGCTTTTGATGAAGTGCAGATGTATTACTGGCAAATCAACGAAGATAAAGCTCATTTAGATGGTTGGTTAGCCCAAGCGGCTTTCCCAACGCACGAATATAACCATTTTTTACAACGCCAATGGCGGAATATTGCCCGTTGTTATTTGCTTCAAAATAAATTTGATGAGGCGTTAGAAGTGGTAAATCGTTTGCTAAAAACCGCTGCGATTTTTAACTTGATTAGTGATACCGAACGGGCTCTGATTTTACGAAACAGAATTTATTATCAACAAGGCAGACACGATCTCGCTCAACGTGATTTGATCCAAGCGTTGAATTTAAGCCAACAAACGAATTTTATTAGTGCTTTTGTGATTGAAGGCGATTTGATGGCACAACAAATTCGTGAACTTGTACAAATCAACGTATTGGATGATTTAGCTAGCCACAAAGCGAAATTTATTTTACGCAGCATTAACCAGCACAATCGCCATAAGTTTGCTCATTTTGATGAGGAATTTGTGCATAATTTGCTCAAAAATCCGCAGGTGCCAGAAATGCTTAAAATCAGCCCGCTGACTTCTCGAGAATGGCAGGTACTTGGCTTAATTTACTCTGGCTACAGTAATGAACAAATCTCGCAAGAACTTGTGGTGGCAATCACGACAATTAAAACGCATATTCGTAATTTATACCAAAAGATTGGCGTGGATAACCGCAATGAAGCGATTGAGTATACAAAGAATTTACTCTCGATGATGGGGTATTAGTTTCATTATTTTCTTAATCATCCCTTAAAGAATAAAGTAAACATTATTCTTTAAGGGGGATTTTAATTTCTAATATAACTTTCTATTATAAAAAATAAAATTCCATTCTTTCCTCTTCTGAAAAATCTCCTCTAATATCTTGTTCATACAAACGATTGCGGAATTCAATCTTATGAACTGGAACTATATTTGGCAAGCCTTACCACGCTTTGTTGATGCAACCATAATGACATTACATCTCGCCTTTTGGGGCATTTTGTTATCACTGGCGATTGGCTTGGTTTGTGCGGTGATTTCCACCTACAAAGTCAAAGCCCTAAATTGGCTGGTAAAAGGGTATATCGAACTCTCCCGCAACACACCGTTGCTGATTCAAGTGTTCTTTCTCTATTTTGGCTTATCGAAAATCGGTATTAAGTTGGACGGTTTTACCTGTGGCGTGATTGGCTTGGCGTTTCTCGGTGGTAGCTATATGGCAGAAGCGATTCGTGGCGGATTAGAGGCGGTGTCTAAAGGGCAAATTGAGTCGGCGTTAAGTATTGGACTTACCTCATTTCAAGCGTTCCGTTATGTGATTTTCCCGCAAGCCTTTGCGATTGCCACCCCTGCAATTGGGGCGAATTGCCTGTTTTTAATGAAAGAAACATCGGTCATCAGTGCGGTGGCAGTGGCGGAACTGATGTTTATGGCAAAAGAGATTATTGGAATGGATTACAAAACCAACGAAGCCTTGTTCTTGCTGGTGGTGTTTTATCTCATTATTTTATTGCCAGTATCGATTTTTATCCGTTATTTAGAACGCCGCACACGGAGAGCGAAATATGGGGCTTAGTTTATTATGGCAAGGTAACAACCTTGAACGATTGCTTAACGGCTTGGCAATTACCGCAGAAATTGCGTTTATTTCGGTCTTTTTCGCCTGCATTTTCGGGGTGATTTTCGGCGTATTGATGACCAGTAAAAACCGCATCGTGCAAGTATTCTGTCATTTTTATTTGGAATTTGTCCGCATTATTCCGCTGTTAGCCTTGCTGTTTATTGCATATTTCGGTTTAGCAAAATGGTTCGATGTGCATTTAAGTGGCATCACCGTTTGTATTCTGGTGTTTATCTTTTGGGGAACGGCAGAAATGGGCGACTTGGTTCGCGGTGCCTTGACTTCGATTGAAAAACACCAAGTGGAATCAGCTTATGCGTTGGGGCTCACAAAACTCCAAACATTCCGTTACATTTTGTTACCGCAAAGCATTAAACGTGTTACCCCCAGTGCGATTAACTTGTTCACGCGAATGGTGAAAACCAGTTCATTGGCAATGCTGATTGGCGTGCTGGAAGTGATTAAGGTTGGGCAACAGATCATCGAAACTTCGCTTTTTACCGATCCAACGGCAGCGTTATGGATTTATGGTGTGATTTTCTGCCTCTATTTTGCGATTTGCTACCCGTTGTCGCTGGTGTCGAAGTATTTGGAGAGTCGGTGGGAATAAAACATTTATTCTTTTTGAGTAATGAACAAAATTAACTCTCGCCCCTTGAGGGAGAGAGACAGATTAAAATTGCGTAAGGCAATTTTAATCAGAGAGAGGGGGCAGAGATATTCATTTCGTAAAAGAGCGGTTAAAAATAACCGCTTACCCCTCTCCCGAATTTCGTTTCTGAACGAAACGAAATTATCCCTCTCCCACAAGGGGCGAGGGTTGTGCATATAACAGGATAAAAAAATGGCACTCTTAGAAATCAAAGATTTAATTAAAAACTACGGTGAGGTGGAAGCTTTAAAAGGCATCAATCTTTCTGTAGAAAAAGGCGAAGTGGTGGTGATTCTTGGACCATCAGGTTGCGGCAAAAGTACTTTTTTACGTTGTATTAACGGCTTAGAAGAGATTAAAAGTGGTCAAATTTTGTTGGAAGATTGCGGATCTTTGGGCAAAGATATTTCGTGGACGAAAGCCCGCCAACGTATTGGTATGGTGTTTCAAAGCTATGAACTGTTCGCCCATTTATCGGTGATTGACAACATTTTGCTTGGTCCTCTTAAAGTACAAAACCGTAGCCGTGCGGAAGCTGAAAAACAAGCCGATGAATTACTGAAACGTGTTGGCTTATATGAACGCAAAAATGCCTTTCCGCGTGAACTTTCAGGCGGGCAAAAACAACGTATTGCGATTGTGCGAACGCTCTGTATGAATCCTGAAGTGATTTTGTTTGATGAAGTTACCGCTGCCCTTGATCCTGAAATGGTGCGTGAAGTGCTAGATGTGATTCTAGGGCTTGCTAAAGAGGGGTTAACGATGCTGATCGTAACTCACGAAATGAACTTCGCTCGCCAAGTGGCAAATCGCATCATTTTTATGGATAAAGGGTGCATTATCGAAGAAGCCACGCCAGAAGATTTCTTTACCAATCCAGTGACGGATCGGGCAAAAACATTTTTGAACATTTTAAATTATGAACCGAGAGGAACCAACTATGAAGACAACATCTAAAACTTTCAAGAAAATCGGTGCGTTAATCGCAGCGGCAATTTTTGCTACAGGATTAACCGCTTGTAATGATAAAGAGGAGCCTGCGGCACAAAAACCGACCTCAACTATCGAACAGCTTAAACAAGCGGGCAAAGTGCGTATTGGGGTATTTAGCGATAAACCGCCATTTGGCTATGTTGATGCGAACGGCAAAAGTCAGGGCTTTGACGTAGAAATTGCCAAAGCGATTACCAAAGATTTATTGGGTGATGAAAACAAAGCCGAATTTGTGCTTGTGGAAGCCGCGAACCGTGCGGAATATCTGATTTCTAATAAAGTCGATATTATTTTGGCGAACTTTACCGTAACCCCAGCCCGTAAAGAGGTGGTGGATTTTGCTGACCCGTATATGAAAGTGGCGTTAGGCGTGGTATCGAAAGATGGCAGCGTGATTACTGATGTTGAACAATTAAAAGATAAAACGTTATTGTTAAACAAAGGTACAACAGCTGATGCGTATTTCACCAAAAATTATCCTGAAATCAAAACTTTAAAATTTGAGCAAAATACCGAAACCTTTGAGGCGTTGCGTGATGGTCGTGGCGATGCGTTAGCCCACGATAACACCTTGCTCTTTGCGTGGGCAAAAGAGAACCCAGGTTTCACCGTAGGGATTAAAAATCTTGGCGACCAAGACACCATTGCTCCAGCAGTGAAAAAAGGGGACACTGAATTGCTCAACTGGTTAAATGCCGAAATCCAAAAATTGGGTAAAGAAGGCGTGTTAAAACAGGCTTATGATAAAACCTTATTGCCAGTTTATGGTGATACGATTAGCGAGAAAGATGTGGTGGTGGAATATCAATAAATTTTGAGCAAACTATTCAAAGGCATTTAAGCAAAAAGCACTTGAGCTTTCACTCAAGTGCTTTTCTATCTCTAATGAGAGGAGATTACATCATTCCGCTCATTCCACCCATACCGCCCATTCCAGCGGCTGCTAGGTCTGCTTTGTCATCTTTTGGAAGGTCTGTGATCATACATTCTGTAGTGATCATTAAACCTGCGATAGATGCTGCGAATTGTAATGCTGAACGGGTTACTTTAGTTGGATCTAAGATACCCATTTCTAACATATCGCCGTATTGTTCGGTACCAGCGTTATAACCGTAGTTGCCTTTGCCGTCTTTTACGTTACGAGCAACAACTGACGCTTCTTCACCAGCATTGGTTACGATTTGACGAAGTGGAGCTTCCATTGCACGTAATGCAAGACGAATACCTACGTTTTGTTCTTCGTTGTCGCCTTTCAATTCTTCAGCAACTTTGCTTGCTGCACGAACTAATGCAACACCGCCCCCTGGTACGATACCTTCTTCCACCGCGGCACGGGTTGCGTGAAGAGCATCATCCACACGGTCTTTTTTCTCTTTCATTTCAACTTCAGTTGCAGCACCGACTTTAATTACTGCTACACCGCCCGCTAATTTTGCTACGCGTTCTTGTAATTTTTCTTTGTCGTAATCTGAAGTTGAATCTTCGATTTGTTGACGAATCTGAGCTACACGTGCTTTGATTTGTGCTTCATCTCCTACGCCATCAATGATGGTTGTGTTGTCTTTGGTGATCACAACACGTTTTGCTTGACCAAGCTCTTCAAGGGTTGCTTTTTCAAGTTCCATACCGATTTCTTCTGAAATCACAGTACCTGCGGTTAAAATCGCAATATCTTGTAACATTGCTTTACGACGGTCACCGAAACCTGGAGCTTTTACTGCAGCGACTTTCACGATACCGCGCATTGTATTCACCACTAAAGTCGCTAATGCTTCGCCTTCAATATCTTCTGCGATGATTAACAATGGTTTACCCGCTTTTGCAACCGCTTCTAACACAGGTAAAATTTCGCGAATGTTTGCGATTTTTTTATCCACTAATAAGATATACGGGCTGTCTAGTTCAACGGTGCCCGCTTCAGGTTTGTTGATGAAGTATGGAGATAAGTAACCACGGTCGAATTGCATACCTTCAACTACATCTAATGCGTCATCTAACCCTGTGCCATCTTCAACAGTAATTACGCCTTCTTTGCCCACTTTTTCCATTGCTTGAGCAATTAATTTACCTACAGTTGAATCTGAGTTTGCAGAAATTGTACCCACTTGTTCGATCTCTTTTGCCGTTTCGCACGGTTTTGAAATCGCTTTTAATTCGGTTACTACAGCTGCAACAGCTTTATCAATACCGCGTTTTAAATCCATTGGATTCATACCAGCAGCTACAGCTTTTAAGCCTTCGTTTACGATAGCTTGAGCTAGTACGGTTGCCGTTGTTGTACCGTCACCAGCAGCATCATTAGCTTTTGATGCCACTTCTTTAACCATTTGTGCACCCATATTCTCGAATTTATCTTCTAATTCGATTTCACGAGCCACTGAAACACCATCTTTAGTGATGGTTGGTGCTCCATAAGCTTTATCTAAAACAACATTACGACCTTTCGGACCTAAAGTGACTTTTACTGCATCTGCTAATACATTCACGCCTTTTAACATTTTTACGCGTGCATCGTTACCAAATTTAACGTCTTTTGCTGCCATTTTTATATTCCTTTAAATTATTCTACAATCGCTAAAATATCGTTTTCAGAAAGAATTAATACTTCTTCACCATCAATTTTTTCTGATTTCACGCCATAACCTTCGTTAAAGATCACTACATCGCCAACTTTAACCGCTAAAGGTTGAACGTTGCCGTTTTCTAATAAACGACCCGTTCCTACAGCAATGACTTTACCACGGGTAGATTTGGTTGCGGCAGAACCAGTTAAAACGATACCGCCTGCTGATTTTGTTTCTACTTCTTCACGTTTTAAAATTACTTTATCGTGCAATGGACGAAGAGCCATAGTTTCAATTCCTCTATTAAAAATTAAACAATTTACACCCTTTTGGGTAACGAGCAGTTAAATGGAGATAAGTGCCACGTTTTCAAGGGCAAAAAGAAAAAAATCGCCAATTTGGTTAGTTTATTGGTTAAATATCGTCATCCTCTTTAAAATGCTGATGATGAGCAAGTGCCGCACAACCATATTGCTCTAGCTTACTTTTCGTAAAAAATGACCGCTTAGCAGAGCTACGATTATTCAAACTAATTACACCAACTGTCGCATTATTGCTACAACGATGTTTATTTACAAAGACTAAATTATAGCCAGATTCACTAATATAACCCGTTTTGTTCAATGCGGCATCGAAAATTTCCTCACGCACTAATGCACTGGTATTTTGCATAAATACACGACGATTCCCCACTTTTACAAGTGTTGCTCTCTCATTCGATAATTCTTGTAATTTTGGTTTTTTAAGTGAGTATTTCGCCAATTTAACCAAATCCATCGCACTTGACACATTCGCACTTGATAAGCCCGAGCTGTCGCTAAAGCGGGTGGAATTCATCCCTAATTCACGAGCTTTTGCATTCATTTTTTGGATAAATTGAGCACGGCTCATTCCTGCAGCACGTGAAAGTGCGTGAGCGGCATAATTATCAGAATGAACGATCATCGCTTTTAATAATTCATCACACGAAATTGGTGTGTTTCTTGGCAGCTTGGTGCCAGTGCCTTTAATCGTATCAATATCTTCACGCGTAATTGCAGCCGTGCAGTTTTTCTGCTTATTATTTTCAAGGAAAATATTTGCTGTCATCAATTTGGTGACTGAAGCGATTGGTTGGGTGGAATGAGGATCTTTGCTTTCTAACACGCGGTCGTGGGTAAAATCATAGACTACATAAGATTGAGCAAATGCCAAACTAGGCATCGCTAAAAATGGGAGGAGAAATTTTTTCAACATAACTATTTTGCCGTAGAGATAAAGAGCCTTAGTTTACCAGATTTTACAGTGGTAGACCATTGAAAAACCTAGTGTTTCTGCCACTGTTTCGCCACAAATGGCAAAATGTCTTTGAGTGCTTTTTCCATTGAAATCAGCCCAAGGTTCATTTGTGAAGCACGATCTTTTGCCAACGGTGGCATAAAGGCAAGATGTTTTCCTTCAGCATTGATTGGTCGCCAGCGTTGTGGTTGAGCAGATAATCGGCTTGGGTAAAAGCCGATAGTCGGTACGTTTAACGCTCCAGCAATATGCAGCGGGCCTGTCGATCCTGCAATAAAAAGATCAGCACAGGCAATCGAACGAGTAAAATCTTGCAAGCCATCGTTTTTAGCATAAACTGCCGCTTCTTTCGTCAGTTTTTGGGCTAATTGATTCGCTCGTTCTTCCTCGCCTTTACCTGCGGTCAGAATAACTTGGCAATCAAACTGATCGGTTAAATTGTTAATCAATTCGGCATATTGCTCTAATGATAGGCTAGTTGCCGATCCCCCCGTTGAACTATGCACGAAAAACCATTTACAAGAGGTTGAAATTGCCAATTCTTTTGCTAATTTGGTTTTTTGATTCGCTATTTCTTGTTCATCAAATTGCAAATGAGGTGGTGTTGGTTTAACCGCGTTGATACCTTGTGTTTCCAAGAAATAGCGTGCTAAATCAAGGTTGTATTCTGATTCCGCTTTTGCTGATTGCGAACGGCGTTGTGTCAAACGATGGTTGTATAAAAACTGAAAAAGTTTGGTCGCAGGAGCAAGGCGATATTTAATGCCACTTTTCCACGTTAATTTGGCGTTATACCAATCTGATACAAACGAAATAACCGCATCAAATTGCTCTTTTTTAACCGCTTGTAACACTTGTTGGAAAGCCTTTGGATCTTTTTTGTTGGGGGTGTCGATAATTACCTTATCAATTGATGGGCAGAGTTCTGCTAAAGGTGCGGTATAACTTGGCACAAGGGCGGTAATTTCAACGTTTGGTAACGATTTTTTTAACATCGCAAAAGCAGGAAAGCAAACCATAAAATCACCGATTTTATCGTTGCGAATAACGAGGATTTTTTTCATTTTGTCTTCTCTTTTTCGTGCTAAAGCGAGTTCAAGCGGTCTTTTTTCGCTTAATTTTCGCTTAAATTAGCAAAATATAACAAATGCAAGATTTCCATAAATTTTAGATGAAATTTGTTTATTTTTCTAATAAAATATACCAGTTTAACTTGTCCGCAACCGTTTGCGGTGGGTGATTTTCCATTCATTTTTAAATATAGGAATTTGTATGTCAGCAACAATTTTAGAATCTCTCCCATTAGGTCAAAAAGTGGGGATCGCATTTTCAGGCGGTTTAGATACTTCGGCAGCACTACTTTGGATGCGTAAAAAAGGGGCGGTGCCTTATGCTTATACCGCAAATTTAGGTCAGCCAGATGAAGACGATTACAATGCAATTCCGAAAAAAGCGATGGAATATGGTGCAGAAAATGCACGTTTAATTGACTGCCGTCAACAATTAGCTCACGAAGGGATTGCGGCAATTCAATGTGGTGCATTCCATATCTCAACAGGCGGCATCCCTTACTTCAACACTACACCACTTGGTCGTGCGGTAACAGGTACGATGCTTGTAGCAGCAATGAAAGAAGATGATGTAAACATCTGGGGTGATGGTTCAACGTTTAAAGGTAATGACATAGAGCGTTTCTACCGCTACGGCTTATTAACTAACCCGAAATTAAAAATCTACAAACCATGGTTAGATAATCAATTTATCGACGAGCTTGGCGGCCGTTTTGAAATGTCTCAATTCTTAATCGCAAACGGCTTTGACTATAAAATGTCGGTAGAAAAAGCCTACTCAACCGACTCAAATATGCTTGGTGCAACGCACGAAGCGAAAGACTTAGAAGAATTAAGCACTGGCATGAAAATCGTCAAACCGATTATGGGCGTGGCATTCTGGGATGATTCTGTTGAAATCAAACCTGAAACTGTAACCATTACTTTCGAAGAAGGTGTGCCAGTTGCCTTAAACGGCAAACGTTTTGACGATGCGGTAGAGTTAATTCTTGAAGCAAACCGCATTGGTGGTCGCCACGGTTTAGGTATGTCAGACCAAATTGAAAACCGCATCATCGAAGCGAAATCTCGCGGTATCTACGAAGCCCCAGGAATGGCGTTATTACACATCGCTTACGAGCGTTTAGTGACAGGTATTCATAACGAAGATACCATCGAACAATACCGCATTAACGGTTTACGTTTAGGTCGTTTGTTATACCAAGGCCGCTGGTTCGATCCACAAGCGTTAATGTTACGCGAAACTGCACAACGTTGGGTAGCGAAAGCGATTACAGGTACAGTGACATTAGAACTTCGCCGCGGTAACGACTTCACAATTCTCAACACTGAATCACCAAACTTAACCTACGAAGCAGAACGTTTAAGTATGGAAAAAGTAGAAGATGCACCGTTTACTCCAAGCGATCGTATCGGTCAGTTAACAATGCGTAACTTAGACATCGTGGACACCCGCGGTAAACTTGCGATCTACACCGATACAGGGTTAATCTCTGCGAAAAACCAAGTGGTTCCACAATTAGGTTCTAAATAATCGCTGATGATTTGAATAATATCGCCTCAAGTTTGCTTGGGGCGATTTTTATTGCGTTAGAGAAAAAATCACTCTCTCCCCTAGAGGGAGAGAGACAGACGAAATTGCGTTCAGCAATTTTGTCAGAGAGAGGGGGCTATGATATAAATTTTGTAAATGGGCGGTCAAAAATGACCGCTCACCCCTCTCCCGAATTTCAATGCTAAACGCATTGAAATTATCCCTCTCCCACAAGGGGCGAGGGTTGTTATCTTTCTCACTCTCACATTTTCTTATATACTTAAATTTTTTAAACGCCCCCAAATTTACAATGAAAAAAGTCGAAATTTTCACCGATGGTTCTTGCTTAGGTAATCCAGGTAAAGGCGGCATTGGTATTTTATTGCGGTATAACCAACACGAAAAAACCGTAAGCAAAGGCTATTTTCAAACGACGAATAATCGAATGGAACTTCGGGCTGTGATTGAAGCTCTTTCAATGCTCAAAGAACCGTGCTTGGTTGAGTTGAATTCCGATAGCCAATATATGAAGAACGGTATTCAAAAATGGATTTTCAACTGGAAGAAAAATAACTGGAAAACCAGTGATAAAAAACCAGTCAAAAATAAAGACTTATGGATTGCCTTAGATCAAGAAATCCAACGCCATCAAATCGAATGGACTTGGGTTAAAGGGCATTCAGGTCATCGTGAAAATGAAATCTGCGATGAACTTGCAAAACAAGGGGCAAATAATCCAACGTTGGAAGATGTTGGTTACAACCCCGAATAATCGCAAGCGGTCTATATTGACCGCTTTTTTACGCCAAACTTTTTAGAGAATAACGTATCAAGTTATTATTAGCTTTTACCTAAAACTCAATTTACCATTTCCCTACTAATCAAACCAAATCTAAAACGTATAATACGCTCCATCAAGACAACGAGGCATTGCAAAAACATTTGGAAAAACGACCGCTCTTTGGTTATTTACCTGACTGTTTTTGATAGCTTGCACTCAGCAAATCAAGGAAATTGACGACAGCTTGGCGCTGTTGGTGATCGAATTGTTGCCAGTGGTAATCGTAACGGGCTTTCAGTTCATCATTGGTGAGTGTGGCTTTGCTGCAACAATCGAGGAAAAACCAATTTAATGGCGTATCCAAAGCTTGTGCAATAAGCATTAAATGGCTGATGTTAATTTTGTTATCGCCACGCTCATAGCGAAGCAATTGTTGTTGCGAAATGCCGATGTTTTCGGAAAGTTGATCGGCGGTTAAGCCAACTTCTTTACGTCGCATTTGAATGCGTTTGCCAATTAAGTGATCGGCTTTAGAAGGGTTTAATTGAGCCATTATTGTCTCTTTTGCTTAAAAATTTCAGTTAATGAATTGTCAAGCAAATCGGCAAACAACTGAATTTCATCGATTAAAACTTTATTAATTAAAATTTCATTTATTAAAACAAGAAAAATTTTTTCGCTATAATGTTTCATCTATTAAAAATAGATAAGTGAAATTTTCAATAAAAGCATTAAGGAGAAAACAATGCGTATTTTAGTTTTAGATGTTCCACGCGAAGGCGTTACCCCAGCAGATTATGCCCCACATTTGTTAAACGAA
Source organism: uncultured Haemophilus sp. (assembly GCA_963545995.1). Lineage (GTDB taxonomy): Bacteria > Pseudomonadota > Gammaproteobacteria > Enterobacterales > Pasteurellaceae > Haemophilus_A. The sequence goes on from CAUUKJ010000003.1 coordinate 64,443, forward strand.
ATCAAACACGGTTGGGCGTTGATTAAATCTGACTTTATTCGTGAGATTTATATGCGTCAAGACCATCCAGGTGTGGCGTTCTTTGTGGAAGCGGATAGCGTAGAAAAAGCAAAAGAAGTGTGCGACACCTTCCCATTAGCGAAAGCAGGTTTAATCGACTTCGATTACATCCCACTTGGCAACTATTTATTCGTTGAGCAACTTTTTGCGGACGAACACAAAGCGTAATTTACAAAATTGAGGAAAGTAAAATGACAAAACCAATCTTATGTGTGGTAACCAGCACCACAGAAAAAGGCAACACCGGTATCCCAACAGGTTTCTGGTTAAGCGAATTAACTCACCCATTAAAAGTGATGGAAGATGCAGGCTTCAAAACCGTGATCGCATCAATCAAAGGCGGTCAAGTGCCGATCGATAAAGATAGCCTTGATTTCGCCGATCCTGTGAACAAATACTTCTGGGACGAAACAGATTTAGAAGCTCGTTTAGCAAACACCCTAAGCGTGGCGGAATTAAACGGTGCAGATTATTCAGCAATCTTCTTCGCAGGCGGTCACGGCACGATGTGGGACTACCGCGAAAACCAAGATGCACAACGTTTAATCCGTGAAGTGTATGAAAATGGCGGTGTGGTTTCAGCGGTATGTCACGGACCAGCAGCATTAGTCGATGCGAAATTAAGCAACGGCGAATACCTTGTAAAAGGCAAAAACGTGGCTGCGTTTACCAATAAAGAAGAAGAGGAAGTGGGCGGCACAGCAATCGTGCCTTATTTGCTTGAAACCGCATTGGTTGAACACGGCGCAATCCACCACGAAGCCCCGAACTGGTCTGAAAACGTGTACGTTGATGGACGTTTAGTGACAGGTCAAAACCCAGCTTCAGCACACAAAGTGGGTGTGGAAGTGGTTAAGGTTTTAAAAGGCTAAAACAAAACTCCCCTCTTTGAGATCCGAGGGGCAGGGGGAGATTTGATAACGATGTCTAATCCCTCTCGAGGTTGAAATTACTTCTGCCAAATCTCCCCTAACCCCTCTTTGCTAAAGAGGGGGACTCTAACACAAGCGGTCAAATCCACAAAAAATTTTGCAAATACAATGAAAAACTTCAACCGTCGCCAATTTATCACTCAAAGTGCGGTCGTTTTGGCGGCTGGATTTTTACCCAACATCAGCACCGCACAACCGATTTCTCAACAAATTTCTCCATTAAACGAAAGCAAAAAACAAGGCAATAAAATGAAACTGATTTGCGTAGAAGAACATATTTTAGACCCGAATATCAATAAAGCCGCAATGCCGCACGTTCTGCCACAAGCACCTTACCTCACTAACTGGGGCAAGCGTGTGAAAGATGGCAATAACCCCGATCACAGCTGTCCGCAAATTGAAAAGAACGATTTGATTAACCCGAAAGGGATGGAATTTGACGTTAAACGCTTGGCAGAGATGGATTCAGCAAACATTGATATGCAAGTGCTTTCCGTGGGTGGTTTCCCGCAATTTGCTCTGCTGGAATTGCATCAACAGGCGAATGACAAGCTTGCCGCTGCCATCAAAAAATACCCGAATCGTTTCGCGGCGATGGCAACCTTGCCTTGGGCGGAGCCTGAACAAGCAGCGGCAGAATTAGAACGTGCGGTGAAAGAATTGGGCTTGCGTGGGGCGTTGTTGAATGGTCGCCCGTCAGACGATTTCCTTGACCACCCTCGTTATGAAAAATTGCTGGTGAAATTTAATGAACTCAACGTGCCGCTTTATCTTCACCCTGGCATTCCCGTACAAGCTGTGCAACAAGCCTATTACAGCGGCTTTGATGATGAAGTGACCGCCCGCCTTTCGATGTTCGGCTGGGGCTGGCATAACGAAGCAGGGATCCATTTGTTACGTTTAATGCTTTCAGGGGCGTTCGACCGCTACCCGAATTTACAAGTTATCAGCGGACACTGGGGCGAGATGCTGCCGTTCTATCTGCAACGCCTAGACGACAGCCTACCGATGGCTGCCACAGGATTAAAACGTACATTGACCGACACCTTCAAACAACAGGTTTTCGTCAGCCCAAGCGGAATGCTCACCCAACCGCATTTCCAATTTATGTATGACTTGGTGGGTGCCGAACGCATTTTATTCTCGGTGGATTATCCATACCAAACTTTAGACGGCGTGCGTGATTTCCTTGAAAACTTACCGATTTCACAGGCAGAAAAAGAGATGATTGCGTATAAAAATGCGGAGAAATTGTTTGGGATAAAGGCTTAATGTCTAACGCACATATTGCCGAGGGTAACTTGTTACCCTTGGGGGAAAAAGATTATTAGCTTTTCCCTAATTCTGATTTCATTATTTGCTATCTAATCAAACAAAATCAAAAGACTATAATACCCTCCATCAAGCGGTGAGATTTTACCGACATTTTGCAAATTAAATTGGAGTATCAAATGAAAAAAGTATTAAGCACATTAGCCCTATCTACCGTTGCAGCAACAGCAGTAGCAACGCCAAAAGCCTATGTGATTGGCGAAACAGAAGTATTAGATGCCGCAAAATTAGAGCCGTATCACCAACAAATGGTGAAAACCTTAGATGCCTACGGCGGTAAATTTATCGTGCGTGGTTCAACGCCTGATGTCACTGAAGGCGAAGCCAGCAAAGGGCGTATGGCGATCATCGAATTTGATAGCCTTGAGAAAGCCAAAGCATGGTACAACTCACCAGAATACTCAGCGCTTCGCCCAATTCGCCAAAGCTCAACAGATTCACGCGTAATGATTGTTGAAGGCGTGCCAGCCCTTTAAGTTGAATAGGAGAAAACAAAATGCAATATACAAAACTTGGTCAATCTGATTTAACTGTTTCCCGCATTTGTATGGGCTGTATGGGCTTTGGCGATGCCACCACAGGGCAACATTCTTGGACGATTGGCGAGTCTGAAACCCGTGAGATTATTCGTTACGGCTTAGACAACGGCATCAATTTTTACGACACCGCCATTGCCTATCAAAACGGCTCCAGCGAACGCTATGTAGGTAAAGCCTTGCGTGATTTTGCGAAACGTGAAGAGGTGGTGGTGGCGACCAAATTCTTGCCTCGCACGCAAGCCCAAATTGCAGCGGGCGTGAGCGGCAAACAGGCGATTGAGCAATCGCTCAACCAAAGTTTGCAAAACCTCGGAATGGATTATATCGATCTCTACATTTACCACATTTGGGACTACAACACGCCGATTGCGGAAGTGTTGGAAACGTTGCACCAAGCGGTGCAAGCGGGCAAAGTGCGAGCGATTGGGATTGCGAACGTGTATGCGTGGCAACTGGCAAAAGCCAACTCCCTTGCGGAACGTGAAGGCTGGACGAAATTCGTTTCCGTGCAAAATCACTACAATTTGATTATGCGTGAAGACGAACGCGAACTTTTCGGCTTGTGTGCGGAAGACAACATCGCCCTCACACCTTACAGTGCCTTGGCTTCAGGTCGTCTTTCTCGCCTAGACAACACGCAAACCAAACGCGCTTTAGAAGATGCGTACGCTAAAGGCAAATACGACGGTACGGCAGCACAAGACCGCGTGATTATCGAACGCGTGGCGGAAATCGCACAGAAATACGGCGTATCGATGACGGAAGTGTCTCTTGCTTGGTTGCTCACCAAAGTGGATTCTCCTGTGGTCGGTGCCACGAAAAAACATCATATTGATGGTGCAGTAAATGCCGTGAATTTAACCTTAAGTGCAGACGACATTCGCTATTTAGAAGCCGCATATCAACCGCATAATTTGGTGGGAATTATGGCTCAAAATACGCCTGCGACTAAGGATAACAAGCAGGTTTGGAGTCGGTAAGCGTTGAAATAAGATGGGCGTGGATTTAAAAATCCACGCTTGTGTTTTGTTTTAATTAATGCCCTGACATATGCGACATTGTGTTCAGCATCACTACGCCAAGCAAAATAATACCAATGCTAAGCACGCCCATGAAATCGGGCTTTTGCCCAAAAAATAAGATGCTTACGAGTGATGTTAAAACTAATCCTAAACCTGCCCAAATCGCATAAGCCGTACCGAGTGGCATTGTTTTTAATGCGAGAGATAAGAAATAAAATGAAACAATAAAACCCACAGCAACGCCTACTGTTGGCAGAATTTTGGTGAAACCGTCGCTTAATTTCAGCATTGAAGAAGCGAACACTTCACTCACAATCGCTAATGCTAAAAATAACCAATGTAATTGCATTTTAAATACCTGTATAAATGGAAAGAGCCGCAATTTTATCAATAATATCGCTAAAGTAATAGTCTTGTTTTTTGAAGATAATTGTGTGCAAAACGCTCTTTTTAGCACTTAAAATACAACAATATATTATTAGTTTTTTCCTAAAACTGAATTTATCATTCAACCACTAATCAAACAAAATTATTGGCGTATAATACGCCACATAAACAAACGACAAGCGGTTCAATTTGCAAAATCTTTTGCAAAAACGACCGCTCTTTTAAATGAACTGGAGAATTAAAATGACTATTGAAACCGTTGTACAACGGCACTTAACCGCATTAGAAAAAGGTGATTTAGCCTTGCTTATGGCAGATTATGCTGATGATGCGGTGATGATGTTTCCTGATCGCAGCTTGAAAGGCAAGGCAGCGATTGAGCAATTTTTTGATGAAGTGATCACCGAATATGGTGCCGCCGCATTAGCAGGCGTGAAAGTGCTTCGCCAAGATACCCACGCCAATATCGTCTATGTTTCTTGGGTGCAAAATGAAGGCACCGAACACGCGATGAAAGGCTCAGATACTTATTTAATTGAAAACGACAAAATCCGCGTGTAAGCGGTTTATGATGCGATTTAAGGAGTAAGACAATGACAACGATGAACGAAATGCTAGAAAAATTCCAATTAAAAGAATTAGTCGATAATTTTTCCACGCTGGACGATGAAAATGCCGTGGAACAGCAAATGAAATTACTTACCGAAGATGCACAAATCACGGCATATATCGGCGATGAACTCTATTCGGATATGAAAGGCATTGCGGATATTGAACCGACGTTCAAACGTTTATTAAGCGGCTTCAAAGGTGTATATCACTTAAACGGTCAACAAGTGATCCGCGAACTGACCGACACCACTGCGAAAGGCATTATTTACTGCCACGTTGTGTTGGTGGAAGAACGCGACGGCAAAGACATTATTCACAACAACTACGGACGTTACCAAGACGAATATCAAAAAGTGAATGGCGAATGGAAACTGCACAAACGCGTTGCTCGTTTTACCATTGCCGATAGCCGCGAGTTAGGTCTTTAATACTTTGCAAAAACATTCGCAAAAATGACCGCTCTTTCGAACAAAACAGGAAAGCAAAATAGGAGTCAAAATGAAATTAATTGATGTGAAATCCCCAGCGGATATTAAAGGTCTTTCTATTGATGAATTAACGGATTTAACCGCACAAGCTCGTGAAGCGTTGATGACGAAAGTGTCACAACACGGCGGTCACTTCGGTCCACCGATGGGTGCGGCGGAAATGATTGTGGCGTTGCATTATGTGTTTAATTCGCCTGTGGATAAAATCGTTTATGACGTGTCGCACCAAAGTTATGTGCATAAAATGCTGACAGGACGTGCGCAAGCCTTTTTAGATCCTGCTCACTATGATGATGTGACGGGCTATACGGATCCGACTGAAAGCGAACACGATTTCTTTAATATCGGGCATACTTCCACTTCGGTCAGTTTGGCTTCTGGTCTTGCTAAAGGGCGTGATTTACGCGGTGCGAAAGAAAATATTATTGCCGTGATTGGTGATGGCGCGTTATCAGGCGGTGAGGCTTATGAAGGGTTAGATTATGTGGCAACCCTCGGCAGCAATATGATCGTCATTTTAAACGACAACGATCAATCTATCGCCGAAGTACACGGCGGAATTTACAAAGGCTTGCGTGAGTTACGCGAAACCAACGGTGAAAGCCCGAATAACTTATTCAAAGCGATGGGGTTAGATTATCGTTTTGTGAAAGAAGGTAACGATCTTGCGACGCTTATTGAGGTGTTCCAATCGGTGAAAGACATCGATCACCCGATTGTGTTGCACGTGGTCACCCAAAAGGGCAAAGGCTATGCCCTTGCAGAAGCAAATAAAGAAGAATATCACTACAAAATGCCGTTTGATTTAAAAACGGGCGAAAGCAAAATGACCTTCCCGATGGGTTACAGCCCATTGGTGGCGGATTATTTGATGGAGCAAATCAAGCAAGATCCGCATGTGGTGGCGATTAACGCTGCGACGCCAGGCGGTTTTGGCTTTAGCGAACAATGGCGTAAAGAAGCGGGCAGCCAATATGTCGATGTGGGCATTGCCGAAGAACAAGCGGTCGCAATGGCATCAGGGATTGCAAAAAACGGCGGCAAACCTGTGTTCAGCGTATATAGCACCTTCTTGCAACGCACCTACGATCAACTCGTGCAAGATTTATGCGTGAACAATAACAGTGCTTTGATTTTGGTACATATGGCATCGGTGTATGGTATGAACGATGTGACCCATCTAGGTTTCTTCGATATTCCGATGATCGCCCATATTCCAAATCTGGTTTACCTTGCACCAACCAACAAAGAAGAGTTGATGGCAATGGTGGCGTGGGGCTTGCATCAAAACGAACACCCTGTGGCAATTCGTATGCCTGTTGGCGAAGTGATTGAAACAGGCGTGCCAGATACCACCGATTACAGCCAGCTAAACAAATTCCAAGTGACCCGTCGCGGTAAAAAAATTGCATTAGTCGGCTTAGGTAACTTCTTCCATCTTGCCAACCAAGTGGCGGATAAACTCGCGGCAGAACACGGCATTCAAGCAACGGTCATCAATCCAAAATTTGCCACAGGCTTGGATAAAGCATTACTCACCGAATTGATGGTCGATCACGATGTGGTATTCACTCTGGAAGATGGTGTGATCACAGGCGGCTTCGGGCAAAACATTTCGGGCTTCTATGGTGCAACCAACGTGAAAGTAAAAAACTACGGTATCGCCAAAGAATTTCACGATCGCTATAACGCTGATGAATTGCTCAAAGCAAACGGCACATCGGTCGAACAAATTGTGGCAGATGCGTTAGCACTGATTTAATCATTCTCAGAAAAATCCTCTCTTCATATCGAAGGGAGGATTTTGGCGTTTCAATTCATTTGCAAAAAATCTTGAAAATTCTACCGCTCTTTAAGGAGAAAAAATGGTTCTTCACCGCCTTGGCTGTGGCTTTTAGTGCTTCAGCGGTGGCTCAAAATTTGCGTACCTTAGATTTAGTCGATCCTGCTTATCGTGAATCGGCGAAAAACTGGGTGATTGATTTTTCTGATGCGAAAGCCCGTGAATGGTCGGCGGTGAATAATCAGAAAAAAGCCGCGGAAAGCAAACAACCTGCTGCACATTGGGTTGTGCCTGCGCAAGGCAATCAGCCTGCGGTGAATTTATATGTGTATAAACCGCAAAATGCTGAAGGCAAATTGCCTGTGATTTATTTTATTCACGGTGGTGGCTATGTAATGGGCAATGCGAAAAGTGGCGGCGATAGCTTGCAAGCCTTGGCGGATCGTCAAAAAGCAGCGGTGGTGAGCCTTGAATATCGTTTAGCAACGGAAGCCCCTTTCCCTGCTGATTTAAACGATGCTTATCACGGTTTGCGTTATGTTTATCAAAATGCGGAAAAATTCGGCTTGGATAATCAATGCGTGGTATTAATGGGCGAGAGTGCAGGCGGTGGTTTAACGGCACGCTTGGCAATTTACACTCGCGATCAGGGCGAATTTAAACCCGAAGGACAAGTGCTGATTTATCCGATGTTGGACTATCGCACAGGCACAAAAGATTCTCCGTATCACAATCCTTACACAGGGGAATTTGTGTGGACGCCCGCGACTAACCAATTTGGCTGGACAACCTTGCGTGGAGGGCAAACCATTTCGGATACGCAAATGCCGTATTTCTCCCCTGCGATGGCAAAAAATGTCGCTGACTTACCGCCCACTTTTATGATGGTCGGCGATTTGGATTTATTCGTCAATGAAGATATGGACTATGCCAATAAACTGATTCAAGCAGGCGTACCAACGGAATTATTTGTGATCCCAGGTGTGTTCCACGCCTTTGAAATGGCAAATCCACAAGCAGAAAAAACACAAAATTATTTGAACTGGCGTAGCAAAGCGATTGAACAAATGTTTGCTCAGCCGCGGGCTGAAGCTAAATAATTATTAGTTTTTCCCTAAAACTGATTTTATCATTCACCCACTAATCAAACAAAATTATTGGCGTATAATACGCCACATATCCTGTAGGGGCGGGTTTTAACCCGCCCAAATATGATTGAACGCAACGGGCAGGTTAAAACCTGCCCCTACATTAAATTTACAAATTAAAGAAGGAAAACAAAATGAAACAATTACCAAAAATCGCATTAGGCACTTGGTCTTGGGGTGTGGGTATGTTCGGCGGCGATGCCGTGTTCGGCAACCATTTAACAGAAGCACAAATGAAAGAAGTGTTTGACGTGGCTATCGAAAACGGCTTGAACTTATGGGACACAGCCTATGCGTACGGCTTGGGCGATTCTGAAAAAGAGTTAGGCAAATTTATCCGCCAACAACCAAAAGGCAGCGTGATTGTTTCCACCAAATTCACGCCGAATCTTGCGGACGAAGCCCAAGCGGATCCATTTACGTCAATGTTAGAAGGCAGCCTTGAGCGTTTGGGCGTGGACGAAATCGACATTTATTGGATTCACAATTCGTTAGACGTGGAACGTTGGACACCGTATTTAATCCCAGCACTTAAAAGCGGCAAGGTGAAAGCGGTGGGCGTGTCGAATCATAGCCTTGAGCAAGTGAAACGTGTCAATGAGATTTTAGGAGCAGAAGGCTTCAAGATCGATGCAGTCCAAAACCATTTCAGCTTACTTTATCGCAATTCATTAGATGATGGTTTGTTGGATTACTGCAAACAAAATGGTATTACCTTCTTCGCTTATATGGTGTTGGAACAAGGGACGTTGAGCGGCAGATACAACGTGGAAAATCCGTTGCCAGAAGGCTCAATGCGTGCCGCGACGTATAACAAAGTGTTGCCACAATTAGCGAAACTGACCGATGCGATGGCGGAAATGGGCAAAGCCCAAGGCGTGAGTGCGGCACAAGTGGCGTTGGCGTGGGCGATTCACAAAGGGGCATTACCGCTTGTGGGGGCAACGAAAGTTCACCACGTGACCGATGCGGCAAAAGCGGCTACAATCGTGCTAACTGATGAACAAGTGGCTCAACTGGAACAACTCGCGAAAGACACGGGTGTGGATACCCGTGGCGGTTGGGAAGGTGAGGCTTAATTATCAATGTAGGGTGTGTGGATTTGAAAAATCCACGCACGAAAATTTATCAATCGCGTGCGTGAACCGTTGGTTCACACACTCTACAAATAGGAGAAAATAATGAAAAAACTAACCGCCCTTTTAGGACTCACAATGGCAATGACCGCAAACGCAAACCCGATGATGAACATTTTTGAACTTGGCGTGAAACCAGGCGCCGAGCTGCAATACGATGGCGTGGCTGATCAAAATATCAGAGCCTCAATCCAAAACGAAAAAGGCACGTTGGCGATGTATTCGGTGAAATCGAAAACCGATCCGAATATGGCGTATATGGTGGAAATTTATGCAGATCAAGCCGCTTACGAAATTCACCGTGATTCTCCACAATACAAAGCATTTTTAAAAGCTTCCCCTGAAATTTTAACAGATCACAAAAAACGCATTGCGTTAGATCCGCAATTTTTAGGCGATAAAAAAGTGCAACAAACGCCAGAAATGCGTACGAATTATGTGCCTGTTGAAGTGAAACCTGAATACAATGAGCAATTCAAAGCGATTATTATGGCGGAAATGGCTCAATCGTTAAAAGTAGAAGAGGGCGTGATTGCGATGTATGCCGCGACTGAAAAAGAAAATCCAAATAAATGGATCTTCTTTGAAATCTACGCTAATGATGCCGCCTACGCCCACCACCGCGAAACCCCACATTTCAAAGATTACATAAAGCAAACAGGCGAGATGTTGAAGGATAAAAGTTATGTGGAAATTCGACCTGAGAAATTGGGAAATCAGGGCGGGTTAGATTTTAAACAGCCTTAATTAAAAAAGTACGGTTCGCCGTACTTTTTCTTTTCAATATTTCCCCTCAAAAAACTATTAATTTATTCAATATCTATTCATTTCTTAAACTTAGGAGGTTTTATGATTGTAGGTCCTTACCTTAACGCATTGGCACTTATTTCTGGCGGGCTGATTTGTCTTGAACACGGCATCAATAAATTAGCAGGCAAAGCAAAGAACGTCGTGGAACGCCTGTTTTCATCAACCCCAAAAGGCATTACTCACGAGGAATTTCTATCAAAATTTGTGGCATTGGTGATTCTTTGTTCTTTTAGTGGCACGGGGATTTTCGGCTCAATGAACGAAGGAATGTCGGGCGATGCGAGCATTTTAATCATTAAATCCTTTTTAGATTTCTTCACCGCAATGATTTTTGCCACCTCATTAGGCTATGCAGTTTCAATGATTTTTATCCCGCAAACGTTAGTACAAGTGATCCTGGCGTATTCTGCCGTATTCATTATTCCGTTCGTTACGCCAGAAATGCGGGCTGATTTCGCTGCTGCAGGAGGTGTGTTAATGATTGCCACAGGTTTTAGAATTTGCAATATCCAAATGTTCCACGCTGCTAATATGCTCCCCGCCCTGTTTTTGGTGATGCCGATTTCGCATTTGTGGAGTCAGTTTTTCTAAAGTTGAAAGGATAGATATAAAAAATGCGTAGTGACATCAGATTCACTACGCATTTTGTTTGCTGTTTAATTAAAACATTCCACGGCCGCTTTCTGTTTTTTCTGGCACAGCTTGAATCACATCCCAGTGTTCTACGATTTTGCCGTCTTTATCGAAACGGAAAATATCTACTACCGCTTCGCCACGATCTTCATCATCAAGCTGGCTATGCACGTGTAAGGCAACTAAATCGCCATCGGCAATCACGCGTTTAATGGTCGCTTTTGATTTCGGATGATCTTTTAAAAAAGGGGCAAAGGCATCGACGAAAGCTTGTCCACCGTCTGCCACACCAGGGTTATGTTGCAAATATTCTTTGCCGATATATTTATCGGTCGCTTCTTGTACTTTGTGTTGGTTGAAAGTTAAATCATAAAATGCCAACGCATTCGCTTTGTTTTGCTCTGGTGTGCTTGCCAATGCCGTTGCGGAAGAAAGAATCGCTAAAGTTGTGAGTAATTTTTTCATAGAAAATCCTAAAGTCATTATGAATTAAAAAACGAGGGCATTTTATATTGAAAGATAAGCACAATAAAGCCCTGTTTTTGAATAAGATTGTTTCGTATAATGAAACAAACAGTTCGTTTTCCAAAATTAAAAGGCATAGTCGGAAGGTTACCCACTATGCCTTTACTTTCGCTTTTAGATCTTCACAGGCTCAATAATTTCACTCGGATAACAGCCTAATACTTTCAAGAAACTCGTCACTTCTTTTAATGCGTCTAAGGCTTTTTGCGTATTTTCGTTGTGCATATTGGCTTCAAGTTCTACGTAGAACATCTCTTCCCACGGTTTACCGTAGATTGGGCGAGATTCCAGTTTCAACATTCGAATGCCAAATTGTTTAAATACCACTAACGCATCGACCAAGGCACCTGCTTGTTGGGTAGTGGTCATCAATAAGAGCGTTTTGGTTTGTACCTGTGGGGAAACTTTCACGGCATCTTTGGCAACCACAATAAAACGCGTGATGTTATTCACTTGGTTGGCAATTTCCGATTTAATGCTAGTTAAACCGTATAATTTCCCGCCATCTTCGTTACCAATAGCGGCAACATTAGGTTTGTTTAAGCGTGCCACCATTTGCATTGCGTGTGAGCTACTTTCACAGTATTTAATATGCATGCGGTCTAGCTGCTGAATAAATTGGCTACATTGTTGAGCTGGTTGTGGGTGGGTGTAAATGGTGTCAATTTCTGCCAAATCCATGTTTCCATTAGCAAGCAAACAATGTTTGATTGGATATGCCAATTCGCCCACTAATGTGAGATCGGTATGTTGTAGTAAGTCATATACTTCATTGATTGAACCTGAAGTGGTATTTTCAAGCGGAAGCACGCCAAAATCTGCTTCGCCGTTGGCGACTTTAGCAAAAATCTCTTCGAAAGACGCACAATTTAATTCCAGTAAATTGCCTTGATATTTTTTCGCAAATTGACGAGCCGCCATATTGGAATAAGAACCTCGCATACCTAAAAAGGCAATCGACAAGCTCTCTTCTTTTTGCTCATTCAGTTTATTTTGCAAGTAATGTTGTTGCGTAAGCACCGAATCTTCAATGATACGTTGGAAAATTTGGGTAACGTATTGCGGATCCAGTTGATAATTTTCTGATTCGGCAAAATTAACCAGTTCTTGCAAAAGTTCTTTTTCACGCACCACATCACGCAATGGTTTTTGAGTGATCTCTTTACTACGCACTACGTCAAACGCAAGACGATGACGTTCGGATAAAAGCTTTAAAATATGGCGATCGAGGCTAGTGATTTGCGTTCGAATATTGGCTAAATCTAGGGACATTGTGTTCTCTCAAATATTTTTGTTGAATGGCAAGATTATAATGATTTCATCGCTAAAGAAAAGACAAGCGGTTGTTTTCTTGCAAAAGATTACGCATCGTCCTTAATATCTACAAATTCTGCCCCAAGCACCTGAGCCAAATCTTGTGGAGCAAGTTCTACGTCTAAGCCACGTTTTCCGCCTGATACAAACATTGTTGCGAACTGCATTGCGGATTGGTCAATCACTGTGGTAAGGCGTTTTTTCTGACCTAATGGGCTGATGCCGCCTAATAAATAGCCTGTAGTTTTTTGGGCGATTTCTTTATCTGCCATTTCCACTTTTTTCACGCCCAATGCGTGAGCGGCTTTTTTCAGATTAAGTGAGCTTGAAACGGGCACGACCATTACGGCTAATTTTTTCTGATCGCCATTTTCGGCAACTAACAAAGTTTTAAAGGTTTGATTGGGATCAATTCCAAGTTTTTCGACCGCTTCTTGCCCGAAATTGGTGTTATTAGGATCGTGTTCATAAGGGTGTAATTGGAAAGCAATTTTTTGTTTTTTCAAAAGATTTACTGCGGGTGTCATCACTAGCTCCTTGAAATTGGGGTATAATCACGCTTTACACGCAATTTATGCAACTTTTATGTAAGATAGGAAGATAAAATGTCTCAAATTCATCTCGCGATTGCCACTGATTTTACCCTAGCTGAAAAATTACTTGAAGTATTAGAAAGCCGTAATTTGACCTTTGATAAAGTTTCGGCAGTTGAAATCGAACCTTTTGGCGAAGAGCAAAACCTCCGTTTCGGCACAAAAGCCGTCGAACAATTCGAATTAGATAACCTAGATTGGTCACAATTTACGCACGTTTTATTCGCAGCCCCAATGGCTCACGCAGAAACTTTAGCAAAAGCAACCCAAGCAGGCTGTATCATCTTAGATCTTTTCGGCATTACCGCCCTTATCGGCAATGTGCCTGTGGTTGTGCCAAATGTGAATAATGAGGCTTTGGTTAATTTGCGTGAACACAATATCGTTGCTCTGGCGAATCCGCAAATTTCGCAATTAGTTTTGGCATTACAACCGCTTTTAAGCCAGCCGTTAAGCCACGTTTTTGTTAGCTCATTATTGCCATCGGCTTACTTTGGCGAAGAAAAAGTGAAAGAACTTGCGGGGCAAACTGCTCGCTTATTAAACGGTATTCCATTCGATGAAAATGCAGAACGTATTGCCTTTGATGTGGTGCCAGCCAACGTGCAAGGCGATGAGAAAAAACTACCGTTCTCTCGCGTGTTTGAATTACAACTTGCAAAAGTTTTACAAAATTTGAGCGCTCAAGTGACGTTCCATTCGGTGCAAGTGCCTGTGTTCTATGGCGTGTCGCAAATGGTGTCGGTGCAATCTGAATATGAGTTAGATGTAGAAAATTTAAGTGCAGATTGGGCAGCAAATGCGTGGATTAACTTCAGCGAAAATGAAGTGTTAACTCCAGTGAAAAATGGCGAGATGGAAGAGCAAAATGCGTTGCAAATTAGTCAGTTATTGGTTAAAGACGAAAATGCGTTGCAATTCTGGTCGGTTGCCGATGAACAAAAATTTAGCCTTGCTTTCTTAGCGGTTGAATTATTAGCGTTAGTGTTGGATTACTAGAGGTCAAAATGCTCGAAAAATTATTCGCTTTAAAAGAGAAAGGCAGCAATGTGAAAACGGAAGTGATCGCAGGCATTACCACCTTTTTCACGATGGTTTATATCGTTTTCGTTAACCCTTCTATTTTAGGCATTGCGGGAATGGATACCCAAGTGGTGTTCGTGACCACCTGTTTAATCTCAGGGCTTGGCACGATTGCAATGGGACTATTTAGCAACTTGCCTATTGCGTTAGCCCCAGCAATGGGCTTAAACGCCTTCTTTGCTTTCGTTGTGGTGCAAAAACTCGGCTATTCGTGGCAAGTGGGAATGGGAGCGATTTTCTTAGGTTCGGTCGGCTTATTTTTATTAACCATCTTACAAATTCGCTACTGGTTTATGGCATCGATTCCGCACGGCTTACGTGTTGGAATCGGGGCGGGAATTGGCTTATTTATTGCCCTAATTGGCTTTAAAAATATGGGCATTATCGTGCCAAATGCGGATACATTAGTTGCTCTTGGTGATTTACACGATCCGAAAGTATTGCTTGGTATTCTAGGCTTTTTCATCATTGTGGTGTTGTCCGCAAAAAATATCTACTCAGGCGTGTTGATTTCAATTGCGTTAATCACGGGGCTTGCGTTGATTTTTGACCCTGCAGTTGCTTTTCACGGCTTTATCTCAATGCCACCAAGTTTAGAGGCTGTTGTAGGGCAAGTGGATGTTGCAGGAGCTTTTGATGTCGCTCTTGTGGGCATTATTTTCTCATTCTTGCTGGTAAACTTATTCGATAGCTCAGGCACGCTCATTGCAGTAACCACCAAAGCAGGCTTTGCGGATAAACAAGGACGATTCCCTCGTATGCGTCAAGCCCTGTTAGTGGATAGCGTTTCCACAATGGCGGGATCATTTATTGGCACATCATCAGTTGGGGCATATATCGAAAGCGGCTCGGGCGTATCCGTTGGTGGACGCACAGGTTTAACAGCGATTGTCGTTGGTGTATTGTTCTTGCTTACCATTTTCTTCTCACCGCTTGCAAGCGTGGTTCCTGCTTACGCTACTGCGGGGGCTTTAGTTTTCGTTGGAATTCTAATGGCATCAAGCCTGATTGAAGTAAAATGGGACGACTTAACCGAAGCCACACCAGCGTTTATTACCACCGCAATGATGCCGTTTACCTATTCGATTACCGAAGGCATTGCGTTTGGCTTTATAAGTTACTGCATTATGAAGGCTTGTACAGGACGATTTAAAGAGATCAATCCGTCCGTTGCCGTGGTTTCGGTGCTATTTTTAATTAAGTTTATTTGGGTTGGGTAGTTTTTACTTGACTCAAAATCTCAAATTGCTAAAATTTTAGCATTCTTATTGTTAATAAATTGTAGGGTGTGTGAACTTGTTCACGCACCATCTTTTTTCAAACGTGCGTGGATTATTACAATTCACACACCTTACGGATAAAATAAGAACTGTTCGGAAGAAGGTAGCTGGAGAGAAATGAATTAACATTTCACCGACGAGGTAAAATCTTTCAGGTGCACATTGTGCGAGGACTGTTACTGGACGAACCCTTGGAGAGATCCAATCTGCAATGCAGAAAATGGACGCCGAAGGCGAAAATGCTTAACGCCCGTTAAGTGTGAAACGCTCAGGCAAAAGGACAGGGGAGAAAAGTTAAATTCACGACAAGCGGTCGGATTTTGCAAAATCTTTGCGAAAATTTACCGCTTGTTTCCGCTTTTCTTTCCTTGTAAGCATTATTTACGAGGAACATCGAATGTCAATCGACACTATTCTTAACCAAATCAGTAGCTTTATCTGGGGAGCACCTCTACTTATTTTGCTCTCTGGCGTAGGCATCTACTTTTCACTTGCCCTTAAAGGTATTCAAATTACCCAACTTTTCCGAGCCTTCGTCTATATGTTCAAGCCCGAAAAAGGGAAAGGACAAACAGGTGATATTTCCGCTTTCGCAGCACTTTCAACGGCATTAGCGGCAACTATCGGCACGGGGAATATTGTCGGTGTTGCAACAGCTATCCACTCTGGCGGACCTGGAGCATTATTCTGGATGTGGCTGATTGCTCTATTCGGAATGGCGACAAAATATGCAGAAGGTTTGTTAGCCATCAAATATCGTGGACGCGATAAATCAGGCTTCGTAGCAGGCGGTCCAATGTATTACATTGAAATGGGAATGGGCAAAAAATGGAAATGGCTTGCGAAAGCATTTGCTTTCTTCGGTGTGCTTGTTGCTTTGCTTGGGATCGGGACATTTCCGCAAGTAAACGGGATCACTCAGGCATTGCAATCTACCTTTGATATTCCTGTTGTTTTCACGGCAATTGTACTAACGCTTGTTGTTATCTCGATTGTTTTTGGTGGCGTAAAACGTATCTCTAAAATTGCTAGCATCGTAGTGCCTTTTATGGCAATCGCATACGTAATCGCAGCAATGAGCGTGATTATCTTGAATGCTGAAAAAGTGCCAGAAGCGATTAAATTGATTGTGTACGCGGCTTTCAATCCTGAAGCAGCACTTGGCGGTGTATTCGGCTTTACCGTAATGCAAGCAATTCAATTAGGTGTAGCACGCGGTATTTTCTCAAATGAATCTGGCTTAGGTTCCGCTCCAATTGCCGCAGCTGCAGCTCAAACCAAAGAGCCAGTGCGTCAAGGCTTAATCTCAATGACGGGAACATTTCTTGATACCATCATTGTATGTACGATGACAGGGCTTGTAATTGTCATTACAGGAGCGTGGACGCAAGGTGTGCAAGGTGCAGAGTTAACTAACCTTGCATTCAACCAAGGTTTAGACAGCAATTTCGGCTCTGTGATTGTAACAATTGGTCTCATTTTCTTTGCGTTTACCACCATTTTAGGCTGGTGTTACTACGGTGAGCGTTGTTTCGTTTACTTGACAAATGGTCGCACCAAAGGCATTAAATTCTACCGAGTTTTATTTGTGATTCTTATTGCATCTGCACCATTTTTAGAGCTGCAAACAATCTGGACAATCGCGGACATCGTCAACGGCTTAATGGCATTTCCGAACTTAATTGCTCTCATTGCCTTGCGTAAAGTGATTATTGGTGAAACAAAAGATTATTTTGCGAGATTAAAAGCAGGTAAGATTTAAGGACAGCTTGTAATCCAATGTATAAAAAAATCTGCACCTTAGGGTGCAGATCATAAATGGATTGTTTAAGAGAAATTGCTTAAACAATTATTTTTCTAACAAAATTCTCGCCGCTTCCACAACAGTTGCTACCGCAGCTTCTTCAGTTGCTTTCATTGTAGCTTCATTTGGAATTTCTTGCTGGGTGCGATTTACGATAACGCCTGCCACCATACCTGCACGCAAGCCTAATGCCGAGCACATTGTTAATAAAGTCGCTGATTCCATTTCGTAGTTCATTACGTGTAAATCTTGCCACTCTTTCAATGTACCTCTAAATTGAGCACACACTTTGCCTGTGTAAGTATCATAACGTTCTTGACCTGGATAGAATGTATCAGATGAAGCGGTAATACCCACAAAGGTTTTTACACCTTGTTTTTGAGCCGCTTGGTATAACGCAGTGGTGCATTCAAAATCTGCGACAGCAGGATAAGCAAGCGGAGCGAAGTGTTGGCTTGCACCGTCTAAACGCACTGAACCTGTGGTGACTAGCAAATTACCTACTTCAATATGTGGTTGAATTGCTCCAGTTGTACCCACGCGTAAGAAAGTGCGGATGCCTAATTGAGCTAATTCTTCTACACAAATTGAGGTGGAAGGTCCGCCAATCCCTGTTGAACAAACCACCACAGCTTGGTCGCCAATAAAACCTAACCACGAGTTAAATTCGCGATGGCTTGCTAAAAATTCTGGGTTAGTTAATTGTTTTGCAATGCGTTCGCTACGAGCTGGATCACCTGGAATAATCGCTAGTGTTGCCCCTTTTAACATTGCTTTGGTTAAACCTAAATGGAAAACTTCTGACATTTTTTTCTCCTTTCGTCCTGCCATTGTTTGAACTCAGTTTAGCAAATCTAATCGCTAAAAATTTTGAGCTAAAACAAGGTTTTACTTGCTTAATCGTTTGCGGGATTTATGACTTATTTCTCTTTCTGCTTCTATCTCCCCTCTTTAGCAAAGAGGGGCAGGGGGAGATTTGGCAGAAAAAATTAACGAAGAAATTAGTTTGTTAAATAATCAATATCGCATCAAATCTCCCTCAATCCCTCTTTTCTAAAGAGGGGGATTTTTGGAAGCGGTCAAATCTGACCGCTTATTTACACATTAACCAAATATAACCTCAAACGCCACATTAAATTCCGTTTCATTTAACCGATATTCATCCTTCAAATTCGGACCGCACGAATTCGAGCCAATGCCGCTCATTTTGTAATCTACGCTCAACACATTATAGCCAGAAGGCACTAAATCGTAGCAATGGGTTTTAGTGGTTAATTCTTCAGCAGTGTAAGGCGAAAGATTAAAGCTAAACGGTTGATTTGCTTGCACAAACAAGCGGTTACATTTCACATATTCGCAACCAAAATGGCTGCCGTTTTCTTGTGGCTTCACGTAATCCGTATGGTTTTGTTCCGCTGTTGTGTGGTAAACGCCCAGTTTTGCCAAGTGATGTTTATCGACATAGCTTTCTAACTCGCCATAGCCAAAATATTCTGTTTGCCCGCTCTGTTTCGGTAGGAAGAAACGCAAACCAAAGCGTGGTAAATAAGGCAAATGAGCAGGGCGTTGAGCGTGGATTTTGACGGAAAGTTGCCCATCTGCCAACAAGGTATAAACCACATCAAGGGTTAAAATTCTGCCACGAGAAATCGACACGATCGCGGATTTTACTCGAATTTCGACCGAATTTTCCTGCACGTTCAATGCCGTTTTATAAGCACGAGTATAAGCATTATCGTAACCTGCATTTTGCCACGCAGCACGAATCAAACGGTCGTTATCCGTTGGAGCTCGCCAAATTTGGAAATCTAACGGTTGCTCAATGAACGCTTGCCCTGCCTTTTCAATTTGACTGAAAATCCCTTTTTGTTTGTCGAACACATAACGATAATCTTCGTTTTCAATCTCAATTTGCTGATCGTTCTCACGAATGTCAAATGCCGTTTTGCTTGCCACAAGCGGTTGTTTTTTCAACTGATTTTGCGGATATAAATTCAGTTGATCGAACCCAAGTTCGTATTCTACCGTCACTAAATCGCTTGCATCATTTTGGCGATAACTGAGATTGAGCAACCAATGCTCGCCATTGTTTTCTGGTAGTTCAAGCGGTAACACAGCAATTTGATGCGGTTCGCAATGTACCGCAAAATTTCCACCGCTTGTAGGAATGCCGTTTTGCACGAATTGATATTCGACCGTTAAAACATCTGCCAAGTTGGTGAAATCTAAATAATTATGCAACACCACTTTGCCGTACTCAAGGCTTGCACGCACAGGGCGATTGACGTTTTTCACATCTTTTAAATTGTTGTGCGGAATGCGGTCAGGCGACACTAAACCATCCATACAGAAATTGCCATCGTGCGGGCTTTCGCCGAAATCGCCACCGTAGCCAAACTGCCCATTTTCGCGAAGTGGAGCGTGGTCGCACCATTCCCAAATAAAGCCGCCGCAAGATTGGGCGTTGCGATGAAATGCTTGCCAGTAATCTTCCATATCACCGTTGGAATTGCCCATCGCGTGGCTGTATTCGCAGAGGATAAACGGTTTCGCTTTTGGCGTTTCGCAATAGCGGTCGATATCTTCCGTTGAGCCGTACATTTCGCTGTAAAAATCTAAATTGGAAAGATCGTTTTGATGCTCAGAATGTTGGTAAATGGAGCTTTCGTAATGTACTAAACGGCTTGGATCGCGTTGTTTAATCCACTCGGCTGCGGCTTCAAAATTTTCGCCATAACCCGATTCATTCCCTAGCGACCAAATAATAATCGATGTGCGGTTTTTATCGCGTTCTACGTTCGCTTGTTGGCGATCTAAAATCGCTTGTTTGAAAGCAGGCTCACGAGCGAAATAACAGAAATTGTCGATGGTGTCTTGGCGAATACGTGCCACTTCAGGATCATTTTCGTGGTTTAAGAAAATGCTCGGCTCAGGCGTTTTTACTGCCAACATTGAAGCACCGTGCGATTCCACATCGCTCTCGCTAATCACATAAAAACCGTAGCGGTCGCAAAGTTCGGTAAACCAAGGGGCGTTTGGATAATGGGCGGTGCGAATGGCGTTGATGTTGTGCTGTTTCATCAGTTGTAAATCTTTCAACGCTTGAGCATAGCTAATCGCATAGCCTGTTTTTGGATCGCTGTCGTGACGATTTACGCCTTTGAATTTAATCGGCTGATGGTTGAAGTAGAATACGCCATCTTTGACTTCTGCTTTTCTAAAGCCCATTTTTTGCACGATGACTTCCTTTTCGGTGCGTAAAATCAGCGTGTAAAGACGTGGATTTTCCGTATTCCAAAGTTGCACGTTTGCAATCTTTTCATCCAATTTCACCGCTTGTTTGCGGAAAATCTCAACATTTTCAGGCGAAATCAGTTGCACATCAAGCGGTCGATTTTCGCTAATAAATTGCGTGTCGAGTGAAAATGTGGCTTCGGTTAAATCGTTGTTTAGTTCATAGCGAACAAAGAAATCTTGCAGATAATTTGGTTCACGTTCCAGTAAATAGACATCGCGGAAAATACCCGACATACGGAATTTATCTTGGTCTTCCAAATAGCTGCCGTCGCACCATTTCAACACTACCACGTGCAAATGGTTGGTGCTTGCGGTGAGAAAATCAGTCACATCAAATTCGCTGGTGGCGTGGCTGATTTGGCTATAACCCACAAATTGGCGGTTTACATACACGAATAAGCAAGAATCAACGCCTTCAAAGTTGAGTAAATAGCGATTGCCGTTCGG
Source organism: uncultured Haemophilus sp. (assembly GCA_963545995.1). Classification (GTDB taxonomy): domain Bacteria; phylum Pseudomonadota; class Gammaproteobacteria; order Enterobacterales; family Pasteurellaceae; genus Haemophilus_A. The sequence continues at coordinate 85,668 of CAUUKJ010000003.1, forward strand.
CTGAACTTGAAATGTGCGATGATATAAACCGCACGGATTTTGGTGCGGCACAAAAGGCGGATCGAACGGGAAAGGGTAGTTGATATTGGTGTAGTGATGGTGATCAAAGCCGTAATTTTGCCAGTTCGACGGCACAGGGATTTTATGTTCAAAAGCGGTGTTTAAAAAATCTTCAGGTAAATCGTGGTAGCTTTCGTAATAGTTAAAATCCCAATCGCCATTTAGCAACGTAAAATAAGGCGATTGCTCGCGGCTGTTTGGCGAATTGCTTACCGTATCTAACGAACGATGCGGGATAAAATAAGCGTGATGCGGTGTGGTGTTGATATGTAGCGTGTTTGGGTTTTGGAAGTGGGTTGGTAGCATAATCTTCTCCTGTTTAATTCACTCTCTCCCCTTGAGGGAGAGAGACAGAAAAAATTGCGTAAGGCAATTTTTTCAGAGAGAGGGGGGCGATATTGATTTTACAAAAGAGCGGTCTTAAATGACCGCTTCCCCCTCTCCCGAATTTCAATTCTGAACGAATTGAAATTATCCCTCTCCCTCAAGGGCGAGGGTTATACAAAAACTTAATAAACAAACCGATAACAAATCGTCTGTTGATAAGGCTCATTGGCTTGTGAAATACCGCCAAATTTGGCTAATTCTGGGTGATTTGGACTATCGGGGAAAAATTCAGGCTCTAAGGCAACGCCTGCGTAATCTTCACAAATGCCCGATTTTCCTCGTGGCTGCCCTGCAAGCCAGTTTCCTGTGTAAAGTTGAATAGCGGGCATTGAGGTGTCGAGCTGCAATTTCAAATCATCCACGCTTAAACAAGCGGTAAAATTTTGTGTTTCTTTTGCAATGAGGAACGCGTGATCGTAGCCTTTGACTGCTCGTTGATCTTTATCGGTCAGTAAATCTTGCTCGATTTCTTTGGGTTGTCGGAAATCAAAACTAGTGTTTTCAACCGATTTCAATAAGCCATTTGGAATACCATTTTCGCCCACAGGCAAATAGTGAGAAGCATTGAGCTGCAAGCGGTGTTGCTTGATATTCGGGCTATTATCTAAATTAAAATAGGCGTGATTGGTAAAACATAATGGAGTAGCTTGATTGCTGACCGCATCAAAACGGATTTCTAATTGGTTATCGGTAAGCTGATACGTGGTTGTTGCCTGCACTTCACCGCCAAAGCCTTCTTCGCCATCGGCAAAAGTATAGCCAAATTTGACCGCTTGCGGGCTTTGCTCAAGAACTTGCCATTCCACGAAACTACCGCCTTTCACGCCGCCGTGTAGATTATTCTCACCGTTATTTTTGGCAAGGTAGTAGGTTTTGCCGTTAAGCTGATATTCGCCATTGGCGATACGATTCGCATAACGTCCAACGGTTGCCCCAAAATAAGCAGACTGCTCCGCCCAACGTTCAGGCGTTGTTGTTACTAGCACTTCACAGTCGCCTTTTGGGTGTTTAACAATGCAAGAGAGCCAAGAAGCCCCGAAGTTAGAAAGCGTAATTTTGAGATGATTGTTTTCGAGGATAAAGGTTTGCATAGTAATGTCCTTACTCTCTCCCCTTGAGGGAGAGAGACAGATAAAAATTGCGTTAGGCAATTTTTATCAGAGAGAGGGGGAAAGATACCATAATATTACCCCCTCTCCCGAATTTTCCTTCTGAACGAAGGAAAATTATCCCTCTCCCTCGAGGGGAGAGGGTTATGTTAGAGAGGGGCTATTTTTACCCCACCAAATGCACCCCATCGCTTGCGGTGCAGAGGTAGAAGGTTTCTTTAATGCCTGTTTGTTTTTCGTAATTATCCGCAATCAATTGGCGTAATGCCTCCACTTTATCGTTTGGCACAAGGCAAACAATACAACCACCAAAGCCACCGCCTGTCATACGAGCACCGCCATTTTTGCCGATGGCAACTTGAGCTAATTCCACCAAATAATCAATTTCTGGAATGGTAATTTCAAAATCATCACGCATTGAATCGTGGGACTCGCCCATTAACTGCCCGAGTTTGACCATATCATTCGCTTTTAAAGCTGCCACCGCATCAAGCACGCGTTGATCTTCGTACACCACGTGTTTTGCACGTTTATATGCTAATTTGCTTTCCGCTTTTAAGGCTTCAGCTTTTTCGAGGAATTGAGCCACGCTCACATCACGCAAAGCTTTTACACCAAAGAATTTCGCCGCTTGTTCGCACTCCTGACGACGGCTGTTGTATTCGCTTGTCACTAAATCGTGTTTCACATTTGAGTTAATAATCGCAATCGAATAGCCGTGTGGCACAGGCGTTGGCGTAATATCAAGACTACGACAATCGATCATAATCAAGTGATCTTTTTGCCCTAATGCAGAGGTGAGTTGGTCCATATTGCCGCAATTCGCCCCAACAAATTTGTTCTCCGCTTTTTGCCCGATTAAGGCAATTTGAGCGAGAGAAAGCGGTAAATCGCCTAGTACTTGGCAAGTTTTGCCAATTGAAATCTCCAGTGCCGCAGATGAACTTAAGCCCGATGACATCGGCACATCACTGGTCATCACTAAATCCGCCCCTTGTTTAAATTCTGGGCATTGTTCTTGAACATATTTCACCACGCCACGTACATAATTTGCCCATTTGTGTTCGCTTGGGGTGAAATCTTGGCTTAAATCAAATTCATCTTGCTCGTTAATATCAATCGCATAAACCCGCCAAATGCTGTCGTTGCGTTTCGCAAAGCTAACCGCCATTCCGTAATCAATTGCACAAGGCATCACAAAGCCGTCGTTGTAGTCAGTGTGCTCACCAATGATATTCACACGACCTGGTGCGAACACGGTTTGTTCTGGAGCATAGCCATAATGCTCGCTGAATTTTTGTTGAGAAAGTTGTTGTGGTGTCATCGCTATTTCCTTATTTTTTATCTTTATAATGCACGGTATCACTCACCGCATTTAAACGTTCTGCCGCTTGTTCTGGCGTTAAATCACGTTGACTTTCCGCCATCATTTCGTAACCAACCATAAATTTACGCACGGTTGCGGAACGTAAAAGCGGTGGATAGAAATGGGCGTGTAGCTGCCAATGTGCGTTTTCTTCACCATTGGCTGGGGCGAAGTGGAATCCGCTCGAATAAGGGAAGCTGATGTTAAATAAGTTATCGTAACGGGTCGTTAATTTTTTCAACGCCAGTGCCAAATCTTCACGCTCCGCTTGGTTTAAATCTTCAATAGATTTGAATTGTTTTGCTTTTGGCAACAACAAAGTTTCAAACGGCCACGCAGCCCAATAAGGCACCACAGCGATCCAATCTTCGGTTTCCACCACAATGCGTTCGCGTTTTTCTAACTCGCGTTTCGCATAATCAATTAACAATGGCGAGCCGTGTTTTTGGTAGTAATCTGCTTGGCATTCATCTTCAATCGCTAGCTCATTTGGCAAGAAATTGCTTGCCCAGATTTGACCGTGTGGATGCGGGTTAGAACAGCCCATCATTGAGCCTTTGTTCTCAAAAATTTGCACCCATTGGTAACGTTGTTTTAACTCACCGACTTGCTCTTGCCAGACTTGGATCACTTGCTCAATTTCAGGCACAGTCAGCTGCGGTAAGGTTTTGCTGTGGTCTGGAGAAAAACAAATCACACGACTTTCCCCTTGCGTGTGAGAAATTTGGAACAAGGGATCATCGCTTTTTTCAGGGGCTGGTGTGTCGCTAAGCAAGGCGGAAAAATCGTTTTTAAACACAAAAGGCTTGGTGTATTGCGGATTTTGCTCGCCTGTGATGCGTTTATTGCCAGGGCAAAGGTAGCACGTTGGGTCATAACTTGGTTTGTTATCGGCTACCACTTCTTCTTGCTGCCCTTGCCACGGGCGTTTAGCACGGTGTGGAGAAACTAAGATCCATTGGTTTTTTAACGGGTTAAAACGACGATGTGGGTGGTCGTTTAAAATAAATTGTTCACTCATAATCATATCCCTATCAAAATCAGGTTGTTTGGGAAGTATAGGCTATTTGTCAAAAAATTTATGTGATGAAGTTCACAATAAGCGATCAAATTTCGAGGGAAATTTACAAAATTTAAGCGATTGGGCTCCAGATTGCTCGGTTTTACCGTCATTACCCTCGCCCCTTGAGGGAGAGGGATAATTTTGCTTAGTTCAGAAGCAAAATTCGGGAGAGGGGTAAGCGGTTATTTTTAACCGCTCATTCGCAAATTTTATATCGTTTCCCCCTCTCTCTGCCAAAATTGCCTAACGCAATTTCGGCTGTCTCTCTCCCTCGAGGGGAGAGAGTTGCGTTAAGCCATTACTTTCGTAAACTTCAACAACATCGCCGAAGCAGGATCAAGAATCGGTAAGCCTAAGCCGACTTTCGCCAGCCATTCGCTGTTGATCACCACTTTTTCGCCTGCCAATGCACGCACCATCCATTCAGGCAATTTTTTCATTAAATGCCCGAATTTGCCTTCAGCAAAATTGCGAGGTAAATCCAAAATTTCCACTTGGTAGTCGCCCGCGTTTAAATATGGCAAACGAAGGGACTCTTGGCGAAGATAATCCAACATTGCAAGTTGGTTGATTAAAACGACCGCTTGTGAACCGTCTTGACTCACCACGCCATTGACTAATGAGGCTGGGTCTTGTCTGTCTAAGCGGAAAGATTTACCACTGTGCAATAAATCGCGTAATGATTTGTGCAAGGCGATATATTTTGCGAAGTTTTGGCGTTCTTCCTCACCTTCTTTCACAGGGTCAAGCTCAACGCCCATATGCCCGAACAGTGCGGTTAAGCCACGGAAATTTGCATCGAGTTTGCGATAGGTTGTATGGCAGTGATAGCCACCAATGTGCGCGCCCATTACTTCAGGTGGGTAGAAGTAGCTGAAGCCGCGTTGAATGGTTTGGCGTTCTAAGGCATCGTTGTCGTCTGATGTCCAGAAGCGTTGTGAGCGTTTTAAAATTTCGTAGTCGATACGTCCACCTCCTGATGAGCAGGCTTCAAATTCAACGTTGGGATATTTTTCGCAAAGCACATCACATAAACGGTAAAGGGCTTCAGTCTGTTTGGTGACTGCGGCTCTGCCTTCGTGAGCACCTTGGACAATACGACGGTTCATATCCCATTTGACATAGTCGATCTCGTGGTTGCCGAGCAGCCAATCCATACGCTCAACCAAGTAATCAAACACTTCAGGATTGCATAAATCTAGCACATACTGATTGCGTTCCGCAGGTTGGTCGTAGCCTTTGACTTCCAATAGCCAATCTGGGTGTTGTTGGTAAAGTTTAGTCGGCTTGTTTACCATTTCCAGCTCAACCCAAATGCCGAATTGCATACCCAAATCCTTCACCGCTTTCACGACAGGATTTAAGCCATTCGGGTATTTTTTTTCATCTAAATACCAGTCGCCCAAGCCACCGAAATCGTCATCACGCCCGATAAACCAACCGTCATCAATAATAAAACGCTCCACGCCCATTTCTGCGGCTGCTTTTGCCATGGCGATAATGTGATCGGGTTTATGGTCGAAATAAACCCCTTCCCAAATGTTGAGATGGACAGGGCGAGTTTTACCTTGTGGAAAGCGTAAAATTTGCTCACGCACATAGCGGTGGAATTGTTGGCTCATACCGTTCAAACCTTCATTAGAAGCGGTGGTATAAACCCACGGCGTTGCCACTTCTTCGCCCTCTTCAAGGCTGATTTCCCCTGGGAAGTAGAGTGCTTCGAGCTGCACGGTGCGTCTGCTGCGAATATCAATATCCGCACGAATGCGGTGGTTGCCACTCCACGCTAAATGGAAGCCCCACACGTTGCCTTTTTGTTCTTTGTAGCCTTCCTCGCCCACAATTAAAATTGGCGGATATTCGTGCGAGGTTCTTCCCACACGGTTTTCTTGAATAAAGCCGCCGTGTTTCAAATTCTGGCGGTTAGGTTGGAATTCTCGCACCCAGCGACCGTAGAAGGTGCAGACTTCATCAGCAAATTCAGGGAGCGGTAAAGTGACCGCAAGGCGATCGACCTGATAAGCACCCGCCTTGAGATTTTTGAGTTTATTGCGAGTTTTCAGCACAGAAGTTTGTTCGTCTAACTCAAATTCACTGATAAATTCTAAACCTGCAATTTCATCAACTTGGCGAATAATCAAGCGGTGATTTTCTTGCTCGATTTTGCAAAGTTTAAACACAGGCATTGAATCCAAGCCGTTGCGATGCCCTTCAAGCGATGATGATTCAAAATATCCCCGCCCATTTTCAGCGGTAAGGGAAACGGGAACGTCAATATCTAATCCTCCATTGGTTACGCCCGAATAAGCAAGCCAAGCGTTGGTTGGTTCGAAATGAGCCAATTTTTCGCCCCAATAGAGAATTTGGGGATTGTCGGTGGCGTTGATGATTAAATCGTTTTGATTGCTGGTTAAGCGGATAGTATTGGTCATATTGGGTTCCTCATTATTACCCTCGCCCCTTGAGGGAGAGGGACAGATTGGAGCTTCGTTTAGAAGCGGAAATCAGGGAGAGGGGGAAGCGATTATTTTTATCGCTTTTTTGTAAATTAACATCGTATCCCCCTCTCTCTGCCGAAAATTGCTTTACGCAATTTCCGCCTGTCTCTCTCCCTCAAGGGGAGAGAGTTGATATTATGTAATTTAAGTAGTATCACGCCCCTTTCACATTTTTTCTATGCAACTGATAACGTTCTTGCATATTCATTTTGCCTGTTAAAGTGAAGATAGAAAGGATTGTAAACGCAAGGGCAATGCAGCCTAAGATAAAGTAGGTTTCTTGGTAGCCGTAGCTGTCATACCAACGTCCGACGACTGATGAAGCCAACATATTGCCCACTTGTTTGATGAATTGGCACGCCACCATATAAATGGTTGCAGAGAAATGCACCTCAAACACGTTGCCTATGTATTTGAACAAGCCCACGAGGTAGAACGGCACTTCAAACATATGTAAGGTTTTGAGTACCACAACGTGCCACGCTTCGGTTGCGAATGAAGAGCCGATAATGCGAATGGTCATAATAAAACCTGCGATGAGCAAGGCGTTTTTTGCTCCCATTCGGTTAATGACCAGTGGCACGAAGAACATAATCAACGCATTCAAAAATTCGCCCATTGTGGTCACATAACCGAACATTTCGATGCCTTGTTCTTTGCTGTCGAAGAATGTGTTGAAGAAGTTACCAAATTGTTGGTCGAAAATATCGTAAGTACAGGCAACGCCCACCACATAAGCAAGCAATGCCCAGAAACGTGGTAGTTTGAAGAGCTTAGCGGCTTGAGAAAGGCTGACAGGATTTTTGTTCGCTCCAAGTTGAGAAAGTACGGAAGCGGTCGAATTTTGCTCGGGTTTTGCAAGGGCGACTAATACCAGTAACACCACAGCACCTGCTGAACCGAGCCAGAATACGGAATCAGGATTTTTACTATAAAGCAAGCCTGCAATAGATGCACAGATCCCCCAACCGATCATCCCAAACATTCTGGCACGCCCATATTCAAAGTTGCTTTGACGGCTCACTCGTTCCACGTAAGCTTCCGAAGCTCCAGCACCGCCCGAGAAGACAAAGCCCATATAAACACCGCCTGCAATCGCACCTAGCCAGATATTAGATTTTAAAAGGGGAGCGAAAACATAGATGAAAAACGGAGCATAAAACAACAAGCCAATGGCAACTGCCCAGAGCATATGTTTTTTCACACCGAGTTTATCGGTCACATAGCCAAAAATCGGTTGAAAGCAGAGGGCGAAAAATGACATTGCCGCAAACACGATGCCGCGTTCTTCGCCCGAAAGCCCGTTAATATCGCCCAGCCAAATCCCTAAGAAAGGATAGCAGGTTGCCATAATGAAAAAGTAAGTGAAGAAATAGCCACTGAATACAAAGTAGTTACGGTTACCCCAGTAATAAACTTTGTTGTGGTTTTGTGTTGCTGTTTGCATATTGCACCTCAAAAAGTAGATTTGATGGCAAAATGATAACGTTATCATTTTAATTTAAAAGAGAAAAATGTTGAAAATGTGAACTAGATCACGTTTTTTAACGTTATCATTTTAATTTTGTGAGCAAGATCACATTTTTGGAATGCGGATTTAGTAGTAAAAATAGAAAATATGTTAAGCTTAACAAAAAGATAACATTTCTTATTAGGAAATAATGATGGCTTCACTTAAAGATGTTGCAAAATTAGCAGGCGTATCACTGATGACCGTTTCACGGGCAATCAACAATCCCGAACAGCTTTCGGAAAAAACGCTTAAAACGGTGAAAGACGCGATTGACCAACTCGGTTATGTGCCGAATATTGCCGCTCAGAAAATTCGAGGTGTTACGCAAAATACCATTGGCGTACTCTCTTTTAGCACGGCAACGACACCATTCTCAGTTGAAATCTTGCTCGCAATTGAGCAAACAGTGCGGGAACACCAGTGGAACTCTTTTGTGATCAACGCTTTTGAAGATGATGAAGAGGATATTGAGAGTGCGGTAGATTTACTACTTTCACACCGACCGACAGCCATTATTATTGCTCGCCACGGCTTGAAAAATGTGAAAGTACCAAAACGATTGGCGAGTTATCCGATTGTGTTGGCAAATTGTGTCACCAATGATCTAAAAGTACCAAGCTATATTCCAAATGATTTCCAAGGGCAGGTAGATTTAACACGACTTTTAGTGGAAAAAGGCTATAAAAAGCCGCTCTGTCTGTATATTCCTTATAATGCGATTGCCGCAAAAGAGCGTCAGAAAGGCTTGCAAGCGGTCTGGTTTTCACAAAAAAATGCGAATCCGCTCACCGAGTTTTTTATGGACGATAGCGATGACTATTTGCACGGTGCCGATGAGCTAAAAAAATTGCTTGAAAAAGGCAAAGAGCATTTTGACTACGATGTGATTGTCTGCGGAAACGACCGTATCGCAATGCTGGCGTATCAATTGCTGCTTTCGGCAGGGTTACGTATCCCGCAAGATGTGGCGGTAGTAGGCTTTGATAATATGGTGGGTGTGGCTCATCTCTTTTTGCCACCACTAACGACCGTGCAACTTCCGCATTATGAAATGGGCAAACAAGCCGCCTTGCATTTAATTGAAAATCGACAAGGGGCAGATGTTTACCCAATTGATTGCCCGTTGATTGTAAGAGAGTCTTGTTAAGCTCTATTCAGATTATTAAGCCTAGCTGAGGTCTAACACCAAAATCCGCGATTTACGCTGATGATCGTAATGTTCGCGTTTATAGGCTGGAAGTGCGTCCGTTCCTTTAATCTCAAATCCACGCTCTTGGAACCACTGGGTTGTGCGAGTTGTCAGCACGAAAAGTTTTTCGATGCCTTGTTGAGTGGCTCGGCGTTTGATTGCTTCAAGTAATACATCGCCACGGGAAGAATCGCGATAATCAGGATGCACGGCAACGCACGCCATTTCTGCCATTTTTTCTTCAGGATAAGGATTAAGTGCCGCACAAGCGATCACAATGCCGTCGCGTTCAATGATGGTATAGCGGCTAATTTCTACTTCAAGTTGTTCACGTGAGCGTTTAACTAAAATACCTTGTTCTTCAAGCGGTCGAATGAGGTTCAATAAGCCTGGAATATCGTGTGAAGTCGCAATGCGAATGTGTTCTGAACTCTCTTCTGAAAGCTGAGTACCAATACCATCACGCGAGAAAAGCTCTTGTAAAAGCGAGCCATCTTCTTTGTAGCTTAACAAGTGCGAACGTTTGATACCTGCGTGTGAGGCTTCAATGGCAGCTTGTAAAAAACGAGCGGCAGAGTTGTGATAATCGCCATTTTCAATAAATTTGTTGAGATAGCGTTTCGCTTCACGTGGGTGAATGTCGGACATTACTTCGCCATTTTCGTTTAATAAGCCTTGTTCTGCACAAAAACCAATGAGTTTATCGGCTTTCAGCTTAATTGCGACTTGGGTTGCAATTTCTTCAAACGGCAAGTTAAACATTTCTCCTGTTACTGATGGGGCGATTGGTCCAATTACCACGATGGCATCTTGGTCGAGTTGTTGTTGAATATGTTCAACATTGATACGACGAATTTTGCCGCTTAAGCCATAATCTACGCCATCAATCACACCAAGAGGTTGAGCAAGAATGGCATTGCTGCTTACTATGTTTAACACAGGTGAATTTGGCAAACGGAGCGAAAGACGAGAGAAAATATCGTAATGCAAACCGCCAACGGCTTGTTTGACATATTCCAGCGTATCAGGATCGGTTACGCGAATATGGTTGTGGTAGTGAGACAAGCGGTTGTTTTTTGACAATAATTCGTCAATTTGCAGTCGCCCACCAAATATAATCACCAGTTTAATGCCAAGACTATGCAATAAGCTGACATCATTGGCGATACTCACAAAATTAGAATGGGCAATTGCATTACCATCAAGCATAATGACGAATGTTTTGCCTCTGTGCATATTCACATAAGGTGTAGATTGTCTAAACCATTGGACTAATTCAGTATTACGCATAAGATTTCCTCTCAAAATTTGTGAGTAGTTATACATTAAATTGCATAAATATGCAAATCAAATGAATTAAAAATCACTTTATGAGGTTTTATTTCTTTTCATAAAAGTAATAGCAACAAATTGCGTTTTTTTGAAAAAAACACTTGCATATTTTGGTGTAATTTTGCAATCTATGAACGAATGCCTATCATAATAAAAACAGGAGTCGAATTATGGCAATGCCTTTATTTCACGGTAGTATTGTAGCACTGATTACCCCAATGACACACGGTGAAGTGAACTACGAAGAATTAAAACGATTAGTAGAACATCACGTTCAAGCGGGTACGCACGGGATTGTTTCTGTGGGTACAACAGGGGAATCTACCACGTTAAGCATTGATGAAAATGTAAAAGTCATTAAGAAAACCGTTGAATTTGCAGATGGTCGAATTCCAATTATTGCAGGCACAGGTTCAAATGCGACAAGTGAAGCGGTCACAATGACTAAATTACTTGCAAATAGTGGCGTTGCTGGTTGTTTAAGCGTCGTTCCTTACTACAACAAGCCAACCCAAGAAGGGATGTATTTACACTATAAAGCGATTGCAGAATCAACGGACTTACCGCAAATTCTGTATAACGTACCAGGTCGTACAGGAAGCGATTTAAAACCTGAAACTATTGGTCGTTTGGCGAAAATTGAAAACATTGTTGGCGTAAAAGAAGCAACGGGCGATTTAAGCCGTTTACCGCTGATTAAAGAATTAGCAGGCGAAGATTTCATTTTCTTAAGTGGCGATGATGCAACAGGTTTAGAGGCAATGAAATTGGGTGGTCAGGGCGTGATTTCTGTGACGAATAATCTTGCATCGGCAGATATGGCGAAAATGTGTGAACTGGCATTAGCAGGTAAATTTGAAGAAGCGGAAGCGATTAATCAACGTTTAAATGCTCTTCACCACGATTTATTCATTGAAGCAAACCCAATTCCTGTGAAATGGGCAGCGTATAAATTAGGTTTAGTGAGCGAACCAAATTTACGTTTACCATTAACCACGCTTTCTGAAGAAGCTCAACCAAAAGTATTGGCAGCGTTAAAACAAGCGGGCTTAATTGCGTAATGAATTGAGATAGGCACGGTTCGTGCCTATTTTTTTGTAAAAATGCTGTTAAAAATAACCGCTTTGGTTCCTCTCTTGCTCTTTTTATATTATAATTCGCCATCTTTATTTGTTCTTTAAAATCTGGTGGAAATATGAATCCAATGTTAAACATTGCCATTCGTGCAGCACGAAAAGCAGGCAATATTATTGCAAAAGGTTACGAGCAATCACCCCAAGATACTGATGTGGCTCGTAAAGGCTCAAACGATTATGTTACGGAAATTGATAAAGCAGCAGAAGCCGCTATTATCGAAGTTATCCAAAAATCTTATCCTGATCACGCTATTGTGGCAGAAGAATCGGGTATTGTAGAAGGCAAAAATAAAAGCAATGTGCAATGGGTCATTGATCCATTAGATGGCACTACAAACTTTGTAAAACGTTTACCACATTTCTGTGTGTCTATCGCTGTTCGTGAGAACGGTCGCACAACGGTAGGCGTAGTTTATGATCCTATCCGTAATGAACTTTTCACTGCTGTACGTGGTGAAGGGGCAAAATTAAATGAATTCCGTTTACGCATTGATACTAGCCGTCGTGATTTAGCTGGCACAATCATCGCAACAGGTTTCCCATTCAAAAATCCAAAACACCGTCCAGCACACTTAAATATGCTCGAAGGCTTAATGAATAATGGCGTGGCAGATTTCCGTCGTACAGGTTCAGCGGCTCTTGATTTAGCTTATGTAGCGGCAAATCGCGTAGATGGTTATTTTGAAATCGGTTTAAAACCTTGGGATTGTGCGGCAGGCGAATTAATCGCACGTGAAGCAGGTGCAATCGTAACTAACTTTGTTGGCGGTACCGACTACTTAAAATCAGGCAACCTTGTTGTAGGGCAAGCACGCGTAGTAAAAGAAATTTTAAATACGCTTCAGCCTGTATTAACAGACGACCTAAAAAACTAATTAAATAACATTGAGCATTCACGGCAAGTTCTGCCGTGATTTCGTATGTTCAGCCAAATGGATTACCTCTTATGCAAAAAACATACCCCTTGTTAAGCCAAATCAATTCACCTGAAGATTTGCGTTTGCTAAATAAAGATCAATTACAACCGCTTGCGGATGAATTGCGTGCTTATCTGCTTGAATGTGTAAGTCAATCAAGCGGGCATTTAGCCTCTGGCTTGGGCGTTGTTGAGCTAACTGTTGCCTTGCATTACGTTTACCAAACGCCTTTTGATCAGCTCATTTGGGATGTTGGGCATCAGGCTTATCCGCATAAAATCCTCACAGGTCGTCGTGATCAAATCAAAACCATCCGCCAAAAAGACGGCATTCATCCCTTCCCTTGGCGTGAAGAGAGTGTGTATGACGTATTAAGCGTAGGACATTCTTCTACCTCCATTAGTGCAGGCTTAGGCATCGCTGTTGCAGCTGAAAAAGAGAATGCAGGGCGTAAAACGGTCTGTGTAATTGGTGATGGTGCCATTACTGCAGGAATGGCGTTTGAAGCCTTAAACCACGCAGGGGCTTTGCATACGGATATGTTAGTTATCCTGAACGATAACGAAATGTCTATTTCTGAGAATGTCGGGGCATTAAATAACCATTTGGCTCGTATTTTTTCTGGCTCGCTTTACACGACAATGCGTGATGGCAGTAAGAAAATTCTGGATAAAGTGCCGACCATCAAAAACTTTATGAAGAAAAGCGAAGAGCATATGAAAGGCGTAATTTTCTCGCCTGAAAGTACGCTTTTTGAAGAGCTTGGTTTCAATTATATTGGACCAATTGATGGGCACAATATTGATGAATTGGTCAAAACGCTTGCCAATATGCGTGATTTGAAAGGCCCGCAATTCTTACATATTCGCACCAAAAAAGGGAAAGGTTATAAACCAGCGGAAAACGATCCGATTGGTTTCCACGGTGTGCCAAAGTTTGATCCAGAAAGTGGACAGTTGCCAAAAACGAAAACAATCCCAACCTATTCTGATATTTTTGGAAACTGGCTATGCGAAATGGCAGAGCAAGATCCAAAACTTATCGGTATTACCCCAGCAATGCGTGAAGGTTCGGGAATGGTGGAATTTTCTAAACGCTTCCCAGAGCAATATTTTGATGTAGCGATTGCAGAGCAGCACGCAGTCACTTTTGCAACAGGGCTTGCAATTGCAGGTTATAAACCTGTGGTAGCGATTTATTCTACTTTCTTACAACGAGCCTACGATCAGTTAATTCACGATGTGGCAATCCCAAATTTACCTGTGATTTTTGCGATTGACCGTGCAGGCATTGTAGGGGCAGATGGGCAAACCCATCAAGGTGCCTTTGATTTAAGTTTTATGCGTTGTATTCCGAATATGATGGTAATGACACCTTCTGATGAAAATGAGATGCGTCAAATGCTATTTACCGCCTATTCAATGAATACGCCAACGGCAGTTCGCTACCCTCGTGGTAATGCTCAAGGTGTGGAATTACAACCAATGCAGGCATTAGAAATCGGTAAAGGTCGCTTAATCCGAGAAGGTAAAAAAGTGGCGATTTTAAATTTTGGCACACTTTTACACGAAGCCAAAATGGTTGCAGAACGGAACGATTACACCCTTGCGGATATGCGTTTTGTCAAACCGATTGATGGTGAACTAATCGCAAAACTTGCGGAAACTCACGATCTCCTCGTCACTCTTGAAGAAAACGCGATTCAAGGTGGGGCAGGCAGTGCGGTAAATGAATATTTGCAATCTATCGGCAAAATTAAACCGCTTGCAATGTTTGGTATTCCCGATCATTTCATTCCACAAGCTACACAGCCAGAAGCTTATGCAGAAATTGGCTTAAATGCAGAAGGGATTGAGAAAAAAATTCAGGCTGTTTTAGCATAGGACAAGTAGTTAAAACTGCACTTTAATTGGCTGGGGGAACCCGATTGATTAAGGTGCAGTTTTTATTACACGTTATATTTCCTTACCATCAACGTAATTCCTTCAACGCGTTCTACTTGAATCAAATCGCCTACAGAAAGATCATCGCCTTGAATTCGCCAAGTAGTGTCGCCGAAAATTCCTCTGCCGATACCATTTGGGGAGATTTCTTGTACTGTGCCTTGAGCTCCCAGTAATGCGTGATCACGTTGATTTAAGGTAGAATGAGATTGTTCGCGGCAATCTTTGCTATGCTGATATTTCCACCAAATGACAGAAAATACGCAGGCGAGAATTGCATAAAATATCGCCAGTTGAACAAATGCAGCATTTGGGAAAATAAATTGTAATATCCCTGTTACGAGGGCGGCTAAGCCCCACCAAAGTAGAAATACACCAGGGGTAAGCACTTCGCCAATTAGCAAGGCAAAACCTAAAATTAACCAATGCCATAGCGTCCAATTTGTGAGCCAATCTGCCATTATTGTTCCTTATTTAGTTGTAAAACAGAAAACTTAGGCTTTTTTGTCGCCTTTTAATAATTCTGCAATGCCAGCCACAGAACCGATTAAATTGCCCGCTTCAAGTGGCATTAACACCACTTTGCTATTTTGTGAACCGCCAATTTCTTTGAGTGCTTCAGTGTATTTTTGAGCAATAAAGTAGTTAATCGCTTTGGTGTCGCCGCTGGTAATCGCTTCTGAAACCATTTGGGTTGCTTTGGCTTCTGCTTCAGCAGCACGCTCACGAGCTTCGGCTTGTAAAAACGCTTCTTGTCGTTCGCCCTCCGCTTTCAAAATTCGGGCTTGTTTTTCCCCTTCAGCACGCAAAATTTGTGCTTGGCGAATCCCTTCCGCTTCGAGCACTTCTGCACGTTTGTTGCGTTCTGCTTTCATTTGAGCATTCATTGAATCGATCAATTCACGAGGTGGGCGAACGTCACGGATTTCAATACGAGTGACCTTTACACCCCAAGGATTGGTCGCCTCGTCTACAATCGCCAACAAGCGGCTGTTAATTGCATCACGTTGTGAAAGCATTTCATCTAATTCCATTGAGCCTAACACGGTACGAATGTTGGTCATTGTTAAATTGATGATTGCTTGTTCAAGGTGATTCACTTCATATGCTGCACTGCGAGCATCAATCACTTGCACGAAACAGACCGCATCAATCGAAACATTAGCGTTATCTTTCGAAATCACCTCTTGCGATGGAATATCAAGCACTTGTTCCATCATATTGATTTTACGCCCAACGCGATCAATAAAAGGAACAACTAAATTCAAACCTGGCATTAGCGTACGTGTGTAACGCCCAAAACGTTCAATCGTCCAGTTATATCCTTGTGGCACCGTTTTCACAGTGGAATATAAAATCAGGACAACCAGCACGACAAAGATAAGAGTAGAAATAGTAACGCCATCTAACATTTTTAACTCCTTTTGATGAACCTTTAATCACAAAAAGTCTATCAAATTCGTTGGTATTTTTATAGCAAAATTTGCTTAAAATTAGACCGCTTTTATTGGAAGCCAGAAAGAAAGCAATGAAGTTGAGTGATTGAGTGAGAAGTGAAGTGATATGCAAAGAAAGGTAAAAAATCCTGAAATACCTGTTAAAAATCGTTAGAATAGCGAACCTAATTCTTTTCATCAAAAATAAATGATGTTTTTTACGTTGTTTGCACTACGCAAACGTTTTCTTTTTTTGTAAAATAGGGCTCGTATTGCCCATAGAGGTTTTTTATGGTTGATATTATTATCATTGGATTGATTGCATTTTCGATTTTAATCAGCTTATGGCGTGGTTTTGTGAGCGAGGCATTATCGCTTGCGGGTTGGGTGTTAGCGTTTTGGGTGGCAAGCAATTTTTACCCTTATTTGAGTGGTTATCTCACCCAAGTAAACTCCATTTATCTGCAAAATTCGGAATATTTACGCAATGGCGTAGCCGCAGCAGCTCTTTTTGTCATCGTGCTGATTGTTTGCGGTGTCATCAATGCGTTACTTAATAAAATCATTGATACCACAGGTATTTTATCAACCACAGACCGAATTCTCGGTGGGGCGTTTGGTGCATTGCGTGGCATTTTAATTGTCGCTGTTGCACTTTTCTTCCTTGATACCTTCACATCAGCAAGCCAAAATGAGTTATGGAAAGAGTCGCAACTCATTCCGCATTTTGACTTTATCGTGCAATGGTTCTTCGAGCAATTACAGGCAAATTCTAGTTTCTTAAATTCAACAAAATAGAGGTTACTTTTTTATGTGCGGCATTGTCGGTATTATTGGGGGAGCGCCAGTTAATCAGGCGATTTATGATGGTTTAACATTACTTCAACACCGTGGGCAAGATGCCGCAGGTATTGTCACTATTGATGAGGAAAACCGTTTCCGTTTGCGTAAAGCGAATGGTTTAGTGAGTGAGGTTTTCCGCCAAGAACATATGTTACGCTTACAAGGCAATGCGGGGATTGGGCACGTGCGTTATCCAACCGCAGGCAGCTCAAGCGTTTCAGAAGCTCAACCTTTCTATGTCAACTCGCCTTTTGGCTTAACGCTTGTGCATAATGGTAATTTGACCAACAGTGCGGAGTTGAAATCATTGCTTTTCACGGAAGCTCGTCGCCACGTGAATACCAATTCTGACTCTGAAGCGTTATTAAACATTTTTGCTTACTATCTCGACCAATATCCAACCCCTCACCTTTCGCCTGAAAATATTTTCGAAACCGTTCGTAAAACTAACCAAATTATCAAAGGGGCTTACGCCTGTATCGCAATGATTATTGGACACGGTATGGTGGCTTTTCGTGATCCGTTCGGTATTCGACCGCTTGTATTGGGTAAACGAGTGGTTGATGGCAAAACAGAATATATGTTTGCTTCTGAAAGTGTGGCGTTAGATATTGTTGGCTTTGAATTTGAGCGTGATGTTGAACCTGGTGAGGCGATTTACATTACCTTTGATGGCGAGTTTCATTCACAAATCTGTGCCGATAACCCAACACTTAACCCGTGTATTTTTGAATATGTTTACTTTGCCCGTCCAGACTCTGTGATTGATGGTGTGTCCGTTTACGCCTCACGTGTCCATATGGGCGAAATGTTAGGCGAGAAAATTAAACGTGAATGGGGCAGACTGGTCGATGAAATCGATGTAGTTATCCCTGTGCCTGAAACCTCAAATGATATAGCCGTGCGTATTGCCAACGTACTTTACAAACCATATCGTCAAGGTTTTGTGAAAAATCGCTATGTGGCTCGTACCTTTATTATGCCTGGTCAGGCTCAGCGTAAAAGCTCGGTTCGCCGTAAATTAAATGCGATTGCGGCTGAATTCAAAGGCAAAAATGTGTTATTAGTGGACGATTCCATTGTTCGCGGCACAACCTCTGAGCAGATTGTTGAAATGGCTCGAGCTGCAGGGGCGAAAAAAGTGTACTTTGCTTCTGCTGCACCAGAAATTCGCTATCCGAACGTGTATGGTATTGATATGCCAACCAGCGAAGAATTAGTGGCATATCATCGCAACATAGAGCAAATTGCTGAAATGATCGGGGTAGATAAATTGATTTTCCAAGATCTTGATGCCTTAATTAAAGCGGTTCAAGCGGAAAATCCAGCGATTAAAAACTTCGATGCGTCCGTCTTTACAGGCGAATACATTACAGGCGATGTGAACCAAAGTTATTTAGACGCTATTGCCGCTGCTCGAAATGATAAAGCGAAAGCGAAAAATGCCGCTCAATCAGGCAATTTAGAAATTCACAATATTAGTGCAAGTGCATAATCAGTGAAAATCGGGTAAACTAAGAAAAAAGGGCGTTTTTACGCCCTTTCTCTATTCTATCTTGTAGGGTGTGTGAACGATGTTTACGCACGCAAGCGGTTGATTTTCTTTTGAATTTTACAAGCGTGCGTGAATTTTCCAAATTCACACACCCTACAAGGTAAACCTCAATACTATTTTCAAAAGGAAAATATGATGGCACTTTTACCTCTCAATGATGCTTTGGCAAATATGCTTGCTCAGCTTCCAACTCCAACAGAAACCGAAACTCTTTCCCTTAATCAAGCGGCAAATCGTGTACTGGCACAAGATATTATTTCTCCGATTAACGTTCCAAGTTTTGATAATTCTGCGATGGATGGTTATGCAATTAAATTGGCAGATTTAGACCAATTTTCTACTTTTACCATCGCTGGCAAAGCCTTTGCGGGCAAACCATTTGAAGGCGAAATTCAGTCTGGCGAATGTGTGCGAATTATGACGGGGGCAATGGTGCCAGAAGGCTGCGATGCCGTGATAATGCAGGAAGAAACCGAACAAGCGGGCGAAAATCAGATTAAATTTACCAATGCGATCAAACTCGGTCAGAATATCCGTCGTGTGGGCGAAGATGTGACTCAAGGCCGCCTTGTGCTTGCTAAAGGTAGCTTGTTGAATGTCGCAAGTTTACCGCTGTTGGCTTCGCTTGGCATTGCAGAAGTTGAAGTGTTTAAACGTACTAAAGTGGCGATTCTTTCTACAGGCGATGAATTAGTAAGCGTGGGGAATCCTCTCTCCGCTGGTCAAATTTACGACACTAACCGTTTTGCGGTGCGTTTATTGTTAGAAAAATTAAACTGTGAAATTTTAGATTTTGGTATTTTGCCAGATGATCCAACAATTTTCGAAGACACCTTTATCAAAGCACAACAAGCGGCTGATGTCTTGATTACCAGCGGTGGTGTGTCGGTTGGCGAAGCGGATTTCACTAAAGACGTACTTGAGAAATTAGGCAAAATTGCCTTCTGGAAAATTGCAATGAAACCAGGTAAACCATTCGCTTTTGGTTTTTTAGATTCAAGTGAAAAACAAACGGTATTCTTTGGCTTACCAGGCAATCCTGTGTCTGCATTGGTCACTTTCTATCAATTAGTTCAGCCAGCATTAGCCAAACTTGCAGGCTTAAACAACGATTATCTTGCAAATCTCACGCCAAAAATGACCGCTTGTGCGGCAACCAATTTGAAAAAAGCGGTTGGTCGTCAAGATTTCCAACGCGGTTTTTATTTCATTAACGAGCAAGGCGAATTGATGGTAAAACCTGTTGGGCAGCAAGGATCGCATATTTTCAGTGCCTTTTACGAAAGCAACTGTTTTATTGTGTTAGAAGCGGAACGTGGAAATGTTCAAACTGGCGAAAAAGTGACTATTCAGCCGTTTAATGGCTTGTTGAAATAGTAGGAAATATGGAATTAACCGATCACGAAATGTTGCGATATAACCGTCAAATCAGCCTAAAAGCGGTGGATTTTGACGGGCAAGAGAAACTCAAAGAGAGCCGTGTGCTGATTGTTGGGGCGGGCGGCTTAGGTTGTGCCGCAAGTCAATATCTGGCAAGTGTGGGCGTGGGGAAGATCATTCTGGTGGATTTCGATACCATTTCACTTTCCAATTTACAACGCCAAATTTTATATACTGATGCAGATATTGGGCAGCCCAAAGCGGAGGTGGCAAAAGCTCGACTGCAGGCGATTAATCCCAATATTGATATTCAAGCAATTAACAAAAAATGCGATGAGGCTGATTTTGCTCAATTGATTGAGCAGGTGGATGTGGTCGTGGATTGCACTGATAACGTGGACGTGCGAAATCAGCTCAATTTGCAATGTTTCCAGCAAAAACGACCGCTTGTTTCAGGCTCGGCAATTCGGTTTGAAGGGCAAATTTCGGTGTTTACTTATGCGGAAAATGAAGCGTGCTATCAATGTTTAAGCCAGCTTTTTGGCAGCGATACCTTAAGCTGCGTTGAAGCTGGAGTAATTTCACCAATTGTTGGAGTTATTGGTAGCTTGCAAGCTCTTGAAACTATTAAGGTTTTATTGAATATCGGCAAAACATTGGCAGGAAAATTATTGATGATTGATGGCTTGCATTTTTCGGTGAGAGAAATGAGATTACCGAAATTGCCTGATTGTTCAGTATGTGGAACATTGCATAAATAGAACTAATCTGTTAAATAATTTTATTTTTGAAATAATTATTTGACAGCTAAAACGTTTCAGCATAAAATAGCCAGCGTTTTGTTCCTCCTTAGTTCAGTCGGTAGAACGGTGGACTGTTAATCCATATGTCGCAGGTTCGAGTCCCGCAGGAGGAGCCAACTAATTTCCTTTAGTTTTGCTTTTGTTCTTGTTTTATTTGTCTCCTTTTGTAAAACAGTGATTCTTACCTCCAGAATTAGAACAAAAGATTTACCCTATAGCCAATTTTGCTATAGGGTTTCTTTTTATCTGCAGCTTACATCTGCAATACCCCTTGTTTCGCCAATTCTCTCGCTAATTTATCAATATGTAACACATCATCAATTTCACGAATGGCGATTGGAGCAATATTTTCCACTACATTGCGGTTAACGTCCACAATATCCGTAAAGCGAATTTGTTCGTTTAGAAAGGCTTCAACTGCAATTTCATTTGCTGCATTCATTGCGGTGGTTGCATATTGCCCTGCAGCAAAGGCATCAATGGCGAGTTTCAAGTTTGGATAACGCTCAAAATCTGGCTCAATAAAAGTCAGTTCTTTGAGTTTAAAGAAATCAAGTGGCGGCACGCCTGCGTTGATCCGTTGTGGATATGCCATACTGTGAGCAATTGGCGTACACATATCGGGGTTGCCCATTTGAGCAATAACAGAGCCATCAATATAGCGCACCATTGAATGAATCATCGATTGCGGATGAATCACAATTTCCATCTCGTCCTCACTCGCATTAAACAGCCAACGTGCTTCGATATATTCCAAACCTTTATTCATCATTGTGGCAGAATCTACCGAAATTTTTCGCCCCATTGACCAATTGGGATGTGCAATCGCTTGAGCTGGTGTGATTGAGCTAAATTCATCTAATGGCTTAGTACGGAATGGACCGCCAGAGCCTGTGAGAATAATTTTGCTCACGCCTAATTCTGCGAGCGGGCAAAAACCGATTTTATTTTGCGCATCCACAGGAAGCGATTGAAAAATCGCATTATGTTCGCTATCCACAGGCAATAATTTTGCCCCTGATTTTCTTGCTTCATCAATAAAAATTTGTCCACAAGTGACCAACGATTCTTTATTAGCTAACAACACACGTTTGCCCGCTTTAACGGCGGATAACGTAGGTAAAAGTCCTGCTGCTCCCACGATTGCCGCCATTACCATATCCACTTCTGGATGAGCCGCAAGTTCGCAAATTGCTTTTTGCCCTGCAAGCACTTCTGTTTTGATATTTAACGTGGCGAGATGTTCTTTGAGTTGAATTGCCGCATTTTCATCATCTAACGCAGCAAATTGAGGTTGGAATAAAACACATTGAGCCGCCATCAATTCTACATTTTTACCGCCAACAAGGGCGAAAACTTGATAATCCGCTGCGTTTTGTTGAATAACAGAAAGGGTGCTTTTACCGATAGACCCCGTTGATCCTAAAATAACGATTTTTTTCATTTTCATTTACCTTATAGAAAAAACGGGGGCATTTTAGCATAGATGAGACTAATAAGACGATAACATTAGTAATACCAACGCCCGAAACCAACAGATGGATAAATCGCAGGCACGGCAGGGTAGTAAGTCACATTTTTGCTACGTTTATCGCTTTGATTTAATGCTTCCTTAGGCTGAGGGTGATTTTTATCTACTGTATTGCCTGTTGCGACACGATATTGATAATCTTGAACTGCTTTCATATCCATCGGCACCGTGCTTTGTTGCTGAGGCAATGAGCAAGCTGTAAGAGCAAAAGGAAGTGTGAATAAGAGATATTTTTTCATAATAAACCTTCTTTAGTAAAAAATTTCAGGAATTAGACCGCTTGATAAGCTAAATTCTCCAAAATTCTAATCATAATTTCAACTTTTTATTGATTTTAAAAGGGGATTTCCCCCTTTAGCATTAAGCAATATTTGGGTAGAATATCGCTATTTTATTCATAACAACAGAGGATTTTATGCAAACTTACAACATTGCAGTTTTAGCTGGCGACGGCATCGGGCCTGAAATTATGGCACAAGCGATTAAAGTGCTTGAAGCGACACAACAAAAATTTGGTTTTAAATTGAATTTCAACCACTTCAATATTGGCGGTGCGGCAATTGATGCCCAAGGTAAAGCCTTGCCAGAGAACACTTTAAAAGGCTGTGAAGAAGCCGATGCCATTTTATTCGGTTCAGTAGGCGGCCCGAAATGGACACATTTACCGCCAGATGAACAACCTGAACGTGGTTCATTACTCCCTCTTCGCAAACACTTCAAACTATTCTGCAATCTCCGCCCAGCAGCACTTTATCAAGGCTTAGAAAAATTCTGCCCATTGCGTGCAGACATCGCCGCAAAAGGCTTCGATATGGTGGTCGTGCGTGAATTAACAGGCGGTATCTACTTCGGTCAGCCAAAAGGTCGTGAAGGCGAAGGTGCACAAACCAAAGCATTCGACACTGAAGTCTATTACAAATATGAAATTGAACGTATCGCACGTGTGGCGTTTGAATCTGCAATGAAACGTAGAAAACACGTTACTTCAATCGACAAAGCGAACGTGTTACAAAGCTCAATTCTATGGCGTGAAACGGTAAACGAAGTGGCGAAAGAATTCCCAGAAGTAACACTTGAGCATATGTATATCGACAACGCCACAATGCAGCTTATCAAAGCACCAGAGTCGTTCGACATCTTACTTTGCTCAAACATCTTCGGTGATATTATTTCCGATGAGGCAGCGATGATCACAGGCTCAATGGGGATGCTTCCATCTGCGAGCCTTAACGAAGAAGGATTCGGTTTATATGAGCCAGCTGGTGGTTCTGCACCAGACATCGCAGGCAAAAACATCGCCAATCCAATCGCACAAATTCTTTCTGCAGCAATGATGCTGCGTTATAGCTTCAACCTCAACGAGGCGGCTGATGCGATTGAACAAGCAATCCAAAAAGCCCTCGCTGACGGCTACCGCACAGGCGATTTAGCAGACAACACCGCCCCAATTTCCACCAGTGAAATGGGTGATGTGATTGCGAAGAATATCTTGGCGTAGTTTTGTCATTCATCACATTAAACGCGATTTATTAAAGTCAACGCCTCTTTAAGAATCCAAGCGGTCAATTTCCCTCACTATTTTGCAAAACGTGAAAGAATTTGACCGCTTGTTTTTTCTTAAAAAGAAGCGTAAACTTCATCCAATTTTTAGTCGGGGTGCCGAAAGGCTGAGATGATACCCGTGAACCTGAAACAGTTAGCACTGACGTAGGAAACTAATATGTCAAAAAATCCATTCTCTTTTCATCCTATTTTTCATCATTTCGTCTTGCTTGCCCGTTCTCTTTGATTGTTGAGGAGAGCAATGGTGCGTATTCAAGATTTGAGTCTTGCTTTTAATGGGCAGACGTTATTTGAGCATCTTAATTTAACCCTGTTGCCGAATGAGTGGGTAAGCTTATTGGGCAGTTCAGGCGTGGGGAAATCGACACTTTTGCGATTACTAGCGGGCATTGAGACGCAAGGTGTGGTGCAGGGAAAAATCCTATTTGAACCGAAAGTTCGCATTGCGTGGATGCCACAAAAAGAGACGCTTTATCCGTGGCTATCAATTGTAGATAATGTGCAGTTGCAAGCGGTTTTATTTGGGCGAAAATCTGCAAAAACCACTGAAAAAGCTAAAATGTTGCTTGAAAAAGTGGGAATGGCAGCACATTGGCACAAGCCTTGTTCGCAGCTTTCGGGCGGACAAAAACAGCGGGTTGCCTTAGCACGCACCTTAATGCAAGAGGCGGATTTGATTTTGCTTGATGAGCCTTTTTCCGCTCTTGATGCCATCAGTCGCCATCAACTTCAAGATTTAGCCTTTGAACTGCTCAAAGATAAATCAGTGTTGCTCGTGACCCACGATCCGCAAGAGGCATTGCGGCTAAGCCATCGTATTTTTGTGCTGCGTTCGCCTGAAACTCATCAAACAGCATTGTCGGCGGTGATTTTGCCCGAAGGGAACGCTCCGCGTGAGTTGCATCAAGCCAATTTATGGGCGTTGCAGCAACAATTATTGCGAGAATTAGGGGGCGAGCAATGAAAATTCGCCTACTTAAACCGCTTTTAATTGTAGGTGTGTTGTTGATGCTCTGGCAAATGGTCGCAACCTTGGGCAGCTTCCCTCACTACATTTTTCCCTCACCGCAAGCTGTAGGGCAGCAGTTGTTCACACACGCTGAACTGCTTTGGCAGCATACGCAAGTCACGTTGTTAGAAATCTGCTTAGGGCTGTTGTTAGGCTTTCTGTTTGGGTTGATTTCGGCGTTGTTGCTCTCATTTTCTCGTCAAATTTCCGCCGTGTTATTGCCGATTTTGGTGATTTCACAAGCGATTCCCGTGTTTGCTATCGCACCGTTGTTGGTGTTGTGGTTTGGTTATGGAATGGCATCCAAAATAGTTATGTCGGTGCTGATTATCTACTTCCCCGTCACGGCAGCTTGTTATGATGGACTACGCAACACATCGCAAGCGTGGCTCGATCTGGCGAAAACCTTTAACATTTCCTCCTTGCGTTTATTGCTTAAAGTGCGATTACCTGCGGCTTTACCTGCTTTTGCTTCGGGCTTGCGTATTGCGGTTTCGGTCGCCCCGATTGGTGCGGTGGTGGGCGAATGGGTAGGTTCGTCTGAAGGCTTGGGGTATTTGATGATTCACGCCAATGCCCGAATGCAAGTTGATTTAATGTTTGCCGCCTTGCTTATTTTAGTAGCAATTTCACTCTGTTTATATTTCAGCATTGATTGGCTATTACACCGTTTTATTTGGTCTGTTTAACTTTTCATTAAAGGAGAAAAAAATGAAGACAATCATCCGTTATTTCAGCTTTGTAATGGGGCTAATGCTCACGCTTCCTAGCTTGGCAAAAGAGAAAATCAGCATAATGCTAGATTGGTATGTAAACCCCGATCACGCAGCCATCATAGTGGCTCAACAAAAAGGCTTTTTTGAAAAAAATAACTTAGAGGTTGAAATTATCGAACCTGCAGATCCCGCATTACCGCCAAAATTAGCAGCAGCAGGAAAAGTTGATTTAGCCGTGAGTTATCAACCTCAACTTTATCAACAAGTGGCAGAAGGCTTACCCTTAGTGCGAGTGGGTTCACTGATTTCAAATCCATTAAATAGCATAGTGGTGCTAAAAAAGAGCAATTTGAAAACCCTTGCTGATTTAAAAGGTAAAAAAGTGGGGTATTCTGTCAGCGGTTTTGAAGATGGATTGCTTGACACCATGCTTCATTCTATTGGTTTAAGCAATAAAGATGTGGAATTAGTGAATGTAAATTGGTCGCTTTCTCCCTCTCTTTTAACTGGACAAGTGGATGCGGTGATTGGTGCATTTCGTAATTTTGAACTCAATCAGCTTGCTTTAGAAAAGCAAGAAGGTATTGCATTCTTCCCTGAACAATATGGCGTGCCTGCTTATGATGAATTGATTTTAGTGGCTAATAAAAACAGCGTAACAGATAAAAAAACATCTGCATTTTTAACCGCACTTGAACAAGCCACAAGCTATCTGCAAGCTCATCCTAATGAAGCGTGGCAAGCCTTTGTAAGCTATAAACCGAACGAACTCAACACGCCATTAAACCAACTGGCGTGGAAAGACACGCTCCCCTTCTTAGCCAATAAACCTCGCCAATTAGATGCTAAACGTTATCAACAAATGGCAGAATTTATGCAACAAAAAGGCTTAATTCCAAAAGCCTTAGCGTTGAAAGAATATGCGGTAGAAATTGAATAAGGGAAAAAAGATGATTGAACAACTTATTCAACAAGCTCAGCCTTATTGGCAACAATATATTGAACATGAATTTGTGCAACAGCTCGCAAAAGGTACGCTGCCAAAAGCTTGTTTTCAGCATTATTTGAAGCAAGATTACCTCTATCTGTTCCACTATAGTCGAGCCTTTGCTTTGGGCGTATATAAAGCAAAAAATTTTGCGGAAATGGAAACACCTCGCAAAACCTTAGAGATTCTTTGCCAAGAAATTCAACTGCATTTAAATTATTGCCGTGAGTGGGGAATTAGTGAGCAAGAGATTTTTGCTACTCAAGAAAGTGCCGCTTGCATTGCTTATACCCGCTATTTGCTTGATTGTGGTATGACGGGCAGTTTGGCTGAGCTTTATGCAGCTGTAACCCCCTGTGCTTTGGGTTACGCCCAAGTTGCTCGTTACATTACTCAGCATTATCCTCGCTTACCGAACAACCCTTATCAAACGTGGATTGACACCTATGCGAGTGAGGAATTTCAACAAGCCGCCCAAGAAACCGTTGATTTTCTTACCGCACTTTGTAAACCGCTAAATCCAAGCCAGCTTGCCGAGATTCAACAGATTTTCACCACCGCCACTAGAATGGAAATTGCGTTCTGGCAAATGGGGTTAGATTTGGCATAGGCACATTTTACTGAAATCAGCAAAATAGCGATCCGAAAAAAGCAGTTATTCATCAAAATAAAAATAACAGAGTAGAACCTCAGCCAAGCGGTCAAATTCCTCTCACCATTTGCAACACGTGAGAAGAAATTGACCGCTTGTTTTCCCTTCTTTTTCCCTTCCTTTTAGTTCAATTTTTAACCTTTAGCAAGGCAGTATACTGCCTGTTAGTATCTCTTTACAGAGATACTAACAAAACATATTGCTAAACAATAAACATGTTTAGAAAGATGAATGATTGGTTAATAAATGGACAATTTCTATGCGATTCACAAAAACACTTCTTACCACCGCACTTTTAGGTGCTTCTATCTTTCCTTTTCAATCCACCGCTTGGGCGGATACGCCGGAACAGCAATTCCAACAAGGTGTAACTGCTAATGAGCAAAGCGACTATCAAGCCAAATTTTGGTTATCTAAGGCAGAACGGGGATATGCAGATGCTCAATTTTATTTGGGTGGTATGTATTTCGCGGGATATCGCGTAAAACAAGATTATGTTGAAGCGGTGAAATGGTATCGCAAAGCAGCGGAGCAGGGATATGCAGATGCTCAAGCTAGTTTGGGCGATATGTATATTGCCGGATTGGGCGTCAAACAAGATTATGTTGAAGGGGTGAAATGGGTTCGCAAAGCCGTGGAGCAGGGAAATGCACATGCTCAATTTATTTTGGGCTTGGTGTATGAAGCTGGGCGAGGCGTCAAACAAGATGATTTTGAAGCTGTGAAATGGTTTCGCAAATCAGCGGAGCAGGGAGATGCAGATGCTCAATCAAAGTTGGGCTATATGTATGGTAAGGGACGTGGTGTCAAACAAGATTATTTTGAAGCGGTGAAATGGTATCGCAAAGCAGCGGAGCAAGGAGATGCATCGGCTCAATTTGTATTGGGGGCATTATATTTGTTTGGGAAAGGAGTTCAAGTAAATAAATCTTTAGCTAAAGAATGGCTTAGTAAGGCTTGTGATAATGGTAATCAAGATGGTTGCGAATATTACGGTAAGCTAAATAGAGGGGAACTCTAATGCCAACTTTACAATGCGAATTTTGGAATGTAGGGCAAGGGTTATTCTCAAGTGGGCGTATTCAAATGGGAGACGCCTCAGTTTTTCATTCGGTTTATGATTACAAATTCTCCATCATGGTTCAACGCCAATGTTAGTGAATAAAACTAAAAGATTATCTATTCATTCAATTTAATAGGAAAACAAATGAAACTCACAAAAACACTTTTAACCTCCGCACTTTTAGGTGCTTCTCTCTTTTCTTTTCACTCCACCGCTTGGGCAATAGAACAAAGCCAATTAATTCAAGTTAATCAACTATATGAGCAAAAAGACTTTAAAGCGGCATTAGCAATTATTCAACCCTTGGCAGAGCAAGGTGATGCGATCGCTCAAACTCTTTTGGGAGCTATGTATTTTCATGGACAAGGCGTAAAACAAGATGATGTTGAAGCGGTGAAGTGGTATCGCCAAGCGGCGGAGCAGGGAGATGCAGAGGCTCAATTTTATTTGGGCTTGATGTATGATTACGGAACGGGCGTCAAACAAGATTATTTTGAAGTGGTGAAATGGTTTCGACAAGCAGCGGAGCAGGGACATGCAGATGCTCAGGCTAATTTAGGTTCGGCTTATAGTGCAGGGCGTGGCGTAAGACAAGATTATACCGAAGCCGTGAAGTGGTTTAAGAAAGCAGCAGAAAATGGTAGTGCTGATGGCCAGCTTAAGTTAGGTCTGATGTATCTTATTGGACGAGGTATTCAGAAAGATAGAACACTCGCCAAAGAATGGCTTGGTAAGGCTTGTGATAATGGTAATCAACAAGGTTGTGAGTTTTACGGTAAGTTGAATAGAGGGGAGCTCTAATGTCTCTACTACGTTCACCACAATTACAATGCGAATTTTGGAATGTGGGGCAGGGATTATTTTCAAGTGGGCGTATTCAAATGGGAAACGCCCCATCCTTTCATTGGGTTTATGATTGTGGCACGAATTCAAGTCAGAAACTTATCCAAAATGCCGTGCAAAAATATAACCAGCAAGAAAATAATGCTGATATTGATTTATTAGTGCTTTCGCATTTTGATAAAGATCATATTAGTGGTGTAAAAGAACTACTCAAAAATGGGCGAAAAATAAAACGCTGGGTTGTGCCTTATTATCCTTTATGGCAACGCTTAGTAATTGCTTCTCTTTTAGATATTCAGCCAGATGATGAAGAATGGGCATTTTATCAGAACCCTATTCAATATTTAAAAACTGATTTTGCTGAAGAATTAAACGAAACCAAATTTCTCTTATTACCTGCAAAAGAAAATGAGAGTGAAATTTCGATAAGTCTTGATCCAAGTAATTTTGATGATGTACTTTCTTTTGAAACTACTGAAAAATTATCAAATGAATTTGATAAGTCAGAACAAAATTTACATTGGCTTAATCCTAATAAAGCCCTTTTATTTAGAAAAGGCGAAGAGCAGTTTGAATTTGTTTTATATAATGTGCCATTTCATTTGCTTGCAAAAGTGCCAACAAATTTGACCGCTTTTCAAAAGCAGGTTAAACAAATTATTCAATCTCATCAGTCTAATTCCACAGACCCAACTCCAACCTTAAAAACACTCTACACTCTCACATTTGGAAATGGAAGTAAAAACAAAAATATCATTTCTCAATATTTATATATTCGAAATATAAAACTCCTTTCTTTTGGGGGAATGGGAAATAATCATATTTTTGATGTTTCGATAGGCAATGAAAATGAAATAGCGGTTATTCCAAAGGATAAAACAAAAAATGCGATTTTATATACAGGCGATGCGTTTTTAAATGATTTGCCATTATTAACCGATTTAACGCAATCATTAGGCGTGGAAAGAATGGCGAGAATTTATTGCTTGCAAGTTCCCCATCACGGTTCAAAGCATAATTGGCAGCAAGGATTAGCGAACATATTTTCGCCTTGTCTTAGTGTGTTTTCAGCCGATAGCCAACGACGAAATGGGCACCCACATGGCGAAGTACTTAAAGATTTTGCGATTTATACGCCAATTTTAGTGAATACACATAAAAGATTATCCATTCATTCAATTTAATAGGAAAACAAAATGAAACTCACAAAAACACTTCTTACCACCGCACTTTTAGGTGCCTCTATCTTTTCTTTTCAATCTACTGCTTGGGCAATAGAGCAAAGCCAAAAGATTCAAGTTGAGCAGCTATATAAGCAAAAAGACTTTAAAGCGGTATTGGCAATTATTCAACCCTTGGCAGAGCAAGGTGATGCGTTCGCTCAACTTGGTTTGGGCTTTATGTATGACAAAGGAAAAGGCGTAAAACAAGATAATTTTGAAGCGGTGAAGTGGTTTCGCAAAGCAGCGGAGCAGGGAGAAGCAAAGGCTCAATTTGCTTTGGGCTATATGTATGACAAAGGACAAGGCGTCAAACAAGATAATTTTGAAGCGGTGAAGTGGTTTCGCAAAGCAGCGGAGCAGGGAGATGCAGAGGCTCAATTTTATTTGGGCTTGATGTATGATTACGGAACGGGCGTCAAACAAGATTATGTTGAAGCGGTGAAATGGTATCGCCAAGCGGCGGAGCAGGGAGATGTAGTGGCTCAATTGACATTGGGCAAGATGTATGCAAATGGACAAGGCGTAAAACAAGATGATGAGCACGCCAAAGAGTGGTTTGGCAAGGCTTGTGATAATGGCGATCAAGAAGGTTGTGAGATGTATAAAGAATTAAATCAGGGAGCAAAATAATGAAGAAAAAATTAACCTTAGCCGTTTTATTATTGGCAGCGATTGGTGGCGGAGCGGTGTATTTTACCCAATATTACCCAGAACAGGCAGAAATTCGGAAGTTAGAACGTTTATTAGAGCGTAAACAGCATTATGACGATATAAAGGCAAGCGAGGAATTAGAAAACTTTCCTGCTGAGCGTTTGCGTGTGTTAGCAGAAAAAGGTTATCCAGCTGCACAATTTCAGTTAGCTGAAATATATAAAAGTAATAACCAAAAAGAATTTGCGAAAAAATGGTATGAGAAAGCGGCAGCACAAAATTATGCTGAAGCTTATTATCAATTATCTTATTTAGATGAGCAAAGAAAAGATGAATATCGTGAAAAAGCTATTCAATTAGGAAGTTATCATGCGAAAGATATCCAGGCATTCCTCTTGCTTGTTAAAGAAGATAAGTTAAGTGCAATAATGTTATTGACCCAAAATGCTGAAGCAGGATTTCCAGGCTCCCAAGTAAATTTAGGAGGTGCTTATTTTTATGGTGATGGTGTGCAACAAGATTGGCAGAAAGCATTTTATTGGTATAGTGAGGCTTACAAAAATATCAAAATAAATAACACATTTGATGTGCTAGTTACAGTATTTGGAGGTGGAGAGCTTGATATTTACCAAAATTTAGCTACGCTTTATTTATTAGGTTTGGGTACGCCAAAGAATGAGGAAATGGTTGAAGAATTGCTGAATAGATGTAATGAAAACTTGATTTGTAAAAATAAAAAAATTAACGATATAATCGATTTAAAACTGAATGTTCTTAGTCGTGATGATTTGCCAAAACAGCCCGATCTTCAAGAAAAAATTGAAGCAATTAAAGAAGAGTTAGTATTAAGTAAAGATCCGAAAGTGTTAATCAAGCTAGGCGAGTTGGAAAAAGATAAAGCTAAAGCGAAAACATATTTTGGTGATGCTTGCGATTTACGCAGCCAAGAAGGGTGTGATAAATATCGAGAGTTAAACGAAAAAGAACAAGAGAAATAATTGCCCAAGCGGTCAAATTCTTCCCACTATTTGCAAAACGTGAGAAGAAATTGACTGCTTGTTTTTTCTTAAAAAGAAGCGTAAACTTCATCCAATTTTTAGTCGGGGTGCCGAAAGGCTGAGATGATACCCGTGAACCTGAAACAGTTAGCACTGACGTAGGAAACTAATATGCCAAGTCTATTCTTATCAATCACGATCTTATCGTTCTTATCTTCCCCGATTTCCATCACTACTTTCACCCACTAGCTTGTGGGCGTTTGTGTTTGTTACACGCACAAAATAGGGAAATTGTCATGAAATCCATCTATCTCTCCAAAATCCGTGAGCAGAATCCGCTCATTCATAACATCACCAACATTGTGGCAGCGAATTTTAGTGCCAATGGTTTGCTGGCTTTGGGGGCTTCGCCATTGATGTCGGCGAATGTCGAAGAAATGCAGGAAGTACCGAAAATCAGTCAAGCGTTAGTCATTAATATCGGCACGCTGATTGGTAAAGATCGGGAGGCGATGTTGCAGGCAGGAAAAACGGCAAATGAGGTCGGAATTCCTGTGGTGTTAGATCCTGTGGGTGTGGGGGCGACCAGTTATCGCCGTGAGACCATTCGTGAGCTTTTAGCCGAGGTAAAATTTGCCCTGATTCGGGGCAATGCGGGCGAACTGGCTGCGATTGCAGGTGAGGCGTGGCAGGCAAAAGGTGTGGATGCAGGGCAGGGCGAAGTGGATTTAAAAGCCGTTGCCGAGAAAGTGGCTCAACGCTATGGCTGTACGGTGTTGATTAGCGGGGCGGTGGATATTGTCAGCGATGGCACACAAACTGCGACCATTCACAACGGCACGCCATTGTTCCCGAAAGTCACGGCTTCGGGTTGCCTGTTGAGTGCCGTGTGTGCGGCATTTTTAGCGGTTGATTCTGGCAATCATTTTGCCGCTACCTTTGAGGCGAGCGTGGCTTATGCAGTAGCAGGTGAATTGGCTGCTGAAGGTTTGACAACTGAAGTAGGGCAGTTCCAAATCCGTTTGTTGGACGAGCTTGCTGCACTTTCTCCTGAAACCATTGGACAAAGAGGGCGCATCAATGAGTAATGTGAAACAAGTTTTAACCATCGCAGGGTCAGACAGTGGCGGTGGGGCAGGTATTCAAGCGGATCTCAAAACCTTTCAAATGCAAGGCGTGTTTGGCACGTCTGTAATTACTGCCGTGACCGCCCAAAATACGCTTGGCGTGTTCGATATTCACCCGATTCCGCTCGCCACGATTCATTCGCAGCTGCAAGCGGTCAAAAATGACTTCCAAATTGCAAGTGCGAAAATCGGTATGCTTGGCACGGCGGAGATTATCGAATGCGTGGCGGATTTCTTGAAAGATCGCCCCTTCGGCACGCTGGTGCTTGACCCTGTGATGATCGCAAAAGGTGGGGCATCGCTCTTGCAACAACAAGCCATTTCTGCCCTCACGCAACGTCTTTTGCCGCTAGCGGACGTGATTACGCCGAACTTGCCCGAAGCGGAGGCACTCACGGGCATTCAAATTCACGATGAACAAAGCATTCAACAGGCAGCGAACGCCCTGCAAAAACTTGGGGCGAAAAATGTGATTATCAAAGGTGGACATTCGCTCAATTCCCAAAGCGAGCAATGCCAAGATTGGATTTTCCTTGCCGACGGCAGCTACTTTGTGTTGGAAAGCCCACGTTTCCACACACCGCACACGCACGGCACGGGTTGCACTTTTTCTGCTTGCTTAACGGCGGAATTGGCGAAAGGTAAACCTCTCAAAAGTGCGGTTAAAATCGCGAAAGATTTTATCACCGCAGCGATTCGTAACCCGCTTAATATCGGTCACGGACACGGTCCAACGAACCATTGGGCGTATAGCCAAACTAATTCAAATTAAAGGAAAAAATATGCAAAACATTCGAGAAATTCTACCGCTTTACTTCGTGGCAGGCACGCAAGATTGCCGCCATTTGGGCGAGAACAAAGCGGAAAATCTGCTTTACGTTTTAAAACAAGCCCTTGAAGGGGGCATTACCTGCTTTCAATTTCGTGATAAAGGCAAATTTTCCCTTGAAGATTCGCCTGCGGAACAAAAAGCCTTGGCGATTGCCTGCCGCGATCTCTGCCGTGAATATGGCGTGCCGTTTATTATGGATGATAACGTGGACTTGGCTTTAGAGATTGACGCGGACGGCATTCACGTTGGGCAAAGCGACACGCCCGTGCAAGAAATTCGGGCGAGAACCGATAAACCGCTGATTATCGGCTGGTCGGTAAATCTGTTGGAGGAGGCAAAAATTGGCGAAGTGATGGCGGAAATTGATTACTTCGGTATCGGTCCGATTTTCCCGACCCAATCGAAAGAAAATCCAAAGCCAACGCTGGGTATGGCATTTATTCAACGTTTGCGAAATGCGGGCATAAATAAACCGCTTGTTGCCATTGGTGGCGTGAAGCTAGAACACGTTAAAACCTTGCGAGAATATGGTGCGGACGGCGTGGCGGTGATTACGGTGATTAGTCTAGCGGACGATGTGAAAGGGGCAGCGGAGGCGTTGCGGGAAGCTAGTTTCTCTCTTTGAAATATACCACTCTCTCCCCTCGAGGGAGAGAGACAGACGGAAATTGCGTGAGGCAATTTCCGTCAGAGAGAGGGGGCTACGATATAGATTTTACAAATGAGAAGTCAAAAATGACCGCTTCCCCCCTCTCCCGAATTTCAATTCTGGACGAATTGAAATTATCCTTCTCCCACAATGGGAGAGGGTTGTACAACATAATACAATAACAAAAGGAGACAAAATGAATCAACAAAACAGCCCTCGTCAGGTGGCGATGGCGACGATGATTGGCACAGCGATTGAGTATTTCGACAACTATATTTACGCAATGGCGGCGGTGCTGGTGTTTAACCATCAATTTTTCCACGCAGCTGATCCGCTTTCAGGGCAAATTGCGGCACTTTCTACACTGGCACTTACCTTTATCGCCAGACCGCTCGGGGCGATGTTATTTGGGCATTTTGGCGACCGAATCGGACGGAAAAATACCTTTGTGATGAGCCTTTTGCTGATGGGGATTTCCACCGTTGTGATTGGTTTATTGCCGACTTACGACCAGATCGGCATTTGGGCAACCTTGTTGCTTTGTTTGTGTCGAATCGGGCAGGGCATTGGCTTAGGTGGCGAATGGGGCGGTGCAGCGTTGGTCGCGGTGGAAAACGCCCCCGAAGGCAAACGCGGTTGGTACGGCACCTTTCCACAACTAGGTGCACCGCTTGGATTGTTATTAGCAAATGGCGTGTTCTTACTGATTACCGCCATTTTCGGACAAACAGCAATGGCAGAATGGGCGTGGCGGATTCCGTTTTTATCTTCCATCGTTTTGGTGGCGATTGGGTTGTACGTTCGTTTAAAACTTGCCGAAGCCCCGATTTTCCTCGCCGCTCTCAACAAACCACAACCTAAACGCTTGCCGATGTTAGAAGTGATCACGACCCATTTCAAACCGTTTTTCTTGGGAATGTTGGTCTGTATTGCGGGCTATGTGTTGTTTTATGTGATGATCGCTTTCAGCCAAATTTACGCGAAATCTGCCCCAACGATTTCAGAGGCTGGACATCCCATGGGCTTGGGTTTTTCACCACAAATTTTCACCGCTTTACTGATGGCAAGTGCGGTTTCTTTAGCAATCACGATTGCCGCTTCGGGCAAATATATCGACAAAATCGGTCGCCGCATTTGGTTGATTTGGACAACGGTTGGTGTCGCCATTTTCAGCGTTGCCTTACCATTTTTCTTAGAAAACGGCACAACTGCTAGCCTGTTTTGGTTCTTGTTTATCGGAATGGGACTCATCGGCATGGGGTACGGCCCGCTAGCCAGCTTCTTGCCTGAACTTTTCCCAACCCACGCCCGCTACTCAGGAGCTTCGCTCACCTACAACATCGCAGGGCTATTCGGTGCAAGTGTCGCCGCTGTGATTGCATTGCCACTCAATGCTCAATATGGACTAAAAGGCGTGGGGATTTATTTAACCCTGAATGCCGTGTTGAGTTTAGTGGGATTGTGGTTTATTGGGGAGACGAAGGATATTCAATTAGAATCATAAAAAAAGATGCCCCTTGAAGCCGAAACTTCAAGGGGCAGAGCTTTGCGAGAAATTCTTCTCTTATTGTAACAACGTTTTTCATTTCGCAGTGCCATTACAACGGTGTAAATTCTATCCCTTTCTTTTTTTATCGTCAATCTTCTTTTTTAGCGAAATATTGTTAGAATCTAATCAATTACATTATGACCATTTACATAAGGAATAAATTATGCAAACAACACTACGCTATGTATTAGGATTGGATTTAGGTATCGCATCAGTTGGTTGGTCTGTTGTTGAGATTGATGAACAAGAAAACCCAATGCGTTTAATCGATGTGGGCGTGCGCACTTTTGAGACAGCGGAAGTGGCGAAAACAGGCGAAAGTTTAGCACTTTCTCGTCGATTGGCTCGCTCGGCTCGTCGATTAGTGCAACGTCGATCTTCTCGTTTAAAGAAAGCTAAACGTCTTTTAAAAACAGAAAGCTTGCTACTTTCAACGGAGGAAAAACTTCCACATCAAGTTTGGCAGTTGCGTGTGGAAGGTTTAGATCGCCAATTAAATCGCCAAGAATGGGCAGCGGTGTTGTTGCACTTAATCAAACATCGCGGCTATCTCTCACAACGCAAAAATGAAAGCAAAAGTGATAACAAGGAACTTGGTGCATTATTAAGTGGCGTCGCAGCAAACCACCAGTTGTTACAATCTGACATTTATCGCACGCCTGCTGAACTTGCCGTAAAAAAATTTGAAGCGGAAGAAGGGCATATTCGTAATCAACGAGGCGCTTATACGCACACCTTTAATCGCTTAGATCTCTTGGTAGAGCTTGAATTACTTTTTGCTCGTCAGCAAACATTAGGTAATCCGTTTACATCTGCAAAATTATTAGAAAATTTGACCGCTCTTTTAATGTGGCAAAAGCCCGCGTTATCAGGCGAGCAAATTTTAAAAATGCTCGGTAAATGTACCTTTGAACCTGAAGAATATAAAGCAGCGAAAAACAGTTACTCGGCTGAACGTTTTGTTTGGCTGACTAAACTCAATAACTTACGCATTCAAGAAAATGGGCTTGAACGTGCATTAAATGATGATGAACGTTTCGCGTTGATTGATCAACCTTACGAAAAAGCGAAATTAACTTATGCCCAAGTGAGAACAATTTTAGGGCTATCCGATGAAGCGATTTTCAAAGGCTTGCGTTATATGGGAGAAGATAAAAAAGCCGTTGAAAGCAAAACCACATTAATGGAAATGAAAGCATATCATCAAATTCGCAAAGCTTTAGAAAGCCAAGATTTGAAATCTGAGTGGAATGAGCTAAAAACCGATACAGCATTATTAGATGAAATTGGTACAGCGTTTTCACTCTATAAAACGGACGAAGATATTAGCCGTTATTTAGACGGTAAGTTGTTGCAGCCTGTATTAAATGCACTGCTTGAAAATCTGAATTTTGATAAATTTATTCAACTTTCTTTGAAAGTATTGTACAAAATTTTACCATTTATGCTACAAGGGCAACGTTACGATGAAGCTTGTGCGGCTGTTTATGGCGATCATTATGGTAAAAAATCAGCAGAAAATCACCGCTTGTTACCGCAAATTCCAGCTGATGAAATTCGTAATCCTGTGGTGTTACGTACGCTTACCCAAGCTCGAAAAGTGATTAATGGTGTGGTGCGATTATATGGTTCGCCTGCTCGCATTCATATTGAAACAGGGAGAGAAGTGGGTAAATCGTTTAAAGATCGTCGTGATCTTGAAAAACGTCAAGAAGAAAATTGCAAACAGCGAGAAAGTGCGGTCAAAAAACTCAAAGAATTATTCCCTGACTTTGTCGGTGAACCAAAAGCCAAAGATATTTTGAAAGTGCGTTTGTATGAGCAACAGCAAGCGAAATGTTTATATTCAGGCAAATCTTTGGAACTTCATCGCTTATTGGAAAAAGGCTATGTGGAAGTGGATCACGCGTTGCCATTTTCTCGCACTTGGGACGACAGCTTTAATAATAAAGTGTTGGTATTAGCCAATGAAAACCAAAACAAAGGTAACCTAACGCCCTTTGAATGGCTAGATGGAAAAAATAATAGTGAACGTTGGCGAGCTTTCAAAGCACGAGTCGAAACAAGCTTATTTTCTTATGCTAAAAAGCAACGAATTTTGAGCCAAAAGCTTGACGAAAAAGGTTTTATTGAGCGTAATTTAAACGATACCCGCTATATTGCACGTTTCCTGTGCAAATTTATTGAAGAAAATATGTGCTTAACAGGCAAAGGGGATCGCAAAGTTTTTGCTTCAAACGGGCAGATTACAGCACTGTTGCGTAGTCGTTGGGGATTGGCAAAATCGCGCGAAGATAATGATCGCCATCACGCATTAGATGCTGTGGTTGTGGCGTGTTCAACAGTGGCAATGCAGCAAAAAATCACTCGATTTGTGCGTTATGAAGCGGGCAA
This sequence comes from uncultured Haemophilus sp., assembly GCA_963545995.1. Lineage (GTDB taxonomy): Bacteria > Pseudomonadota > Gammaproteobacteria > Enterobacterales > Pasteurellaceae > Haemophilus_A. Next base: position 123,986 of record CAUUKJ010000003.1, read on the forward strand.
TGTATTTACTGGAGAACGGATTGATTACGAAACTGGTGAGATTATTCCATTACATTTCCCTAAGCCTTGGGCGTTTTTCAATCAAGATGTAGAAATTCGTATTTTTAGTGAGAATCCAAAATTAGAGCTAGAAAATCGCTTGCCTGATCGCCCTGAAGCGAATCACGAATTTGTACAACCGCTTTTTGTTTCTCGAATGCCAACACGAAAAATGACAGGGCAAGGGCATAAGGAAACGATTAAATCGGCAAAACGATTGGAAGAAGGCGTGAGCGTACTCAAAGTACCATTAACACAGTTAAAACTAGCTGATTTAGAAAGAATGGTAAACCGTGAACGTGAAAAAGCATTTTATGAGGCGTTAAAAACTCGTTTGGAACAATTTAATAATGATCCTGTAAAAGCCTTTGCGGAGCCTTTTGTGAAAAAAGGCGGGGCGGTAGTCAAAGCCGTTCGAGTCGAACAAGTTCAGAAATCAGGCGTATTAGTGCGTGATGGTAATGGCGTAGCAGATAATGCTTCAATGGTACGCGTTGATGTTTTTGTCAAAGGTGGAAAATACTTCCTTGTGCCGATTTATACTTGGCAAGTTGCGAAAGGGATTTTGCCGAATAAAGCAGCAACACAAGGAAAGGATGAAGATGATTGGGAAGTAATGGATGAAACTGCCATTTTCCAATTCTCATTACACCAGAATGATTTAGTGAAATTAGTCACAAAGAAAAAAACGATTTTTGGATATTTTAACGGGCTTAACCGAGCAACAGGAAATATTGATATTAAAGAGCACGATTTAGAAAAAACAAAAGCGAAAGATGGTATTCATCAAAGTGTTGGCATTAAACTAGCCCTTTCATTTGAAAAATACCAAGTCGATGAACTAGGCAAAAACATTCGTTTATGTAAACCAAGTAAACGTCAACCTGTTCGTTAATAAAACCAATCCCTACACGTTCTGCGTGTGGGGATTTTTTATAGGAGTTTGTATGACATGGAGAAGTATTTTAATTAGCAAAGGCGGAAAACTTTCTTTGCAGAAACAACAGATGTTGATTCAACAAGAAGGGAATGAATTTACCGTTCCTTTGGAAGATATTGCCATTGTGGTGGTTGAAAGCCGTGAAACGGTCATTACTATTCCGCTATTATCAGCTTTTGGGTTACACGGCATTACACTCTTAAGTTGTGATGAACAATTTATCCCTTGCGGGCAGTGGTTACCGTTTAATCAATATTATCGTCAGCTCAAAACACTCAAATTACAACTTGAAATCTCTCTTCCTCTGCAAAAACAGCTTTGGCAGCGCATTGTTCAACAGAAAATTCGTAATCAAGCGAAAGTGCTGGAAATTTGTAATCAAAAGGAAAAATCAGACCGCTTGTTAAATATGGCGGAGCGCGTGAAATCGGGAGATAAAGAGAATATGGAAGCACAAAGTGCACAGATTTATTTTCCTGCTTTATTTGGAACAGGGTTTAAACGTCAGGAAGATGAAAATGCCATCAACGCTTATCTTAATTATGCTTACACCGTGATGCGTTCTGCCGTTGCTCGTGGTTTGGTGCTTTATGGCTGGCTGCCGCAACTTGGCTTATTTCATCATAACGAACTGAATGCATTTAATTTAGCAGATGATTTTATTGAGCCTTTCCGCCCGTTGGTTGATTTGCTGGTTTGGCAATTAATGCAAGACAAAAAATTAACGCTAAATTTGACACCAGCCGTCAAACAACAGTTGGTGAAGGTATTAAATTATCAAATGTTGGTGAAGCAAGAAAAAGTAAATGCCTTAACCGCGATTGAGCGATGTATTGCTTCTTTTCAAACGGCATTAAGTCAGAAAAATGCAACGTCGTTAATTTTGCCTGAAATCAGCAAACTTCAGGAGCATCAATATGAGTGAGAATGTTTTTATGCGTATGATTGTATTATTTGATTTGCCAGTAACTACCAAGGCAAAAATGCGTGCAGCAAACCAATTTCGTCAATTTTTATTAAAAGATGGTTATCAAATGCTGCAATTATCGATTTATACCCGAATTATTCGTGGGCGAGATGCAATGGAAAAACATCATAAAAGATTGGTAACCCATTTGCCAGAAGAAGGTTCTATTCGTTGTTTAGCCATTACCGAAAAACAATTTGCGAGCATGGAAATCCTTGTCGGTGAGAAAAAGTTGCAAGAAAAAAAGGTCAATTCAGACCAATTATTGCTGTTTTAAAGCGATTTTTTAATTGATAAAAAAGCCCCGAAACCTTGCGGTACGGGGCTTTTGTGCATCCCTATTATAGCACTGCGAAATGAAAAAGGGAGCTACAACTGAAAGCCTAGAGGCTCATAGAGATTTTGAATTATAGCACTGCGAAATGAAAAAGGGAGCTACAACCACTAGATAATCAACATAAAAAGCCTTGCCATTATAGCACTGCGAAATGAAAAAGGGAGCTACAACCAATACAGATGCGATTTGATGGCGAACACTATTATAGCACTGCGAAATGAAAAAGGGAGCTACAACGAAAAACATCGTCGGGAATGGCTCGCCCTTATTATAGCACTGCGAAATGAAAAAGGGAGCTACAACCATTAACTAATAGAATAATCCCACGTGTAAATTATAGCACTGCGAAATGAAAAAGGGAGCTACAACATTGCGTTTAACTGCGATAAGTATAGCAAAATTATAGCACTGCGAAATGAAAAAGGGAGCTACAACTTTTAGGGCGTTATTTTTAGGCAGCAGCTAATTATAGCACTGCGAAATGAAAAAGGGAGCTACAACTTGAATTTCTTACTTTCTTTTCAAAAATTTAATTATAGCACTGCGAAATGAAAAAGGGAGCTACAACACACTCAGAAAGCATAGAAGAGTTGATTTTAATTATAGCACTGCGAAATGAAAAAGGGAGCTACAACGACAATAACACACAATAGTGTAAAATACGCAATTATAGCACTGCGAAATGAAAAAGGGAGCTACAACAGCATCACATACGTCTTTAGCGATAAACCAATTATAGCACTGCGAAATGAAAAAGGGAGCTACAACTTCACATTGCTAGTGGTGCTGAAGCAAAACATTATAGCACTGCGAAATGAAAAAGGGAGCTACAACTATATCTAAAGTGAAAACTATTGCACCTGTATTATAGCACTGCGAAATGAAAAAGGGAGCTACAACCCCGTGATTCCCATAGTTTTTAGGTAAGCAATTATAGCACTGCGAAATGAAAAAGGGAGCTACAACTTCACAAATTACCAGTCGGGGGGATGGCTAATTATAGCACTGCGAAATGAAAAAGGGAGCTACAACTTCATTTCGTTGCAGGTGGCGAAGCAAAACATTATAGCACTGCGAAATGAAAAAGGGAGCTACAACCGTGTGGAGGGTTATCATTTAATTAGTCTTATTATAGCACTGCGAAATGAAAAAGGGAGCTACAACTTTTAAGTAGTTGGTTGAGTGTTAGAAATTATTATAGCACTGCGAAATGAAAAAGGGAGCTACAACGCTCAAGTCTTCACACTCTTTCGCAAAAGTATTATAGCACTGCGAAATGAAAAAGGGAGCTACAACCGACTTTGTTTGCGTGTTCCAATAGATGATATTATAGCACTGCGAAATGAAAAAGGGAGCTACAACCTGTCGCGGAGTGAGTATCGCCTTGGTCGTATTATAGCACTGCGAAATGAAAAAGGGAGCTACAACTCCACAAATTACCGAGCGGAGAATGGATACATTATAGCACTGCGAAATGAAAAAGGGAGCTACAACCTGTTGGGCGTAGGATATTTCTTACAGGGTATTATAGCACTGCGAAATGAAAAAGGGAGCTACAACGTAGTTGAGCTGACACAATGCAGGCACGATATTATAGCACTGCGAAATGAAAAAGGGAGCTACAACAAATATTTCTATTTTAATAATCAAAAGATCATTATAGCACTGCGAAATGAAAAAGGGAGCTACAACCTATTTCCTCTTTTCTTCCTATTCTTTCTTATTATAGCACTGCGAAATGAAAAAGGGAGCTACAACCTATATTCTGTTATGATTGATTACTTTTTAATTATAGCACTGCGAAATGAAAAAGGGAGCTACAACCAAGCAATAGCAAAATCGCTTGTTACTAAAATTATAGCACTGCGAAATGAAAAAGGGAGCTACAACTTCTTCAATCTCGGTTCGCTCTGCCAAAAGATTATAGCACTGCGAAATGAAAAAGGGAGCTACAACTGATGTCTTAAATTCAGTTATCTTCATCATATTATAGCACTGCGAAATGAAAAAGGGAGCTACAACAGTTGGGCAGAGTATATCGCAAGCCTTAAAATTATAGCACTGCGAAATGAAAAAGGGAGCTACAACTAAAATCAATAACTTACAAAGTATAATAGAATTATAGCACTGCGAAATGAAAAAGGGAGCTACAACTAAAAAGTAGTTAATCATAACAGATCATAGAATTATAGCACTGCGAAATGAAAAAGGGAGCTACAACTTCCATAAATAACCCCTATTTTGTCAAAATATTATAGCACTGCGAAATGAAAAAGGGAGCTACAACCGGAGGGGAGGGCGTAGCTCCGACCCGTAGATTATAGCACTGCGAAATGAAAAAGGGAGCTACAACGGTATTCGTTTAGATACAAATGAAGAAGTAATTATAGCACTGCGAAATGAAAAAGGGAGCTACAACACCTAGAATGAGGTTGCCATAAAAAATTCAAATTATAGCACTGCGAAATGAAAAAGGGAGCTACAACTGGTATTGTAATGGCGAGAAAATCGCGTAAAATTATAGCACTGCGAAATGAAAAAGGGAGCTACAACATAAAAATGAGCGTTCATCAGATTATTCAGATTATAGCACTGCGAAATGAAAAAGGGAGCTACAACTGTTAAGGAGGCAATTTGAATCAAGCGATTATTATAGCACTGCGAAATGAAAAAGGGAGCTATAGTGTATGCCCAGTTTTTATAAAAGGGGCTGTACTAGATAACGAAATAAAATCCCATTTAAGTTAGAATACTTCAATGAGAAAAAGTCGTTTAAGTCAGCATAAACAACATAAAC
>CAUUKJ010000004.1:0-112252 GCA_963545995.1 uncultured Haemophilus sp.
TGAAGTATTCTAACTCAAATGGGATTTTATTTCGTTATCTAGTACAGCCCCTTAGTTTTTACCTATCTAGTCATCATAAAATTTATGCGTATAATGTGCAACATCAAATGACGAATCAACCTTGATTAACAAGAAGGAAAACACAATGAAAAACGTACTTATCGTTTCAGGTCACCCCGATTTAAACACTTCCGTTGCGAACGTAGAAATTTTAGAAGCGGTCGAAAAAGCCTTACCAAATGCAAAAATCCGCCGTTTAGACAGCCTTTATCCAACCTATCAATTTGATATTGAAGCAGAACAATCCGCCATTTTAGAAGCCGACGTGATTGTGTTCCAATTCCCGTTCTCTTGGTATTCCGTGCCAGGCTTGATGAAATTGTGGATCGACAAAGTGTTCGTTCACGGCTTCGCACACGGTTCAACAGCAAAAATCGGCGGTAAAAAAGTAATCATCTCCACCACCACAGGCGCACCAGCTGAAATCTATCAAAAAGACGGTTTCTTTAAACACACCGTGGAAGATTACCTGCCACAATTTGAAACCTTCGCAACATTGTGTGGTTTGGAATACTTATCACCTGTGATTACTTGTGGCGTGAGCTACGTTGGTCGTGATGAAGCAAAAATCGCTGAACAAAAAGCAATGGCACAAGATCACGCTACACGTTTAGTGGCGGAGATTGAGAAGGCAGTGGCGTAAAAATAAGTAGGGTGCATCTTGATGCACCATTAAAAATCCCTAATAAAATCAACACGGTGCAACAAGTTGCACCCTACAAGGAAAAACAATGTATATCGTAAACATCACCGTAAACCCAAACCTCACCGAAGTACAACACAACGAACTTTTCCCAATCCACGTTGAATGGTTCAAAAAGTACTTCCAAGCAGGCAAATTCTTAATGCTCGGGCCTTACATCGACACCGATGCCCATTCAGGCGTGATTTTTGCGGAAACAGAAAGCCGCGAAGAATTACAAAAAATCTTGGAAGAAGATTGCTACTACCCAAATTTAGCCGAATATGAAATCCGCGAATTTGCCCCGAAAATGATTGCGGCGGATATTGGCAAGGCAGTGAAAGCGTAATTATTTCAACACGAAAAAAAGACAGGTTTTGCCTGTCTTTTTTGCTATTAGATATACTTTTGTCTATATTTATCTAACCATTCAATAAATTCAATATCTGTTCTAGTCACATTTAATCTTAAATAAGTTGAAAAATCACTATGTTGAGAGAAAAGATATCCAGGTGCAAGTAAAAAACCTTCCTCTCTCGCTTCAATAGCCATTTTTGTGGTATCTAGTTTGGTATCTAACCAAATGAAAATCCCTTTATTTGTAGCTTCTGGATAATCAAGACCAATTTTTTGTAAAGCAGATTTTAGTTGTTCATGTTTTTTAACAAGTCTTTGTTTCATATCTTCTAGATGTCTATAATAGTGGGGATCTAACCATATTTTATAGACACACCGTTCGGTTAATTCAGCACTTGTCATATTAGAAAGCATTTTTTGTCGTAACATTGCTTCTAAAAAATGTTTAGGTGCACATAAAAAACCAACTCGCCAATTTGCACCTAATGTTTTAGATACGCCTGTAACGTAAAATACTCTTTCTAATTGATCTAATGAAGCATAGAGTAAAAATTTATTATTTATATCTAAATGGCTATAAACATCATCTTCTAATAAATAAGCATCATATTTATCTATTAAATTAAGTACTTTATACATTATAGAAGGGGAAATATTATACGAATTAGGATTGTTAAGAATGCTATTCGTAATATAAATTTTAGGTTTGTATTCTTTAAGTAGTTCTTCTAAAACAACAATATCTGGACCATTTTCATTACGAGGTACACTAAGAATATTCAGTTTTAATTGGTGTAAACAGCCTAACAGCCAAAACCAACTTGGATCATCTACAATAACATAATCTTGTTCTTGAGTTATACAACGTAATACAGTTTGAATAGCAGAAGATACCCCAGGCATTGTCATTACAACATGAGGGCTAACTTTGATTCCTAAGTGATCAATTTGCTTAGTAAACAATTCTCTCAAGGGATAATAACCTTGAATATGCCCATATGAGTAAATAAATTCACCAGCCTCTTTAGCTGATTTTCTAATCGCATTAGCAATAATCTTAGGAGCAATTAACCAATCATCTGGTAATAATCCACTTCCCGACGCTTTATTGACAGGAAGCTCACTAAATAAATGGCTCATCAACCAACCAGTATCTAATACATTTTTTACTAAAGCTGGAGATATATCAAATTCTTCATTTTTAACTTTATTTTCACAAACAAAATATCCAGATCCAATATGGGAAACTAAATATCCCATTGATACAAGTTGTTCATAAGCTTGAGATATAGTGAATGTAGAAAAGCCTAGTTTTTTAGCTAATGCTCGAATAGAGGGGATTCTATGATGTGGTAAATAAATTTTTCGTTCAATTTGCGAAAGAATATAGTCGCAAACCTGCTGTACTTTTGTTGTCTTTTCCATAGCAATTTACCAAACTGTATAGGAGTTTTACCAATACGGTAATTTATAAAAACTTAAAATTGAATAGGTAGTGTATTGGATATGTTGTTTATAGTAAAGACGTTTAAAACCTATAAGTAAGGAGTCTATATGCATACACTTAATGAATATATGGGGAACACCCCACTCGTGAAAATTAAAAACTTTTTTGGAAACAAATACGCTAATGTATACGTTATTAAATTAGAAGAGTTTAATCCTGCTGGAAGTATAAAATCACGAGTGGCTAATCACATGATCATTTCAGCAGAACGTAAAAATTTGATATCAAAAAATACACATTTGTTAGAAGCTACAGGAGGTAATACAGGAATGGGATTAGCCACTATGGCGGCAATTAGAGGGTATAAATTGACATTAGTAATACCAGATAATTTTAGTAAAGAAAAGATAGAAACACTTAAACAATATGGTGCAAACATAATACTTTCGAGCATACTACTGGTGTTGATCATACCGTTACTGTAAAAACCAAACACCAAATTATTAGGAGTATAAAATGAACCGTTATTTTATTTTTGTAATCTTATCTATTTGCTGCTTAGCACTAGGAGGAATTTTTGTAAAACTAAGTCAATTTCCACCAATCACAACAGGAATGTACAGAGTACTTTTTTCATTACCAATTTTCTTTATATTACTTAAATACTCATCTAGAACTGTAGAGATATCCAATAAAGAAAAGCTAATTTCAATATTAGTTGGATTCTTTCTTGCATTAGATCTTATTCTTTGGAATATTTCATTTAGTTATACAACTGTTGCTAATGCTAATTTATTAGCTAATCTGGTCCCTTTTACAGTAGTACCTATCTCTTATTTTCTTTATAAGGAGAAAATAAATAATAAATTTATATTAGGTGCTGTAGTTATTCTATTTGGTTTAATAATGTTAATGCAAGGAAAAATCTCTCCAACGATTCAAAATTTTAAAGGAGACTTATTAGCGTTATCGACCTCTGTATTTTATGGGCTATTTTTAGTTACTGTTTATAAATTAAGAAATAAACTCTCTACAATTCATATTATGGCATATGCGAGCATCGGCTGTTTAATCACATTATTACCTGTTGGTTTGATAATAGAAGGTGCATATATACCTATTACATTTGCGGACTTTTACCCATTATTAGGATTGGCACTACTTTCACAAATTTTAGGGCAAGGGGGATTCAGTTATTGTTTAGGAAAAATTAAAGCTAGTTACGCCTCTCTTTTAGTTCTTACACAACCTATTATTTCTGCATTATATGCATATATCATTTTTGGAGAATCACTTTCTAGCCTAGAAATAATTAGTATGTTTGTGGTTCTCTTTGGGTTGTATCTTGCAAATAAGAAGTAAATGATAAACTGAAGGTTTTTCATAAGCATTGTAATTTTCTTTAACTTAGGTGTGGATTTTCCAAATCCACACATTTTACAAAAATTTTTTTTATTTCCTAATTTTTCCCTAATTTTCCCCCTTTAGAATGCACCTCATCGAAAGGCAGCGTGGCTGCTCACAGTTCACAATCTCAAACAAGGAGAAACCCATGAAAAAAGCAAACAAAACGTTATTAGCTACTTTATTGGCAGGTGTGATGGCATTCGGTGTGGTGAATATCGCTCAAGCGATTCCGCCAGAAGCACAAGAAGCGTTGGCGAAAAGCCAAATCACCGCAAGCCAAGCCGTGAATACCGCACAAAGCAAAATTGGGGCGGAAGCGAAGGTGAAAGAGGTGGAATTCCGCCACAACAAATACGGAAAAGATTATTTCGAGGTGGATTTGTTCGGCAATAATCAGCACCACAAAGTGGACGTGGATGCTGCAAGCGGTGAAATTTTAGGAACAGATAGCAAAACCCCGAAAGAGGTAAAAGTTCGTCCAGAGCAAGCCGCACCGAAAATTTCGTTCGAGCAAGCAATGAAAATTGCGACCGACAAAACAGGCGGTAAAGTAGCGGAAGCAGATTTAAAATTCCGTGATGGTCAAGGCTTCTACACCATCGAAACCGTGACGAAAGATCAAATGTTCTTCGTGGCGGTGAATGCAGAAAACGGTCAGATTGTGGATATGCCGAAACATAAAGGCGAACACAAGCACGGAAAGGGTAAACACGACGAGAAACACGGCAAAGGCAAGCCACACGATGGCGAGTTTAAAGGCGGTTTCCAACCTGAAGCCCCAACTTCAATAAACTAACCCTAAATTAACCGCACTTTTTCGTAAAGTGCGGTTTTTCTTTGCCGAATTTTCGGTATGATGCACATTATTTTTCAGCGGAAAACCTATGCGAATTTTATTAGTGGAAGACGATCAGATGATCGCCAACGCCGTTTCAGAAAGCTTGAAAACCGCTCGTTATGCGGTGGATTGGGTAAACAACGGTAACACAGCGGAACAAGCCCTTGCCGCCCAGTCTTATGATTTGGTCTTGCTCGATTTGGGCTTGCCTGGGCAAGACGGCTTGCAGGTGTTGCGACATTTGCGACAAAGCAAAAATCACACACCAGTGTTGATTGTCACCGCCCGCGATGATTTGGATAGCCGCTTGGCGGGCTTGGACGGCGGGGCGGACGATTACATCATCAAGCCTTTCGATCTCGCCGAATTGCTTGCCCGCATTCGTGCCGTGTTACGTCGCCAAAGCGGACAAAGCACGCCGTTGCTCACCAATGGACTGCTCACGCTCAACCCGAGCAATTATCAAGTTGCCATCGCCGATCAGCCCGAACCGATTATTTTAAGCAACAAAGAATTTGCGATTCTGCAAGCCCTTATGAGCCGCCCAGGGATTATCCATTCCCGTGCCGAATTGGAAGACAAAATTTACGCGTGGGGCGATGAAGTGGAAAGCAACGCCATTGATTTTCTCATTCACAGCCTGCGGAAAAAAATCGGCAAAGAGCATATTAAAAACGTGCGTGGCGTGGGTTGGTTGGTGGCAAAATAATCAGGAATCAAAATGAAAAACTCTCTTCAACTTCGTTTAACGCTGGCGTTCACCGTCTTATTTACCCTTGTGGCGGCAAGTGCGGGGGGCGTGGCGTTTTACAACACTTATCGCGAAACCAACAAGCTGCAAGATGAAATGTTGGAACGTTTTTCTGGCTCGGTCAATTTGGCGGAAAATCCGACCGCACTTTTGCCGCCGAAAATGCTTGATGGACGGGTGCGGGTTTATTTTGATCACAATCGCCCAAATGACCCTGCCAATGATTTCCCAGATCAGATGCCCGAAGGGTTTCACAATTTGAAAAAAGATGGCAAAAAATACCGCAAAATGCTGGCGGAAAATATGCCGCAAGAAATGTTGCCCCATCGCCACGACAAAAACGCCCCGCAAATGTACCGCACTTACGTTCGCCACACCCCCGAGGGGCGGATTATCGTGATTCAAGATAACAGCTACCGTGAAGATTTGGCGTATCGCAACGCGTGGTCGAGCGTGTTGCCGCTGCTGGTGTTGCTGCCGTTGGTGATTCTGCTCACCATCGTGATGGTGCGATTGGCGATGAAGCCTGTGCAACGTTTGTCAAAAAAAGTGGAGCTTCGCCACGAGCAAAATTTGCAGCCCTTGCCGACGGATAAAATCCCCAGCGAAATTCGCGGATTTGTGGTGGAAATCAACCGCTTGTTAGGGCGAACCCACGGCTTTATTCAGCAACAAAAACGCTTTATCGCCGATGCCTCTCACGAATTACGCAGCCCGATGACCGCCCTTTCTTTACAGGTGGAACAGCTCGCCGCCCAAGATTTGCCAACGGAGGCGAAAACACAAATCGCCACGCTCAAACAAGGCATTCAGCGTAGCCGTCATTTGTTGGAACAACTGCTTTCCCTCGCTCGCCTGCAAAATCAAGGAGAAAAACCTTATGCCGAGCTAGACGTGCAAGCCGTTTTTCGCCACGTTATCGAAGATCTCTTGCCCCTTGCGTTAGAAAAAGATCAGGATTTAGGCGTAGATTTAGGCATAAACGGCGAACAAGCGGTCAATTTTTACGGCAATGAAACAGATCTCTATCTTCTCATCAAAGCTCTCACCGACAACGCCATTCGCTACACCCCGAACGGCAGCCAAATCGATCTCCGTGTGCAACCAACCGAAGGCGGCATCACCCTGCAAGTGGAAGACAACGGCAACGGCATTCCCGCAGATGAACGCCAACGCGTGTTAGATCCATTCTATCGCATTTTAGGCTCCGAACAACAAGGCTCAGGACTTGGCTTGGCAATCGCTTCCGAAATTGTAAAACATTACGGTGGCACGATCGCGTTAAAAGAAAGTGAGAAATTTGAGACGGGGTTATTGGTGGAGGTGTGGTTGCCGAGGGAGTAAAAAAACTATTTTGATTGTAAAAAAGACAGGTGCTACCTGTCTTTTACTTTATCAAGATACTTGATGTTACATCATATCCACACGTTTATGCACGAGTTTGCTGACTAAATTGCTCACGGATTCTTCCAATTGCAATCCGATTCGCTTAGTGAGATTTTTCTTCTCTTTATATTTAATTTCAATAATTTCTTTATTTTCAACCGCTTGAGTAAGCAATTCATCGCTGGTTGAAATTTCATCCACCAACTTCAGCTCAAGAGCTTGTTTACCGAACCAATGTTCCCCAGTGGCAATTTTTTCGATGTCTAATTGAGGGCGGTTATCACGCACAAATTGTTTGAATAATTCGTGAGTTTCTTCCAATTCTTGTTGGAATTTTTGTTTGCCTTTTTCAGTGTTTTCACCCATAAAAGTCACGGTACGTTTGAACTCTCCAGCGGTCATTACGTCTACATCCACTTCATATTTCTTCAATAAACGATGAATATTTGGTACTTCCGCCACTACGCCTACCGAACCAATGATCGCAAAAGGGGCTGAGACAATTTTATTCGCCACACACGCCATCATATAACCGCCACTTGCTGCCACTTTATCCACTGCAACCGTAAGCGGAATATTGTGATCACGCAAGCGTTGTAACTGTGAAGCCGCTAAACCATAGCCGTGCACCACCCCACCAGGGCTTTCTAATTTAAGCAAGACTTCATCTTCAGGTTTAGCAATGGAAAGCACAGCGGTAATTTCACGGCGTAAAGCACTGACTGCGTGAGCGTGTACATCACCATTAAAATCTAACACAAACAAGCGAGATTTTTTCTCTTCTTCATGCTTTTTCTCGCCCGATTTTAAGCGTTTTTTTTCCGCCTTGGCTTTCGCTTTTGCCTCTTTTTTCTCTTCTTTAGCTTTTTGTTTCGCTTCTGCTGGCGTTAAAAAGAACTCTTCAAGCCCTTGTTTCTCTTCTTTGTATTTTTCTGAAAAATCCGTTAGTACAATTGAGCCGTTTTCAGGCTGTTTTTTAGATTCTACGATAATTAACACGATCACAGCAACAACGCCGAAGATCGTAATAAGTTCGAGTAAGAACACACCATAATTAAGTAAAATGTCTTTCCACATTGATAAGATTTCCTCTTTTTGTAAATTTTTAGTGATTTTCCACCGCTTGCGAGCTGTTTAATAGATCTACAACAGCTTGGGCAGCTTGAGCATCGGCATCGCATTGAATGAGTTTATGTAAGTCTGTAAAACGGTGTTTAAGTTCATTTTTCTGTTTTTGACTTTCCATATCATCGCTTAAATAATGATTCAGCGACCACGCAAGATTATCAGGATTACATTCCTCTTGAATTAACTCAGGCACAAGCGGTTCATTTGCGAGTAAATTTGGCAAAGAGATGTAATCGGTTTTTACCAATTTTTTCGCCAACCAATAAGTCAGCGGCTTCATTTTATAGCCTACGACCATTGGCGATTTACAGAGCATCGCTTCAAGGGCTGCTGTGCCAGAAGCGAGCAGAGTACATTCTGCCGCAATCATTGCTTGGCGGGCGTTGCCTTGCAAAATATGTAATTCTAGCTCAGGGGCAATTTTTGCCTTGATTTCTGTTAATTGTACGGTGCGTTTTTCATTAACCATCGGCACAAGAAATTCAAGATCAGGATGCTTTTCTTTTAAAATTTGTGCGGTTTTTAAAAAGGGGTCGGCAAGAAATTGAATTTCACTGCCACGGCTGCCCATTAAAATTGCCACATAACGCTTGGTTTCATCTAAACCTAACTTTTCACAGGCTTCTAAACGGTTTGGCTTTAATGCGATTGCGTCCGCCATGGTATGCCCAATAAAACGACAAGGCGTGTCGAATTTGTCATAAAAAGCTTTTTCGAAGGGTAAAAATGCGAGTACTAAATCGGTGGCACGCTTGATTTTATGTACTCGATTTTGTCGCCACGCCCACACCGAAGGGCTTACATAGTGAATCGTTTTAATGCCTTTTGCTTTCAGTTTTTCCTCTACCGTGAGATTAAAATCAGGGGCGTCAATGCCAATAAAGACATCTGGTTTTAGTTCAAGCATCGTCTCAATCACTTGCTTACGATGTTTGAGTAAACGAGGCAAATGCTTTAACACTTCGGCTAAGCCCATGACTGACAGTTCTTCCATATCAAACAGTGTTTCACAGCCTGCTTTTTTCATCTGCTCGCCTGCGACACCAATAAAGCGAGCGTTAGGATAATGTAATTTCAGGGCATTGATTAAGCCCGCACCTAAAATATCGCCCGATACCTCGCCTGCGACAAGAGCAATTAAAGGGGATTTTTGTTCCATTTTTATTCAGTTATTTAAAAGTAAATCGCAACATTATAGCCTATAATCTCTTAATGCCTTGTAAAATCATTTTATTTTTTCACCGCTTTCACAAACAGCAGCGGTGGGCGGTGTTGTAAATCTTTAAATTCGTTATGCCATTCTGGCTGATCGGCAAGCATCGGTTCTTCCACTTGGATAATTTCAAAGCCTGCTTGAATGAGCTGATTTAAAATCGTTGCCATTGTGCGGTGGTAAGTTTTGAAGCCTTGTTGAAACCAATTACGGCTGCGTTCGCCCTCATCGCGATAATAATTTAAGCGATAGGCAACCTGCTGTTTTTGTTCGTTTTTTTCCCAACGATAACCTTCACGATAGCAGGTTACAATCGGATGTTCTTGTGAGAAAACTAGCGTGCCACAAGCGGTCATTTTTGCGGAAATTTTTGCAAGTAAGTCGTTAAAATCTTCGATGTAGTGAAAAGCGAACGAACTAACGACCAGATCAAAGCCACTTTCAGGAACTTGATCAAGAGCTTCCATCGGTGAGCAATAAAGTGCGAAATCTTGCCCCTTTTGCCATTGCTGAGAAAGCATTTCTTCCGCTTGTTTAAGCATCAACTCTGATAAATCGAGCCCCACAACTTTGCTTGCACCTTGTGCTAAATAATAGGCAAGATGCTCGCCCATTCCGCAACCAAGATCGAGGATTTTTTTGTCTTTCAGGGCGGGCAACATCGCAAACATCGTCGGTTTTTCCACTACTTCATTCATACTGATAGGATTGTGGCGAAGCTGTTTGTAGCGTTTAAAAAAGATAGGGGTGTCGTAAATGCTTTTCTTCAAATTTGCCTCCGTGAAAGTGACCATTTTACCATAAAAAATAGCCACTTATTGCTTTTCCAATAAGTGGCTAAAATACAAAGTGAGATTAATATTGTGCCAATTTCGTTAAGGTTTCAAACGTCTTTCCTGTTGCAAGCACAGCTTTTACTTTCTCCGTATTCGCTTTTAAATCGGGTTCGCCAAATGTTTTCATCAGCATTGCAACATTTACTGCCACAGCATCAATATGGGCGGGGTCCCCTTTGCCTTGCAATAAAGCTCGAATTTTTTCGGCATTCTCTTTTGGCTCTCCGCCTCTTAAGGCTTCAATTGGATGACGGGCAACGCCAAAATCTTCTGGTGTTACAGAATAATAACGGATTTCGCCTTTTTCAATTTCTGCCACTTGCGTTTCACCGTGTATAGCAACTTCATCTAAACCTGCTCCGTGTACCACGATGGTATGTTCGTGATTTAACGCTTTCACCGTTTCCGCATAAATTTTCAAAATTTCAGGCGAGTAAACACCGAGAAGTTGGCGTTTAGCGTGAGCTGGATTGACGAGAGGGCCTAAAATATTAAACAGTGTGCGTGTTTTCAAAGCTTGGCGAACGGGAATCGCATATTTAAAGCCCGAATGATAAAGTGGGGCGAATAAGAAACAGATACCTAGTTCATCTAAGGCTTTACGTGCTGTTTCAGCGGGCACTTGGATGTTAATGCCCAATTCTGATAATACATCGCTCGCCCCTGTTTTACTTGAAACGCTACGGCTGCCGTGTTTTGCCACTTTATAGCCCATTGTTGCAGATACGATGGCACTTGCCGTTGAAATATTGATGGTGTTTTGACCATCTCCGCCCGTGCCGACAATATCCGCAAAAGCATAATCAGGCGTTGGAAATGGAGCCGCATTTTCAAGAGCTGCGGTCACTGCACCTGAGATTTCATCAATTGTTTCACCACGAATTTTTAAGGCAATCAACGCCCCTGCAAGTTGTTCGTTCGAAACCTTGCCCTGCATTACTTGGGTAAAGAAAAAGGTTGATTCAGTTTTATCAAGCGGTTGATTATTAAATAATTTTTCCAAAAGTTGTTCGGTTTGCATAGTGGGATCCTTGCCTTATTTTAGTCAGATATATTGCTCTAATTTAGCAACTGTGTTGCTCTAATGTAGGGGCGTGTTGCACACGCCCTTTAATATCGATGGCATATCAGGGCGTGTACAACACGCCCCTACAAAATGATATTAACAATAGGGAAATGATAGCTATCTCAACAACCACTCAATAGATTGTTTCAGTAATTTCGTGCCTTCTACGGTTAAAATCGATTCTGGGTGGAATTGGAAGCCACAGATGGGGAGCGTTTTATGGCGAATTGCCATCACAATCGTGCCGTAGCGTGCGTTTACTTCTAGTTCTTCAGGCAAGTTATCACCCATGAGAGAGTGGTAGCGTGCAACAGGCATTGGGTTGTTGATGCCTTCAAACATCGCTTGATTATCGTGTTCGATTTTAGACACTTTGCCGTGCAGCACCGTGCCTGTATGTACCACTTTTCCGCCTAAAGCCTCAATAATCGCTTGGTGCCCTAAACAGATGCCAATCATCGGCACTTTGCCTTTGAGTTGCGTAATAATTGGCAATAAATTGCCCGCTTCTGCAGGATTACCAGGCCCTGGCGAAAGTGCCACGAGAGCATTTTCGGTAGTAAGGGCTTTGTGAATAAAATCCTCCAACGGATAATCGTTGCGGAAAATGGTCACTTGATGCCCAAGCTCGCGAAATTGATCAACTAGGTTGTATGTAAATGAATCGAAATTATCAACAAAAAGAATATGAGCCATTTTTTCCTCCTAGTGAACTTGGTTAACTTGAGCAATAGCTTTTAAAACTGCACGGGCTTTGTGGCGAGTTTCATCCGCTTCTAGTTGCGGATCAGAATCCAGCACTTCGCCGCAACCTGCTTGCACGTAGGCAGTGCCATTTTGTACGAAAGCGGAACGAATCACGATACAGGTATCCAAATTGCCTTCAGACGTTAAATAACCCACTGCACCACCGTAGCTATGGCGTTTCTGCTGTTCGAATTGGTAAATCAGTTGCATCGCTTTAATTTTCGGTGCTCCTGTGAGCGTGCCCATATTCATACAGGCTTGATAGGCGTGCAATGCGTCTAAATCAGGGCGAAGTTTACCGACTACACGAGAAACAAGGTGCATAATTTGCGAGTAGCGGTCAATTTGCATCAATTCCACCACTTTACGTGTGCCAGATTGACTGACGCGAGCCACGTCGTTGCGAGCCAAATCCACCAACATTAAATGTTCGGCAAGTTCTTTTTTATCTAAACGTAGTTCCAGTTCAAGGCGAGAATCAAGTTCTAAATCAATGTTACCGTGCTCATCGAACCCTCGAGGACGAGAGCCTGCGATCGGATAGATTTCAAGCTGGCGATCGTGCTCGGCATATTTCAACGCACTTTCAGGCGAAGCCCCAAACAGCGTGAAATTTTCGCCTTGCATAAAGAACATATACGGGCTTGGATTGTTGATTTTAAGCTGACGATACGCTGACAACGTATTCGGGCAAGGCAAGCTAAAACGGCGTGAAGGCACGATTTGGAATACATCGCCCACGTGAATGTGGTGTTTTAGTTTGCGAATAATCTCTTTAAATGGCTCATCTTCTAAATTCGCCACCGCATCCGTGCTGGCTGCTTGAACTGGTAAGCTCAATTCCGCGGGCGTATTTGCTAATTTTTCAGAAAATTCTACCGCTTGTTGATTCAATGTTGATTGCTCTTTTGGCTCAAAACAGAAGGTATTGAGCGTTGAGGTTTGCGTTTGATGGTCGATAAAAACCAATTGCTCGGCAAGATAGAAACTGTAATCTGGGCAATGCAAGCCATCGTCTTTAAGCTCAATGCCGTCCATCGGAATGAAATTCGCAACTAAATCGTAGCTAAATAAACCACCTAAATACACGGGCGAAGTCGCATTTTTGAAGAGCTGATTGACTACGCGTAAGCCATCAAATACCGTGCTGGTTTTAAGTTTGCTGTCTTCATCTAAATGGGTTGGAATATCAGGGAATTCGGCGATCAAGCGGTAAGATTCTGCACAAAAATCGCACACGGGGGCAGGATTTAGACTTTCTAACGCAGCTTGAATATGTGGAATAACCGCTTTGCCATTTGCAGTTAATGGTTCAAAAGTAACTTTCTGAGCATCGCAAAAAATATGCACCGCTGAGCGAGCAAAGAGCAAACTTTTTAGGCTATTTTTGCTTTGGATTTCAGCGGAATCTAATAAAAGAGTATGTGAGCGATCGGCACAAAGGGCGTGATACATTGCGGTAGTATCCGCAAAATAAGGTAATGAGGTTTGTTGTATTTGCACGTTCATAGGGAACCTTCCTGTTTAATTTTGTACTATTAAACTAGTACAAGAGAGGTTTGTCAAGTTCCGCTAATAAAAAATGGCGAAAAAATTACGAAAAAATAACACAAATGATTTGTGCTATTTATGACAGAGGCTATTTCCAATGCTTCGTTTTGGGATTCACAAATTCCACGCCCTGATCTTTGTAGCCAATACCTTCCAGCTGTAGTAAATAGCGTTTGTTGGGTAATCCGCCGCCGAAGCCTGTGAGGCTTTGGTTTTTACCTAACACGCGGTGGCAAGGAATAAGAATGGAAATGGGATTACGCCCAACCGCACCGCCAACAGCACGCATTGCATTTGGCTTGCCAAGTTGTTTGGCTATCTCGCCATAACTTGTCATTTCTCCATAAGGAATTTGGCGTAAAATTTGCCAGACGCTTTTTTGAAAATCCGTGCCTTGCGGGGCTAAGAAATCCAAATTTTGGAAATCGAGTTTTTCCCCTTGAAAATAGCGGTCTAAAATTTCCCGTGTTTTGCAAAAAATCTCAAAAACTTGACCGCTTGCTTCTGTGGCTAAGCTGAATGAATCTAGTATAGTGGTGGGCTGCTCTTGATCAAATTCAATGGCGATTAATCCGTTTTCTTTGGCGAGCAGCAATAAATTCCCAACAGGGGAAGAGTAATATTGGTAAAAAATAGTCATACAAAATCCAAAAATAAAGGCGTGTAGAGAGTTTACACGCCTTTGGTTTGTAATTCTATGCTAAGTTTGAGTTAGAATTTGTAGTTTAAGTTTAAGCCGTAAAGGTAGCCATTTGCACGGATTTTAAATGCAGCACCATCTTCACCGAAACCGAAACTTGTTCCGTGTAAGTAAGCAAAGCCAACATCGGTAGATAAATTCGGAGTGAATTTATAAGTTGCACCCGCTGAGTACCACATACGGTTTGTATCTGGAATCGAGATCGATGGGTGCTCTACGCTTGCACTACGGTCGTAAGCAATGCCCGCACGTAAAGTTAAATCTTGTGTTGCATCATAAGAGACACCAAGTGCATAACGGTTAGTATCGCGGAAGGCTTCTCTTTTGTGTAAGTAGTGGTATTGGTCATCCATACTGTAAGCATCTAGTGTTTTTAAGCGTGACCATTCAGTACGTTTCCAGCTATATTGTACAGCAAAACGATCGGTTAATTTGTGATAACCTGAAAGCTCCCAGTAAGCGGGTAAGTTAAGCGTTAATTTACCATCACGTTCTTCGCCATTGGTTGCATATACTGAACCTAGGTTTGCTGCAAGTGCGTTACGGTAATGTCCTTTGAATTTTACATCGACAGCTGAGTGGTATGCTAAACCCCAGCGGTGGTTTTCGTTTAACTCATAAGCTACACCAGCGTTCCAACCGAAAGACCATTCATCACCAGTAATACGAGTAATTTCAGTTTCTTTGCTTAATGTTGAGTAGTAAGCAGCTGCTGCATTATATTGTGTTGCTGCTGCTCTGGCTTGAGCTGCTTGAGTAGTTAAACCTGCCGCTTCATATTGTGCCGCAGCTGCACTATATCGTGTTGCTGCTGTTCTGGCTTGAGTAGCTGCAGAGGTTCCCAAGTCACCTAAAGTACGACGAACTTCTGCTTTCGAATAAATTGCATTTACGCCTGCACCAAAGCTAAAGCCGTTACCAAAATTATAAGCCCCACTTACATTGAAATTGTGTGCTTGAAGTTCAGTCTGACCGCCCAATGAGCCTGCATTGTAATCATTGCTATATTCTGTGCTTAAACCAAAGTTTACGTTATAGCCTAAACCTACCGCGAATTTATCGTTAATTGGTGCAACAAAGTAGGCATTTGGAATAAGTGAAGTTGGCACAACGTTATTTTGATTTGCCGTGTTGCCTGATGCACTCGTGCCGTGAACGTGTAAGTCTGTATCAACTAATACGCCACCTGCAGACATTTCAGGGCGTTGGAATTTAGTCATTAACGCAGGGTTAGTTGCAACAACAGAGGCATTATCTGCAACAGCTGCATTACCCGCATACGCCATACCTAAACCAGATGTTGAAACTTCCGCTAATTGGAATGCTGCCGCATTTGCACCGCCAGCGGCTAATGTTAATGCTGATGCAAGCAATGTTTTTGAAAATTTAGCCATAATTTATCCTTTAGTTTCCAAAAATATTTATAGAGGGAAAAAGTGTGGGGCATTCTACGGAGCGAAACTTTTGTTTGCAACTTAAAAACGGTGAGAATAAAAGTGTTCCGACCAGTTGGTGGGAACTTTTTAAAAAAGTCGGAGGGGCGTTTAAGTTTTAATTTCACTTAAAAACCTCTATAATAGTAGGGTATTTCTTATCATTTGGTGAAACCTTTTAAATTGATAAGTTTAAAACCGATTCAATATACTTGACTAAAATAGTCAACTCAATCACAATTCACGCACTTCCAGCATAATTGGAATGCTTAAATGAGGGCGAATTTATGAGATTAACGTCAAGAGGGCGTTATGCAGTGACCGCAATTTTAGATATTGCGATTCACGGTAAAAAAGAGCCTGTCAGTCTTGCGGATATTGCAGATCGTCAAGCAATTTCACTTTCTTATTTAGAACAACTTTTTGCACAATTACGCCGTGAAGGGATCGTACATAGCGTACGTGGTCCTGGTGGCGGTTATAAATTAGAAAAAGAGCCAAAAGAGATTACCGTGGGTATGATTATTTCGGCTGTAAATGAGAATGTGGATGTTACTAAATGCAAAGGCAGTGGCAATTGCCGTAATGATTCAAGATGTTTAACCCATACCCTTTGGGAGCGTTTAGAAGATCAGATCGGGCAGTTTTTAAATACCGTTTCACTTGAAGATTTGGTTCAAGAAAATGCAGATCACGATTGTGATAAATCTCATTGCCACGAGCACCCACATGAGCACTAAAAGATAAGCAAAGATTTCATTAAAAATAACCGCTTTAGCGAGTTAGGAGTAACTTAAAAAATGTCAGTAAAATTACCTATTTACTTAGATTATGCGGCAACTACGCCAATGGACGAACGCGTTGCCCAAAAAATGATGCAATATATGACCAAAGATGGCATCTTTGGTAACCCTGCTTCACGTTCGCACAAATTCGGTTGGGAAGCAGAAGAAGCGGTTGATGTTGCACGTAACCAAATTGCGGACTTAATCGGTGCTGATGCACGTGAAATCGTGTTCACTTCAGGTGCAACCGAGTCAGATAACCTTGCAATTAAAGGTGCAGCACACTTTTACCAAACTAAAGGTAAACACATCATCACCGTGAAAACAGAACACAAAGCGGTGTTAGATACTTGCCGTCAGTTAGAGCGTGAAGGTTTTGAAGTGACTTACTTAGATCCTGAAGAAGATGGCTTATTAGATTTAGAAAAATTCAAAGCAGCGATTCGTCCAGATACGATTTTAGTCTCTGTAATGCACGTTAATAACGAAATGGGCGTGATTCAAGACATCGCTGCAATCGGTGAAATCTGCCGTGCGAACAAAATCATTTTCCACGTTGATGCAACACAGTCTGTAGGTAAAGTGCCTGTAAATGTTCACGAATTAAAAGTGGATTTAATGTCATTCTCAAGCCACAAATTATACGGGCCAAAAGGTATTGGTGGCTTATACGTTTGCCGTAAACCACGCGTGCGTTTAGAAGCGATTATCCACGGCGGCGGCCACGAACGTGGTATGCGTTCTGGTACATTACCTGTTCACCAAATCGTGGGTATGGGGGAAGCGTACCGTATCGCAAAAGAAGAGATGGAAACCGAAATGGCACGCTTAACGGCATTACGCGACCGTTTATACAATGGCTTCAAAGACATTGAAGAAGTGTATGTAAACGGCTCAATGGAACTAGGTAAACGTGTGGGTTCAAACTTAAATATCAGCTTCAACTTCGTAGAAGGTGAGTCATTAATGATGGCATTACGCGACATCGCGGTATCATCAGGTTCAGCTTGTACTTCTGCAAGTTTAGAGCCTTCTTATGTGCTACGTGCAATCGGGCGTGATGACGAATTAGCACACAGCTCAATTCGTTTCACATTAGGTCGTTGGACAACCGAAGAAGAAATCGACTACACCATCGAATTAGTGAAAAAAGCGATTGTAAAATTACGCGATCTTTCACCACTTTGGGAAATGTTCAAAGAAGGCGTAGATTTAAGCAAAATCGAGTGGAATCACCATTAATTTGAGCGGTTGGTGAGCTTGTCGAACCATTAGCGAAAATCCTTCTGCTTCGACAAGCACAGCCAGCGAATTTTATTTTGCAAAAGGCAACAATTTAAGGAATACAAAAATGGCATACAGTGAAAAAGTCATCGATCATTACGAAAATCCACGCAACGTGGGTACATTTGACAAAGATGCATCAGACATCGGTACAGGTATGGTGGGTGCCCCTGCGTGTGGCGACATCTTACGTTTACAAATCAAAGTAAATGATGCAGGTATCATCGAAGATGCACGCTTTAAAGCATACGGCTGTGGTTCAGCAATCGCTTCAAGCTCACTCATTACTGAATGGGTAAAAGGCAAATCTTTAGAAGAAGCGGGTGCAATCAAAAACAGCGACATCGCAGAAGAGTTAGAATTACCGCCTGTAAAAGTACACTGCTCAATTTTAGCGGAAGATGCAATCAAAGCCGCAATCGCAGATTACAAAGAAAAACAAGGTAAATAATTTCACAAGCGGTTGATTTTGCAAAAGTTTTGCGAAATCCGACCGCTTCTGTTTTTTATATTACTCTCGCCCCTTGAGGGAGAGAGACAGGAAAAATTGCGTCAAGCAATTTTTCCAGAGAGAGGGGCTTCGATATAAATTTTGCAAAAGAGCGGTTAAAAATAACCGCTTACCCCTCTCCCGAATTTTGCTTCTGAACGAAGCAAAATTATCCCTCTCCCTCAAGGGGCGAGGGTAATACTTAATTTTCTTCATTTAACACATTAGGAATAGATTATGGCAATTACATTAACCGAAACCGCAGCAAATCGAGTGCGTACTTTTCTTGAAAACCGAGGAAAAGGCATTGGCTTACGCTTAGGCGTGAAAACCTCGGGTTGTTCAGGCTTGGCATATGTATTGGAATTCGTTGATGTTTTAAATGAAGATGATCAAGTGTTTGAACAGCACGGTGTCAAAGTGATTGTAGATGAAAAAAGCTTGACTTACCTTGATGGCACTGAGCTAGATTTCGTCAAAGAAGGTTTAAACGAAGGCTTTAAATACAACAACCCCAATGTGAAAAATGAATGTGGTTGCGGTGAAAGTTTTAACGTCTAGGAGGCAATAATGACTAACGCCTTTGAACTTTTTGGTTTGCCTGTTCAATTTCAAATTGATCAAACCGCACTTTCAGCACGCTATTTAGCGTTACAAAAAGAGCTTCACCCTGATAATTTTGCGAACAGTTCTGCGGCAGAACAGCGTATCGCGATGGAAAAATCGGCAGATGTCAATCAGGCGTTAAACTTGTTAAAAGATCCGATTTTGCGTGCCGAAGAGATTATCAAAATCCAAACGGGCGTGGAAAAAAATCTTGAAGAAAAAAGTATGCGAGATGTTGAGTTCCTAATGCAGCAAATGGAATGGCACGAAAAACTCGAAAGCATCGAACATAAAAAAGATGAAGAAGCGTTAACACACTTTTTAAAAGAGATGAAAGCGGAACAGAAAAAAGTGCTTGTTGCATTGGAAGAAAGTCTCAATCAGCAGAATTGGCAACAAGCGAATGCTTTAACTGACCGTTTACGTTATTTCAAAAAATTGATTATTCAGATTGAGAAAGTTGAAGAGAAGTTTTTTGAGTTTTAAGCCTATGGCTCTCGCCATAGGTTACGCGTAGTTCAGCCCCGTTGGGGCTGTAAGCGGTAGAATTTTAGAGATATTTTACAAATGAAAACCTTAGAAGAATTATTAGATAAACAATCCGCGTGGTTGATTTTGCGTGATTGGTTTACACAGGCGAAAAACCATTACGAAATTTTAGCCAGCTATCCTGAAGATGCAGGGGCGGCTTTGGTGGGTATGCAGTTGCCAACGCGTTCACCTTTAGGGGCGATTGTTTACGAAACGGGCGGCGTGTTAATCGACCACGGTTGGCTGCGTATTTTAGGTTCGGGCAATGAAAAATTACCGCGTGGTTTGTTTGACTGGAATTTCGGCAAGACATTTAAACAATCGGGCGAACAACCAAGCCATTTATTGGTAGCGGATGATGCGATCGGTGGCTACTTTGCGATTAACGCAGGGGGCTTGGGCGATAAAATCGGGCAGATTTATTACCACAATCCAAAAAGCCAGCAATGGGAGCCGCTTAACTTAGGTTATTCCGAATTTTTAGGCTGGGCGTTATCAGGCGATTTAGCTGATTTCTATAAAGATCTACGCTGGGAAAATTGGCAAGCGGACATTAAAGATCTACAAGGTCATCAAGTGTTAGATCGTGAAAGCAAAATTGCCGTGCCAGTGGAACGTCATTATCAAGGCGTATTTGCCCCTGAAAATATGGGCTATTCCGTTGCTTAATCATTAGAAAAGAACAAGAGATAATAGAAAAACAATGGCATTACTTCAAATCGCTGAACCAGGGCAAACAGCTGCGCCGCATCAAGCACGATTGGCGGTGGGGATTGACCTTGGAACAACGAATTCATTGGTCGCTAGCGTGCGAAGTGGCACGGCGACAGTATTGTTAGATGAGCAAGAGCGTGCATTAGTGCCTTCGGTGATGCATTACGCCGAAGATAAAAAAACAGTGGGGGTTGAAGCCTTTGCGTTTGCCGCTCGCGATCCGCAAAATACGGTGATTTCAGCGAAACGTCTAATTGGTCGCTCATTGGCAGACGTGCAAACACGTTATCCAGATTTACCTTATCAATTTGTGGCAAGCGATAATGGCTTGCCGTTGATTCAAACCAAACAAGGCAATAAAAGCCCAGTAGAAGTTTCTGCCGATATTTTGGCACACTTAAACCAACTGGCGGAATTGCGTTTAGCGGGCGAATTATCGGGCGTGGTAATTACGGTGCCTGCTTATTTTGACGATGCCCAACGCCAAAGCACCAAAGATGCGGCACGTTTGGCTGGTTTAAATGTATTACGTTTATTAAACGAGCCAACGGCTGCGGCGATTGCTTACGGTTTAGATAGCGGTCAAGAAGGCATTATTGCCGTTTACGATTTAGGCGGTGGCACCTTCGATATCTCGATTTTGCGTTTAAGCCGTGGTGTGTTTGAAGTGCTTGCGACAGGTGGTGATACGGCATTAGGCGGCGATGATTTCGACCATTTATTGGCAAATTGGATCGCCGAACAAGCGGGCGTTCAGCCACAAAATGCGAATGAGCAGCGTGAATTACTCACCCTTGCCACCCAAACCAAAATTGCCCTTTCACAAGCGGTCGAAACTGAGGTGAAATTTGCAAATTGGACTGGCACAGTGAGCCGTTCGCAATTTAATGAGTTAATTCGACCGCTCGTCAAACGCTCTCTAATGACCTGCCGTCGTGCATTGAAAGATGCGGGCGTGGAAGGTGAAGAAATCCGTGAAGTGGTGATGGTGGGCGGTTCTACCCGTGTGCCATTCGTGCGTGAACAAGTAGGTGAATTCTTCGGCAAAACACCTTTAACCTCAATTGACCCAGACAAAGTGGTTGCACTTGGGGCAGCGATTCAAGCGGACATTTTGGTGGGCAATAAACCTGATTCTGAAATGTTGTTGCTTGACGTTGTACCTCTCTCACTTGGGATTGAGACAATGGGCGGTTTAGTGGAAAAAATCATTCCACGCAATACCACCATTCCTGTGGCTCGAGCACAAGAATTTACCACGGCAAAAGATGGACAAACAGCGATGTCGGTTCACGTTTTACAAGGGGAGCGTGAATTGGTGGAAGATTGTCGCTCGCTTGGTCGCTTTACTTTGCGTGGTATTCCGCCAATGGTCGCAGGGGCGGCAACAATTCGCGTGACTTATCAAGTTGATGCCGATGGTTTGTTAAGCGTAACGGCGATGGAAAAATCAACCAAAGTGCAGGCTTCTATTCAAATTAAACCTTCTTATGGTTTAACCGATGAAGAAGTGACGCAGATGATCAAATCTTCAATGGCAAATGCGAAAGAAGATATGGAAGCTCGTCAGCTTGCAGAACAACGTGTCGAAGCGGATCGCGTGATTGATACGGTGATTTCTGCCTTACAAGAAGACGGGGCAGAAGTGCTTTCTGTTGAAGAGTTCAAAGCGATTGAAGCGGAAATTCAGAAATTGATTACGCTTAAACAAGGAACGGATCTAATGGCGATTCAACAAGGGATTAAAGATTTAGATCTTGCTACCCAAGAATTCGCTGCAAAACGAATGAATTTATCTATTCAAAAAGCATTAGCGGGTAAAACCGTTGATGAAATTATTTAAAAGAGGATATTATGCCAAAAGTAGTTTTTCTTCCCCACGAAGAATTTTGCCCAGAGGGTATGGTTGTTGAAGCCAAAGAAGGTGATAATTTATTAGAAGTTGCACACAATGCAGGCGTGGAAATTCACCACGCGTGTGATGGTTCTTGTGCGTGCACTACTTGCCACGTTGTGATTCGTGAAGGGTTTGATTCATTAAATGAAAGCTCAGACCAAGAAGAAGATATGCTGGATAAAGCGTGGGGCTTAGAAATGGAAAGCCGTTTGAGCTGCCAATGTATCGTTGGCGATGAAGATCTTGTGGTTGAAATTCCGAAATATAACCTTAACCACGCAAACGAGGCTGCTCACTAATGAAATGGACTGATGTACAAGATATTGCATGGGCGTTATATGATCGCGACCCTGATTTAAATCCTGTCACTGTGCGTTTTACCGATATGCACAAATGGATCTGCGAATTAGAAGAGTTCGACGACGACCCAGAAGGCTCAAACGAATCTATTTTAGAAGCGATTTTGCTGAAATGGATTGAAGAGTACGAATAAACATTTAAGCCCTTACTATTAAAGTAAGGGCTTTCGTTTCTATGTTTCAACAAATTTTAACGCATCTTCTACTACCGATACATTCGCCCCTTGCTTGCAGGCATTTTCGCTTAAATGGCGACGCCATTGTCTTGCTCCTTTGCAATTTTGGAATGCACCGAGCATATGGCGAACAATGTGATTGAGGTAAACGCCTTTCTCTAATTCTTTTTCGATATAAGGCAGCATTTTTTCGACGGCTTGACGAGCTGTGACAGGCGGTCGATTTTCACCAAAAATTTGAGAGTCAATTTCCCCCAATAATGAAGGATTTTGATAAGCTTCACGCCCAACCATTACACCATCAACAAAGTTTAAATGGTGTTTAATTTCTTCAATGGTTTTAATTCCACCGTTAATGGAAATGTTTAAATGTGGGAAGTCGCGTTTGAGTTGATAAACACGCTCATAATCAAGCGGTGGAATTTCACGGTTCTCTTTCGGGCTTAAGCCTGAAAGCCACGCTTTGCGAGCGTGTACGATAAAATCATTCGAATAAGGCTGTACTTTTTCGATGAAATCGCAAAGGAATTCGTAGCTGTCTAAATCATCTATGCCAATTCGATGCTTAACGGTGACAGGAATTTGCACCGCATCTTGCATCGCTTTAATACAATCTGCAACTAAATCAGCTTTGCCCATTAAGCAGGCACCAAACATACCGTTTTGAACACGGTCTGATGGGCAGCCCACATTTAAATTCACCTCAGCATATCCTCGATCTTCGACTAATTTTGCACAATGAGCAAGTTGTTTTGGATCACTTCCACCTAATTGTAGTGCCACAGGATTTTCTGCTGGATCATATTCCAAGAGATCATATTTGGCGTGAATGATCGCAGGAGCGGTAATCATTTCAGTATAAAGTAAAGCGTGCTTGCTAAATTGGCGGTGAAAATAACGGCAGTGGCGAGTTGTCCAGTCTAACATTGGGGCAACAGAAAATCGCCCTGAATAAAAATCTTTTTGCATAAATTTAAATTGAATGTGAAGCGGTTATTTTTGAATCACATTTTGCAAAATATGTGAGAAATATAACCGCTTGTTATGTGGGTTAAAAATGGCGAGATGATACTACAAATTAACGGATTTTGCCTTAATTTTCTCTCTATGATTAGAACTATACACAACATATCCACAGAGAAGATGGCACAACATCTTGTGGTTTATTAAATTTTAACCACAAGATATAGAACGAAATTGTCTAAAAGATTTTTTCCTTTATAAATCAATAGGCTAGTAATGAAAGATTGGAAATCCATTTTGTCAAGACTTGTTCTTACCTTAAAAATTCCCTAGAATCTGCCCCTGAATTTCCCTTATTCCCCTCAATTTAATTATGGAAAAGATAGAGCAAAGTATGAAAAGAAGAAATCTTTTTGAAAAACGCTTGAACATCAAGCCATACGAATACCCAGAACTTCTTGAGTTTAAAGACGCAATTCGCCATTCATATTGGTTACACACAGAGTTTAATTTTACGGGTGATATTCAAGATTATCGCACAACGATTAGCGATCACGAACGCCACGTTTTAACTCGTGCAATGCTTGCGATTTCTCAAGTTGAAGTGAATGTAAAACGTTTCTGGGGCGAGCTTTATCGTTATTTCCCAAAACCTGAGATGGACGATGTGGGCGGTACTTTCGCTGAATCAGAAGTTCGTCACAAAGATGCTTATTCATTCTTGCTTGAAAAATTAGGCTTAAATGAGATGTTTAGCCAAATTCAAGAAATTGAACCGCTAATGAACCGCATCCGTTATATGGAAGCCTTTATGAAAGATAAAGATGCGGGTAAAGGTGAATTTGTGCTTTCGCTAGTGCTTTTCTCTTTGTTTGTTGAACATATTTCATTATTTGGTCAATTCTTGATCATGATGTCTTTCAATAAGCATAAAAACTTATTTAAAGGGATTTCAAATGCGGTAGAAGCAACCTCAAAAGAAGAGGAAATTCACGGTAAATTTGGTATTGCTTTATATGAAATTTTACGTGATGAACACAGCGAGTTATTTACCGATGAATTCTTTGTTGAGTTGAAAACCCTTGCTGATCAAGCATTCGAAGCTGAAAAAGGCATTTTAGATTGGATTTTTGAAGACGGTGATTTGAGCTTTATTACCAAAGAAACTGTGCTTAATTACATTAAAAGCCGCTATAACAATTCATTGATGACATTAGGTTTAGAGCCACCACACGACATCAATCCTGAATTGTTAAAAGAAACAGAGTGGTTTGATATTGAAATTCTTTCAACCAAAGAAACGGATTTCTTTAACAAACGTAGTACCGATTATAGTAAAAAAATGAAACAGATTACCGCAGATGATTTATTCTAGTTCTCGTCCAGATTTTGCATGGCTAAACGAAGATAGCCGTTTATTTTTACAACGTGGTTATTTGCTTGAAGGCACAACCGCTTTAGACCGTATCCGTTATATTGCTGAACACGCTGAAAGAAAATTAGGTATTGAAGGCTACGCAGATAAATTCTTCCACTATATGGCTCGCGGTTATTTCTCGCTTTCATCGCCAATTTGGTCAAACTTCGGTTTAGATCGTGGTTTACCGATTTCTTGCTTTGGTAGCTACATTGGCGACTCGATCCACGAAATTATGGAAACCACAGCAGAAGTGGGGATGATGAGCAAAATCGGTGGCGGTACATCAGGCTATTTTGGCGATATTCGTCCACGTGGCTCATCAATTAAAAATAACGGCAAATCTGATGGTTCTTTTAACTTCAGTAAGTTATTCGATACAGTAATCGATGTTATTTCACAAGGTACATCACGTAAAGGTCAATTTGCGGGTTATATTGATATTGAACACGGTGATATTGATGAATGGTTAGACATTCATACTGAAGGTAACCCGATTCAGTTGATGTACTACGGGGTTTGTGTAGGTCACGACTGGTTAGAATCAATGAAAGCAGGCGATCCATACAAACGCCAGCTTTGGGCAAAATTATTGCAACGTAAAACCGAAACAGGTATTCCATATTTATTCTTTAAAGACAATGCGAATGCAGGTCGTCCTGATGTTTATAAAGATAAAAATATGACGGTACACGCATCAAACCTTTGTACGGAAATTATGCTACCATCAAGTTCAGATGAAAGTTTTGTGTGCTGCCTATCTTCAATGAACTTGCTTTATTTTGATGAGTGGAAAGATACCGATGCACCAGAAGTATTAACTTACTTCCTTGATGTGGTTATGAGCGAATTTATTGAGAAAAGTAACGATATTCCTTTCTTGCACCGTGCAAACCGCTTTGCTCGTCGTCATCGTGCATTAGGGTTAGGTGTATTAGGTTGGCATAGTTATCTACAAGCAAATAACATTGCTTTCGATAGCTTCCAAGCAATGCAGAAAAACAACGAAATTTTCCGTACTTTGCAAGAAAAAACATTAAAAGCATCAAAAGAATTGGCACAACGTTTTGGTGAGCCTGAGATCTTAAAAGGTTATGGTCGTCGCAATACGACATTGATGTCAATTGCACCAACGAAATCAAGTAGCTTTATTTTAGGCAGTGTTTCACCATCGGTGGAACCATTTAAATCGAACTACTATGTAAAAGATTTAGCCAAAATCAAAACTGTTTACAAAAACCCGTTCTTAGAGAAATTACTCAAAGAAAAAGGTTTAGATCGTGAAGATGTTTGGGAATCAATCTTACATAACGATGGCTCTGTGCAACACTTGTCACAATTAACGGATGAAGAAAAAGAAGTATTTAAAACTTTCTCTGAAATTAGCCAGTTAAGTGTGATTCAACAAGCCGCACAACGCCAAAAATACATCGACCAAGGTCAAAGTATCAACATTATGGTTCACCCAGCAACCCCTGCAAAAGACTTGAACCAGTTATACTTAACCGCAGAAGAGTTAGGTTTGAAATCAATTTACTACCAATACTCAATGAGTGCAGCACAAGTGTTTAACCGTAACTTATTAAGCTGTTCAAGCTGCGAGGGTTAATCAAGAAAATAAAAAAGAGGCGAAAGCCTCTTTTTTATATCTAATATAATGAGCATATAGGGCAAAATATTTATTTTGTATCCTTCCTTTACTCCTCAAATTGCTCTTCTAATACCTCATCTCGATTTACATCAGCAGGTGGGTTATCGCATAAGAAATTCGCAAGGCGTGCATAATCCGCAATGCTTAAATTTTCAGCACGATCATTGAGATCGATATTCAATGCTTCTAATTGCTCTGGTGTAAACAAGGTAGATAAGGCATTACGCAAGGTTTTACGACGTTGGTTGAATGCTTGGGTTGTTACACGATTTAGCCAATAAATATCTTTCACAGGGTGTGGTAGCGTGTTGTAAGGCACTAGACGAACTACCGCAGAATCCACTTTTGGAGCAGGTTTGAATGCCGTTGGTGGAACTTCTAATACAGGCATTACTTGGCAGTAATATTGTGCCATAATGGTTAAACGTCCATAAGCTTTGCTATTTGGAGCGGCACATAAGCGTTTTACCACCTCTTTTTGCAACATAAAGTGCATATCTTGAATCAAATCGTGGAATTTGAAGAGGTGAAACATCAATGGCGTAGAGATGTTGTAAGGTAAATTGCCAAACACTCGCACGCCTTCGCCCTCTTTTAAATCTAGGCTTTCAAAATATTCACGGAAATTAAAACGCAGTGCATCTTGTTCAATAATGGTCAATTTTTGGTTGATAAAAGGGTGATGACGTAGGCGTTCTGCTAAATCACGGTCTAATTCTACAACCGTTAATTTATCGACAAGTTCAGCCACAGGCTCAGTTAATGCCCCAAGACCTGGACCGATTTCTAATAAAAATTGCCCGTTTTTAGGGTTGATAGCAGACACGATATTATGAATCACGTTCATATCGTGTAAGAAGTTTTGCCCAAAGCGTTTACGGGCGGTATGACCTAAATGTTTTTTTGAATTTGGTGTACTCATTGTTATCCTTCAAATAATAAAAGAACCCCGCTTAAGCGAGGTTCTCAAAATTAACTTATTTTACATACTGAATATCAGCATTTTTTCTTAAGGCTTTTACCCAATCTTGTGACGCGGCTTGAGCTTGCTGGTTCACGATATTTTCATACGCTTTCTGAGCATAAGCATCTTCTGTTCTATCGCCTTGACGGGTATCAGTGACTTTCAATACGTGCCAGCCAAATTGCGATTTAAACGGTGCACTAATTTGATCTTTTTTCGCACGACTTGCCACGTTAGCAAATGCAGGATCAAAAGTATCTAAGAATTGATAGCCCAAATCACCGCCATCAGCTGCAGAAACATAGTCTAAAGAATTCGCTTTTGCGGCTTCTTCAAATGTGGTTTTACCCGCTTTAATATCTGCTACTAATTGCGTTAATTTTGCTTTTGCTTGAGCATCATTTAACACAGGATTGGTTTTAATCAAAATATGGCTGATTCGATATTCTGGTGCTGAAACCTGTTTAACTTTACCCGCTGCTTTGTCCTGTTCTAACATCGCTTTGGCTTGAGCTTGCACTTGCTCTGGCTGCACTTGAATAGACTGACCAATGCTTTGATGACGAACCGCTTCCATCATCATTTGTTGAGCAATTTGTTGGCGATATTGGCTTAAACTAGTGCCTTGATAATCTAACGCATCGAGCAATTGACCGTAAGTTAGACCATTACGAGCCGCAATATCTTCAATAGCACGATCAACTTGGCGATAATCTACTTTCACGCCCGATTTTTTAATCGCTTCTTGCACCAATGTTTCATCAATGATGCTTTCGAGTGCGGCTTTGCGATTTGCTTCTGTGTTCGCTTTTTTACCTAAAGCACGAATCACTTGGCTTTCCATAATCATATTGCCGTCAACGGTTGCGACAACACGTTCTTCTGCCATAACAGATTGTGCGATAAATAATGCTCCGATTAACGAAACAAAAAGTGATTTTGCAGAGCTAAATTTCATTTTATTTTCCCTATAATAAGACCATAAATAACGGGATCTTAGAGCAAATTGAATATAAAAGGTTCAATTTTATGCTAAAGATTGAATTTTCTTGATCACATTTGTGGTCGAGCAGCCATTTTCAAAGTTCAATACTTGAACCTCGCCACCATTTGCCCACACTTCTTGACTACCAGCAATCTCTTCAGGTTTGTAATCGCCGCCTTTTACCAATAAATCTGGTAAAATCTCGCCAATCAAACGTTGTGGTGTGTCTTCTGCAAACGGCACAACCCAATCCACAGATGCTAAGCCTGCCAATACCGCCATTCTTGCCCCCAACTCATTGATTGGGCGTGCTTCGCCTTTTAAGCGTTTTACCGAATCATCGGTATTTACCGCCACAATTAAACGATCGCCTAATTTGCGTGCGTTTTCAAGGTAAGAAACGTGTCCTGGGTGAAGAATATCGAAACAACCGTTGGTCATCACAATTTTCTCACCGCGTTTTTTCGCTTCTTCGACAATCACTTTCAATTCAGCTTCTGACACCACGCCAAAACCTGTGGTGGAACGTTGATGGATCGCATTTTCTAGCTCAACAGGGCTGATAGTTGAAGTACCAAGTTTACCCACAACCACACCCGCTGCCGCATTGGCTAGATAGCACGCTTCTTCGTAAGGGCGACCATCAGCAATCGCAGTCGCTAATACGCTGATTACCGTATCGCCTGCCCCTGTTACGTCATACACTTCTTTCGCTTGTGTTGGTAAGTGATAAGGGGCTTGATTTGGACGAATTAAGGTCATTCCTTTTTCAGAACGGGTGACCAATAATGCCGATAGATCGAAATCTGCGATCATTTTTAAGCCTTTTGCCACAATGTCATCGTCATCTTTACAATGCCCTACTACCGCCTCAAATTCAGACATATTTGGCGTGAGTAAGGTTGCACCACGATAACGCTCAAAGTCTGTACCTTTCGGGTCGATCAACACAGGCACATTTGCTGAATGGGCAATTTGAATCATTTGCTGCACGCTTTCAAGCGTACCTTTGCCGTAATCTGACAAAATCAACGCACCGTAAGCGGTGATTTCTTGCGAAAGTTTTGCAAGTAGCGGTTCGCAATCCACGTTATGAAAGCCTTCTTCAAAATCCAAACGCAAAAGTTGTTGATGACGTGAAAGAATGCGTAATTTGGTAATGGTTGGGTGCGAATCTAACGCTACACAATGGTTTTCAATGTTGTGGGAATTCAGCAATTTATCTAACGCATTGCCTGCATCATCTTGTCCAATTAAACCGTGTAATGCCACAGGCACGTTTAGGCTAGCAATGTTCATCGCCACGTTTGCCGCGCCACCTGCTCGTTCTTCAATATCTTGCACTTTCACCACAGGTACAGGTGCTTCTGGCGAAATACGGTTTGTCGCCCCAAACCAGTAGCGGTCTAACATTACATCACCAAGCACTAACACTTTTGCTTGGTTAAACTTTGGAGAGTATTGCATCATCATAGTGTTTCTCTGTTTTATCTCTTAGACTTCTTAATAAACTTCATCAAGCGTTTACGTTTTCGCAACTGGCTTGGGGTAAGTTTATTGCGTTTGCCTGCAAATGGGTTGTTACCTTCTTGGAACTGAATGCGAATCGGGCTGCCGATAATCTTCAAGCTCTTACGTAAGTAGTTCGACAAATAACGCTTGTACGAATCCGCCAATTTTTCCACCTGATTACCGTGAATCACAATAATTGGCGGGTTGTAACCACCTGGGTGGGCGTATTTTAATTTCACACGGCGACCATTAACCAATGGTGGTTGGTGCTCGTCAGCTGCCATTCGTAAGATACGCGTCAACATAGAAGTCGAGGTTTTCTGTGTTGCACAAGCATAAGCTTCTTTTACAGAATCGAATAAATTACCTACACCTGAACCGTGCAGTGCCGAAATAAAATGCACACGGGCGAAATCAATAAAATCTAAACGGCGGTCAAGTTCTGATTTCACTTGATCTTTAATATCTTGTGATAAGCCATCCCATTTGTTTACCACAATCACGAGCGAACGTCCCGCATTCAGAATAAAGCCAAGCAAAGATAAATCTTGGTCTGAGATACCTTCACGAGCATCAATGGTTAATAACACCACGTTTGCATCTTGAATCGCTTGTAAGGTTTTGATTACCGAGAATTTTTCAACGGCAAGATTCACTTTCCCGCGTTTACGTACGCCCGCAGTGTCAATAATCGTATATTGCTGTCCATCGCGTTCCATTGGAATATAAATTGAATCGCGGGTTGTGCCTGGCATATCGTAAACCACCACACGTTCTTCGCCGAGAATACGGTTGGTCAGGGTAGATTTTCCTACATTTGGACGACCTACAATCGCAATTTTGATATTTTTATCTTCGATACGCTCTTCGATTTCTTCTTCCAATGCTTGGTCTAATAATGCTGCATCTTCTTCATTATCTGCATCGAAATCGTGATCCCACTCATCAAGCTCACGTGTTTCTTCATCTTCTGCAAATTCTTCTGCATTTTCGACCGCTTGATCGGCATTGAGTTGCTCGCCTAAAGGGGCTAACACTTGCTCGATGAGCTGTGTTACGCCACGACCTTGTGCAGCCGCAATTTGTTCCACTTTGCCTAAACCCAGTTGATAGAACTCCGCACAGTGTGAATCTGCATCAATACCATCGGTTTTATTTGCCACCACCACGGTGGTTTTGTCGCGTTGACGTAAGTATTGAGCAATACCAATATCCGCAGGTAATAAGCCTGCGCGGGCATCAACTAAGAAAAGCACGACATCAGCTTCTTCAATCGCCAGCAGCGACTGTTCCGCCATTTTTTCTTCTACGCCTTCTTCCGTGCCATCAATACCGCCCGTATCAATCACAATAAAATCATAACCTGCGATATTCGCGTGACCATATTTACGGTCGCGCGTTAAACCAGGGAAATCCGCCACTAGCGCATCGCGAGTGCGTGTTAAGCGGTTAAATAATGTGGATTTTCCCACATTTGGTCTGCCCACAAGGGCAACAACTGGAGTCATCTATTTATCCTTTTAAAATCGGTTCAATCCATACAGATTGCAAAATTGCTCTATTATATACTATTTTTAATCGATTGCATTGACTTAAAAGGGCATCATTTATAGTATCTCATTCAATTAAGCGAAGAAATTCAGAGGCTGTTATGTCAAAAACCATCGTCATCAAATTCGGAACCAGTACTCTCACTCACGGTGGGAAAAGTTTAAGTCGTCCTTATATGTTGGAGCTTGTGAAGCAAATCGCTGAGCTTCATCAGCATCATCGTGTTATTGTGGTAACCTCTGGAGCGGCAGCTGCAGGGCGTGATTATTTAGGACACCCAGATTTACCAAAAACCTTAGCGTATAAACAGATGCTGGCGGCGGTGGGGCAAAGCCAACTGATTCGTACGTGGGAAAATCTGTTTGATATTTATGGCATTAACATTGGGCAGATTTTGCTGACCCGTGCGGATATTGATGATCGCGAGCGTTTTTTGAATGCCCGTGATACGCTTAATGCCTTGCTTGAGCAGAAAATTATTCCTGTGATCAATGAAAATGACACGGTGGCGACAGAAGAATTTAAAGTGGGTGATAACGATAATTTATCTGCGTTGGTAGCAATTCTTGCTCAAGCCGATCAGCTTTATTTATTGACTGACCAAGAGGGCTTATTTACCGCTGATCCGCGTAAAGATCCGAATGCTAAACTGCTCTCTGTTGTGGAGAAAATTACCCCTGAAATTCGCCAAATCGCAGGCGGAAGCACGACAGGGCTTGGCACGGGCGGAATGAGCACCAAAATTATTGCCGCAGATATTGCGACCCGTTCAGGCGTAGAAACGATCATCGCTTCTGGTTCACGTGAAAATGTGTTGGTCGATTTAGCCAATGGACAAGCCATCGGTAGTAAATTTTTAGTGCAATCCGACCGCTTGGAAGGGCGTAAACAATGGCTTTTTGCTGCACCGCAAGTGGGCAGCATTGTGGTCGATAAAGGGGCGGAAGCTGCGTTGCTACAACATAAATCGCTCTTGCCTGTGGGAATCTTAGAGGTAAAAGGCGAGTTTGCTCGTGGTGAATTAGTGAAAGTGTTTAACAGCGAGGGCAAAGCTCTGGCTCTTGGTTTAGCTCGCTATGGCGATGAGGCGTTGCGTCGTATTAAAGGGCAGAAATCAGCGGAAATCGAGCATTTACTTGGCTATGAATTTGGCACAGTGGCAATTCACAGCGATGAAATGGTGGTTTATTAAAACGACTTTTCCAGAACTTTTCTTTTTCCAAAAATTTTCTAAGGACGAACGATGGAACTTGGATTTGATGTGCTTGCAATGCTTTTTGGTGTCGCCACCTTTGCAGGCTTTATTGATGCGATCGCAGGCGGTGGTGGGCTACTCACCATTCCAGCATTGCTATCAACGGGCTTACCGCCGACAATCGCGTTAGGCACAAATAAATTGCAATCTTGCGGCGGATCACTTTCCGCCTCCATTTATTTTGTGCGAAAGAAAGCCGTTGATTTAAAACAGATCGCCGTTTTGATTTTATTGACTTTTATCGGAGCAGCATTAGGCACCATTTTAGTGCAAAATATTGATGTCAACGCACTTAAAATCGTCTTACCTTTTTTGATTTTTGCTATCGGCATCTACTTTTTATTTAGCCCAAATATTGGCGATAGCGACCGCAAGCAACGTATTAGTTACCCGATTTTTGCTTGCTCTGCAGGAATGGGAATCGGGTTTTACGATGGTGTTTTCGGACCTGCCGCTGGCTCATTTTACACGCTAGCATTTGTGCTTTTACTCGGCTTCAACCTCACTAAAGCAGTAGCTCATGCCAAAGTGCTGAATTTTACGTCAAATCTTGCCTCGCTCATGTTCTTTATTTTAGGCGGTGCGGTGTTGTGGAAAGTGGGATTTGTGATGCTTATCGGGCAATTTTTAGGTGGCACCTTAGGGGCAAGAATGGTGGTTACCAAAGGCAAAAAACTGATTCGCCCGATGCTCGTGA
Source organism: uncultured Haemophilus sp. (assembly GCA_963545995.1). Taxonomy (GTDB): domain Bacteria; phylum Pseudomonadota; class Gammaproteobacteria; order Enterobacterales; family Pasteurellaceae; genus Haemophilus_A. The sequence continues at coordinate 33,440 of CAUUKJ010000004.1, forward strand.
CCATCTCGTTTATTATGGTGGCGAAAATGCTTTATGAACAAGGATTTTTTGGATAATGAACCAAGCAAAACGTATTGAAATTTTAACCCGACTGCGGGATGAAAATCCGCATCCAACCACAGAATTAAATTATTCTTCGCCTTTTGAATTGCTTATTGCGGTGATTCTTTCTGCACAGGCAACGGACAAAGGCGTGAATAAAGCCACCGATAAATTATTCCCTTTTGCGAATACGCCTGAAGCGATTTTGGCTTTGGGCGTTGATGGCTTAAAAGAGTACATCAAAACCATTGGGCTGTTTAATAGCAAGGCGGAAAATATTATCAAAACCTGCCGAGATTTAATCGAAAAACACGGCGGAGAAGTGCCTGAAGATCGCGATGCCCTTGAAGCCTTAGCGGGCGTTGGACGAAAAACGGCAAATGTGGTGCTAAATACGGCTTTTGGTCATCCAACCATTGCTGTTGATACACATATTTTCCGCGTAGCTAATCGCACAGGCTTTGCACCAGGGAAAAACGTCGTTGAAGTTGAAAAAAAATTGCTCAAAGTGGTGCCTGATGAATTCAAAGTAGACGTTCATCATTGGCTGATTTTACACGGACGCTACACTTGCATCGCCCGCAAACCTCGCTGCGGCTCGTGTATTATTAAAGATTTGTGTGAATATAAAGAGAAAACGGATATTTAATATCTTATTGATCTGTATTTTAGTAAAACGCCATTTATATTCTTTTAAATGGCGTTTTAATTAACTCCTTAAAATTAGGCTATTAGATAGTATTCTAATCTCGTTTCAGATAATGTTTCTAATAGCTGCTCAGACATTCCTTTATAGCTCAATCCATTCGGCTTTTCAGCTAAAACCACTCTTTCGATATTATTAAGATCTAAGTTATTCAGATAAGCATAATTCAACGCCGTTTGTAATGCGGGCAAGCTCGGGTTAAACGCTGCATTTTCAGCATAACGTCCCGTAATTATTTCGCCATTTTTAAATAAAATCGCGACCCCATTAGGACTATTTGAATAGGGGCAGTGGGCTTGGTTTGCGGCTTGAATGGCTTGCTGAATAATAGGATCAGAATGCTCTTTATTCAAATGATGATCTTCTTGGTTGAGCAGATGAGTTTGAATATTTAAATCGCTCGGACCAAACGCATCAGGTAAATATTTGTGTAATGGATTGTGTTGACTATGTGGCAGATGAATCGCTAATTTTTCTGCTTGATGAAGTTCATTCATAAATTGTCGGCAATGACCGCAAGGTGTGTAATTTACGACAATATCACTGATTCGTTTTTCATTTCGTAACCAAGCGTGGCTAATGGCACTTTGCTCTGCGTGGATTGTTTGTTGAATTGCTGTACCTGCAAATTCTTGGTTTGCTCCGAAATAGAAATCGCCTTGTTCACCTATAGCAATGGCTCCCACATTAAAATGAGAAATATCAGTATGGCTATAGCAAGCAGCAACAGGCAATAGCTGCATTGCAAGTTGTAGTGGTTTTAATTCAAATTGCTGGCAGAGTTGAGCGACTTGTGTATGCGATAAAAAACCTGCCCAATTTTGAGAAGATAATTGGTGCAAAATTGCCTGGTTAAGCGGTGTGTTTTCAGATAAAACTTGCGAAATAACGTTTTGCATAAAGCCTCCCTATGCAAAAAATACAAAAAATCTAACCGCTTGTATTAAAACAGAAATTTGGAATTTCTGCGAGATTTTATGAAATTTCTCTCCAATTATTGTTGAAATTTGTGAGAAAGATCACATATATCAGAATAATATTGATAGGCAAAAGTTTTTACATTTTATTAACACATAGGCATTGACTATAAATTTTATTGAATAAAATAATTTGTAATAAACTATCTGAATTCCTATACTGGTTCCAACAAAAGGCAATTTGCCTTGTAATTAACTGACAAAAGAGGGAAAAATTATGTCAAAAACATCAATTGGTTTAGATAAAGCACAATCAGCAGAATTAGCGTCAAAATTAAATGATTTACTTGCAAGTTATCAAGTTTTCTACACAAATGTACGTGGTTACCACTGGAATATTAAAGGCGTAAATTTCTTTGAATTACACGCAAAATTTGAGGAAATTTATACAGATTTAATCACTAAAGTAGATGAAATTGCAGAACGTATTTTAACGTTAGGCTATACACCAAATAACGCATATAGCCAATACTTAAAAGTTTCACGTATTCAAGAAGATATTGCGGTAAGTAACGCTCAAGAATGTTTATCTGGCACATTAGCAGGCTTAAAAACATTACTTCAACAACAACGTGAAATTCTTGAATTGGCTGGTGATGCGGGCGATGAAGGTACAAACTCTCAAATGAGTGATTACATCAAAGAGCAAGAAAAATTAGTTTGGATGTTCCAAGCTGCTTGCCAAACTTGTCACGCTTAATAACGATATTGAGAAATAAAGGCTGATCCTGTAAAGGTATCAGCCTTTTTGTTAATGCTAATTTATCCCAACCATTTTTCTACTAATTCAGTTGTGGTTTCTTTATGAACCCACATACTACCTAATTCTGGTTGTGGGAATTTTGTATGGTTATAGCCTACAAATTGGCGGAAATCAAATACAGCGTGCGGGTAGCCGTTAATCAATAAAAAGGCTTGATAACCATCTTCAGACCAACAAATTTCTAAACGGCGAGGCTCTTTGAGGCTGTTTTGGTCTATATCACTTACATTGTAAACAAAAAGAGTATCTACGATAGGTTGTTCTGTTTGATGTAAATCCATTGCATAAAAATAGCCTGTTTCGCCATCATCTTCAAACATAACGACAAGATGTTCGTGTTTTGTTGAGTGAGCCCCATCTCGGTAGCCTTCTCCAAGTAAGATCTGATCAGTTAATACGGAATATAACATTGGTTTTCCTTATGATAGAAAAAATGCCACAGCGAACTGTGGCATTCTTAAGCGTTTAATCAGCGATTATGCTTGACCTTTAACTTCTTTTAAACCGTTGAAAGGTGCTGGAGTGCCAGCTGCTGCTAATGCTTCTTCGATACGGATTAATTGGTTGTATTTAGCAACACGGTCTGAACGGCTCATAGAACCAGTTTTGATTTGACCTGCAGCTGTACCAACCGCTAAATCTGCGATTGTTGCATCTTCAGTTTCACCTGAACGGTGTGAAATTACTGCTGTGTAACCTGCATCTTTAGCCATTTTGATTGCTGCTAAAGTTTCAGTTAATGAACCAATTTGGTTGAATTTGATTAAGATTGAGTTTGCGATACCTTTTTCGATACCTTCTTTTAAGATCTTAGTATTAGTTACGAATAAGTCATCACCCACTAATTGGATTTTGTCGCCTAATACTTTAGTTTGGTATGCGAAACCTTCCCAGTCAGATTCATCTTGACCATCTTCGATTGATTTGATTGGGTATTGGTTTGTTAATTCTTCAAGATAGTGTGTGAACTCTTCTGAAGTGAATGAACGGCCTTCGCCTTTCAATTCATATTTACCAGTTTCTTTGTTGTAGAACTCAGAAGATGCACAGTCCATCGCTAAAGTTACATCTTTACCTAAAACGTAACCTGCTTTTTCAACTGCTTCTTTGATACACGCTAAAGCATCTGCGTTAGATGCTAGATTAGGAGCGAAACCGCCTTCGTCACCTACTGCAGTGCTCATACCTTTAGCTTTTAATACTTTCGCAAGATTGTGGAATACTTCTGCACCAATGCGAAGAGCTTCTTTTAATGTTGATGCACCAACTGGTTGAATCATAAATTCTTGGATATCAACGTTGTTGTCTGCGTGCTCACCACCGTTGATGATGTTCATCATTGGTAATGGCATTGAATATACGCCTGGCGTGCCGTTTAATTCAGCAATGTATGCGTATAGTGGTAAACCTTTAGATGCTGCAGCTGCTTTTGCAGTTGCTAATGAAACTGCTAAGATTGCGTTTGCACCAAATTTAGATTTGTTGTCTGTACCGTCTAAGTCGATCATAATTTGGTCGATTTCAGCTTGTGCAGAACCATCTTTACCGATGATAGCGTTTGCAATTTCGTTATTTACTGCAGAAACTGCTTTTAATACGCCTTTACCTAAGAAACGTGATTTATCGCCATCACGTAATTCTAATGCTTCGCGAGAACCAGTTGATGCACCAGATGGAGCTGCTGCTAAACCTACGAAGCCACCTTCTAAGTGAACTTCTGCTTCAACTGTTGGGTTACCACGAGAGTCGATGATTTCACGACCAATTACTTTTACAATTTTAGCCATTGTTGATATTCCTCTAATTGAGATAATGAAAAAAGAATAGGTATATAGTAAAGATATTTGCTTTATTTGTCTTGTAAAAAGACACTTTAGTTCATTAAGTTTACAACTAATTTGATCTAATACTATAAATCCGCAATATTATAGCAACTTTTCGCTTAATTCGGCAGCACTACCGCAAAAGAGTGAAATAAAACTCTATTTTTTAATCAATAAGGTTAAAACTTCATAATGTGTCGTGTGCGGGAACATATCAAAAAGCTGCACTTTTACCAATTCATAATTTGTAAGTGCTTCAAAATCTTTCGCCATTGAGTGAGCATTACAGCTAGAATAAATTAAATATTGTGGAGCTAGTTCATTTAAATATTCCGCTAATGGTTTTCCAATTCCTCTTCTTGGTGGATTCACAATAACCAAATCAGGTTTCTTTTGTTCGTTATTTTCAGAGGCAAATTGTGCCGAATCAAGCGAAGCAAACGTCACATTGTTTAATCCCAGCTGTTGAGCCGACTTCGTTGCACTCGCAATCGCTGAAGCAGAAATTTCAATCCCAGTAAGCGAAACTTGTGGATTTTTCGATTGCAACATTTTCGCACAATGCAAACCAAATCCCCCCACACCACAGAAAAGATCCCATAAATGTTGAATAGGAAAATCGCTTATCCATTCTTGAGCTGTTTTATAAAGTTGGCTTGCCACTTTCGGGTTGGTTTGGAAGAAACCTTGCGGGCGAATAAAGAGCGGGATGCCGTTAAAGTTTTCCTCGATCGTTGTCTTTTCGGTAAGGAAAATTTCTGTTTCGCCTTCTAAAATAGCGGCGTGTTGTGGCTGAATGTTTAAACTGACTACTGAATTGGCGGGCAATTTTGCTAATAATGCGGGCAATTCACGTTCTACAAGCGGTTGTTTTTGTGTTGAACGTAGCACAAAACGCAGCATCACCGACCGATTATGCTGACTTTGTGTTATTAAAATATATTTTAACTCGCCTTTCTTTTTCGCAATATTGTAAGGCACCAACCCCGCTCGCCCGATAAAATCTTTTAAAATCGGAAAAAGCACTTCAATGCCTTTTGCATAAAGCGGGCAGTCTGTTAAGTCAACGCCACTTTGTGGATTATTCTGATCTTTTAATAAACCTAAAATTGGGCGTTCGACGCTTCCGCTTACCACCATTTTGGCTTTGTTGCGAAAGTGCGAAATGTCAGACGCTACAGGCGGTAAGATTTCGGTTTTATTTTGTAAAATAAAAGGCGAAATCAACCGCTTGAGTTCTTGCTCTTTTTCGCTGATTTGCTCAATTTCGTCTTTATCAAGCCATTGGCAAGAGCGACATTGTTGTTGGTTAAAATGATGACAATGTAATTTCATAAATTATCTATTTGCGGCTTTCCATTCCAACCAACGTTGTTGCCATTCGCTCAAACGAGCGGAAGCGGTTAAATAAATTTGATCTTTTTCTAAATCAGACCAGCTTAATGTTTTGCGTTTCATTAGACTAATGTGGCGTTCTTTTTGAGCTTGTGTTGGCTGATATTTCAAGTTATCTAACACTTGCACAACGCCTTCAGGCTCATTGCAAAGCAATAATAGATCGCAACCAGCTTGAATAGCTTTTTCTGAACGTTCAACAAAATTGCCCATAAAACCAGCCCCTTTCATGCCCAAATCATCGGAAAAGATTACGCCGTCAAAATTAAGCTGTTTACGTAAAACTTCTTTCAGCCAGAAAGAGGAACCGCTCGCAGGTTGGCTATCGCATTGGGTGTAAATCACGTGAGCAGGCATAATCGCAGATAATTTATTTTTAGCAATTAGTTGCTGAAACGGCTGAATATCTTGCTCGAAAATGATGGATTTAGGGCGGTCATCAAATGGCGTTTCTAAGTGAGAATCGGCTAAAACGTGCCCGTGTCCTGGGAAGTGTTTTCCTGTCGTTGCCATTCCAACCACTTTCATTCCATCAATAAAAGACTCTGCAAGCGGTAATAATTGGTTAAGATTTTGCGAAAATGAACGATCGCCAATCGCTTTGCTTTGATGTCCTAAATCCAATACAGGGGCAAAACTTAAATCAATATCTAGGGCAAACATTTCCGCCGCCATTACCCAGCCTGCGTAATAGGCGAGCTGCTTAGCTTGTGTTTCATTCGAGGCAAGTTGAGCGAAAGATTGTATCGCTGGAAGTTGAGTAAAACCATTACGGAAACGTTGCACGCGTCCGCCTTCTTGATCGACAGTAATCAATAGTGGTTTTTTCACACGTTGGCGAACATCTTTAATCAAAGCTTGTACTTGTTGTTTATCGTGAAAATTACGGCTAAACAAAATCAAACCAGATACGAGAGGATGTTCGAGCAGTTCAACTTCTTCTTGAGAGAGTTCTTTATCTTTTAAATCAATGAGTAACATAATTTTAATGATTTGCCGCGAGGAATTGTTGCAAAATTTCTCGGGTAAATTGTTTTCGCAAATAAAATCCAAGTGGCAGAGATTGAATGGAATTTCCTTTGGCATCAACGGCTTGAGTTAAGGCTTTATTATTTTTGCCTTTGGGGCGAAGTTGTAGCACTTCACCTAAAGTCGCGTTAATTTTATGAAATTGCCCTAACACAATTAATTCCATCAATTCTTCCCAATCTTGCTGAAGTTGGCGTTCTTGCTCAATGGAAGGCTGCCATAAAATTGGTTGCCCAATGTACCGTTCAGCAAGGGGAATTTGGCGACTGCCTTCTACGGGAATCCATAACACTTTTTGTAGTTTATGTTTCACGTGGGAAGTTTGCCACGTAATACCGTGATTTTGCACAAGCGGTGCAAGACTCACAAAGGTTGTTTCAAGTGGTTCGCCTTGAGCATTGATTGGAATGGTTTTTAGCTCAATACCTAAATGAGCGAAATCTTGTTCAGCTTTAGAGCCTGCATTTGCTCCAAGAGCGGTTTCAATTAATTGACCAACCCAACCTTTATCCCGTTTTAAATCTGGCGGCACAGGCATTTCTAGCATTTCCGCAATTTCACCTAAACGAAAACCTGCTAGCCAACGAGCTTTGGCTAGCAGTTCAGATTCTGATTGAGGAACTTGAGCTAAATTCATTGCGGATAATGGAATGTTCAATTACATCCAAGCATTGCTACGAATCACACCAACAGCAATGCCTTCAATCTCAATGTATTCAATGCGAGGATCGACCACGATAGGCTCCAGTTCATCATTTTCTGGATGAAGATAGATTAAATTACCTTTTTTCTCTAAACGTTTAACCGTTACTTCATCATCAACACGAGCCACGACCACTTGCCCATTTTTCGCATAATTGGTTTTGTGCACGGCTAATAAGTCGCCATCTAAAATACCAATATTTTCCATTGAATTGCCGTTTACTCTTAATAAATAATCAGCGGCAGGATTAAACATTGTGCCACTTACAGGATAGTGGTCTTCAATATGTTCAATCGCCTCAATTGGCGTGCCTGCGGCTACACGACCAATTAACGGTAGTTGATCTTCATTTGCCGCTTCCATATCATCGTTTACTAAAATACGAATACCGCGAGAAGTACCTGAAAGCATCTCAATATAGCCTTTACGAGCGAGTGCTTTTAAATGTTCTTCTGCCGCATTTGGCGATTTAAAGCCAATTTCACGAGCAATTTCTACCCGCGTTGGTGGCATACCTGTTGTAGAGATGTGATTTTTGACGAAATCAAAAATTTCTTGTTGGCGAGCTGTTAAATGTTTACGTGCCATTTTATCCCCTCTGTTCTTTTATACATAATTTTTGGCATTATATACAGTAATCTATAATTTGTAACTAACTTTTTTTAGAAAAGTTATGATAGAATACGACCGCTTGACAATATAAACAAAAAGGATAAAAAAATGTCAATTTTCCTCAATTTATACCGTAAATTGTTGAATTTACCCCTTTCATTGTTGGTAAAATCGCGTGCTATTCCCACCAACCCTATTCAAGAATTGGAATTAAACCAAGAACAGCCTTTAATCTATGTGTTGCCTTATACATCACAATCCGATTTACTGATTCTGCAACGCAATTGTCGCAGCCTTAATTTACCTGATCCGCTTGAGCAAAACGTTATCAATGGCGTGTCTTTACCGCGTTTTGTCTTTTTGAATGAAGATCGCCGTTTCTTTAAATCAAAAGAAGCCAAAAGTGAAACGGTGGCAGTTATTCATCGTTACCTTGATTTACATAAACAAGATAAAGATCTGGATGTGCAACTTATCCCTGTTTCAGTACTTTGGGGACGTGCACCAGGTAAAGAAAAAGCCCCAACATTGCGTGCATTAGGCGGATTTTCTCGCCTATTCTCAATGATCTGGTATGGTCGCGATAACTTCGTTCGTTTCTCGCAAGCGGTCTCTTTAAATGAAATGGTTGCAAACCACGAAGTAGATGAAAAGCTGGCACATAAATTGGCTCGAGTGGCTCGAATGCACTTTGCAAAACAGCGTTATTCGGCAATGGGGCCTCAGTTGCCTGATCGTCAAGCGATGTTTAATAAATTACTTGAATCTGACGCTTTGAAAAAGGCGATTGCAGATGAGGCTGAAAATAAAAAAATTAGCCTAGAAAAAGCACGAGCAGAAGCAGAAAAAATGCTGGATGAAATTGCCGCAGACGTAAAACACGATAGTCTGCGTATGGCTGATCGTGTGTTAAGTTGGCTTTGGAATAAACTTTATCAAGGCATCAATGTAGAAAATAGTGAGCGAGTGCGTAAGCTTGCATTGGAAGGACACGAGATTGTTTATGTGCCTTGTCACCGTAGCCATATGGATTACTTGCTGCTTTCTTATTTGCTTTATCATCAAGGATTAGTGCCGCCTCATATCGCAGCGGGTATTAACCTTAATTTCTTCCCTGCAGGACCATTATTCCGTAGTTGGGGGGCATTTTTTATTCGTCGTACGTTTAAAGGCAATCGCTTGTATTCCACCATTTTCCGTGAGTATTTAGCAGAGCTTTTCTATCGTGGTTATTCGGTCGAATATTTTATCGAAGGTGGACGCTCTCGTACGGGGCGTTTACTTGAACCGAAAACGGGTATGATGTCGATGACCATTCAAGCCTTACAACGTGGACTAACTCGCCCGATTAGTATTGTGCCTGTTTACATTGGCTATGAACACGTGCTTGAAGTAGATACCTACGCCAAAGAATTACGCGGTGCAGCAAAAGAGAAAGAAAACGCAGGTTTGGTTTTCCGTGTCATTAAAAAATTGAAAAATCTGGGGCAAGGTTATGTCAACTTTGGTGAGCCGATCCAAATCAATCACTATTTAAACCAACATTATCCAGAATGGCGTGAACCTGTTGAAGATGGTCGAGCGAAGTGGCTTAATGATGCCGTTGATGGTATTGCGAAAGAAGTGATGGTTAATATCAACAAAGCCGCGGCAGTTAATGCGAAGAATTTAATTGGTTCAGCATTGCTTGCGTCACGCCAACGAGCGTTAACGCGTGAGCAATTAATTGAGCAAGTTGAAAGCTATATGCAATTGTTCCGCAACGTGCCTTATTCTGATGATATGACTTTACCCACAGATTCAGCCGAAGCGATGTTAGAACACGTGTTAAAACTACCTCGTTCAGGCGTGAGTGCTGAAAAAGATAATTTTGGGGAATTGATTCGCTTAGATCGTGAATCTGCGGTGTTAATGACTTACTATCGTAACAACATTCAGCATCTGTTTGTATTGCCGTCATTAGTTGCCAGTGTGATTTTACATTTGGAGGCAGTATCAAAAGATTTAATCGTTAAAGTCGTGCAAAAAATTTATCCATTCTTAAAAGCAGAATTATTTTTACGCTTTAATGACACGGAATTACGTACACAAATTGACCTAATTTTAAACGAGTTTATTCGCCAGCAATTAGTTAAAAGTGAAAGCGATGTATTTAAAATGAATACCGCCCATTTACGTTCATTGCAATTGCATAGCAACGGGGTGCGTGAATTGTTGCAACGTTATTTTATCGGCTTAAATATCTTGCTTGATAATCCGAATATTTCACGCAGCGAATTAGAAAAAGAAAGCCGCTTAATTGCTCAACGTTTAGCGGTATTACACGGCATCAACGCCCCAGAATTTTTCGATAAAGCTTTGTTCTCAACCTTCACTTTCGCCTTAAAAGCAGAAGGGTATTTTGATGCAGAAGGCAAAGCAATTGAATCGAAAATTGCTGCAATCGAAGATTTAATTTCAAGTTTAATTTCAGCCGAAATTAAAATGACTATTCGAAGTGCTGTGAAGTCGTTTGAGTAATTTTTTACTTCTATCAAGCGGTAAGTTTTTGTAAAAGTTTTGCAAAATCTTACCGCTTTTCTTTATTTTATATGCCTGATAATTATTTTAAATAATAAAATAAACTAATTCATTCGCTCCATATAGCGTAAAATGCGAACTTCTTTTAGATCTTAGAGGGATTTTTTATGAAAAAAACAACATTAGCACTTTTAGCGGGTGCATTTTTAGCAAATGGAGCTTCGGCATACACAATCATCAATTCAGAAGAAACGGGCACGAAAGTAGATTTTTCAGGTTCTGCTCGTGTGCAATGGCGTAGCACAGCAAACAAAACTTCACCTGTAAATGGACAAACAACTCGTAATCACGTAAACCAAGCGGTGCGTGATAACGGTTCACGTTTTGGTTTTAAAATTACCCAATAATTAGAGGAAGGTTTCTATGCGTTAGGTCGTGTAGAATGGCGTTTCCAAGATTTAGCTGCATCACAACACGGCTTTGACCACCCTTACGATCGTCAATTATACGCTGGTTTTGGTCACAAAAAATTCGGTGAATTAACATACGGTAATATGACAACAATTACCGATGAAGTGAAACAAACAGACTTACCAAATACATTAAGCCTTTCTGATGGTCTATTAACCTCTTCGGCTCGCCATGCAGTACAATATACTTACTCTGGTATTGAAGGCTTAAAAGCAGGGGTATTCTATGCAGGTCACAGCCAACGCGGTTCTAACGGTTTAGATTTAACAAACCAATTAAAAGATGTTTGGGGTTTTGGTACTACCTATAACTATAAATTAGATGATAAACAGAGCGTGAAAACAGGTTTAGGATTTACTCGTGATCGTTTCGAACAAGTAAATAAACCAGCTTACGATCGCAATGCTTATTCATTCGGTTTAGCTTACACTTACGATAAAACCACGTTAGGTGTGGACTTAGAACGTCGTGTTACTAAAGACCAAAACTTCGTAGGCAATAAACGTATTGAGAAAGAAGTTCGTACCGTGGCATACCACAAAATTACGGATGCGTGGCGAGCTTATACAATGTATGCTTACAAAGAGAACAAGTTAAATGCGGTTACAGGTCAAAATGATACGAAAAGCCGTAACAACCAGTTTATACTTGGTTCTGAATACTACATCGTGAAAGATTACTTAGGCTCATTAAGCTTGAAAGGTTTTGTGGAATGGCAAAGCAACCACATCAAAAACTTCACGAATGGTCAAAAAGCAAGCCGTGTACGCGATAACGTGACGGTAATCGGTGCTCGTGCTTACTGGTAATTTACCCTATATTGTTAGTTTCTAGCCTAGCCTTGTGCTAGGCTTTTTTCATTTACGCCACTGCCGTTTATTATGATTTAGGGCGTGAGTGTGCTATGCTAATGCTCTTCTTAAGAGATAAAAATTGATGATGACCTATTCCGAATGGCTAGCGTATGCCACCTCAACATTAACGCAACAACTTAGCCAAGATCCCTATTTAAACGCCAAGCTTGATGCCAATTTATTATTACAAGCGGTCACAAAACGCTCGCGTTCTGCTATTTTTGCTTTTGGTGAAACGCCTCTTTCTGAAGTTGAATCAAATCAGCTTAAAGAAATATTAGTTCGTCGTTCCAAGGGCGAGCCGATGGCGTATATTTTAGGCGAAAAAGAATTCTGGTCTTTGCCATTAAAAGTTTCGCCAGATACCTTAATTCCTCGTCCCGATACGGAATGTTTGGTTGAAGCTGCATTAGTTTGGGCAAACAAGCGGTTGAAAACGCAGGAAAGTTTGCAAATTCTGGATTTAGGCACGGGCACTGGGGCGATAGCACTGGCGTTGGCTTCAGAATTAAAAGGCAAAGCAAAGGTGCTAGGCGTGGATTTTAAACCTGAAGTGGTTGAGTTAGCCGAAAGTAATCGTCAAAATTTGCAGATTGAAAACGCTGATTTCTTGCAAAGTGATTGGTTTAGTTCACTTGAAAAGCAACAATTCGACCTGATTGTAAGTAATCCACCCTATATTGATGAAAGGGATGAAAATTTGACAATTGGCGATGTGCGATTTGAGCCTTTAACTGCCTTAGTTGCAGGTAATCACGGGTTAAGCGATTTGCAAAAAATTATTGAAAATGCACCGCTTTATTTAAAGCCCAATGGGGCATTATTTTTAGAACACGGTTGGCAACAAGCCGCAGCGGTGCAAGCGATTTTTAATCAAAATCAGTGGCAAGCGGTTGAAACTATTCAAGATTATGCCAATTTAGATCGCATTACCAAAGCTGAACGAAAAGAATAAGAAGGATAAGATGGACAATATCATTGACGAAATTTTGCAAGAATTAGAACTTCCGAAAGTAACCATCAGCGATAACAAGTTACAAGAATTCCTTTACGACGAGATGGATAGACTTGGTAGTTTTGCTGATGAAGACGTTACTCCACGCCAACGTACGGCAAGATGTTCTGCTTTGGTTCGTAAAATCAAACCGTTGATTACAGCCGATAACGATTTGGAAAAATTGCAGCAATTACTTGATGTGATTTATCGACAAATGAAATTTTCGTATCAATATACCGACTATTTCAATAGCGATGCGTTGATATTGCATAAAGTCTTGCAAACCAAGCAAGGAATGCCCGTGTCATTAGCCGCGATTTTGCTCTATTTGGCATCAAAGTGCGATATTCCGCTTTATCCTGTGAATTTTCCAACGCAAATTATTTTGCGGGCGGAAATTAAGCATTCAGATGGCCGTCGGGAGACCTTATTTGTTGATCCTGCGAATGGAAAATTCTTAAGCATAGAAGATTTGGATAAATGGCTAGATGGCGAACCGATAGCGGGGCTTTCTGTAGTGCCTGAATTTATTCGCCGAGCAGAACCGTTTGAGTTATTAGAGCGGGTTGAAACGTTGTTTAAAATGGCATTAACCAAAGAGCGAAACTTCCAGGCAGTGCTTGAAATGATAAACTTCCGCCTGATTTTTTCGCCTGATGACCCGTATGAAATTCGTGATCGCGGAATGATTTTTGCGAGTATGGATTGTTTCCAAGCCGCTTACGAAGATTTAAGCTATTTTATCGACCAATGCCCTGATGATCCTTCTGCAAAAATGATCAAAATGGACATCCAAAAACTTGAACAAAAAAGCAAAGAGATGACTTTGCACTAATTTTTATTACATAATTTTTCTTCTTCAAAGGACTAAAAATGACCGACAAAATCGTAAAAGTGGGCAATATTGACGTTGCAAACCACAAGCCATTCACGCTATTTGGCGGAATGAACGTATTAGAAAGCCGTGATATGGCAATGCGTGTGTGTGAAAAATACGTTGAAGTGACCCAAAAATTGGGCGTGCCTTATGTATTTAAAGCTTCATTCGACAAAGCTAATCGCTCTTCAATCCATTCATACCGCGGACCAGGTATGGAAGAAGGTTTAAAAATCTTCCAAGAATTAAAAGAGACTTTTGGGGTAAACATCATCACTGACGTACACGAAATTTACCAATGCAAACCCGTTGCCGAAGTAGTGGATGTGATTCAGTTACCTGCATTCTTAGCTCGCCAAACTGACCTCGTTGAAGCAATGGCTCGCACAGGTGCGGTGATTAACGTGAAAAAACCACAATTTTTAAGCCCAGGTCAAATGGGGAATATCGTGGAAAAAATCGAAGAGTGCGGCAACGACAAAGTGATTTTATGCGACCGCGGTACCAACTTTGGCTATGATAACTTAGTGGTAGATATGCTTGGTTTCAATATTATGAAAAAAGTGTCTAAGGGTTGCCCTGTAATTTTTGATGTGACTCACTCACTGCAATGCCGTGACCCATTTGGTGCAGCATCAGGCGGTCGCCGTGATCAAGTAACAGAACTTGCTCGTGCAGGGATGGCAATTGGTTTAGCGGGCTTATTCTTAGAAGCTCACCCAGATCCAAACAACGCAAAATGCGACGGTCCATCCGCTCTTCCGCTTTCAAAATTAGAAGCCTTTGTTTCTCAAATGAAAGCGATTGACGATTTAGTAAAATCCTTTGAAGAGATTGATACTTCTAATTAAAATACCCTTGATACCAAGCCGAACTGCGTGTTCGGCTTGTTTCTATCTGCCATTTCCCTTCTTTAAAAATTACCTTAATCATCCCCGTTTTTGAGGTATCTAAAATTTGCACTTGATGTTTTTGCAAGCGTTCTACAACGGACGTATGCGGCATTTTCCACGGATTCCATCTGCCTACAGAAATTATCGCTACTTCTGGCTGAGTAATGCTCAATAAGGTTTCGCCCGTACTGGTTTTACTGCCGTGATGCCCTGCTTGCAAGAAATCAATTTTGCCAGCTAAATGGGCAAATAACCGTTCTTGTTCTACACCAGCATCGCCTGTAAAAAGTAATTTCAAGCGGTCGATTTCGACTAACAAAACGCAAGAATGCTGATTTTCTGCACGTGATGCGATTTTTTCAGGGAAAATTGCCGAAAGCTGAAATTCGCCAAATTGCCAAGTTTTCCCCGCAACACAAGGGGTTGGTATTTTTCCCGCATAAGCGGTTTGTCCGCTTGAATAAAATTCAGCTTCTGGAAAGGCTTTTAATAAATCTTCCACACCGCCAGCGTGATCGTTATCATCGTGGCTAATAAAAATCGCTTTAACGGTAATATTGTTCCGTTTTAAATAAGGCAGAATCTCTAAATTCATCATTGAATTACGCTGTGAGCCTTCGCCCCAACTTGCCCCTGTGTCGTAAAAAACGGCTTGTTTTTGACCGCTTGTATCTTGGTAAATTAAGGCTTGAGCAAGCCCTTGCCCAATATCAAAAGTGACCCATTCAGGCTCATTTTTTGTATAAAAGGGAATCAATCCAATACTGTAAACACTTGCTAAAACAGCAATACTTTTCGCCACAAATTGCCACGATTTATGCTGATTTTTGATATAGAGCATTACTAAAAAAAGGGCATTGAGAACAAGCAAATGCCATTGATTTTGCTTAGAAAGCGTTATCCACGAATGTGAGAGAGGCTCAATCAGCCATAAACTGAATTGTGCAAGATAATCTGCGATGTGCCACGTGTGCAAAAGATTGTCGGTTAAAAGTGTGAATAAAATGGTCGGTACCAAAACAAAGCTATATAACGGCACGATCAATAAATTGGCGATAAATCCTAATGGCGAATAACCTTCAAAAAAGAAAAATTGTACGGGCGAAAAGAGAAAGAAAATCCCCGTTTGCAGATGAAGCAAACCTAAAATCGGTTTGAAAAAAGGCTTATTGAGCTTTTCTGGGATAAGCCATTCAAACTGAGAAAGCGGAAAATAGCGATACCATAAAATAAGACTTGCCACGGCAAGAATTGAGAGCCAAAAGCTGTCCGATAAAATGGTAATAGGATCTAAAATGAGCAAAATTGCCACAATTCGCCACCATAATTGGCTAGAAGTGTAATGCATGCGGGCGAATTGGCAAAGCAAGATAAAGCTAATGGCAAATAAAGCTCGAACGGTTGGAATCGCAAAGCCCGCCAAATAGCTGTAGCTAAAAGCAAAGCAAAATCCGATTAAGCGTGGAAAAAGATATGAAAAGCCGATTTTTTGCCGGAATGAATAACGGAATGTGCCTAAACGCAGCCAAAGCCATTGCCCGATTTTGGCAAACCAAAAGCCAAAACCGAAGGCAAGGGCGATATGCAGACCTGATATTGCGATCAAATGTGCAGTTGTCGTTTGTTGGAAAAGTTGCCAATGGTCTGTTTTTAGCCAAGCTCGTTCACCGAAAGCAAGAGCAAGCAATAAACCTTGTGTGCCTAAATTTTCAGTCTGTTGATAAGCGTGATTGAGCCAGTTTGTTCTAAACGGTAAGTCATTTTTGTGGCTTATTTCCGCTTTACGAACGGTAGCAATGCCATCAATATGATTTGCAAAGTACCAACGCTGGCGATCAAAATTACCGATATTACTACGGGCAGAAATCGGGCGTGGGTTGAGTTCTACAAGGTAAGTTGCGTGAAGGCTCAGTGGTGTTTTAGCTTGCCAATTTAAGTAAATTTGCGAGCCATTAGCCAATTTCCCTACCGCTGTTTCATATTCTTGCTGTTTCAAAATTTTGGTAATTTCGACTGTTTGCTTGTCTTTGTAAGCGGTAAAATTTTTAGCCTGATTTGCAATTTCAAAAATTTGTCCGTAGCTCAGTAACATTATTAAACCAAATAGAAAGGGAAGTATTTGGCGTTTAATGCTAAACCAAAGCATAATTAACCCCGCCAAAATGGTTGCGGGTAATAAAGCTGATTCTGGAATCCATAAAATAGGCAGAAAGGATAAGCAGAGTAGAATAAAAAAGCGGTCTATCATCGTTATTGTCTAGTTTTTGCTAAACAGTATGCCAATGAAAAAGAAAGAAAACAGATTTTTCTTTTAAATTTTCGAGCGTGATCGCAATATTAAAAATAATTTCTCAAAGGTATTTACCTTTAAAGGGATTTTTTACCTTTAATTTTCAACCTTATCTCAAATTCCTCCTCCAAACGACACCATTTGTCGCCTTATCTCCGATAATCTCTTTGCAAAAGATGGTGAAGAAACCACCATTTGAAAAATTTTTTACTTCTTATTTACTTCTTACCGCACTTTAAAGCCTATTAATTTCATATAGGAGATCAAAATGAATCAAGACCCACTTTTAAACGATGCAAAACAATTTATTTTAGAAACTCAAATCGTATCCGTTGCAGCATTACAACGACGATTCCCAATAGGGTTTTATCGCGGAACAAAAATAATGGAACAGCTTGAGCAAGAGGGCGTTGTTTCTAAGCCAGATAAATCATTAAAAAGACAATTAATCAGGGAATAAAAATGGCAAGAAATTTATTACACCAAATGACATTAAAATATCTTGTTTATTCTGGTTTAGCCAAAGAATATCAACTTAAAATTAAATTTTATAAAGAATGTATTGAGATTAGATCGCCGTTATGGAATGAACATCTTGTGCTTTGTTTTTATAAAAATAGAGAGTATTGGTGTTTTAATATGCCTTTTGAAAAAGATGGAGAAGTAGTTGATTATATCTTTGATATAGATAGTGTTGTTCAGCGTGATGAAAAGGGATACTATTGCAATCTTTGCTCAGAACGCATTTATTTTAATTCTGTTGAAGCACTTATTTATGATGAGTTATTCAAGTTCATTATTCAAGATTTAAAAAAGAAAGAATATGAAAAAGAAGTAAAATATGGCGATGGCTGGGCATATTTTATTAATGATAAAAAATAATAGAGGAAATAATAGATGAAAAACGATCTTAATTACGCTGTTGAATTAATTAAAAAAGCAGATGGAATTTTAATTACCGCTGGAGCGGGAATGAGCGTGGATTCAGGCTTGCCTGATTTTCGCAGTGTAGGCGGATTTTGGAATGCGTATCCTGCCTTTCGTGAGCATAATATCAATTTTGAACAGATTGCAACCCCGATGGCATACCATCAAAACCCCGAACTTGCCTATTGGTTTTATGGGCATCGCTTGGTGCAATATCGCAATGCCGTGCCGCACGAAGGGTATCAAATTTTAAAACGCTGGGCAGCAACAAAACCACACGGTTACTTTGTTTTCACCAGCAACGTGGACGGGCATTTCCAAAAAGCAGGCTTTGAGGACAGCCGTGTGTATGAAGTTCACGGCACGTTAGAACGCCTGCAATGTATTGAAAATTGCCGTCATTTAAGTTGGCGAGCAACTGACTTCCACCCTGAAGTGGATAATGAAAAACTCCGTTTAACCAGTGAAAAACCACGTTGTCCTGATTGTGGCGGCTTAGCTCGTCAAAACGTGTTGATGTTTAATGACTGGGGCTATGTCAGCTATTCTCAAGATATTAAAAAAGAGTGGTTAGATGTATGGTTAAGAAAGGTGCAAAATCTGGTGGTGATTGAATTAGGTGCAGGCAAAGCGATTCCAACGGTGCGACATTTTTCTGAACGCACGGCAAAAATGAAAAAAGGCGGCTTGATTCGCATTAACACGCAAGATAGCGGCGTGCCGAAAATGCATTTTTTGAGCTTAGAAATGACCGCACTTGAGGCGTTAAAAGCCATTGATGCGTTGCTGAATGTTGATGAAGAAAGCTCAAAATAAGCGGTAGAAAAATGGAAAAGTTTTGCGAAATTAGTTTTTGTCAAATAGCAGGAAAAAATAAAAAACGTAATCAAGATGCATTATTTAATGGTGAATCTGTTTTTCAATATGTTTTCAAAAAGCCTGAAACTCGCATTGAAACCAGACCAACTTTTATTATTGGCGTAGCAGATGGTGTTTATAATAGCACGGAACCTGCTAAGGCAAGTAAGGTTGTAATGGAAGCATTAAGCCATCTTAAAAAATTAAATAAAGAAACAGTAATTTATTTACAAGATAAATTATCTGAAGCTTTAGCCGATAATTATTTTGGTTCAGCAACCACACTGGTTGCGGCTGAAATTAATCAGCTAGCACGAAAAGCAAAAATACTCAGTGTGGGCGATAGCCGTGCTTATTTAATTTCACCAAGTGGAGAATGGAAACAAATCACAGAAGATCATTCTATTCTTTCAGATATTATTGAATCAAGAGAAGATAAAAATCCTGATAATTATGCTTCTATTTACGGTGGCGTATCTTCTTGTTTGGTCGCAGATAATTCTGAATTTAAAGAAAAAATCTTTTTTCAAGAGATTGAAATTCAAGAAGACGATGTGCTTTTGTTATGTACCGATGGATTAACTGATGGGATTGATTCAGAGAGTAGAAAATGGATTTGGGATAGATATGAAAATGCCTTAGAACGATTGGGTCATTATCAAAATAGGGTTAGGAATTCTACATTTTTTGATGATATGTCGGTTATTTCAGTTAAAATATAGAGTAATTTCACAGAATCACTAAGGAATATTATGGCTGATACATCTAATCTAGCAAAAGCAGAGGCACTATCTGTTAATGATATTTTATCCAAATCGTTATTTATACCTGATTATCAACGTCCTTATAAATGGCAACCTAAGCACGTTCAGCAATTACTTGAGGATCTATTATTTCATTATAAGAAAAATAAAGGGGCGTATAGGATTGGTACGATCATCGTTCATAATGATGGAAAAAATCAATACATTGTTGATGGGCAACAGAGAATAACAACATTATTACTGATTCTTAGAAAATTAGATGAATCAGCAGTTTTTAACTCTTCAGAAAATTTAGAGTATAAACATAGAATTAGCCATAAAAATATTCTTTCTAATCATGAATTTATCTCTAGATTTATTGAGCAAATTCATGAGCTAGATATAGCTGATTTTAAGCGTTATATTCTTTCACAATGTGAAATGGTTTATATTGAACTAAATGATTTAGATGAAGCGTTCCAATTTTTTGATTCCCAAAATTCAAGAGGAAAGAGCTTGGAACCTTATGATTTATTAAAAGCCTATCATTTAAGGGCGATTCCAAGCAATGATCCTGAAATGCTATCGTATGTCGAAAATTGGGAAGAAGCGGCATTAGGACGTGATAAAGAGAAGAAAGATCTAGGATTTATTATAAATTTGATGCTGTTTAAATTACGACGTTGGCAAAAATATAAAAATGGTTCAATATTTACCGTTGATCATTTAGATACCTTTAAAGGAGTGAATGAAGAACAATATTACCCATATTTAATACCAATTAAAGCTGGGCAGGCTTTATACCGACTTAGACAACAAAATCCTTTTATGTACAAAGATGAGTTTAGTATTGCACCATTTTCCATCTCTCAAACAATCATTAATGGACGTTTATTCTTTAAATATATTGAGCATTATCGCAACCTTTATAATGAATTATTTAATAATAATACGGGTAAACTAAAATTTATTACCATAGAAGGTAAAAATGTTTTAGAACTTATCAATTATGGGATGAGTTGGAGAACAGGCGATGTTTATGTAAAACGTTTATTCCAAGCTACATTACTATATTATTACGATAAATTTGGTAATAATGATCTAAGTAATGCGGTAAGACAAATTCTAAAATGGGCATATCGAATTCGTATTGAGCAAGTAAGTGTACGCATCGAGTCAATCGAGAATGCTGCACAAGATATAAATGGATTACTCCATTACATAGATCAAATGGTTAATTCTAATGAAATATTGAGTTATTCAATTGATAACCCAGTTAAGAAAAAAAGAAAAGATATTGGTCCAATAAAAGATCTATTTCCAAATATGGTGGATGAGAAAGATGAGTAATGAAGATAATAAAAGCATTGTTTATTTAAGCATTCGTGAATTGTTGGATGCTAAAAATGGGAAATATATTATTCCTATTTATCAACGTAACTACGCTTGGGGAAAATTAGAGCTTGAGCAGCTTATTGATGATGTGTATGAAGCTTCAATACATTCAAAAGATAAATCATATTACATTGGTAGTTTAGTGGTCTATAAACGAAAAAATGGCGATTATGAAGTTATAGATGGACAACAACGTTTAACCTCATTAACTATTTTATATTCTGTTTTATCGTCTAAAGATGAGCTTAACGAGCAATATAAAAATTTAGGTAATAATTTAAACTTTGAACATCGTGAAGAATCTAAACAGGCGTTAGATAAAATATTAAAGCAAGGTAATATTAACAAAAGAAACAATATTGAGTTGGCTTATAGTATTATTGATGACAAGTTAGCTTCTTTAAAAATAGATAATATTACGGAATTCCAAAATTTCTTATTTACTCACGTAAAAATATTAAGAACGGAAGTTTTACCAAATACAGATCTTAATCACTATTTTGAGATTATGAATAGCCGCGGTGAGCAATTGGAAAAACACGAAGTCTTAAAAGCCCATTTTATGGGTATGTTTAAAAATGAAAACGAAGACGAAGATGGGCGAAAACTCTTTTCTATGATTTGGGATGCTTGTTCTGATATGGATCGAAGTGTCGTGATGGGGTTTGAATCTGATTTCAGAAAGAAAGTATTCTTTTCTGATTTGGATGAAGTACAAGAAAACTTTAATTGTTCACAGACATTTGACGGGCTTAAAAAGGTCTTTAAAGGTTGTTTTACAGACAATAAAGATAATCCAGAAAAGACTAATTCTAATACTCTTAAAGATATATTGGGTAATCCTAATAAATATATCAAGAATGAAAAAGATGAAAAAAATAAAGATGTTAATACTAGAAGTATAATTGATTTCTCAAATTTCTTAATGCAAGTACTAAAATTGTATCGAGATAATGAATCTGTTAGCTTAGACGATAAAAAACTTATTAGTGCATTTAAGAGTGATCTTACAGAATTAAATGATGTCAAAAACTTTATTATGTTTTTACTCAATGCAAGATTATCTTTTGATAAATACATTATAAAATATACACAGTCTAGTATTGATGATTGGTATTTAATGATTCCTAAAATAGGAAAGAATAAAAATAATTCGAATTATTTCTATTATGTCAATACATTTGAAGATAATGATCAAAAAGAAGTGATTTTATTACTTTCAATGTTTCAAACAATTTACACACAACGCACCAATAAAAATTGGTTGTATGATGTGATGAAATGGTTGCAGAGTAGAAATTGGCTCGTGGATAATGTGAGAGAGTATGTAATAGCTTTGGAAAATCTAGCTTATAAATATGCCAATAAAATTATCAATTTTGATACTCTGAAACAAGATCTAGATAAAATTAAATCAGAGCTTGATAACGGAACAAAAGTAGGACACTTTATATTCAGTTATTTAGATTATTTAATCTATAAAAAAGCAAAGGATAGTAACTTTTGGATTAAAAATGAAATTCTTCCTAATGAAGCTGATAAAGTAAATGAAGAAGATTTTAAGAATTTGAAAAAGTATTTTGATAATTTTAAATTTTCATACAGAAGCTCTATTGAACATTGTTATCCTCAAAATTTAAATAGAGATAAATTAAAATCATTAGAGAAATGGGAGGGGAGTGATGTTGATTTTATTGATGCATTTGGAAACCTTTGTTTAATAGAACCTGAATTTAATTCTTCTTTATCAGATAATGGTATTCAGCTAAAAAGATCTAAACTTATTGAATTACTTAAGAAAAATGATAAGCGTGCTGCAAGCCTAAAGCAGGTCATAATGCTTATGTATAAAGATGAATGTTGGGAGTTTGATAATGCAAAAAACACCATCAAAGAGCATAGAGAGAAAATGCTTAAACTTTTATTAGAACAATGTAAAGAAGGGAAATAACTATGTTTTATCCAGAATATGATTCCGATGGCTCATATGAAATTAAGATTTTAGCCATAGGCGACTTTGGGAAACGAGTGTTAAATGAATTGAATATCCCAGAAAAAGATCATTTAGAAGTTATTTATCTTAATGATTTAAATAATTTCGACAGTGATTTTAATAGTGATATTCTCTTTGTATTAACAGATAAGTTTGATAGGGAATATTTATGCTGATTTGACCTTTATTCAATGATTTTCATATTAGGTTCTAATATGAAGATTGAATTAGAGTGTGAAATGTGTTTCGTTTATAGTCAGAGCATTGAACAATATCAATCATTGATCAATGTAATTGTAGATTTATTTACAGTTCCTTACGATGATTTGGTAATACCTATTGAGTATTATGATCTAAAAAACAATTTTCTTAAGAAAGGAAATGATATTATTCTTATTCCTAAAGAATCTTTTTGTTTAGACTTAATAAAAAATAAAAGGAGTATGGCAGAACGACTAAAGGAAATATTACCAGAAAATAGAGCGACTAATTCTATCTTATGCTATGTTTCGATAAAAGATTTTGATTATTTAAGTTATGTTTTAGAAATTTTTAATTCTTTAGATATGTTGTTTACCGATATAACTATATTGAAAGGAGTAGTAGTTGAGCCTAATCAAGAAGATATATTCACTATAACATACGCAATTTCACTATAATGATTTAATAGATATAGGGTAGGCTTTTGTCTGCCCTATTTTTGTTTCAAACGACACCAAATGTCGCTTTCCTTCTTATACTATCCTCGTCAAGAAAAGTGAGGTGCTTATGAAAAAAATCATGTATTTAGATATGGATAATGTGTTGGTGGATTTTCCATCGGGTATTGCCCAATTAGATGAAGCAACGCGTAAAGAATATGAAGGGCGTTACGATGAAGTAGAAGGCATTTTCGCCTTAATGAAACCAATGGAAGGGGCGTTGGAGGCGGTGGCAACCCTTGCCACGAAATATGAACTCTATGTGCTTTCCACATCGCCTTGGGATAATCCTTCGGCGTGGCGGGATAAATTGGAGTGGATTCAACGTTATTTTGGCAAAGATAACTCTTCGCCATTTTACAAGCGGTTGATTTTATCTCACAACAAGCATTTGAATGTGGGAGATTATTTAGTTGATGATCGGCTGAAAAATGGGGCGGATCGTTTTACTGGTGAACATATTCATTTCGGTACAGAGCGTTTCCCTGATTGGGCTACAGTGGTGGATTATTTAATGAAGGAAGAGTATATGAGAGAAGAGGCAAGTTTTGTTTTTCGATATAACAAAGGGGCAGAGGCGGCGTTGATTTATCCTGAAAATCAGGAGGCATTGCGTGTGCTTTCGGCATTTGTTGATCGTTATAAATGGGACGTCACGCAAATTAACGCTGTTTATTTCCATAAAGAATATGACAAACTTGAAAACCGTGTTTGTTATCTTGTCCAAAATAAAAATAATTCTACTAAATTTAGTTCGCAGATGGAGATTTTACGCCGTTATTTATTGATGCCATTTCTTTATCCGATAAATACGATTGATCAAGTCACTAAATTCTTTAATGAGTTAAGTGAAACACCTTTTCAATATATTGCGAATTGCTTTCCCGCACAGTTATCTCGCGCAGGCAATGTGATGGGAATGTGGGCAAGAGATACGAAAGTTGATGAGATTATTCGCTGGGCTGAACGTGGCGATACTTTGTGGGATTATTTAGATAAAGAATAAAAGAGGTCACTATGAAAAGCCGAATTATTGGTATTGGGCAAACAGGCTCTAGTTTCTTTTATAATGCGAGACTTGAAAATATTACAGCTGATTGTTTACTATTAAGTACTGACGCAAAATACTTAACACAATGTTGGTGTAAAAGTTATTTGATAAAGGGAAATAATGAGTCATCGCAAAATAATTGTGGTGTTTTAAAATATGCGGAGAAATCAGCAAAATTTATTGAAAAATTATCTCCTGTTGAGCAGCTTATTATTGTATCTGGTATGGTAGGAAGCAATATTTCGTTAATTCCAGAATTGGTTAAGCAAGCGAGAAAGAAAAATACGAAGATTATACTTTTGCTTGTAGAGCTTTGGAGGGCAACCGAAGTTGATAGAGAAGAATATTATAGTACATTATTTTCTTATTTAAAAAATTATTGTAATGAGATTTATGGTAATGAAATTTATTGTAATGAGATTTATGGTAATGAAATTTATTGTAATGAAATTTATTGTAATGAAATGAAAGTGTTTTATTATGATAAAGGAGATGATAATATGATTAAAATAGTCAAGAAAGTACAAACAGAATTAAAGAATGAAGTGTTGGAATTATTGAAATAAAATGATAAAAATCTCCATTGAAAAATATATTCAATGGAGATTTTTTATTAGATTAAATTATCCTCTTTTTGCTTTCAAATGTGCGACTTTATGGGCACGGTAAATAGCGTTAATTGCGTGGATTAACGCACGGGCAGAAGATTCAACGATGTCCGTTGCTAAACCTACACCGTGGAATTTACGACCTTCGTGTTCAACTACAATATCCACCTGACCAAGAGCTTCAGCACCTTCGCCTTTAGCGGTTAGGTTATAATGCGACATTTTGATGTCTAACCCTGTGATTTTTAAGATCGCATTGAATACCGCATCCACAGGACCATTACCACCGTTCGAAACTTGGCTTAATTTCTCGCCATCAAGTTCAACCTGTACGAAGGCTGAAGCAGGTAGCGTGCTGATGGTTTGTGAGGTAATCACATCTAATTTTAAGCGATCTTCATCGCCTGAACGCATATCAATAAAGGCAAGTGCTTCTAAGTCGTAATCGAAAACCTGACCTTTTTTATCGGCAAGCTCAAGGAAAGCGGTGTAAAGTTTATCTAAATCGTAGTCGCTGTCTTGATAGCCCATTTCCACCATATGATTTCTTACTGCAGCACGACCTGAACGAGCGGTTAAATTTAACTTCTCTTTTTTCAAGCCAATAGTCTCTGGCGACATAATTTCGTAGGTGTTTTTATTTTTCACCATACCATCTTGGTGAATACCGGATGAGTGTGCAAAGGCGTTGCTACCTACAATTGCTTTATTCGGTTGAATTGGCATATTGCAAAGTTGGCTCACCATTTGGCTTACACGATGAATTTCTTGGGTGTTGATACGCGTATCTAAGCCATTAAACATATCTTGTCGGGTTTTGATTGCCATTACCACCTCTTCAAGAGCGGTGTTACCTGCACGTTCACCGATGCCGTTGATGGTACATTCAATTTGGCGAGCACCGTTTAACACAGCGGTTAAAGAGTTTGCCGTTGCCATACCTAAATCGTTATGGCAGTGAACTGAAATGATTGCTTTATCAATATTTGGCACGCGGTTTACCACATCGGCAATAATGCTGCCGTATTGGGTTGGTAAGCAGTAACCTACGGTGTCAGGAATATTAACGGTGGTTGCTCCAGCTTTAATTGCTGCTTCAACAACGCGGCAGACGTTATCGATACCTGTGCGGCCAGCATCTTCGCATGAAAATTCCACATCATCCGTATAACCTCTTGCACGTTTTACGGCGTGAATTGCCATTTCAACCACGTCTTCAAACGAACGTTTTAATTTCGCTTCAACGTGTAAAGCTGAGGTGGCAATAAAGGTGTGAATACGGAAGGCTTCAGCTACTTTTAAGGCTTCAGCTGCGACATCAATATCTTTATCTACGGCACGAGAAAGTGCACAAACACGGCTGTTTTTAATATTTTGGGCAATGGTTTTAACAGATTCAAAATCGCCTGCAGAAGATACAGGAAAACCGACTTCCATTACATCCACGCCTAAACGCTCTAACGCCAAGGCAATTTGAAGTTTCTCTTTTACTGTCAAACTTGCTTTAAGGGCTTGTTCCCCATCACGAAGAGTAGTGTCAAAAATAATTACGTTATTGTTCGCCATAAACATTTCCTTATAAACGTTCGTTTATTGTGTTCAGAATAAAAAAAACCCACATACAAGTATGCGGGCAAAGTTTGGATAGTGAACTGACTTCCTTCAGATAAACCTTAGCCTCGCATGAAATACGATAACAGAGATAATCGGAGTGAAAGTAGTTTTTCCATGTGTGTTGTGTGTGTTTATGTTTGCATTATTATTCGGTTGATGTGGCTTATCATAGCGGTAAAAAAATCTATGTCAATAGCATTTTTCACTTTACGCAAACGTTTATATTGCGATTTTTTAAACTGTGAAAAGCATAAAAAACTAAAATATATGAATTTATAAGTTTTAAATATGTTGAATGATAAAAAATTGCCACATAAAAACGACCAAGAATTGTAAATAGAGGATTTTTTCGCTTTACAATTACTTTACGAAAAAAATAAATCACTTTTTGATCTATTTTATAAGAAATAGCTATTTTCTTTGCTGTAGTAGAGGAATTTTGATAGCCTAGCAACAATTTAGATTGTAAAGGAAGGTAAAGAAAATGACATTTCCATTTAAAGCGATAATTTCCGATCTTGATGGTACACTGCTCAACGCTGAACATAAAATAGGCGATTTTACCATTAAAACCCTTGGTGAATTAGCTCAAAAAGGCGTAGATATTTATATTGCAACAGGGCGTAGCTTGCCTGATGTGAAACATATTATTCGCAAAGTGAATGTTGATGAAGCAATGCTTGTGACTTCAAACGGAGCTCGAGCGAATTTTCTTTCTGGCGAATGTGTTTTAAACCACCATTTACCCGAAGATCTTGCTTTTGAACTGATGAATATAAAATTCGACCCAACTCGAGTTTGCGTAAACAGCTATCAAGGCGATGAATGGTTTATCAACATTGACTTGGAATCTTTGCGTAAATATCACAAAGATTCAGGCTTTATGTATCAAGTGGTGGACTTTGCTCATCATCACGGCAGAGAAACGGAAAAAGTCTTTTTTATCGGTAAAGAGTTAGCCGACCTCCTGCCAATTGAACAGCAGATTAAAGCGACTTACGGTGACCAAGTTTATATGGTTTACTCCACACCACAATGTTTAGAAGTGATGAACAAAGGCGTTTCAAAGGCAAATGCCCTAGAAGAACTTGCGGAACGTCGTGGTTACACGCTGAAAGATTGTCTTGTGTTTGGCGATGGAATGAACGATTTTGAAATGCTCAAACAAGCAGGCAAAGGTTGCGTAATGGGTAATGCTGATCCTCGTTTAAAAGAAGCTTTGCCAAACAATGAAGTAATTGGATTTAACAAAGATGAAGCAGTAGCTCGTTATATTTGTCAGGTGTTTGGGTTGTAATTAGATATATCTTATTATCTAATGTAGGGGGCGTGTTGTACACGCCCTTTGATATTAAAGATGGTTTAAGAGCGTGCTCAATACGTCCCCTACGTTAGAACAATACGGTTGAACCAATCTGCAAAATCAAAGTCAAAAATAACCGCTTACCTTCTTATTATTCTTAAAAATTTGGAAACACAATGAAATTAAAACCGATTATTCTTGGCTCGCTGATCGCCATTGGCATCGCGAGTTATTGTTATATCAAAAATACGGAAAATGCCGAGCAAGTTTATTACATTACAGAACCCGTTTCTCGCATTACTCTGGATAAAAGCGTGCTTGCTACAGGCTCTGTGCGAGCAAGCCAACGTACCGAAGTAGGGGCTCAGGTTTCGGGGAAAATCATTTCACTTAATGTAAAGCTTGGACAAGCGGTCAAAAAAGGTGATTTAATTGCAGAAATTGATGCGAGCAACCAAAGCAATAGTTTGAGCACTGCAGAAGCTAATCTTGCCTCTTATGAAGCGAAATTGAAATCAGCTCAAGTTGCACTTGACGTTGCCCAATCGAATTACAACCGCTTAAGCAAACTTTACAAGGCTAATAGTACTTCGTTAAGCGAATTGGAAACTGCCAAAAATACACTTGCTTCCGCAAGAGCCAGCGTAGATGAGGCTAAATCGCAAATTAAATCAGCCCAAATCTCGGTAAATGACGCAAAAACAAACTTAAATTACACCCAAATTCTTTCCCCGATGGATGGCGTAATTGTGTCTGTGCCTGTTTCTGTTGGGCAAACGGTAAATTCAAACCAAACTTCGCCGACTATCGTGCAAGTGGCGGATTTATCGAAAATGTTGATTAAGCTAGAAGTTTCCGAAGGCGATATAGCTCAAGTAAAAGAGGGGCAAACTATTCAATTTACAACCCTTGCCGAGCCGAATCGTCCTTATGTGAGCCAGATTGATACGGTTGATCCTGCTTTAACAACATTGACGGACAATAATTACACCGAAGAATCTGGTAATACAGAAGCAATTTATTATTACGCAAATTCGTTGGTGGATAATGCTGAAAATAAATTGAGAATTGGAATGACGGTACAAGGTCAAATTAACATTGCCAAACGTGAAAACGTGCTTGCGGTACCAACATCAACCCTTAAAAAACGCGGTGCAGAAACTTTCGTGCAAGTGTTGAAAAATAATAAAGTCGAAGAAAAAGCGGTTCAAACAGGTTTAGCCGACAGCCAATATACCGAAGTGCTTTCTGGTATTGATGAAGGTGAGCAAGTGATTGTGACGCAACGAAATGATCAAGAAAAAGTAAGCAACGAGCCGAGAAGACGGATGTTTTAAGTGAAATAAATAGGCAATGTGTAAGTATTGCCTATTCTTTTTATAGCCTAAAATGTGTGATCTTGTTCACGTTTTCACACATTTCTATTGGAATCTGACTTTATAACCTTTCTATAATAACTCCATTATTGACAGCAATAAGCCAAAAGGAGTGATTATGAAAACGTTAGGCGAATTTATTATTGAAAAACAAGCAGAGTATCCGCAAGCAAAAGGGGAATTGAGTGGTATTCTTTCTTCTATCCGTTTGGCGGCGAAATTTATTCACCGTGAAATTAACCACGCAGGATTAAGTAAAGATATTTTAGGCGTTGCTGGTTCTGAAAATATTCAGGGCGAAGCTCAAATGAAGTTAGATGTATTTGCTAACGAAACAATGAAAAAAGCCTTAATCGCCCGTGAAGAAGTGGCTGGTTTCGCTTCAGAAGAAGATGATACTTTTATCTCTTTTGATACGGAACGCTCAAGAAATGCAAAATATATTTTAATGACCGACCCACTTGATGGCTCTTCCAATATTGATGTGAATGTGTCTGTGGGGACGATTTTTTCTATTTACAAACGTGTCTCGCCAATTGGTACGCCTGTCACGATGGAAGATTTCTTGCAAGAAGGACGGAAACAAGTAGCGGCAGGTTATGTTACTTACGGTTCGTCAACAATGCTTGTTTACACCACAGGCAATGGCGTAAATGGTTTTACTTATGAACCTTCTTTGGGCCTATTTATTCTTTCTCACCCTGATATGCAAATGCCAACTGAAGGCAAATATTATTCTATCAACGAAGGGCAATATGTTACTTTCCCACAAGGCGTGAAACGCTTTATTAAATATTGCCAAGAAAGTGATGAAGCCACTAAACGCCCATATTCTTCGCGTTATATTGGATCATTGGTATCCGACTTCCACCGCAATTTATTAAAAGGCGGCATTTATATCTATCCAACCTCAACGGTTTACCCACAAGGCAAGTTACGTTTGCTTTATGAAGGAAATCCGATGGCATTCCTTGCAGAACAAGCTGGCGGTATGGCGACCGATGGCATTAACCCAATTTTAGATATTAAACCGACCAAACTTCATCAACGCGTACCGTTCTTTACAGGTTCGAAAGATATGGTGGAACAAGCGGTAAAATTTATGCAGGAATTTGCAGAGTAAATATAAGGGCATATAGGAAAAATAGTTGGTAAAAATGTGGTTAAAGCCTTATAGTACAAGGCTTTAGCCACTCTTTTGGGGCATAGTAGACAAAATTGTTGCTAATGTTTATTTTTCAGGAATGTTAGCAACTCTTTTTATTTAAAAAGTCTTTTATAAACATAGGCTTACGTTTTTTAGTTAAACCATTATGATTATTTAAATTCCGCTTAAGATGTTTAAATAATCCTTCAAGCCTATTTGTCGTCCTTTCTATATTAAAATCGCCTTCTTTATCAAAGGTAAATAAATACCTCATATACCATTTTAAACTGGCGTAAGCACTTCTCACGTTGCGGTGTTTATAAGGAAAATAACCTTTTTCATTTGCCTTTTCACTCCGTTCTGATAAAAAATCTTCGTGCTTTACACTCCAAGCATATAATCGTCTTTGAAATTCATTTTTTGAACTTTTTGTCAGTGTTTTTGCAATTACTTTTAATTCTTTACCTGCTTGTGATTGGTGTTTTTTTCTTAATTTTCGCATCACAATCGCAACCATATGAAATTGGCACATTTGTACTGGAGCGTTAAACAAATCTTTCATCAGCCTGCGTCGTCCATCACAGGTAATTGATTGAATTATATAGCCTTTTTCTCGTAATCTATTGAGTGCTAACTTGTAATAAACGTCTTTTTCGGTTCTGACAAAATGATGCGAAACCACTTTATTTGAACAAGAATCCATTAAGACTAAAACGCCAAAATAACGACCAAAGAAGGTTGTATCCATAATGATGTTCAGATATCGATTTGAAGGCGGTTCTAAATGATTTTTAGGTGCTTTATCAATATATCTTTGAATAGTTCTTACTGAACAATGATATTTTATGGCAATTTGTTGATAGGTTTGTTTTCCAGAGGTGTAATCAGACCATATTTTTATGGGATCTAATTTCTTTTTAAAGGTAAAAGTTTTAAAACATTGATGGCAGAAATAACGTTGAATGTTATTTGATGTACCATGTTTCTTTATTTTTGCCACTATTCGCCAATTCAGAAATATGGCAAACAAAATAATCTTCAACGTTATAAATATCTCCGCTGTAATAAAAAATTTACCCTGAAATCCAAATTAAATCCTGAACAAATTTGGTCAGATTATTTAATTGGAAAACAAACCCAAAAACAGCTCGCTAATAAATATCATTGTTCCTCTAGAACTATTCGAAGATATTTAGAAAAAGCGGCTAAATCAGCTCTAAAACCCTCTGAAAATAAATATCTAAACCTTATTATTGATACCACCTTCTTTCATCGTGATTTTGGCGTAATGGTTTTTATTGATACCACCTTCTTTCATCGTGATTTTGGCGTAATGGTTTTTATTGATAGCCGTTCAACAAAAGTGGTTTACCATCAAATTGTAAAAACAGAAAAAGATATTTAGTACAAAAAGCACTTAATCGGTTACGAGAAAAAGGCTATATAATTTAATCAATTACCTGTGATGGCAGAAGAGGTTTATTAAAAGATTTGTTTAATGCTTTTTCGCCACTTACTCATTTTCAAATAAAATTCATTTTTTGAACTCGTTTTTAGCGTTTTTATAATACTTTTTAATTCTCTTCCTGCGTAGGATTGATGTTTTTTCTTAATGCTTTCATCACAATAGCGACCAAATGGAATTGACACATCTGTGTATGCGTCTTCTTCTGATGACCACAGCGTTTCAATCCCTTTGGAACAGGGCAGTGTCTTTCGACTTGCCTAAAACACCTAAAACAATTTGTTCAGCTTTTGATATTTGTTCGGATTGCAGTAATGAGGAAATATCATCCTTTAACTGTATTTGAGTAGGAAAAATAGAGAGAGGTGAAGTTAAAGTAGGTTTTTGTCTTCCAGCAAACTCTGTTAAATAGTGATGCAATACTGAAAGTGCAAGAGAAATTGTGCGTTCTGACATAATTACTCCATTTAATTAAAGATTAAATGAAGTATAGTGTGATTTTACAAATTTGTCAGTAAATACAAATTTGTAAAAATTACTCTTTCTTAACTTATTACAAAAAAATTTCAAAATTTGACCGCTTTTCTGTATAATTTACGCAAACGTTTGCTTTTTATTTACAACAGAAAAGGATCAGAGAATGACCACAATTGGAACGGCATTAAGACCAAATGCAACAAAAGTAATGATGTTAGGTTCAGGTGAACTTGGTAAAGAGGTTGTGATTGAGCTACAGCGTCTAGGCGTAGAAGTTATTGCCGTAGACAGATACGAAAATGCCCCCGCTCAACAAGTGGCTCACCGAGCTTATACAATCTCGATGCTAGATGGTCAGGCGTTGCGTGCGTTGGTAGAAAAAGAAAAACCTGATTTTATTGTGCCAGAGGTAGAAGCGATTGCAACAGACACGCTCGTTGAGCTTGAGCAAGAAGGCTATAACGTTATTCCAACGGCAAAAGCAACAAAACTCACGATGAACCGTGAAGGTATTCGTCGCTTAGCGGCAGAAGAGTTAGGTTTAAAAACTTCTCCTTACCGTTTTGTGGATAATTTCGAAGATTTCAAACAAGCCATTTCTGAGATTGGCATTCCTTGCGTGGTGAAACCGATTATGTCTTCTTCTGGGCACGGTCAGTCGATTATTAAATCGGAAGATCAAATTGAGCAAGCGTGGCAATATGCTCAAGAAGGCGGTCGAGCAGGTGGCGGTCGCGTGATCGTGGAAGGATTTATTAAATTTGATTATGAAATCACGCAATTAACCGTTCGTCATATTCACGGCACATCTTTCCTTGCCCCAATTGGTCACGTACAGAAAAATGGGGATTACCAAGAATCTTGGCAGCCGCAAGCGATGTCTGAAACCGCTCAACGCAAAGCTCAAGAGGTCGCTGAGAAAATCACTTCTGCACTCGGAGGACGTGGTATTTTTGGCGTGGAGCTTTTTGTTTGTGGTGATGAAATTATCTTCAATGAAGTCTCTCCACGTCCGCACGATACGGGCATGGTTACAATGATTTCACAAGAACTCTCGCAATTTGCTCTCCACGCTCGTGCGATTTTAGGCTTGCCAATCCCAGAAATTTATCAAATCAGCCCATCAGCTTCAAAAGCCATTGTAGTAGAAGGCAAATCAGATAACGTTGCTTTTGGAAATCTAGATCGCGTATTAGAAGAAATCGGCACGAATATTCGTTTATTCGGCAAAGGTAGCGTAGATGGACACCGCCGAATGGGCGTGATTTTAGCTCGTGATGAGAACACTGAAAAAGCACGAGAAAAAGCATTACGTGCGTATCATAAATTAGATATTACATTATAACGTTCAAACAGGGTGGAGCTTTGGCTCCCCTTCCTTTTTACCATGAAAAATTAGCAAAAAAATGCTATATTTCACCCGCTTATTTTTATTTCATCTTACGGAGAAATTTCAATGGAACTTAACGCTTTAACAGCATTGTCCCCAATTGATGGTCGCTATCAAGACAAAGCGGCAGCCCTTCGCCCGATTTTTAGTGAATTCGGTTTATTAAAATTTCGTGTCACAGTGGAAGTGCGTTGGTTACAAAAATTAGCTTCTCACGCACAAATTCAAGAAGTGCCTGCTTTATCTCAACAGGCTAACGATTATTTAAATTCAATTGTGGCAAACTTTTCTCTTGAAGATGCAAACCGTATTAAGACTATTGAACGTACCACAAACCACGATGTAAAAGCGGTGGAATATTTCCTAAAAGAAAAATGTGAAGCGGTTCCAGAGTTGCATAAAATCAATGAATTTATCCATTTTGCTTGTACTTCTGAAGACATCAACAATACTTCACACGCGTTAATGCTGAAAACTGCTCGTGAAGAAGTATTATTACCAGAATGGAAAAAAGTGATTGATGCTGTGGTTGAGCTTGCGGAACGTTATAAAAATATTCCATTGCTTTCTCGCACACACGGTCAGCCAGCAAGCCCGACAACCATTGGTAAAGAAATGGCAAACGTGGCATATCGTTTAAAACGTCAATATAAACAGCTTGAGAATTTAGAAATTTTAGCGAAAATCAACGGTGCGGTAGGTAACTACAACGCCCACCTTTCTGCTTATCCAGACATTGATTGGCACACCTTCAGCCAAGAATTTATCGAAAATTCTTTAGGCGTAACGTGGAATCCATACACCACCCAAATTGAACCACACGATTACATTGCAGAATTCTTTGACTGTGTTGTGCGTTTCAACACTATCATCATTGACTTTGACCGCGATATGTGGGGTTACATTGCCTTAAACCATTTCAAACAACGCACCATTGCTGGTGAAATTGGTTCATCAACAATGCCACATAAAGTAAATCCAATCGACTTCGAAAACTCTGAAGGTAACTTAGGTTTAGCGAATGCGATTATGACCCATCTTGGTCAGAAACTACCGATTTCTCGTTGGCAGCGTGATTTAACCGATTCAACGGTATTACGTAACTTAGGCGTGGGCTTAGGCTATGCGTTAATTGCTTACGCTTCAACCTTAAAAGGCATTAGCAAATTAGAAGTAAACGAGCAGCATTTACGTGATGAGTTAGACCAAAACTGGGAAGTGTTAGCAGAGCCAATCCAAACCGTAATGCGTCGTTATGGTATCGAAAAACCGTATGAGAAATTAAAAGAATTAACGCGTGGTAAACGCGTTACAGGCGAAGCAATGCGTGAGTTTATTGATGGTTTAGTTTTACCAGAAGCTGAAAAAGCACGCTTAAAAGAGATGACACCTGCAAGCTATATTGGCTATGCGGTGGAGTTGGTTGAGAAACTTTAATTAACTTTTCAGCTTATCTTTCGAATATCAGTTTAAATGAATTAAAATAATCCCTCTCCCTTAATGGGCGAGGGCTTTTTCTTAATAAAAAGCATATTTTAATACAAGGAGAAAATTGATGTTAAACATTACCCCCATTCCCGCCCTTTCAGATAACTACATTTGGGTGATTGCAAAAGAACAGCAAGCGATTATGATTGACCCCTCTGAAGCAAAACCAGCGTTAGATTATCTTGCAAAACATCAGCTAAATTTAACCGCTATTTTGCTTACCCATAAACATCACGATCATGTGGGGGGCGTGGATGAAATTAAACAACACTATCCCAATCTTGCGGTTTACGGCCCTGAAGAGTGCCAAGCGTGGGCAAATCAGCTTGTAAAACCTGAAGATCATCTGGCATTATTTGGCTACGATGTTCGCGTCATTGAAAGTGCAGGACATACCGAACAGCACGTAAGTTATTTATTTGGCAACGAATATCTTTTCTGCGGCGATGCGTTATTTTCAGGCGGTTGCGGGCGTGTTTTCACAGGCGATTACAAAGCGGAATTCGAGGCATTGCAACGTTTTAAAGCATTGCCGACTTTTGTGGAAATTTTCCCAGCTCACGAATATACCGCATCAAACCTAAAATTTGCGGAAACGGTAATGACACCAAGCTGTGCTTTCTTTGAATACCAAGAGTTAGCGTTAATGAAGCGAGAGCAAAATCGTCCAACATTGCCGACCACATTAGAGAAAGAACTGGTCATTAACCCATTTTTACGAGCAGAAAACTTAGACGAATTTATTGAATTACGTCAGAAAAAAGATAATTTTTAAGTGAAAAATGCTAGGATAATCACAAAATCAATTAGAGAAACCAATTAAAATATG
The DNA here is from genome assembly GCA_963545995.1 of uncultured Haemophilus sp. Classification (GTDB taxonomy): domain Bacteria; phylum Pseudomonadota; class Gammaproteobacteria; order Enterobacterales; family Pasteurellaceae; genus Haemophilus_A. The sequence goes on from CAUUKJ010000004.1 coordinate 69,757, forward strand.
AAAGATACATTACGCATTGCAACCCGCCAAAGCCCATTAGCCCTTTGGCAAGCGAATTTTGTGAAAGCAGAATTAGAGAAACATTTTCCAGAATTGGAAGTCGAATTGGTTACGATGGTAACCAAAGGCGACATCATTTTAGACACCCCTCTCGCCAAAATTGGTGGTAAAGGGCTGTTCGTGAAAGAGCTTGAATTGGCATTACTTGAACATCGTGCCGATATTGCGGTTCACTCAATGAAAGATGTGCCGATGAGCTTCCCTGAAGGATTAGGCTTGGCGGTAATTTGTGAACGTGAAGATCCACGTGATGCGTTTGTATCTAACCGTTATGCAAATTTAGATGAGCTACCTGAAGGAGCTGTTGTTGGCACGTCTAGTCTACGTCGTCAATGCCAAATTATGGCGAAATATCCGCATTTGACCGTGAAATCTTTACGTGGCAATGTGGGTACACGTCTAAGCAAATTAGATAATGGCGAATATGATGCGATTATTCTTGCTTCAGCAGGCTTAATTCGTTTGGGAATGCCTGAGCGAATTCGGAGTTTTATCTCGGTTGAGCAATCTTTACCTGCTGCAGGACAAGGGGCGGTGGGGATTGAAACCCGTGTGAACGATACTCGAATTCTCAACTATCTTGTAAAATTAAACCACGAAACGACCGCTTACTGTGTGAAAGCTGAACGAGCGATGAACACTCGCTTGCAAGGCGGTTGCCAAGTGCCAATTGGTGGATTTGCGACCATTGAAAATAATGAAATTACGCTGAATGCCTTAGTGGGGGCGTTGGATGGCTCAAGTATTATTCGAGCCTCTGGCAAAGCTCCTGTGCAAGAAGCGGAACAACTGGGTGTTGCGATTGCTGAGCAATTATTAGCACAAGGGGCTGATAAGATCTTGGCAGAAGTATATGCCGAATAGGACGTTATGAATGTTTTAGTGACACGCCCCGATATTCGTGGGCAAGAGCTGGTTGAATTACTTAACCAGCAACATATTTTTGCATTGCATCAACCGCTTTTTACTCTTGAAGCAGGGCGAGAATTGCCAATTTTGCCATCGCTCTTTTCGCAGCTAAATGAGGGCGATTATGTATTTGCAGTGTCAAAAAATGCCATTGATTTTGCCTGTAATACGCTTTCAGAAACAGGGTTTAAATTCCGTCGTGATTTGCAATATTTTTCCGTTGGAATGCGAACTGCAAGTTATTTTGCTGAAAAATCAGAACAAGCGGTCAAATTTCCGATTCATTTTGAAAATAGCGAAGGCGTGTTGGAATTGCCTGAAATGCAAGATTTACAAGGCAAAAATGTGGTGATTTTGCGTGCCGATAGCGGACGTGAATTATTGGCTCAAGAAGCGGTGAAACGCGGAGCGATCGTGCAAAACGTGGAATGTTATCGTCGCGTGCTGATTGCTGAAAATCTTGCCGATAAACTCAGTTTAGCCAAGCGTTCAGGCATTGATACGATTGTGATTACCAGTGGGGAAATTCTTGCAACTCTTGTCGAGCAAACTGCAAGCGATGATTTGCCGTGGTTATTTGAATGTCGTGTGGTCGTGGTGGGCGAACGAATTGCGACTTTAGCTAAGCAATATGGCTGGGAACGTGATAGAATCATTGTATCGCAAAAAGCAGATAACCAAACGTTATTAGATGTATTAGTCAACAATAAGCGATAAGGCTACCGTTCGGATAGCAAGGATCGTTGAGAGGTACTTATGTCAGAAAAAAATGTATCAGATAAACAAACTGAAGAAACGCTAGAACAAGCGGTCGAATCTTCGGAACAATTTGCAGAAAATCTTGCTTCTGCACAAAATGCGAATGTAGAAAAAGTAGTCGTCAAAAAAGGCGGAACCGCAATGGGCTTGTTAGCCTTATTCGTTGCGTTAGCAGTGGGCGGTGCTGGTTACTATTTCGGTAGCGAAAAATTAGCGGAAGTTAATGCTCAAATTCAAGGCTTAGCGAAAGTCGCCACTTCAACAGAAGGTACACAAGCGGTCGATTTTAGCCAAGAAAAAGCACAATTAGCCGAGCTGACAAGCAATTATGAAAAGGCTCAAAGCCGCATTACCCAGCTTGAAAAAGAGCAAACGGCATACACTAGCCAGATTTTAGCATTACAAACGCAAGTAGAAAAAAACAACAATTCACAAGTGGATTCAAGTGCGTGGTTGCTTTCTGATGCGAATTTCTTGTTAAACAGTGCGTTGCGTAAATTAAAAATTGATACCGATGTGGACACCGCTCAGAGCCTGTTAGAAGAAGCAGATGCAGCATTGGCAAAGGTAACTAATGCTCAACTTCTACCGCAAGTTACCGCTGTTCGTGGTGCAATTCAATCGGATTTGAATAACCTCAAAAATGTAAATCAGGTGGATCAAAATGCGTTAATGCAACGTTTAACCGCATTGGCAAACAATCTTGATGATTTACCAATGGTCGATAACGAAACAAATGAAGTTGCTCAAACTTCAGGCGAAGTGAGCGATTCTATCGACGATTGGCAACAAAACTTAGAGAAAACCGCAAATTCGTTTTTGGATCACTTTATCCGTGTGAGTGATAAAAACAAAAACGAGGACAAAGGTTTTATCGCCCCAAATCAAGAAGTGTATTTGCGTGAGAATATTCGCTTACGCTTACAATTAGCGATTTTAGCCATTCCTCGCCAACAAAATGAGCTTTACGATAAATCGCTAGAAGCCGTTGGCACTTGGATTCGCAGCTACTTCGACACGAAAAATGAAAACGTGAAAAACTTCCTAAAAGAGTTGGATGATTTAAGCGAACAATCGATTTACGTTGACGTGCCAGAAAATTTACAAAGTCTTACTTTGCTTAACAATATGTTAAGAAAAGAGCCTGTGAAACTGGATAAAATCGAAATCAAAGAAGAAAAAGAGCTTGTAGCCCCTTCTGCAAAAGAAGAAGCGACTGCACCTGAATCAAAAACTGAGCCTAAAACTGAAGCGGTAGAATCCTCAGATAAAGCCGCTCAACAAGACGCTCAAGCACAATAAGGAGGAGCTATGTTTCGTGTTCTCTTTTTAATGTTATTGGTGCTTGCGGCATTAGTTGTAGGTCCTTATCTTGCAGGTCAGCAAGGCTATGTTCGCATTGAAACCGACACCAAAGTGGTGGAAATGAGCATAGTGACCTTAGTCCTCTTTTTTGCTACTGCAATGGCTATTGTATATGGCGTAGAGTGGGCGGTTAGACGTTTCTGCCGTTTAAGCAAAGGTTCTTATAACTGGTTCTTCAACCGCAAACAGAAAAAAGCCCAGCAAGAAACCCTTGAAGGTTTAATGCGAATGAGTGAAGGTAATTATTCCAAAGCGGAAAAATTATTTAGCAAAAATGCAAAATATGCTGAAGAGCCGATTATCAATTTAATCAAAGCAGCAGAAGCGGCACAGCAGCGTGGCGATGATTTAGAAGCGAATAAATATCTTATCGAAGCCAGCAAAATTGGCGGTGAAAACAATGTTGCTGTGGAATTAGCCCGTGCTAAAATTTTAGTACAACAAGGCAAATTGCCTGCTGCACGTACGGCAATTGATAGCTTGTTAGAACTTGTGCCAAACAATACGGAAGTATTGCGTTTAGCGATTCGCATTTACCAAGACTCTAAAGCCTACCTTGCTTTAGATAACATTTTGGAAAGCATTGGACAACGTAGTTTCCTTCCTTGTGAGGAATATGAGGAGTTGGAACACTTTGTCGATGATGGCTTGCTTGACGAAGTGATGAATGAAAAAGGTCAAGAAGGTTTATTAAGCTGGTGGGAAGAACAACCAAGCCGTCGCCGTAAATCGGTTTATGCTCGCGTTGGCTTAATTAAACGTTTGATTGATAGCGAAGATCACGAATCTGCCCAAGAATTAGCTTATGAAACCCTCAAAAAATATGAGGATGAGCAACTTGGCGATTTATTCGAACAATTAACTCGCTTGCAAATTGATGAAGCCTCAAAACTTATCAAATTATTGGTAAAACGTATGGCAAAAGCCAACGTACATTACACCGATGATTACGGTAGAGCATTAGGCTATATCTATGCTCGCGAAGGTGATTTTGCCAAAGCAAAAACGTATTTCGCAGATTTACTTGAGCATCAAGAGTGCATTGCCAACGACCGTATTATGGCACTTTATGTCGCAGAGCAAGTTGGCGATAAGGAGCTCGCTGAAAAAATCCGCGAAATTAACTTAAAAGAAGTGAATATCGAGCATAGCTAGAACATTGCTTAATAAATTTTAAATTCAAATCTGCACGTGAAAAGCAAATCTAAATATGCTGATTAAGGTGCAGATTTTTTGTTCTATAGCTCAACAAAAGGCATATAGGAAAAATAGTTGGTAAAAATGTGGTTAAAGCCTTATAGTACAAGGCTTTAACCACTCTTTTTGAAATATGAACAAAAAACTGTCCTTTTTGCCACTATTCGCCAATTCAGAAATATGGCAAACAAAATAATCTTAAACGTTATAAATGTCTCCGCTGTAATAAAACATTTACCCTGAAATCCAAATTAAATCCTGAACAAATTTGGTCAGATTATTTAATTGGAAAACAAACCCAAAAACAGCTCGCTAATAAATATCATTGTTCCTCTAGAACTATTCGAAGATATTTAGAAAAAGCGGCTAAATCAGCTCTAAAACCCTCTGAAAATAAATATCTAAACCTTATTATTGATACCACCTTCTTTCATCGTGATTTTGGCGTAATGGTTTTTATTGATAGCCGTTCAACAAAAGTGATTTATCATCAAATTGTAAAAACAGAATGAGAAAGGTAAATATCCATATAAACATCGTAGCGTACGCAGTGCTGCAGCAAGCATTAAGCGATATTATGAATATATTTTTACTTACGAGAAATATCCTGAATTAAATATCGAAAAGACGACAAATAGGATTGAGGGATTGTTTAAAGAACTTAAAGATAAATTACGCCCTCACAGTGGTTTAACGAGAAAACATAAGATCTTGTTTATACAGGATTTTTTGGATAAGAAAAGTTGGTAAGGAAGAGTGAAAATAATCATTACCAACTTTTTTGTCCTATATGCCAATATAAGCATATAGGGCAATCACATTTGCCCTATATTTTTATAGCTCTAACTTATCTGAATGATGAATCAACACAAATTTTTCCCAAAGTTCTTCTTGGGTTTCTTGGTGATTTGCATCGGTAATAATACAGTTCGTAATTGGGCAGACTTTCTGACAAGTTGGCTTTTCATAATGCCCGACACATTCTGTACAAAGAAGCGGATCGATCACATAAATATCATCGCCAACTGAAATTGCTTCGTTGGGACATTCGGGTAAACACATATCACAGTTTGTACATTTTGCGGTAATTAGTAATGCCATAATCTGCCCTCTCGCTTAAAAAAGAGGCGATATTAGCCTTTTTGATGGGCTAAGTAAAGCACTGTTGCAGCCACTCGTGAATGAACGTTTAATTTTCGCAGTAAATTACGGATATGAACTTTCACTGTTTCTTCAGAAATAAAAAGCTGGGCGGCGATCTGTTTATTTGACATTCCCGTGGCAATCCATTGTAGAACGTCCATTTCTCGCTCGGTTAATTGAGCGAGCGGATCGCTTTCTGGTTGATGATTAAGCAAACGCTGACGTACACTTTCGCTTAAAACGGTTTCGCCTCGAGCTGCTTTTTGGATATTTTCAACGAGTTCTGCGGTATCGCTATCTTTCAATAAATAGCCATCCACGCCAGCATCCATCAGAGCAATAATATCCGATTGTTCATCCGATACCGTGAGCACAACCACGCGAGCATCTACATCGTGAGCACGCAATGAACGCAACGTATCTAACCCTGAAATGCCTTTCATATTTAGGTCTAAAATAATTAAGTCAGGTTGAAGCGTTAAGGCTTGAGCTACGCCCTCCGTGCCATTGCTTGCTTCTCCAACCACCACAAAATCCGTTTCAAGTTCAAGAATTTGACGCATCCCTTTACGCATTAAAGGATGATCATCAATCAAAAGAATTTTATAAGGCTCAGACATATTTACCTCTATTACTGAATCTATTTTGCTGCAGTTGATATTACGGTTGGTGAGCTTGTCGAACCATAAGTAATATCAATTGGCTTCGACTAATCCTTCGACAAGCTCAGGAATCGTCTCGCCGTGCCTCAATCTTATATCTTTGTTGTAATTTGAAGTGGCTATTCTCTCACTCTTGCTACCTAAAACAAGCTACCCATTATGGGTAAATTGCACCGTTTTTGATCTAGGCTAAAAAGTCGTTTCTTCACAACCGAGAAAAATTGCAAAACTTTGCAAGTTTTTGCCCGCTTGTTCCGCTATAATAGCCACAATTTTTACGAACAAATGATATTTATGACCGAACAAACGACTTATTTCGCCACGGCTGCTCGTGGCTTTGAAGAGCTGCTAAAAACCGAATTAGAGCAAATTTGCGGGGCAAGCTGTAAAGTGGCTCAAGGTGGTGTGCATTTTACCGCGACACAAAAAGGCGTGTATCAAGCTTTGCTTCACAGCCGCTTGGCTTCTCGCATTTTACTACCTTTAGTGACCACCAAAATTTTTAGCGATTTAGATTTATACGCTTCTGTGGTGGGCTACAACTGGGTAGAGCTTTTCGATCCTCGCGATACCTTTTTCATTGATTTTAACGGCACGAACCGTGAAATTCGCAACACCCAATTTGGAGCGATGCGTGTGAAAGATGGGATTGTTGACCACTTTGAACGCAAAGGCTTTGAGCGTCCAACGGTGGATAAAATCGCACCTGATGTACGAATTCACGTTTATCTCAACCGTGATGATTTGGTGATTTCCCTAGATTTAAGCGGCGAAGCATTACATATGCGTGGCTATCGCTCTGATACGGGTAAAGCTCCATTGCGTGAAACCTTAGCTGCGGCAATTGTATTGCGTTCGGGCTGGCAACAAGGCACGCCATTGGTGGACCCGATGTGCGGTTCAGGCACGCTGTTAATCGAAGCCGCACAAATGCAAGCGAAAATTGCCCCACAAATTCAACGCAAACATTGGGGCTTTCATGCGTGGAAAGGGCATAATATGGCTCTTTGGAACGAAGTGTATGATGAAGCGAAAGCGGCAGAACAACCGCTTACAAGCGGTCAATTTTTTGGTTTTGATCTCGATCATCGTGTTCTGCAAAAAGCAAAACAAAATGCTGAAAATGCGGGCGTAGGCGAAGCTATTCGTTGGCAGCAAGGCGATATTGCCGCACTGAAAAATCCTTGTCCAGAGCAGACAAGCACCGTGATTTGTAACCCTCCGTATGGGGAACGTTTAGGCACAACGCCTGCATTAATCGCCCTTTATTCGGTCTTTGGGCAGCGTTTAAAACAGCAATTTACTGGTTGGAATGCCTCTATTTTCAGCGGTGAGCCTGAATTGTTGAACTGTTTGCGTTTACGTTCTGCTCGTCAATTTAAAGCGAAAAATGGACCACTTGATTGCGTGCAAAAAAATTACCAAATCACACAGCACCTTGAAAATAGTGAGCAAGATGTGACCTTTGAACCACAAGCTCAAGTTGCCCCTGATTTTGCCAACCGTTTAGCGAAAAATATCAAAAAAATCGAAAAATGGGCAAAACAACAGGGCTTAGATGCGTACCGTTTATACGATGCGGACTTGCCAGAATATAACCTTGCGGTGGATCGATATGGCGATCACATCGTGGTGCAAGAATACGCAGCACCGAAAAATATTGATGAAAATAAAGCTCGTCAACGCTTGTTAGATGCGGTTTCTGCGACCCTTTATGTCACTGGTGTAGAAACGAATAAATTAGTGCTTAAAGTTCGTCAGAAGCAAAAAGGCACAAACCAATACGAGAAATTGGCGAATAAAGGCGACTATTTTTACGTGAATGAATACGGGGCGAAATTGTGGGTCAACCTTACCGATTATCTCGATACAGGATTATTCCTCGACCACCGTTTAACCCGCAAAATGGTAGGTGAAATGGCGAAAGACAAAACTTTCTTAAACCTTTTTGCTTACACAGGTTCGGCAACGGTGCACGCTGCGTTAAATGGGGCGAAGTCGACCACTACAGTAGATATGTCAAATACCTATCTTAACTGGGCAGAGCAGAATTTAGAGCTTAACGAAATTCCGTTAAAAAATCACCGCTTGTTCCAAGCAGATTGCTTGCAGTGGTTGGCGGAATGTCGTGAGCGTTTTGAGCTGATTTTTGTTGACCCACCAACATTCTCCAATTCAAAACGAATGAACGAAAGCTGGGATATACAACGCGATCATTTAAAATTGATGAGTCAGTTAAAACGTATTTTAACCCACGATGGCGTGATTGTTTTCTCAAACAACAAACGTGGTTTTAAAATGGATATGGAAGGCTTGGCAGAACTTGGTTTAACCGCTGAAAATATCTCGAAAAAAACCTTGCCGTTAGATTTCGAACGCAATCCGCATATTCATAATTGTTGGGTGGTGAAACATATTTAAGTCTTAAACTAGAATATCGTAGATAAATTCAAAATTATCTGCGATATTTTTTATATGAATTGATTATGATGAATACTAATTTACTAATGCCTCTCTCTGAATCCGAATTAGATGAATTAAATGAGTTATTATTTAAATATATAAGTGAAGAGGATAATGATTATTTATATAGCATTGCTACATTAACTGAATTAGATGGCTACTTTACCGCTATTTTATCTTCTCCAGTGATGATTCCAGTAAATCAATGGTTGCCTAGTTTATGGAATAATTCTCCTCCAGAATGGAAAGATATTGATGAATTCAATCATTTTAATTCATTAGTAATGCGTTATTATAATGAAGTAAATACCGCATTAAAGATGGGGAGAAAGTATTATTGTGCTCAGTTTGAAGTACGACTTATTGATGAAGAAGAGTGGGTGATAACAGGCGATTGGTCTTATGCTTATATGATTGGTCGAAAACTCTTTAAAATGCCTGAGTTGCCCTCTGATATTCAAGCAGCATTAGATCTTATTGAAGAAGATGGTTCAATAGGAAAAAATGAGGAAGAAATATTTTCTGCATCACCAACTACCGCTCAAGAAACAGTTAAAAAAGCAAGAAAAATAGAAAATGCGGTATTAAGAATTTATGAATATGTCGATAAATATATTTATAAACCTAGCTTAATGAAAGCGAAAAATAAAATCGGTATAAATTCTCCTTGTCCTTGTGGTAGTGGTAAGAAATATAAGAAATGTTGCTTGCATAAGAGATAAAATCTGCATTGGGGATTATACTAAGTGAATAATGGCACAGGACAAAAAAAGCGGTAAAATTTCTTAAAAATTTTACCGCTTGAAAAAGTTTTATTATTTAACGCTACTCAATCGAGAACTTCACGGGTACCGTCACGTGGCTCGGGAAGCCTGCTGGTGGCGGTGATGCTTTAGTTGATTGAGCAGCTTTTACTGCTGCTGCATCAAGGTTGCTGTTGCCTGAGCTATTCACTACGTTCACGTTCGTGAGCTGACCCGATGGAGAAACGGTAAAGCTTAAAGTCACCGTACCCATTTTACGCATCATTCGTTCGCGGGTTGGGTAAGCGTTATTTGCTTGGCGTTGTAAGGCTCGTTGCAAAGCAGATTTATAGGCGTTAATTTCACCGCTTGATGCAGCGGCATTTCCACCTGAACCATTGCCGTTACCTTTTGCCGCATTGCCATTTGGCGAGCCTTGAGCAGAACCAATATTACCTTTGCCGTTTGGATTACCGTTAGCAATGCCTTCTTTTGGCGTTTGACTTTGTGCCATATTTGGCATCGCTTTTGCAACAATCCCTTGTTTTACTTCAGGACCTTTTTCAATCGCTTTAACTGGTTTTTCTACTTTCGGTTTTTCTGGCTTAGGTTTTTCGATTGGTTTTGGTTTCTCTTTAGGTTTTTCTTGCTTTTTAGGCTCTTCTTTTGGCTTAACTTTTTTCTCTTTTGGTTGTTCCTTCGGTTTAACCACTTCTTTTACGGGCTCTGGTTCCGCAACAGGTTCTCGTTTCGGCTCGGGTTTAGGTTCTTCCACCTTCTCCTCTACTTTTTCTTCAGGCTTAGCCTCTTCCTGTTTTGCATTTTCATCTACATCTGGGGCTACCGCCACTTGTGGTTGCTCCGCCACACCAGCCATCATTTCCATTGAGATGCTGGTGACTTCCTGTTCATCACTGATTTGGTCGGAAACAATGTGCTTTGAGGCAAGCCAAATCATCGCCACAATAGAGGCGTGAAATGCAATTGAGCCAGCTAAACCAATGCGAGAATGTCGTTTGTTCATCTTGCCCTACTTGCCGTTATCCTTGCGTGTCATAATTGCCACGTTTTTGATTTCGTTAGCTGCCAATAAGTCAGTTAATTCAACGAATTTATCAAAACGAACTGCACCATCCACTTTTAGGGTAACTTTTTGAGCTTTATCCCAAGTGCTGATTTCATTTTTTAGTTGTGTTGTATCAACAGGTTGATCGTTAAAGAAAAATTGGTTATCGGCGGTAATTGTAACAAGTTTTGATAAATCATCCGATTTTACTGTTTGGGTGGTGCTTGCTTTTGGCACGTTTACCTGAATTTTCCCTTGCGAGATAAATGAGGCGGTAACCAATACGATGGCAAGCAAAACCAGCATAATATCAATAAAAGGGATGATGTTAATTTCATCAAATTTTTTCATTGTAACCTCGTTAAATATTCGTGAAATTTAACCGCTTGTTAAGCAGCTTTACGAGCTTTCAATGCTTGCCATTTTAATTTGTTTTCGTCTACTTTACGGTTAAAACCGCTGTAGAATATCATTGCAGGAATTGCTACAAGAATACCTGCCGCAGTCGCTTTTAATGCAAGCGATAAATGCACCATAATAGAAGCCGCATCAATATCGCCGCCAGAATGACCGAGTTCATAGAAGGTTAATAAAATACCGATAACCGTGCCTAATAAACCAATATAAGGGGCATTAGCACCGATGGTTGAAATGGTGGTTAAGTTGGCGGAGAGGTCAATTTCAAGGTCTTCTTGTGTTTGGTAATCTGACACATTGAGGTTTTTGTAGAAAATAATGCGTTCGATGATTTTCCAAACCAGTACAATGCTCATTAGAGATAATAAGCCTAAAATGATGTAGTCGATGTACTGTTGTAAAAATTGAAATAGTTGATCCATAGGTTCCTCAAATTGATAAGGGATAAAATTAGGGTTAATTTTAATGCAGTTGAAAATGGTTCTTAATTATACGCAATATTTTTTGAAATTCAACTTGAAATAATAGGGATTCTCATCCTTATTTTGTGGTATATTTGCCCAATTTAATTGACGAGAAATAAAATGGAAACCTTTACTGAAATTACGCCACAACAAGCTTTTGAACTGATGGAAAACGAGGGGGCAACCCTTGCAGATATTCGCGATAGCCGTCGTTATGTTTACAGCCACGCTCAAGATGCGTTTCATTTAACTAACGAAAGCTATGGGCGTTTTTTAGATGAAGTGGATTACGATGAGCCTGTGATTATTATGTGTTACCACGGGGTAAGCAGTCGCAACACCGCTCAATTTTTGGTAGAACAAGGCTTCGATCACGTTTATAGCGTGAAAGGCGGTTTTGATGGTTGGGTTCACGCTGGCTTGCCTATTGAAACGGCGTATTAAGTCCTTATATTGATACTTCGTTTTAGCACTCTTTCTCCTAGAGGGCATAATAAAGTAAAAAGGTTTTTTATGGATTATATTGTTAACGTAAACGAATCAAATTTTAGCGAAGTTTGGGCAGCCGCTTCGCAAATGCCTGTGGTATTTAATTTTATTTCACCACGTGAAGTCGCTTCTCTTGAGATGGATTCTTTGTTGCGTCGCCTTGCCGATGAATATCCACAACAATTTTTATTGGCGACAGTTAATTGCGATGAACAACGTGAACTTGCGATGCAATTCCGTACCCAAGCGATTCCAACGATGTATTTCTTCGCTGATGGTCAGCCTGTAGATATGATTCAAGGGGCAGTAAGCGAACAAGAATTACGTATTCGATTAGCGAATATTTTGCCAAAAGAGCAAGACTTAAAATTCAATCAGGCATTAGAGCTATTGCAAGATCAGCGTTATGAAGAAGCTTTGCCATTGCTTAAATCAGCGTGGGAGTTGTCGGATAAGAAGAACAGCGATTTTGCCCTGCTTTATGCAGAAACCTATATCGTGATGAAAAAAGTAGAGGAGGCAAAAGAGATTTTAAAAGCTATTCCATTACAAGATCGCGATAGCCGTTGGCACGGATTGCAAGCTCAAATTGAACTGTTAGAACAAGCGTCTGAATCGCCAGAATTACAGCAGCTCCAAGCTGATTATACGAATAATAAAACGCCTGAAATTGCGATTAAACTTGCTAATCAGCTACATCAAGCGGGCAAAAATGAAGAAGCTCTTACACTTTTGTTTGATTGGTTAAAATCGGATCTGAATGTGGCAAATGGAGAATTAAAAACGCAATTTTTAGCGATTTTATCAGCCTTGGGGAACGATCCGATTGTGCCGAAATTTAGAAGACAACTTTATTCTCTGCTTTACTAATGAGTAAATAACTCTCTCCCCTTGTGGGAGAGAGACAGACGGAAATTGCGTAAGGCAATTTTCGTCAGAGAGAGGGGGATTATATTGATTCTGTAAATAAGCGGTTAAAAATAACCGCTTCCCCCTCTCTCGAATTTTGCTTCTGAACGAAGCAAAATTATCCCTCTTCCTCAAGGGGCGAGGGCAAAGTCTGAATTTATAGTTTAATTAAGGATAAATTATGACAACCAAACATAGCAAATTATTGATTTTAGGTTCAGGTCCTGCAGGCTATACAGCCGCAGTTTATGCAGCACGTGCGAATTTAAACCCTGTATTAGTAACGGGTATGCAACAAGGTGGACAATTAACTACTACCGATGAGATCGAAAACTGGCCAGGCGAATATGAGCAAATCACAGGTTTAGGCTTAATGGATAAAATGCTTAAACACGCAGAAAAATTTAATACTGAAATCGTGTTTGACCACATTCACACCGTTGATCTGTCTAAACGTCCTTTCACGTTACAAGGCGATTTACACAATTTCACTTGTGATGCGTTAATTATTGCAACAGGAGCTTCGGCAAAATATTTAGGTTTACCTTCGGAAGAAACTTTTAAAGGCAGAGGCGTATCAGCTTGTGCAACTTGCGATGGATTCTTCTATCGTAATAAACCTGTCGCGGTGATTGGTGGCGGAAATACAGCGGTAGAAGAAGCATTATATTTAGCAAATATCGCTAGCGAAGTGCATTTAGTGCACCGTCGTGATACTTTCCGTGCAGAAAAAATCTTGTTAGGTCGCCTTGCGAAACGTGTAGAAGAGGGCAAAATTATTCTACATACCGACCGTACAGTAAAAGAAGTGTTAGGTGATAATGCTGGTGTAACTGGCGTGCAATTGGTTTCAACTAAAGATGGCAGCTTAGAAGAAATTAAAGTGGATGGTTTCTTCGTAGCAATCGGGCACGCACCGAATACTGCGATTTTTGAAGGTCAGTTAGAACTAGAAAACGGCTATATTAAAGTGAAATCAGGCTTAGAAGGCAATGCAACAGCAACCTCAGTTGAAGGGGTATTTGCGGCGGGTGATGTAATGGATCACAACTATCGCCAAGCAATCACTTCAGCAGGTACTGGTTGTATGGCAGCCCTTGATGCAGAACGTTTCTTAGATGCTCAAGAAGCGTAATTTCTATAAGAGGAAAGTATATGAGCTTTACCGTTATTATCCCTGCTCGCTATGCTTCTAGCCGCTTGCCACGCAAGCCGCTGCTAGATATTGCAGGCAAACCTATGATTCAACACGTGTGGGAAAAAGCACAACAAGCGGGTGCAAATCGTGTAATTATTGCAACCGATCATCCTGAAATTGAGCAAGTGGCACACGCCTTTGGTGCAGAAGTTTGTATGACGTCTGAAAAGCACAATTCAGGTACCGAACGTTTGGCGGAAGTGATTGAAAAAATGGCGATTGCTGATGATGAAATTATCGTCAATGTGCAAGGCGATGAGCCGCTTATTCCACCTGTAATTATTCAACAAGTGGCACAAAATTTGGCAGAAAATCAGGTAAATATGGCAACCCTTGCGGTGAAATTAGAAACCAAAGAAGAGCTATTTAATCCAAATTGTGTGAAAGTAGTCAGCGATAAAAATGGTATGGCACTCTATTTCTCACGTGCAACAATTCCATTTGCTCGCGATCATTTCCCTGATTGTGATGATGCTTTTGTGGCAAGCCAACCTTACTTACGCCATATAGGTATTTACGCTTACCGTGCTAAATTCGTGAAGCAATATATCAGCTGGCAACCAACCACACTTGAGCAATTGGAATTACTCGAACAACTTCGAGCGTTATGGTATGGCGAGAAAATTCACGTTGAAATTGCTAAACAAGCTCCACAAGTGGGGGTGGATACCGCAGAAGATTTGGAAAGAGTGAGAGAGATTCTTTCTAAGTAATTCAGTTAGAGAAGAACAAGCGTATCGTATGTAAAAAAGCCTAGAACTTTCATTCTAGGCTTTTCAAGTTTAAATAGGATTATAAGTAGAATTTCTCTACGAAGTTTAATTTGTCATCAAGTTTTAATACTAATGGCTGACCTGTAGGGATTTCGAAATCCATAATTTCAGCATCAGAAATACCGATGATATGTTTTGCTAATGCACGTAATGAGTTACCGTGAGCAGTGACAAGAACACGTTTACCTGATAATAATGCTGGTGCGATTTGATCTTCCCAGAATGGTAAAACACGTTCTAATGTGATTTTTAAGTTTTCTGCGTTTGGCACAACGTCTTTTGGAAGGTGTGCGTAACGGCGGTCGTTGTGAGCAGAATTTGGATCGTTTGGATCTAAATCTGGTGGTGAAATGTCATAAGAACGACGCCAGATGTGAACTTGCTCGTCACCATATTGTTCTGCCGTTGCTTTTTTGTCTAAGCCTTGTAATGCACCGTAGTGACGTTCATTTAAACGCCAGTTTTTCACTTGTGGAATCCATAATTGGTTAGATTCTTCAAGTACGATATTACAAGTTTTGATTGCACGGGTTAATACAGAAGTGAATGCGATATCAAATTCGTAACCAGCATCTAATAATTTTTTACCCGCTGCTTTTGCCTCTTCGATACCACGTTCTGTTAAATTAACATCACGCCAACCTGTAAATAAGTTTTTAGCATTCCACTCACTGAAACCGTGGCGAATAAATACTAATTCCATAAGGACTCCTATAATTTAGTTGATTATGAAAACTTGCTATTTATAGCAAAAAATCCCCCTCTTTTAAAGGGTTCTTCCCTTTCTTTTTGTAAAAGCGTGTAAAAACTCGTAGAAAAGCTGACTTTCCTCAAAATTTTAACTAAAATAGAGCCTATTTGTTCTATCTGATGCTTGAGGAATCTGCTGTGAATTTTCGCCCTTTTTCTGTTCTTTTTTGTTGCTTATTTGGCTTAACTGGATTTATTTCTGTTAGCCACGCTAATCAACTTTCCGAAATTAACCAAAAAATTGAGAAGCAAAAAAGTAAAATCAATGAAAACCGCCAAAAACGTAATGCGTTGCAAGCTACATTAAAAAAACAAGAAGTGGAAATGGGGCAGGTATTTACCAAATTAAAAGATACCGAAACTTCATTGGCGGATATTCGTGCCGCCATTAAGCGAACAGAGCAAGAGATCAAGCGGTTAGAACAGCAAGAAAAAGAGCAAAAAGATCGTTTAAAAGATCAGCTGGATTCTGCCTATCGTTCGGGCATTCACCCTTCTATGCTTGAGCGGTTAATGTCGGACTCTGCAAAAAATGCGGACAGAATGACCGCTTACTATGAACACATTAACCAAGTACGCATTACGCTGATTAACGATTTACGTCGCACGCAAGAGGAACTAAAAGCTCGTCGTGATGAACTAAAAGGGCAGCAAAAAGGGCATCAAACTCAGCTTTCAACCCAAAAGAAGCAAGAGCAAGATTTAAAGAAAGTGCAACGTGAGCGTGAAAATACGTTAAAAGCGATTGATAAAACGCTGGAAAAAGACCAGAACCAACTTGATGAACTCAAAGCTAATGCAGCGGCTCTCCAACAAAAACTTGCCTCTGCAGCTCGCCAAGCGGAAGAGCAAGAAAAACGCGATATTGCTCAGCTTGAAGCGAAAAAAAGTCGGGAAGAAAACCGCAAAGCAACGGAAAGCGAGAAACAACAAGTTCGAGCGGGTAGCGGTTTAGGGAATAGTCGATATGCAATGCCCGTCTCAGGTAAAATCGTGACTCAATTTGGTCGAGGTTGGAATGGCGTTGTGATTTCTGCAAGTGCAGGTACACCTATACGAGCCATTGCAAGCGGTCGTGTGATTGCCACTGCTTGGTTGCAAGGTTATGGCAATGTGGTGATGATTAACCACGGTCGAGAAGATATTTCTGTTTATGGCTACACGCAAAGTATTTTAGTGCGAGAAGGGGCGAGAGTTTCTGCAGGGCAAACGATCGCAACGGTGGGAAATTCAGGCGGTCAAAGTCGTCCAGCTCTTTACTTTGGCATTACCCGTGCAGGCGTGCCTATTAACCCGTTAAAAGTGGTGAAATAAGCGGTCAAATTGATGTAAAAATTTGCAAAAAGAGAAACAAAAACGACCGCTATCAAAAGGAATAAAACAAGGAATCAACGTGAATTTTAAACTTCGTTTTTTAACAATTTGTTGCCTAATGGCATTTTCTGCGTTCAGTCAAGCTGAAGAAGCCGCAATTAATGAAGAAAATCCGACCGCTTCTCAAGAAGGAGAATCTTCAACGGCAGCTCAAGTCGATTTAGAAGTCAAAGGGATTACGGACAAAAGTGCGTGGGATAACGTCAAAATTTATCTCGGGCAGATTTCATCGGAATATGCCGATGGATCTGAACGTTATCAATACCTTGTGCAAAATGCGGTGGATAAAGGCTTGCGAGCCAAGGGGTATTACAACACGCAATATCAATTTGTGTTAGAACCAAGAGCGGATAAAAAGCCGTTATTGGTGCTGAATGTGACGCTTGATAAAGAGCGAGTCAAAATTGATGAAACCGACATTCAAATTGAAGGCGAGGCAAAAACGGATCGTGATTTTGAGCATTTAATCAGCACTGCTCCGAAAAAAGGCAAGGTTTTATTGCATAGCACCTATGACGATTTTAAAAGCAGCTTAGAAAGTTTAGCATTCAAAAAAGGCTATTTTGATGGCAGCTGGCTTTATCATCGTCTTGAAGTTTACCCGCTGGAACATTCTGCTGATTGGCGTTTGGGCTATAACAGTGGCGAACGCTACCATTATGGCGAAATTAGCTTTACCGACAACCAAATTCGGGAAGACTATTTGCGTAATATTTTGAAAATCAAAACGGGCGATCCTTACTACACCAACGATTTAACTACGCTGACTTCTGACTTTACTTCAAGTAACTGGTTTTCATCGGTTTTGGTGGAACCCAAATTAAATGAGCAAGAGAAAAAAGTTGATTTAGACATCCAATTCCAACCACGCAAACGCAATGAAATGGAAGTCGGGCTAGGTTTTGCCACTGACGTTGGACCTCGTTTGCAATTTAACTGGAAGAAACCGTGGATTAACAGTCGCGGACATAGTTTTGAATCTCGCACCTATATTTCAGCTCCAGAACAAACGGCTGAATTTGGTTATAACATTCCCGTGCGAGCAAATCCGATTCACTATTATTACCAATTTTCAGGCAGCCTTGAGCACGAAGATCAAAATGACACCAAATCAACGGCAGCCACTTTCGGTTTGCAACGCTTTTGGACGCGTGAAACAGGTTGGTCATTTTCTGCTGGGGTAAAATCGCGTTACGATTCTTTCACGCAAGCGGATCGCTCTCACAAAACGTTATTGATTTACCCAACCGCCTCGCTGAACCGCACCCGTTCCGATGGTCGTCGTTTCCCATTATGGGGGGATACGCAAAAATTGACAGTGAATTGGGGTTCAAAAAGTTTAGCTTCAGATGTGGATTTCTACAGCTGGAAAATTTCGACCGCTTGGATTCGCACCTACTTTAAGAACCATCGCTTTGTGGCTCGAGCTGAAGCAGGCTACATTCACGCCAAAGAATTTGAGCGAATTCCGCCTGCATTACGCTATTTTGCGGGGGGCGATATGAGCGTGCGTGGCTTTGGTTATAAAGATATTTCCCCTCGCGATCCCGTGAACGGTAAATTGCTTGGCGGTTCGCATTTAGCAACAGGTTCCCTTGAGTATCAATATCAAGTTTATCCTGATTGGTGGGCAGCAGTCTTTTATGATACAGGCTTAGCTTCAGATAAATTCAGCGGCAAAGATTTACATTCAGGTGCAGGCGTAGGCGTGCGTTGGGCATCGCCTATCGGGGCAATTAAATTAGATGTTGCCACCCCAGTCAGATCGCCAAACAATGACAAAGGCGTACAAATTTACATCGGATTAGGTTCAGAGCTATAAAATGAGCGAAACAACAAAAAACGAAATCACAGAAGAAACAGCAAAGCAAGCTCAAAAACAACCCCAGAAACAACCAATGAAACGTAAAAGTAAGATTTTGCGTCGCACCCTTTGGGGTATGCCGATAGCGTTTATTGGGGCATTTGGCTATTTGGCAACAGGTTACGGGCAGCGTTCGGTTATTCATCTTGCGGATCGCTTGTTGGATGGACTTTCAATCGAGCAGGTTGAAGGCAGTTTGCAAAGCGGTTTAACGCTGACTAATACGCAATATAAAATGGCGGGCGTGGACGTGAGTGCAGGGCAAGCACAACTGCATTTCGATTTTTCTTGCCTGTGGAAATATGATGCTTGCCTTGAAAACTTAAGCTTGAAAGACACTAGCGTTGTCATTGATACCGCTCAACTTCCGCCTTCACAAGAGCAGGAAGAGAGCGAACCTTTTACTGAATTGAATTTACCGCTTGGCATCACGGCTAAAAATATTGCGTTAGATAATGTCACGGTGAAAGTCGATGATTTAGACATTCAACTTGAGCATTTTAAATCGGGCATTCAAGGGGAAGGGCGTTCGGTTACGCTTTTCCCAACAGAGCTGAATGGCTTAGAGATTTCGCTCGCTCCAACTAAAGTAGCTGAGCAAGCGGTTGAATCTGAAGCAAAATCTGCAAACGCAAAAGTGGAAGCGGAAAAAGTTGAAACGGAAAATGTAGAAAAACAGCCAATTGATTGGGCGAGTATCACTCAAACCCTCAATTCGCCATTTTTAAGCAAAAAACAACCGCTTACCTTGCCGTTGGATTTCAACATTGAACAACTCAATTTGGCGAACATTCACATTCGTCAGAAAGGGGGCAATGAGCAAGACAAACCAACTGATATTCTCAATCTTGAAACGGCAACGCTGGCAGCTAAAGCGGATCATCAAACTGTTGAATTAAGCCGTTTAGATTTGAAAAGCAAACAAGGTAATCTGAGTGGACAAGGGCAGCTTACGCTCAACGGTGATTATCCGTTGGTATTAGCATTACACGCGGACGGTTTGCAACATTTCCAGCCTGCATTACCTGTGAGCCAAGCTGAGATTGCTCTTTCAGGCGATTTATTCCAAAAAACGTTGCTTAATGTAAAAACCGATGGAGCAATTCAAGCTCAATTAACGGGCGACATTGCATTGGCGACAGAAAAAAATCCGTTTAACTTAAGTTTAAAAAGCAAATCGGCAACCTATCCGCTTGCCCCGCAAAAAGGCGAAGATCCGCTTAAATTGGACAACGTTTCCCTTGAATTACACGGCAGCCCGACGGATTACCAACTGGCTTTATCAGGGAATGCCAAAGGAATGAATATTCCAGCCGCAAGCGTGGATTTGAAAGGCAAAGGCAATATTACTTCTTTTGCAATTGATACGTTAAATTTGACCGCTTTAGAAGGAAAAGCTCAATTAAGCGGACAGGTAGATTGGGCAGATGGTGTGGAATGGGACAGCCAATTGCAGCTGAATCACGTCAATACTAAATCGCTCGCACCCGATTGGGCGGCGGTGCTAAGTGGGGAATTAGCTTCTAAAGGCTATGCGGCTCGTGGCAAAAAAGGCGATGAATGGGCGGTAGATGTCCCAAAAATGGATATTAAAGGCACGCTTTCTCAACGCACTTTGCAGCTACAAGGGCAGTTAAAGTCAGATTATCAAACGTTATTAAATGTGCCGAATGCAACCTTGATTTATGGCGAAAATCGTATCTCAATGCAAGGTATTTTAGGCGAGAAGTCCCAATTTACCGCCAACCTCAATGCCCCGAATTTACAGGGTTTAGTACCGAATTTAAAAGCAGGTATTAAAGGCGATGTGACATTATCAGGTAAAGTAAGCGAACCGAATTTAGATCTCGATTTAACCGCCAATAATGTGGCTTATGATGAGCTTCACCTGCAGCATCTTACCGCGAAAGGCAAAGTGACGACCGAGAAAATGATTCAAGGCGATGTGGCATTGGCTTTACAAAAATTCGCTTATGGTGACGTAAAAGTGGATAAAGCGGATCTTCTTTTTAAAGGTTCAGAAACGCAACATAGCCTTACGTTCAATGCAAAAGGCGAGCCAATTTCGGCAGATTTGCAACTTTCAGGCAAATTTGACCGCTTGAAACAGCTTTGGAGCGGGCAAATTAGCCAGCTTGCGATTGAAAATAAAGAGCTTGGGCGTTTTAAAACCAATCAAGCGATAAACGTGAATTACAACAACCAGCAAATTAACGCCCAAATTTCGGCTCATTGTTGGTTGAATCCACACGCAGAAGTGTGTTTCCCGCAAACCTTTAATGCAGGGCAAGAAGGGAAAATTCCGTTTGAGATCAAACGGTTAAATTTAGATATGCTTAAAGCATATTTAGATAATAGCACGCAATTAGCGGGTATTTTATCCGCCAAAGGCGATGCCGCTTGGTTTAAAAATAAAGCTCCGCAAGTGAATTTAGATGTCAATTCACCGCAGCTTAAATTTGTGCAAAAATTGTCAGAGGGAAAATCATTTCCGTTGACCGTTTCGCTGCTCAAATTAAATGCTCGTTTAGCGGATAACAACCTGAATTTGAAGACCGATCTTCGTCTTGAAAATAATGGCCGTTTGGCAACTGATCTCACGATGAAAGATGTAGCGAAGTCGCGAACTTTGGCAGGGAATATTCAGATTGAACAAATTTCGTTACGTTTAGTAAAACCTTTGCTCAGCGGTGGCGAATCGGTAGATGGCAATATTAACGCAAAACTTACGATGGCAGGCAGTGCGACTTTGCCCCTTCTGCACGGACAACTTGCGTTAAACGATCTCAGAGTGAAATCGGTCACGATGCCGTTTGATATTACTGACGGACGCATTGCGATGAATTTCCATGGGGCAAGTTCAACGCTATCGGGCGTTATTCAAACCACTGAAAGTGATTTGCATCTTGAGGGCAATGCGGATTGGCGACGTTTGGATGCGTGGCGAAGTACGATTAACGCACGGGCAAATCGCTTTAAAGTGAATGTGCCGAATTTGGCTAAAGTAGAAGTCAGCCCTGATATTTCAGTGACAGTTACACCAACTGAGCTTGCTTTAGGTGGAAATATTGATATTCCTTGGGCAAGAATTGAAGTGGAAGAACTGCCTGAAAGTGCGATTAGTGTGAGCGATGATGAAGTGATTATGGACGGTTCTGCGAAGAAAAAAGTGCCGTTTTCACAACGCCAAATTCCGCAAAGCACATCAAACGGAATGGCAATTAAATCAAACATCAATATTCACATTGGCGATGATGTAAAACTAAATGCGTACGGCTTAAAAGCGAATTTAGATGGCAGCATTGCGGTTCGCCAAGGTAAACAAGGTTTAGGCTTATATGGTCAAGTGAATTTAAGCAAAGGACGTTATGCGTCTTTCGGGCAAGATTTAATTATCCGCAAAGGCTTGATTAGCTTTGCAGGCTTGCCTTCTCAGCCGAGCTTAAACATTGAAGCAATTCGCAATCCTGAAGCGATGGAAGATAGCTCTGTTACGGCTGGGGTGAAAGTGATTGGCTTGGCAGATAGCCCTGAAGTAAAAGTGTTCTCTGAACCTGCGATGTCGCAAAATAACGCTCTTTCCTACATTTTAACGGGGCGTTCATTAGAAAGCAGTGGCGATGCCAGCTCAAGCAATTCAATGGCAGCTGCATTGCTGAGTATGAGCCTTTCCAAAAGTAGCAAGGCGGTTGGGAAAGTGGGGAGTGCATTTGGCTTAAATGACCTTAATGTGACGACCGCAGGGATTGGCGATAATACTAAAGTGGAAGTCAGTGCAAGCCTTACGCCTAAATTTAGGGTGAAATATGGCGTGGGTATTTTTGCTCCATTAACGGAACTTACTTTACGTTATAATCTAGCCCCGAAATTGTATTTACAATGGGTTTCGAGCGTAAATCAAGCGGTCGATTTAATGTACCGATTTGAATTTGACTAGCTAGATAAGAAAAAATGAAAAAAGAACGACAAAAACAACTACAAAAATGGCTTCGAACGCAGCAAAAAATCGTCAAAAAAGAGCTGCTATTGAACGTGTTATTTGGGGCAATCAGTGCCTTATTTATGATCGGGCAGATGGCATTAATTGCCTTGATTTTGCATAAAATTATTATAGAGCACCAAACAGTAAGCCAATTTTTAGCAGATATTGGTTTATTATTTGGCTGTTTTTCTGCTCGTGCAATCTTGATTTGGTTGCGAGAGAGAGTTGGATTTAAAGCAGGACAAAAACTTCGGTTGCATTTACGCCAGCAGATTATTCAAAAATTGCTGGCAGTAGGTCCAATGTCGCTACAGCAAAAACCAACGGGCAGTTGGGCTAATTTAATGCTTGAGCAGGTCGAAAATCTGCATAATTTCTATGCTCGCTATTTGCCACAGCAATTCTTATCGCTTGTTGTGCCAATGCTGATTCTTTGCGTTGTTTTCCCGATTAACTGGGCTGCTGGGGTCATTTTATTCGCTACTTTGCCGTTATTGCCTATTTTTATGGCGTTAGCGGGTATCAAAGCGGTGGAAGCCAACCAGCGAAATATTGGAGTGCTTTCACGAATGAGCGGTCAATTTTTGGATAAATTACGCGGACTTGAAACCATTCGCCTATTTGGACAAGCTGAAAAACAAACCGAACAGATTTATCAAAGCACGGAAGAATTTCGTTTAAGCACGATGGACGTGCTTAAAATGGCGTTTTTATCTTCTGCGGTTTTGGAGTTTTTCACCGCGATTTCAATTGCGGTAATGGCAGTTTATTTCGGTTTTACTTTTCTAGGCGAGCTTGATTTTGGTGGCTATGGAGTTGCAGTTGGCTTGTTTACAGGCTTTTTCTGCTTAATGCTTGCCCCAGAGTTTTATCAGCCATTACGTGAGTTAGGCGTGTTTTATCACGATAAAGCAGCAGCCATTGCGGCAGCAGACAATATCGAAGCCTTTTTAGCGGAAGATGTGTTAGATCAAACGCATTCGCAAGAAAATTATCAAAATCAACCGCTTGTGATTCAAGCAAAAGCGTGCGTGGTACTTTCGCCACAAGGGAAACGTTTGACCGAAGCATTGAATTTTGACATTTACGCCCATCAACATATCGCTTTAGTGGGGCAAAGCGGGGCAGGCAAAAGCTCGTTGATGAATATGTTGCTCGGTTTCTTGCCTTATGAAGGTTCTGTTACCATCAATGGCGTGGAGCTACGTGAATTGAATTTAAGTCAATGGCGAGAAAAATTGGCGTGGGTAGGGCAAAATCCGCAGCTCATTCGTGGCACATTAAAAGAGAATATTTTACTTGGTAATGGCGAAGTTTCAGAAGCAGAACTTGCTAAAGCCCTTTCGCTGTCTAAAGCGGATGAGTTTGTCTACCGACTAGGTTTAAACCATCAAGTGCAAGACAGTAATGCTGGAATCTCAGGCGGGCAAGCCCAACGCATCGCGATTGCCCGTGCGTTACTTCGAAAATATGAGTTATTGCTGCTAGATGAACCGACCGCAAGCCTTGATATTCAATCTGAACAACAGGTGTTGCAAGCCTTACAACATTTGAGCCATCAGTACACTACCTTGATGATTACCCACCGCATTGAAGATCTCGAACATTGCGATGAAATTTGGGTGATGAAAAAAGGGCAGATTGTGCAGAAAGGAGTGTTTAAAGAATTGAAAGATGATGGCGATTTTGCACTATATAGAGCGGCATAGTAGGCAAAATTGTAGCTAAAGTGACTGCCCCTTACTATATGGAATTATTGGGTAGTTACACAAAGCTCAAAACGTGACTAAAACTAACTAAAAATGCAAATAAAACAAATGCTCCCTAAAATTAGCTTTATTCTTCCCATATATAACGTTCAATCTTACCTTTCCGAGGCGATTGAAAGTATACTTCGCCAAACCGTTTCTAAAGAAATTATCTTAGTTGATGATGGTTCAACGGATGGTTGTTTAGATATTTCATTAAGTTATGCTAAACAATATCCGTTTATCTATGTTGTTCATTCACAAAATAAAGGCGTTGGAGCAGCAAGAAATACTGGGCTAAGAATAGCTCAAGGGGAATACGTTTATTTTCTAGATCCTGATGATACTATTGATAAAAATTTAGATATGGATCAGGTTTTCAATTTAGCTAAACAGTATGAAGTGGTAGCTGTTAAAGGTCAATTTACCAATTATAACGAGGAAACACCTCATATTGTTTATTATAATTCACCAGCTAATGAACAAGTTAATGACAATACATTTACCTTACAACCCTTACATACATTCTGGGCGAAAAGCTTAAATAATTCTTGGTTTACACCTAACGCTTGTTTCTTATTTTTACGAGAATTTTTGGTTTCTAATAAAATATCCTTTCCAGAAGATATTGCGGTTGGCGAAGATGGCATCTTTAATATAAATACTTTTTTATGTGCAGGGAAAGTATTGGAAATACCTCATATTTTCTTTAATTACAGAATAAATGCCAATAGTGTAATGAGCCAATCTATTTCAAGTAAACGTCTTAATTCACTTCTTAGATGTATAGAACTAATAGAATTGAAAAAACAAAAAACGGAAGATAACGTTTTAAAACACTTATTAGATGCAACTGCTGCACTTCATCGTTTTCATTTTCATCGAGATGTCAAAGCAGCATCAGAAATTATAGCTAAAGAATTTAAACATTGGCTTACTCCTAATTTTATTGAAAGCTATGAACGATTTAATATCATTGAATCCACAAAGAAACCAACAATAAATAAATGATGTTGCTTTATAAAGTAAGTTGTTTGCAATAGATAAAAGTAGTTTAATCTATTTTAATCCCCAATAATTTTGATGTAACTCATAAACTCTTTTAGCGTATGTAGATACCGCATTATCACGGTTAGAATAATCCTCTAATACGATTAATGCTTTTTTCTTATCGGACAATTTTTTCTCTGAATCTTCTTGTGTAGTCAAACTGCCAGCTCTTTTTTGATGGTGATAAACTAAATATGGAAATTCAATAATCCCCTCATTACAAGAAAATAAATCCAATGAAAAAATAATATCTTCGCTTAACATCAGCATTTCATTAAATCGAAGCTGATAAGACTCGAATATTTTTCGATGAATAATATAGCTTCCAATATGAATAAACCAGTCATCGGGTAAAGAATGTAATGCAAAATCGTGCAAGTTAGGCGTTATAACCATATTGCCTTGCATCACTTCTTTATTAACCGCAGAAAACAAATATTGCTTATTATTACCCATAAATTTTATGTCAAACAATCCTTTGGCAATGAAGTAGCCTTGTTCTTCTAATGATTGGAATATGAAGGGAAAATTTATATTTTCAGCTAATGTATCATCAGTATCAATAAACATAATATATTCGCCTTTGGATTGATCTAATCCGCGATTTCTTGCCGCAGACACGCCGCTATTAGGAATGCTGATAATGGAAATGAAAGGGTATTCATTAGCATATTTTTCGGCAACAGGCAGCGTATTGTCCGTAGAACCGTCATTAACAAGGATAATTTCTTTCTCAATGTTCTGTTGAATAATGCTTTCTAAGCAAGCTCCAACATATAGCTCAACATTGTGCATCGGCACGATAAAGCTAATTTTAGGGAGTGAGTATTGTTCCATTTCAACTTTCTTCAGTATTTCTTAATTCATTTAAAATAGCTTGGTTATCTATTTAACCACAAATTTTTGATCTATTTTTAAATAAGAACCCCATACGCAGCGTATGGGGTTTATTTTCAAAGTTAAGTTACTTCACACTCTCCCACCAAACCTCTTTCGGCAACTCGGCATTGATTTGGAAAATTTGCCCAATTCTCGGTGTGGCAATGTCAAATCCTGCTTCATTGGCAGATTTGGTAAAACGCTCAATCGGATCTTTCCAAAAGTGGTCTGCAAGGTCGAATTTGCCCCAGTGGATTGGCATTGCTTTGGTGGCGTGAATATCTTTCAACGCCTGCACGCCTTGTTCCGGTGTTTCGTGAATTAACGCCCAGCCTTCGCCGTAAGCGCCGTTTTCAATCATCACAAAATCAAAAGGTGCATATTTTGCGATGATCTCAGCATAATGCTTGCCATAACCGCTATCGGCACTGAAATAAAGGGATAAATCTGGTGATTTCACCACATAGCCGCCCCACAAAGTCGGTGCTTCCGCCCCAAGGGTTCTGCCACTGAAATGGCGAGCCGGCACGAGGGTAATATCCACGTCGCCCACTTTTGTGCTTTCTTCCCAATCGAGTTCAGTGATTTTATCATCCGCCACGCCCCAGTGTTGCAAATGTGCCTTCACACCAAGCGGCACAATAAACTGTTTCGCCTTGCCTTTTTCGACAATCTCTTTAATCGCTTGATAATCCAAATGATCGTAATGATCGTGCGAAATCAGCACCACATCAATCATCGGCAATTCATCAATGGTCGGTTTGTGTGTCATCTCAAACGGCGTGCCCGTAAATGGCACGGGGGAAGCACGATAGAAAACAGGATCGGTAATAAACTGTTTATCGCCGGTTTTAAACAAGGTAGTGGAATGCCCAAGCCACGCCACAGAACCGTTTTGCCATTGGCTATTGTCTAATTTCACCGTTGGCAACGGCTCGCTTGGATTTTTGCCCGCTGGTGGATTGATCATTTTCCACGCCCAACCTAGCAAAGAAATCTGTTCTTCTTCTGTCGCAGTGCGAACGGTTGTTGGTTCCAAATTGTTAAATTTCGTGCCGTCATAATGTTTCGATGCCTGCATTTTCGCTAAACTTGCCGCATCAGGTTTACCACCCCAAACAGGGTGATAGTTTAAAAAAGCCCAGCCCGCCACGCCGATTACCACGGCAATAATCACGAGCCATTTAATAATGTTAATGAATACGCTCATTCTAATTCCTAAGTATTCCTAAGTAAAAAAAGAGCGGTCATTTTAAAGAAAATGACCGCAAACGCAAGATTGTTTCTGGGCTTTATGGATTACCCTAAATGCCGTGCATGATAGGAAATATGCTCACCAATAAAACTTGCTATGAAATAATAACTGTGGTCGTAGCCTTTATGGAAACGTACATCCACTGGTTGATTTGCTGCTCGACAGGTTTCGATAAACGCTTCAGTGCGTAATTGCGTGGCTAAGAATTCATCGTCTAACCCTTGATCAATACGCATACCCTTGAGTTTAAACCCTTGCTGAATAAGGGAATTCGCATCATATTGCTGCCATTTTTCACGATCTTCACCCAAATAAGCTGAAAATGCTTTCTCACCCCAAGGGACGAGACTCGGAGCAAGGATCGGGGAAAATGCCGAAACACTTTGATAACGCTCAGGATTGCGTAATGCCAACACCAACGCACCGTGTCCCCCCATGGAATGCCCCATAATGGCACGTTTGCTGTTGGTCGGGAAATGTTGCTCAATCAGACTTGGCAGTTCGTTTAAAACATAATCATACATCTGATAGTGCTTATTCCAAGGCGATTCGGTTGCGTTCAAATAGAACCCCGCACCTTGTCCTAAATCATAGGCGGCATCGTTCGGTACGTCTTCACCACGCGGGCTGGTATCGGGTGCAACCACAATCACTTGATGTTCTGCGGCATAACGCTGAAAGCCAGATTTAGTGATGAAATTCTGTTCGGTGCAGGTTAAGCCAGAAAGCCAATAAATCACACCAAGCGGTCGATTTTCGGGATTCGGTGGCAAATACACCGCCACCTTCATCTCACATTGTAATGTTTGGGCAAAATGTGCCCAAACTTGCTGCTCGCCACCAAAAATCTGGTGTTGTTCAATTTTTTTCATCATTAAACCGCTTGTTAGTAGTGAATCACGGTACGAATAGATTTACCTTCGTGCATCAAATCAAAGGCTTCGTTGATTTGATCTAACGTCATCGTGTGAGTCACGAATGGTTTTAAATCAATTTCGCCTTTCATGGAATCATCCACCATTTTTGGCAATTGGGTACGACCTTTCACGCCACCAAATGCAGATCCTTTCCACTCACGACCAGTCACCAATTGGAATGGACGGGTTGAAATTTCTTGCCCTGCACCTGCCACACCGATAATGATGGATTGACCCCAACCACGGTGTGCACTTTCTAAAGCCTGACGCATCACGTTCACGTTGCCGATACATTCAAACGTATGGTCGATACCCCATTTGTTGATTTCTAACAACACATCTTTAATCGGTTTATCGTAATCGTTCGGGTTTAAACAATCGGTCGCACCGAATTGTTTTGCCAATTCAAATTTTGCCGGGTTGGTATCAATGGCAATAATGCGACCCGCTTTCGCTTGGCGTGCACCTTGGATCACCGCCAAACCAATTGCACCTAAGCCGAATACCGCAACAGAATCGCCTTCTTGCACTTTCGCCGTGTTATGCACCGCGCCGATCCCTGTGGTTACGCCACAGCCGAGCAAACAAACGTGCTCGTGGTTGGCTTCAGGGTTGATTTTAGCTAAAGAGACTTCCGCCACCACAGAGTATTCACTGAAGGTTGAGCAGCCCATATAGTGATAAATCGGCTGACCTTGGTAAGAAAAGCGGGTCGTGCCGTCTGGCATTAAGCCTTTACCTTGCGTATCGCGAACGGCGATACATAAATTGGTTTTGCCTGAACGACAAAATTCGCATTCTCCACATTCTGCGGTGTAAAGTGGAATCACGTGATCGCCTTCTTTCACGCTAGTGACGCCTTCGCCAACCGCAACCACCACGCCCGCACCTTCGTGACCAAGCACCACAGGGAACACGCCTTCAGGATCTTGCCCAGAAAGGGTGAACGCGTCCGTATGGCAAACGCCCGTGTGCGTATTACGAATTAACACTTCGCCTTTGCGAGGCATTTCTACGTCAATTTCCACAATTTGTAACGGCTGATTTGGGGCAAATGCCACGGCGGCACGAGATTTAATGCTTTTGATTTCCATCGTTATTCCTTCATAAATGATTGATAAAATAAACTTGACTGAACCGCTCTGATTCATCAAGATGGCGGGCAGTTTACACCTTAGAGCTTACTCTAAGGCAAGCGTTTTTTCACATTTTTAGCCTTAAAGGAGAAAAAATGAGCTATACCACCGCCCAAGCTGCCCAGAAAATGGGGATTTCAGCCCACACCTTACGTTTTTACGATAAAGAAGGCTTATTGCCAAACGTCGGGCGTGATGAACACGGCAACCGTCGCTTCACCGACAACGATTTGCAATGGCTCAGCCTGTTGCAATGTTTAAAAAACACAGGCATGAGCCTAAAAGACATCAAACGCTTTGCCGAATGCACCACCATTGGCGATGGCACCATTGAAGAACGCCTCGCACTTTTTGAAAACCAAACTCAAAACGTGAAACAACAAATCGCCGAATTACAACGTTATTTGGGATTATTGGAATATAAAGTGGCGTTTTATCGACAAGCCAAAGCGTTGGGTTCTGTGCAAGCAGTGGCGGAAACGATGCCAGAAATTCCTTCATCGCTTTGAAAAGAGCGGTTGGTTTTTGAAGAGATTTTGCAAAACGAAAACGGCAGCCATCAAACTGCCGTTTCTCCTTATTTATCCAACCCTTTCTCCTTCAACCAGCTTTCCATCAAATCCGCCAGTTGTTCGTTGTTTTTCTCGCCCATTAAGAAGTACGAGTTGCCTTTAATGCCGATATCAGGCAGATGAACAAGCGTTGCATCGCCGCCGTGGCGGTTGATCGCATCGACAAATTGTTGTGCCATGGCAAATTCCGTGCCCCATTTGTCTTCGCCCACGTTGTCGGAACCTAGTTTAATGTAATCGCCGTAGTACAACACAATCGGGATTTGCGTGAGTTTTTTGAATTGTTCCATCGGCACGCCCATTGCGGTCGCGCTTAAATGCTCAAATTTCGCTTTGGTGATTTTAGGCATTTCATTTTCTGGGAACACAAACGGCGTACCGCCCGGCTCGAACGCCACAATGGCTTTCACATTCGGCGAACGCATTGCCGCACGCCAGCCAATGGTGCCGCCCATAGAATGCGTGACCAACACCGCACCGTCTTTTTGCTGATTGAGCAATTCCGCCAACACGTCTGCATTCAAATCGTTATCCAACGGACCGCTGCCAATTGTCCAGGCTTGCTGGAAAGCTTGATAAGCCGCTTCGCCTTCGGGGAATTGTGCATTCGGCACGGCTTTATCGCCTTCAAAATGCCCCACGCGGGAAAGAATATAGAAGGTTTTGTCGCTATACATCGGATTGCTCGCCCAAGGTGTAGCAGGATCTAACGCCTTCGTGGATAAATTTGCCTTGCCACTGCGGGGCTGATCCAGTAAATACACACCGAAACCTTTGCGAACAAACAGGGTATCAAACCCCTCACGCCCATCTACCGTACTTTCCCAAGTACGGGAAGATTGCGCCCCTCCGTGCTGGAAAATTAGTGGTAATTTTTTCGCATTCACAGGCTTTTGATATTTCACATAAGCAAAATCGCCATAAGCACGCTGCCCATTTGGAGAAATAAAGTTCTCCTGCGAAAACGTCCCTTCGTGCGTCACATAACTGCCGCCCACGGTAAAACTGCCTTGCTCGGCAATTTGTAACGGCGCTTTATCCGCCGCAAATGCCGTTGCCATCATCATTGAAAGTGCGGTAATTGTGATAAGTTTTTTGAATTTCATTGTGTTTCCTATATCGTTCATTTTGTAAAAAGTGCGGGCATTTTTGCGAGCGTTTTTATTGCGATAAAGTAGGGCTAAGTTGATAAGGTTGTGAATAAGATTCAATAAAAGAACAAGCGGTAAAATTTGCAAAATGATTTACAAAATTCACCGCTTGAACGTAGGGTGCGTGGATTGGAACAATCCACGCACGAAATCGAGTATCTAACAAATGCGTGCGTGAACCTTGCGGTTCACACACCCTACTATTGTTCCATCAACCACACCCGAAAATCGCGAATACTTTTCCGTTCGCTTTGCTCGGGGCGGTACACCAAGTAATAACTCAAGCCGCTGATGCAATCCAAATCGGGGAACAATCGCACCAATCGCCCCGCGTTCAAATCGTCTTCCGCCATCACGCTGCGTGCTAAGGCAACGCCTTGCCCGTCGATTGCCGCTTGTAGCACAGCGGCGGAATTGTTGATTCGCAGCCCTTTGGTCGGCACGGAAAGCACAAGAGACACGTTTTGGTTAAACCAATCGTTCCAGCCTAAGAAACTGCTTTCAGACGGCATTGAGACATCGTGAAGCAAAGGCAGATTGAGCAAATCGCTGGGCTGTTTGAGCTGATGGGTTTCGATAAAACGGGGCGAAGCCACAGGGAAAAGCTGCTCGTCCCGCCATTTCTCCGCCTGTACACCCGTCCAATCGCCCTTGCCGTAGCGAATGCCGATGTCCACATTTTCACTCAAAAAATCCAACGATTTCATACTGGTATTGAGCAGAATATCCAAATCGGGAAATACCGTCTGAAAGTCATCCAAACGCGGCAGCAGCCATTTGGTGGCAAATGCGGGGCTGACGGTAACATTCAGCGTGCTGTTGTCTTGATACGATTTCAACTTTGCCAGCCCGAACTGCAAGCGGTCGAATCCTGCCTGAATATCGTCAATCACCGCTTCAGCTGCGTCTGTCGGCGTTAAGCGAGCCTTGCCGCCCGTTTGCCGAATAAATAGCGGTTGCCCGAGATACTCTTCCAAACTTTTCACCAACTGCCCGACTGCCGCAGGCGTTACATTCAACTTTTCCGCTGCAGCCGAAAAACTTTGGCGACGATACGCCACTTCAACGGCTTGTAGGGCATTGAGGAAGGAGATTTTCATTTACATACCTAATATTGATGCACCATTTAAGTGACTTTGTTCATTAAACCATTTTGACGTAAAAGAATAACTTTCCGACAATATCCTTTTTTCCATTTCAAAATCCAAAATAAATTCTTCTTTGAAGTAATAAAGGTTAGTAACTTTTTGCAGCTCTTCAAGATCTCTAGCTTGAGACACAGTGCTTGATAATCTATCTAATTCATCTGCAATTAATGCACATTCAGTTTTGGAAACATAAATAAAATCATAATAGTCATAATTTAGAACATATTTAGCTATGACTGAATCAAAAAAGTCGCTCCAATAACTTTCTTCTACAAATACTGAACCTTCATTCCAGCATTTGTCTTTATATTCACCTGCTAATAACTCAAAATAGCAGGTTCCATCCAGTAGGGATAGATCAGTAATGATGTAGTCTTTCATAAATAATTTCTTTATATTATCTAAAGGTTTTATCCATTGTTGTTCAAAAGCATCCCTATATAATAGCAAACATCAAGCGGAGATTCGCAAAAACCTTCGCAAAATCTACCGCTCTTTATAAAGATTTTTTAACCCGTGAGGAAAAACTATGAACATCAAACAAATCATCGAAAACCGTTATTCAACCAAAGCTTTTGACCCTGCGAAAAAAATCGCGGCGGAAGATTTTGAACTCATCAAAGCGGCACTACAAGGCAGCCCATCAAGCGTGAACATTCAGCCGTGGCATTTTGTGATTGCCGATGACGAAGCAGGCAAAGCCCGCATTGCTAAAGCAACAGAAGCGTTCCCATTTAACACCGAAAAAGTCACCGATGCATCGCACGTTGTGGTGTTTGCCGCCCGCGTTCACGCCGATGATGCGTATTTAAATGAGGTGTTGGAACAAGAAGACAAAGATGGTCGCTATGCCAAACCTGAATTCAAACAAGGCGGCGATGATGCCCGCTGCACCTTCTTAGGCATTCACCGCAACCAATGGAAAGACGAAGAACAATGGCTTGCCAAACAGGTACACATCAATATGGGCTTCACCCTGATGACGGCGGCTGTACTCGGCATCGACAGCGTGCCGATGGAAGGCGTGGATTTGGCTGCGTTAGACCAAGAATTCGGTTTAACGGAAAAAGGCTACAAAGCTGTCGCTATCGTCTCTTTCGGCTATCGCAAAGCGGACGACTTCAACGCCGCATTGCCAAAATCCCGCTTAACCCAAGAGGCGATTTTTACAAAGGCATAATATATTGAACTTATTCTTTTTACATTAAAAATGGCGGGTTTTAATCCGCCATCTATCTTTAAGATTTATTTAAATCTAATTCCCAACGTTCTTCAATCAAAGTTTGATTACACCATTCGTTATTTTCCACTGTTTCTACAATTCCAAAGCCGAATTTTCGGTAAAGGTGGCGGGCGGATTCCAATAGGCTGAACGTCCACAAACTGATTTTTTGATAACCTTGAGATTTGGCAAAATCCACAGCCGTTTGCATTAATTTTTTACCCATTCCCAAGCCTTGAAATTTTTCGTCCAAAATAAACCAGCGTAATTGAGCGATCTCGTCCGTTTCTTTCACAATCGCAATGGAGCCAGCTCGTACGCCATCAACTTCCACAACCCATAGCTCACCCTTTTCAGGATTTTTGACAAATCTAGAAAGTGGTTCTAACACATAAAAATCAAAGACTTCTTTAAATTGATAATGCGTGCGATAAAAATCACCGTGAAGTTGTGCCACATAACCTGCATCGCCTAAACGGTGTGTGCGAATATGAACTTGCGGCAAAGGAGATTGATGTAAACGGACAATGTCGTCCATCGCTTTTGTTAATTGCGACAAGCTGGTTTGCGGCATTTCCTGATAATGATTTAGTAGATAATCTTCGGCATTTTTTGCCAAACTTTTATAAACCGATTTGCCTTTTTTCGTTAGGCTTAAGGTGTATTTTCGTTTGTCTTCGTCCGACTGGGTTTTCTGCAATAACTGATTGTCTTCAAAGCGTTTCAACAATCGGCTCAAAAAACCACCGTCCATATTCAGCGACTGCAACAAATCGGTAGAGGTGCATTCGGGCTGTTCATAAAGTGCGGTAATTACGCGAGCTCCAGCAAGGGAATAAGGTTTGTTATAAACGTTTCTATCCAATACGTTGAGTTGATCCGCATAAAAACGGTTGAAAAGACGGATTTGAGAGAGTTGTTCGGGTTTCATTTTTCTGCTCCTTAATTGCTTGACTGGGTCAAGTATATTCAATTAACTTGTCATCGTCAAGTAATTCTCATAAAACTAAAAAAATGACAAATAAAATAAACTTTTTCTTTACGTATTGTAAAGTTTTAGTCCGTTGTTACTTTTCCTCAACTGCCTATAATAGCCACCATTCAAACAGATTACGAATAGGAGAAAATGATGATTCCTAAACATTATCTTGCAATGCAAACCACACCGATAGGCGATTTGATGCAAGTGCAAAAAGAAACCGTTTTGCCAGCGGCACATCAGGTGTTGTTAAAAGTGGAAGCCTGCAGCGTATGCGGGGCGGATTTCGGTGATATAAAGAATAACTTGGAAACTGAGCGTGTTGTCGGACACGAAATCGTTGGGCGGATTCTTGCCAAAGGCGAACGGGTTGCCGACCGCTGGCAAATCGGGCAACGGGTTGGCGTGGGGCGGCTTGGTGGGCATTGCCATCAGTGTGAGGCGTGCCGTGCGGGGCAGTTAGTCCATTGCGAACGCCAAAGCTATGTGGGGGCGACCCGCGATGGCGGCTATGCCGAGCTGATGCTTGCCGATGAAACGGGCTTGGTGGCAATGCCTGATGAACTCAACAGCCTTGAAGCCGCACCGCTACTGTGTGCGGGCTTGGCGACTTTCAATGCCTTGCGAAACCGTCAGTGAAATCAGCAAAGGCTTGAAAGCTAAAGGCAAATTATTGCTACTCGGGGCAAGCGGCGAAGCCTTGAATTTACCGTTAAACCGTGTGGTCGGCAAAGAACAGCAAGTGCAAGGTTCGCTGACGGGCACACCGTTTGAGGCGGAACGTACGCTGAAATTTTCCCGCTTGACGGGCGTTCGTCCGCAGGTGGAAGTGTTCCCGCTCACGCAGGCGAACGAAGCCCTTGCCCATCTCAAATCAGGTAAGGCACGCTTTCGCGTGGTGTTAAAAATCGATCAGGAGGCAAAATGAAACATATCATTATCGGTGGCGGTTTGAGCGGCTTATACACCGCCTATTTATTGCAACAACGCGGCGAAACCGATTATCTCGTGTTGGAAGCCACCGATCATTTGGGCGGCAGGGCAAGTGGTTTGAACATCAGCGAAAACAACGCGTTGGAATTGGGGGCAACGTGGTTTGGGGCGGATTTTCAGCCTGATTTGGCACGACTGATTCATCACCTTGGCTTGCAGAGCTTCAACCAGCCGACAGGCAAACTGGTGTATGAAACCTCGCCGACTGAACCGCCGAAAGTGATGAATTATCCTTATGTCGATGGGCAACGTGTGGTGGGCGGAATGTCGAAAGTGATTGAAGCCTTGGCAGCACGCTTGGACAGCGAAAAAGTGCGGCTCAATCAGCAGGTGCAAGCGGTCGAGATTGAGGGCGATTTTACCAAAGTTCGCACCCAACAGAGCGAATTTACCGCTGATAAAATCTGGCTTGCCATTCCGCCCCGCGTGGCGGCGGAAAACATCGCCTTTTCGCCCGCCTTGCCCGAATCGCTCGCCCAAGCGTGGCAAAATACTGACACTTGGATGGCGCCGCACGCCAAATTTATCGCCCATTTCAACCGCCCGTTTTGGCGAGAACAAGGCTTGTCGGGCGATGCCCGCAGTCGCAGCGGTCCGATGGTGGAAATCCACGATATTTCGGACGAAGCAGGCAGTTTCGGGGCGTTGTTCGGCTTTATCGGCATACCCGCCCAAGTTCGCCGCCGCTATTCGCCCGAAAATCTGACCGCACTTTGCCAAGCCCAGCTTGTGCGATTGTTCGGCGAACAAGCCCAAACGGAACTCAAAGGTGTGTATTTGAAAGACTGGGCAAGCGATCCTCTCACCGCCACCGAACGGGATTTACGCTCCAACGGCGAACCCCCGTACACACCCCCTGCCGTCGCAAGCGAAGGCGAATGGCAACACCGCTTAATCGGCGTCACCAGCGAATTTTCTCCGAATTTCGCAGGCTACTTGGCGGGAGCGGTAGAAGCGGCGGAGTTGGGCGTGTTAAGGCTTGGGAAGTAGAGAGGAGGGGCGTTCGCCTCTCTTTTATTTCCGAAACCAAACCGCCCATACAACCACCCGCAAGCTATACGCAAAAGCAATCAAAATCGCAAAATAATCGGCAAAAAAGACCGCTTGCGATTCGCTGGAATCAAAGAATGCGAAATCGACGCTGTTGGTTAAATAAGGGAATAATTCCCGTTGCTGGAAAGTGTAAAAACCGTAGGCGGTGATTGCCATCCAAACCGTTGGCAGAAGCCATTTGGCGAAAACACCGTTTAAGTTGATGCGGAACATTTTCGCCAACATTCCCGCCAAGGCTTTCCAGTGCAAACCGACGTGCATGGCGATGACAATTTGAACCCAGTGGACGCTTAACATATGAGTTTT
Source organism: uncultured Haemophilus sp. (assembly GCA_963545995.1). GTDB lineage: Bacteria > Pseudomonadota > Gammaproteobacteria > Enterobacterales > Pasteurellaceae > Haemophilus_A. Next base: position 106,753 of record CAUUKJ010000004.1, read on the forward strand.
GCGGGTGAAGTCGTCCGTTAAGTGGAACGGCATTTCCGAAAAAAGGTGTTTAGAAAGCAAAATACCACTCACGCAAGCGGTCAAAAACAGTCCGATTAATGCAAAATTCATCAAAGTTTGCAGCACGCGATAACCGTTCCAACCGCCTTGTTTGAGTTTTTTAAACCACCAAGTGTTCAGCCCAGTGTGGCTGAAAATCAGCACGAGAAACACCAGCCCTAACCATTCGTGCAGGGCTTCGCCGAAGTGGTGATAGCCGAGTAGGAGGATTAAGAGAACGGTGAGGAGGAGGTCTTGGAGGAGTTGGAAGTAGTGTTTTTTGGGCATTTGATACCGCCAAATCGGGTAGCCCACATAAATGGTGTCGTAGTCCGCCAAGTTCGGTTTTGATTTCAATGCAGGTTTAATGCCTTGGCGTTGTTCCGCTTGGGCGAAATCCAGCACGGGTTGATGCTCCGTAGGGTATGCTTGCACGGTTTCAATGCGGAACAGATCACCGCCCACATTTTTCTGAATTTCACGGGCAAGATATTCATTCCCGCCATAAGCTTCGCCATCTTTGATGATTTTGCTTGCCCCACTCACGCCGTCGAGTTTGTCGTTCGGAATACTTTCAGGGTTGGTGAAATAGACGATTAAATTTTTCGCCTGTGCCAAAGGCGTGCCGAAGGTAAAAAGGCTTGCGAGTAATAAGGTGGCGATTTTTTTCATATTAAAATTCCTTCATTTATATTCCCCTCTTTTGTAAAGAGGGGCTAGGGGAGATTTTTAAAGTGCGGTCAGTTTAGCTGCTGTTTTTATATGGATAAAGTGGGTTTTGCTTAATGCCCTATTGAGTAAAATTCAATAATAGCTAAATAAGCTATATTGTGTATTTTGCAAAATATCTCCCAAAACCAACCGCTCTTACTCCCTTTCCCCTTTCTTCGCCCAAAAACTCATTAAGGCACACAACCCCACAAACACTGCGATAATCAACACCATCGCTTTTGGTGAATCATCGGCAAATAGGGCGAGTAAGATGGAGGAAATAATCCCGCTGCCGTATTGCAATGAGCCGATGAGGGCTGCGGCAGAGCCGGCTAAGGATGACGGAACGCGATCAAGTGCTGCTGCGTTGGCGGTGGCGGCGATGATGCCGTTCATACTGAACACAAAGAACATCGGCACGATAATGCCCCATTCGTGGAATAAATCGCCCCAGCCGAAAACGAGTAGCACTAAGGTGAAGGCAAAGGCGATCAGGCTTGCTCGGTAAAGCAACACGGGCAATTTAAAACGAGCGACTAATTTGCGGTTGGCGAAGCTTAACGCCATTACGCCTAAAATGTTGATGCCGAACAGAAAGCCGTAATATTGGGCATCGATGCCTAAATAGTTGATGTAAACCGTAGGCGATCCAGCGATGAAAGCATAAGCGGCAACATAGAAAAAAGTCACGCTCAAGGTGTAAAGCATAAAGGTTTTGTTGCCGAGTAATTTGCCGTAATTAGTGAAACTGGAGAGTACAGAACCTGTGGCTCGTTTTTCTTGTGGCAAGGTTTCCGGCAGTTTGAAGATAGCAAAAAACATCAGCACGCCAATGGCGGCAAGTAACCAGAAAATTGCGTGCCAAGAGGAGACTTTCAGCAAAGCTCCGCCAATAAGCGGACCCGCAATCGGGGCGATCGCCATAATGATGACTAATGTCGAAAGCATTTGAGCGGCTCGGGTGCTGCTGAATAAATCGCGAATCATCGTACGGCTTAGCATCGGTCCCACACAGGTACCCAAGGCTTGAAACACTCGCCAAAACACAATGCTTTCCATCGAATCAGACATCGCACAGCCAACGGAGCCAATCGCAAACAGCACCATACCAATATAAAGCGGAATTTTCTGCCCAATGCGGTCGCTAATTGGTCCCCAAATCAGTTGGGCAATGGCAAAACCCACTAAAAAGCCCGTGATGGTCAGTTCTGCCGAGCCGCCTAATTCTGCCGCCATGGCAGGCATCGCAGGCAAGTAAACATCCGTTGAAAGGGAAGTAAAGCCCATCAAGGCACTTAAAATCAGCAAAAAGCTCAAATTGATTTTATTTGAAGTCATAAGGTTCTCGTTTTATTTCTTGTTTTGAAAGTGTGGGCATTATAGCGAGCGGATTTTTGGGGATAAAGTGGGGTTTATTTCATAAACTGTTGAGCAAAACTTGATAATCAAGCGGTGAAATTTATCAATAAAAAAATCCCCATACAAACCGTATGGGGTGAGTTGAGACAAGCTACTTTGTAGATTGGTAAAACCTCGGTGAAAAACAACCGCTCTTTGCTTCCTATTTACTTGATGATATTGGTAAGCGGATAAAACAATTTTCTCGGTTTTTCTTGAAAGGCGATAAATCCTAGTTTTTTATAAAAAGAAACCGCGTTGTCATCTTTTGCGTCCACGACTAAAAGTGCCGCTGCCACGCTAGTATGTTTAATTTTATGCATTGCATCAACGATAAGAAATTTTCCATAGCCTTGTTTTTGAAACGCATCGTCAATCGCCAATCTTCCAAGTAAAACCGCAGGAATGTGCGGGTAAGGAATACCTTTGTGAATTCGTTCTTGCGGAATATCGGCAATAGAAACCGATAATGCAGACAGCGTGTAATAGCCAATAATTTTGCCTTGCTGGTGATCTATCAGCACAAAGCACTTCGCCAAGCCTTTTTTGACATCTTGCGAAACATAGCGATGGAAGTAGTTTTCCAATGCTTTAACGTGGCAAGAAAAGGTGTTTCGCTCAATTGCTAAATTTTCCAAAGGCAGCACAGTCAGGTTTGCCAGATTTTCCTTTATCATTGTGCTTTACCATTAAGAGAAAGATATTGCTCATAGGTCTCGAAGGCTTCTTGCATTGAGGCATTCGGCTCAAATGGCTTGCTTAAATTTTCAATCAATAACGCCTGATCTTGTAAGGTTAATTGCAAAACTTGATGCTCTGAAATGGTTTTTTTTGCTTCTTCATAGGCAACGCTTACCACAAAATCAGTTAATGTTCGCCCTGAAATAGCGGCGGCTTGTTTGAGTAATTCATAGATATCGAGGTTGACTTTGGCTTCTAAGCGGGCTTTGGTCACTTGTGTTCTCATTGATTTCGCTCCATTTGTTTATATTTTAGCTAAATTATACGGTTAGTAGACGTACAAATCAAATATATTTGTATGCGTTTTAGGTTGTATAGGAAAAATCTCCGTAAAAATCAACCGCTCTTTCCCTATTCAAATGCACCTGCTTCCCCAAATTTTTCTTTCAAGAAATTGATAAACACTTGGCTTTTTCTCGGCAGTAATCGGGTGACGGTTAGGGCGGTGATGGGAACTCTGGTGGTTTCCCATTCGGGCAGAATACGTAAAAGTTGCCCGTTTTCTACCGCACTTTTTGCCAGCAGATGGGGCAAGGCGGCGATGCCTAAGCCTTGCACGGCAAGGTGCAGCACCATTCCCAGATTATTGGCGAACAGATTGCCGTTTACGGAGACGGTTTTCTCCGTTCTGCCTTTCAATAATCGCCATTCGTGGTTGTAGCCTGCGTGGAAACGTAAGGCGTGGTGATGGGCTAAATCGGCAAGATCTTTCGGTTCGCCATTACGTTGCAAATAGCTCGGCGAGGCATAAAGCCCGCCTGACACCACCGTTAAACGGTGGGCGACCAGTTGGCTGTCGTCCAACGGACCTGTGCGGATTGCCAAATCAAACGGCTCGGCGATTAAATCCACTTTGCGTGGCGTAACGTCAAATTCCAGCGTGATATCGGGATAGCGCTGGCAAAATTCGCCCAACATCGGTGTTAAAATCTGCTGGGCGAAATCCACAGGCAGGGAAATTTTCAGCGTGCCTTTCGGCTTTTCCAGCATATCCGTTAATTGCAAATGCACGAGCCGTGCTTCTTCAATAATCTTCACCGCTTTTTCAAAGTAAAGTTGCCCCGCCTCGGTCACTTCCACTTTTCGCGTGGTGCGGTTGAGCAGCCGCAAGCCGATGTTTTCTTCCAGCTTGTTAATCCGCACCGAAAGGGTGGATTTCGGCATATTCAGATAGTCAGCGGCTTTGGTGAAACCTTTGGCTTTCACCACTTCCACAAATAATTCCATATCATCAAGTAAATGCATTTTTGTTCTCTATTGTTCATTTTGTTAAACAGTTATTTCAATTTTAGCTTATTTATCTGAAATGCTAAACAACTATAATGACCCTATCAGCTCACAACGAGCTTCAATGTTTACATCTACAAAGGACTTCATTATGAAACTATTTGAATCTTATCAACTTGGCAATTTAACCTTAAAAAATCGTATGGTGATGGCACCGATGACCCGTAGCCGTAGCTTTTCGGAAGGGCTTGCGACTGAGATGATGGTGACTTACTACGCCCAACGTGCTTCTGCAGGCTTGATTATTTCTGAAGCGATTAACATTTCCGCTGATGCCATTGGCAGCCCGTTCACCCCAGGTTTATACACCGATGCACAAATCCAATCGTGGAAACAAGTAACCGATACGGTACACGCGAAAGGCGGTTTGATTTTTGCCCAACTTTGGCACACAGGACGCGTAGCACATTCCACCGACCGCAACGGCGTTTTGCCTGTTGCACCTTCTGCTGTCAAGATTGAAGGCGTGCAACATTTCACTTCACAAGGAGCGAAAGATTACGAAACCCCGCACGAAATGAGCGAAGCCGACATTAAACAAACCATCACCGACTACGCCCAAGCTGCCAAAAACGCCATCGCCGCAGGCTTTGACGGCGTAGAATTTCACGCCGCGAACGGGTATTTGCCACAACAATTTTTATCTGATTCCGCCAATCTTCGCCAAGACAACTACGGTGGCAGCATTGAAAACAAAGCCCGTTTTACGCTGGAAGCGATGCAAGCCATTATTGATGCGGTGGGCGGCGATAAAGTCGGCATTAAAATCAGCCCATTGCACCCTTACGCAGGCATTGTGTTTGACGACCCAGTGGCGACTTACACCTATTTAATCAACGAGTTAAACAAAATGGACATCGCCTTTGTGGAATTGATGAAACGCTCGCTGATGTTCCCACTCTTGCCACATTACCTACAAGAGGACGAAATCGAACTTTTCGGCAAACAGGTGAAACACACACTCATCGTAGGCACAGGCTACACCAAAGCATCGGGCGAAGCGGAACTGGAAAAAGGCATTGCGGATTTAATCGCCTACGGCTCACCATTCCTCGCCAACCCAGATTTGCCTCACCGTTTCACCGAAAACGCCGAACTTAACCAACCCGACCGAGCCACAATGTTTGGCGGTGGCGAGGAAGGGTATATTGATTATCCGTTTATGGATTGATGAAGTGAACCCCATACGAGCCGTATGGGGTTATTTGATCCAAGCTGATTTATAGCTTGCAAAATCTCCGCAAAAATCAACCGCTCTTTTCAATTGTTATTGGGGCTGTACTAGATAACGAAATAAAATCCCATTTGAGTTAGAATACTTCAA
>CAUUKJ010000005.1:0-111707 GCA_963545995.1 uncultured Haemophilus sp.
ATCGCCAGATTGAATAACAAAGAACCCCAGACTGAATAAAGGTCTGGGGTTTTTGCTTTTTTGTCGAGCTAAGAGTAAATTGCAAAAAATTCCCAAAATATTACCGCTTTTCTCTCTTTATTTTTCATAATCACCTGTAGGGTGGGCTTTTAGCCCACCATTTAGTGTAGTGTTCTTAATTTTCTAATAATCATTCTCAAATCTGAAATCCAGTATACTGGATTTATTCTTTCTTGACAGAAAGAATAAAATAATTTTGCTAAACAATTCTTATATAGAAAGAGGTAGTTAATGTTTACCCTAATTTTTGAAAATGGTCAGAAAATGTACCAAGATAACTTCGGCAACAAGTATCAATATGATCTAACCAATTCCTTAGAAAAACTTTCCTATTCCACAGATATTAGTGCTCAAATGCGTGATAGATTATCAACTACTTCAACTCGTAATCTAAATGGTGGAGGTATTTATGAATAAAAGAATGAGAGCTTCATTTTCAACAGCGGTATTTGCTTTTGTATCAATCACTTCGATTATTTCATCTGAAGCAATGGCAGAACCTATAAAAACGTTTACCACTCAAATGAAGTCAAAATATACATTATCTGAAATTTTAGATATCTTAAAAAAAGAAGGCTATTCAGTAGAAACTATAAATGATAATGCGATTCGTTTAAAAACTGATGGAAACAAATTTCTTGTTTTGAATAGTGATAACGGAGATATTCAATTTTATAGCTTCTACAAAGCTGAGGATAACTTTTCATTGAGAAAGGTAAATAAGCTTAATGATGTTCTTAGAGTAGGAAAATATATTCTTGATGATGATGGTGGATTGAGTATTGCACTAACTTTACGTAGTAATAATAATGGTCTTAGTTCGGCACAAATTATTCAAGGTGTAAAAGATATAGTGTTCTTAGATAATAAAGCTCGCTTAGAGTTTTCTAAAGAATAATTTTAAACACAATTTTATCCTGTTATTTTGCAAATACCTGTTTCTAAGTAGAAACAGGTATTTACTTCCCAAACCCTCCCTTTTCCGCTATCCTTAGCATAATATTCCAACAAAAAGGCAATCAAACCATTAACCAACAACTCTCGCTCCCTATTCATCAAAATGATGATGAAACATTTGAAAATTTCTATTCAGAAAACAACCCTGTGTTGTTGGACTCCCTACGTCAAAATTTTATTGATGTCCAACAACCGTTTTTCTATATCTGGGGAAATGAAGGATGTGGCAAAAGTCATTTGTTGAAAGCGGTCAGTAATCAATATCTGTTTAATCAGCAATCTTCAAGCTATATTCCCCTTGCGAAGTCCCATTACTTTTCACCTCAAGTATTAGAAAATGCGGCACAGTTAGATGTTGTCTGTTTAGATGATTTTCAAACCATTGCAGGTAATGAAGAATGGGAACTTGCCATTTTTGATCTCTTTAATCAAATTCGTGAACAGCAAGGGCTATTTGGCAGCGAGCATAAAACGCTCTTATTAATCAGTGCGAATTGTCCACCGCACGAATTAAAAATCAGTTTGCCAGATTTACATTCTCGCCTAATTTGGGGCGAAGTTTATCAGCTTGCAGATTTAACTGACGATCAAAAACGTATCGTGCTTCAAAATAACGCCTATCAAAAAGGAATGGAATTATCCGATGAGGTGGCGAATTTTCTACTCAAACGTTTAGGAAATGATTTATCGTTTCTACTGAAAACGCTCGATCATCTTGACCGGGCTTCTTTGCAGGCTCAACGTAAGCTTACCGTGCCTTTCGTGAAAGAAACTTTAAAGCTATAAAATCACATAAATTTGTTTTAAAACAAATGGATCACTCTAAATAGGTAGTTGGTTTTTTACGCTAACTATATTGATTATGGTAAACTCTGCCTATCATTTTTTACCCTATCCGTGTTATGCAAATAAACCAACTTTCCTTAAATCAAATTGCCTGCGAACGAGGTGAAAACCGCTTGTTTGAGGACTGCTCTTTCACACTTAAAAGTGGCGATTGGGTGCAAATTGAAGGGCATAACGGGATAGGAAAAACCAGCCTTTTACGTATCCTTGCAGGATTAGCTTTACCTGCTGAGGGCGAAGTGCTTTGGAACGGGCAGAAAATTCAGAAATGTCGTGAAGAATATTACACGGAGCTGTTTTATCTCGGGCATCACGCTGGCATTAAACCTGAATTAACCCCTTGGGAGAATTTGCGTTTTTATCAAAAAGTGCAGGGATTACCACTTGAAGATGAAACACTTTGGTACGCTCTTGAAAAAGTATCGCTTGTTGGGCGTGAAGATTTGCCTTGTTCTCATCTTTCTGCAGGGCAACAGCGTCGTGTCGCTTTGGCGAAATTATGGCTAACCAAACAGCAGCTTTGGATCTTAGACGAACCTTTTACCGCCATTGATAAGAAAGGCGTAGCAGATTTAATCGCTCATATCGAGCAGCATTGCCACAACGGCGGAATCGTGATTTTTACAAGCCATCAAGCGGTCGAAAATGCACACGTGAAAATCATCTCTTTGGATCAATTTAAATTATGATTTTATTTCACATTATCCAACGCGAATTAACCATCGCTTTTCGCCGCCCCGCTGAAATTCTTAACCCGCTTTGGTTCTTTCTGATTGTGATTACCCTTTTCCCACTATTGATGGGACCAAACCCTGAATTACTAGGAAAAATTGCATCGGGTATCGCGTGGGTAGCCGCTCTCTTATCGGCATTGCTCTCGTTTGAGCGGCTTTTTCGAGATGATTATTTAGACGGTTCATTAGAACAGTTAATGCTTTTACCGCTTGGCTTGCCCCAAGTGGCTTTGGCGAAAGTTATCGCTCATTGGCTGCTTACAGGCTTACCCTTGATTTTACTTTCTCCCATTGCGGCAATTTTGCTCTCATTAGATACTCACGTTTGGTGGGCGTTAGTGCTTACGCTTTTGCTTGGCACGCCTATTTTAAGCTGTTTGGGGGCAATTGGCGTGGCGTTGACGGTTGGACTACGCAAAGGCGGGACGCTGTTAAGTTTATTGATTCTACCGCTCTTTTTGCCTGTGTTAATTTTCGCTGCCGCAGTTTTAGAAGCTGCGACTTTGAATATGAACTACAGCGGTCAATTAGCCATCATTGGGGCGATTTTAGCGATAACATTAACTTTTTCGCCCTTTGCGATTGCAGGGGCTTTACGAATTAGCTTGCAATAAGCAAGCGGTCGAATTTTGATTTCTTTTTGCAAATTTGGATAATTGGAGCCTATTTTTATGTGGAAATTTCTTCACCCTTACGCGAAGCCTGAAACGCAGTATCGCCTATTGGGGAAAATTCAGCCTGCGATTGGCTGGCTTAGTTTCGTGGTGCTTGCCATTGCCTTTGTATTAGGGCTAGGCTTTGCCCCGAAAGATTATCAGCAAGGCGATAGCTACCGCATTATTTTTATTCACGTGCCTGCAGCGATTTGGTCGATGGGTATTTATGGCTCAATGGCTCTCGCAGGTTTAATCGCTTTAGTGTGGCAAATTCGTCAAGCAAGTCTTGCAATGATTTCAATGGCACCCATTGGCTTGGTTTTCGCCTTTATTTCGTTGGCAACAGGAGCCATTTGGGGCAAACCAATGTGGGGTACTTGGTGGGTTTGGGATGCTCGCTTAACGTCAGCACTCGTGCTTTTCTTTCTGTATATTGGCGTAATGGCACTTTATTCCGCCTTCCAAGATAAGCAAACAGGGGCGAAAGCGGCTGGCGTATTGGCTGTGGTAGGCGTGATTAACTTACCGATTATCCACTTCTCGGTGGAATGGTGGAACACCTTGCATCAAGGGGCGACCATTACCAAATTAGACAAACCTTCGATGGCAACGGAAATGTTAATTCCGCTATTATTAGCGATTTTGGGTAGCCTTTTATTTACTGCGTGGTTTAGCATTTGGCGTTATCGCATCGCCCTTTTACAAGACGACCGCAAACGCCCGTGGGTTAAAACGTTAATCAGCAACCTTAAATAGCGGAGAAAAATATGCAACTTCAATTTCAATTTGATTCTATCACCGATTTCTTTGCAATGGGAAATTATGGTTTTTATGTTTGGTTAGCGTATGGCGTTTCTTTCGCTGCTATGGGCTGGTTGATCTGGCAATCGAAACGTGAGCAAAAACAGATTCAAACACAAGTGAAGAAAGAACTGGCTCGTGAAGCTCAAATGAAAAAATAAATAAGAACAAATGAAAACGGTATGATATGAAATGGCGGTCACTGAGCTTGTCGAAGTGTAAGCCATTTTCTACAAATATAATTTAATCAATATTCAACTCTTTTGTGGGCAGAGAAAATGAATCCAAGACGTAAATCTCGATTAAAAGTCGTTTTATCCGTACTGGCTGGTGTGGGCGTGGCGATTGGTTTAACGCTTTATGCGTTGAGCCAAAACATCGACCTTTTTTATACACCGTCAGAAATTGTGCAAGGTAAGAATGATGATCCAAACCAAAAACCTGAAGTGGGGCAGCGTATCCGCGTGGGTGGAATGGTGATGGAAGGCACGGTCAAACGTGACCCAAAAACATTAAAGGTCGAATTTGATGTGAATGACATCGGCCCTGCGATTACCGTGGAATATGAAGGGATTTTGCCTGATTTGTTCCGCGAAGGGCAAGGCATTGTGGCACAAGGTGTGTTGGTTGAGCCAACTCGCTTGCGTGCCACCGAAGTGTTGGCGAAACACGATGAAAACTATATGCCGCCAGAATTGGGCGACAAAATGAAGCAACAACACGGGGCAATGGGCATTTCTGAAGCGGATTTAAAAGGCGAATCGGAACACGATAAAGCTGAAATCGAACGCACCTTAAAAACCTTGCAAGGAGAGAGCAAATGATTGCAGAACTCGGCAATTACGGCTTAGCCCTTGCCTTAGGTTTGTCAATTTTCTTGGCTTTTCTACCGCTTGTTGGGGCTGAAAAGGGCAACGCCACCTTGATGGCGTTGGGTCGCCCGCTCACTTGGGCGATGTTCTTAGCCCTTACCCTTGCTTTTGGCTCGCTGTTCTACCTGTTTGCGGTGAACGATTTCAGCGTGCAATATGTGGTGAATAACTCGAACTCAACCTTGCCGCTGCAATACCGTTTATCCGCCGTGTGGGGATCGCACGAAGGCTCGCTGCTGTTGTGGATTTGGCTTCTCTCCCTTTGGGCGATGGGTGTGGCAACCTTTACCCGCAAAATGCCTGAAGAAGCGGTGGCTCGCGTATTGAGTGTGATGGGCTTAATCAGCATTGGCTTTTTGGTCTTTATCCTTTTCAGTTCAAACCCATTTGGGCGAACTTTCCCCGATTTCCCTGCCGATGGGCGGGAACTCAACCCAATGTTGCAAGATGTCGGCTTAATCTTCCACCCACCCTTGCTGTATATGGGCTATGTGGGCTTTTCCGTGGCATTCGCTTTTGCGATTGCATCACTGATGACGGGCAAACTCGACACCGCGTGGGCAAGATGGTCTCGCCCGTGGACAATGGCGGCGTGGGTTTTCCTCACGCTAGGTATTGTGTTGGGATCGTGGTGGGCATATTACGAACTCGGCTGGGGCGGCTGGTGGTTCTGGGACCCTGTGGAAAACGCCTCGCTGATGCCTTGGTTGGCGGGAACGGCGTTAATTCACTCATTAGCCGTTACCGAAAAACGCAGCACCTTCAAAGCGTGGACGGTATTGCTGGCAATTCTTGCTTTCTCACTCTGTTTGCTCGGCACTTTCCTTGTGCGTTCGGGCATTTTGGTCTCGGTTCACGCCTTCGCCTCTGACCCAACCCGCGGCTTGTACATCTTAGCTTATTTGGTGTTGGTCATCGGTGGTTCGCTCTTGCTCTACGCTTTCCAAGGAGCGAAAATCAAAAGTTTGGATAACTATCAACGCTATTCCCGTGAAAGCTTGTTGCTGTTGAACAACGTGATGTTAATGGCGTTTTTATCGGTGGTCTTTTTAGGCACGATTTTACCGCTCATTCACAAGCAAATCGGACTCGGTTCAATTTCGATTGGTGCACCGTTCTTTAACCAAATGTTCTTGATTTTAATGGTGCCTTTCGCCTTTATTTTGGGCATCGGGCCGTTGGTCAAATGGCGACGCGATCAAGTCTCTGCGATCCGTACGCCTGTCATTATTGCAACACTAATGATGATTGCCCTCGGTTTTGGCTTGCCTTATTTAATTGGCGACCGCCTCACAGCGACTTCCGTCCTCGGCGTGATGATGGCGGCAATTATCGTGATTTTAAGCCTCTATGAAATGCACACTCGAGCGACTCACAAACATTCGTTCTTGACTGGCGTGTTCAAACTTTCCCGCTCTCACTGGGGAATGGTGTTGGCACACGTTGGCGTGGCAATGACCGTATTCGGCATTGCGATGAGCCATAATTTCAGCATCGAAAAAGACGTGCGAATGCGACAAGGCGACAGCGTGCAAATCCTCGATTACAACTTTACCTTCAAAGGATTGAAAATCAGCGACGGGGCGAACTACCAAGGTGGCACGGCAGACATCGAAATTACCCGCAATGGCAAACCAGAAGCGGTACTACACGCAGAAAAACGCTTCTACAACGTCAGCAAAATGGGTATGACCGAAGCCGCTATCGACTGGGGCTTCACCCGAGATTTATACGCCGCCCTTGGCGAGCAACTCGACGACGGCTCGTGGGGCTTACGTCTCTACTACAAGCCATTTATCCGCTGGATTTGGATCGGCGGCTTATTTATGGCACTCGGCGGCGTACTCTGTATGCTCGACAAACGTTATCGGATTCGGGTGAAGGAATAAGCGGTCACCTTTACACAACTTTTTGCAAATTGACACTTATTTTGCATTCAAATCAGTTAGAATACGCCCTTTGTTGCTCAAAGGGCATTTTCTTTTTTTAGGAGTATTTATGTTAGGTAACATTTTAGGTTCTGTGGCGTCTTCAATTTTAAATAACAGTGGTAGCAACCAATCTACAGCAATGGCTTTAGTGCAAGCGTTATTGCAATCGCAAGGCGGGATTGAAGGCATCATCAAACGTTTTCAAGAAAGCGGTTTAGAAGGCATTTTGAAATCGTGGATTAGTACCGATGAAGAAAATCAACCGATTTCAGCAACGCAAGTTGTGGAAGTGGTTGGTCAAGAAAATATGACTCAAGCGGCAGAAAAAGCGGGTGTGTCAGAATTAGATGCAAGCAAATTATTGGCGGAATATTTACCGAAAGTAGTGGATATGCTTACCCCAAACGGTCAGCTGCCTGATTTAAAAAACTTAGATGCTAACGCACTTATGGCTCAAGCAGCGAAAGGAATGTTAGGCAAATTATTTAGCTAATTTTTTGTATTCATAAGCGGTGGAATTTTAAAGAAGATTTGCAAATCTTTTGGAAGATTCCACCTCTTTTCATTTCTAGTCAAATGTGCTTTAATGCACACATTTCAAACAGCTTCGTATTAAGGTTTAATCGATGTATTCTGGTTTTTTGGTTGGCATTGCGTTAGGCGTGCTACTTCAACGTGGGCAGTTCTGTTTTGTGTCGGGCTTTCGTCGCATTTATACACAACGGAATTTCCGCTTTCTTACGGCGTTATTTCTCGCCATTTCTATTCAATCTATCGGTTTTTTCTCCCTTGAGGCACTGGGTGTGATTACCCTGCCGACTTCGCAACTGCCTTTGATAGCCTCGCTATTGGGCGGGTTTTTATTTGGCTTTGGTATGATGTTGGCGAACTGTTGCGGTAGCGGGGCGTGGTTTCGTACAGGCGAAGGAGCGTTAGGGAGCCTGATTGCGTTACTCTTTTTTGCGTTGACGATGGCTTCCACTCAAACGGGTGTACTGAAACATTGGTTCCATCCGCTGTTAGAAAATCCTGTTGAGATCGACAACATTCATTTAACCCTTGGCATTTCGCCGTGGATTTTAGTTGCCGTGGTGGTGCTGATTACCGCTGGCTTATTCTATTATCAGGCGAAAAATCCACGCTATCAGCCACCAGCGGAAACCACGCAAGCGGTCGTTTTTCCGCGTCTTTTTGCAAAACATTGGAATCTCTATCTCACGGCAAGTCTGATTGGATTGTTGGGCGTGTTGGCTTGGGTGTTGAGCAGCGAAACAGGGCGAAATTTTGGCTTTGGTATTTCTGTGCCATCGGCAAATGTGGTGCAGTATTGGGTCACAGGGCAACAACGCTATTTGAACTGGGGAACGCTTTTTGTTTTGGGCATTCTGCTCGGTTCGCTCATTTCCGCTAAACTCAGCGGTGAATTGGCGTGGCGATTGCCTGAACCGAAGGCGATTTTACAGCGGATATTGGGCGGCGTGCTGATGGGCGTGGGGGCGGTGTTAGCAGGCGGTTGCACTATTACCAATTCGTTGGTGGCAACGGTGTATTTTTCTTGGCAGGGCTGGCTTGCTACGTTCACGATTTTACTGGGTTGCTATGCGGCAACGAAGTGTGTTCCTCCGACACAATGTCGGATTTAATCTTTATCTTTTAAAGGAAATGATGAAATTGAAAACAACCTTATTGGCGGTCGCTGTGGGCTTGTGTTTGGCGGGCTGTGAAGATCGTTCGGTCAAAAAAATTGAAACGCCAGAATTACTCAAAAATTTGGATAATCCTGAATTTGTGATTATTGATACGCGAATTGACAGCCTTTACAACGGTTTCAAAGATAAAAACGCCAGCCGTGGCGGGCATATTAAAGGGGCGATTCAGTTCACCGCAGATTGGTTAGATTATATCGCCGATGATAAATTTGAGAGTTTCGCCGCAGGCAAAGGAATTACGAAAGAGAAAACTTTGGTGTTCTACGATAGCAATCCTGACAATTTAGAGCGTGTTTCTGCAGAATTCGCCGCAAAAGGCTACAAAGTTCGCACTTTTAGTGATTTTGTGAGCTATGCGAACGTGAGCGATTATCCGATGGAAGCGTTCCCGAATTTCCAATATAGCGTGTCGCCAGAATGGGTGAACGCGGTGATGAAAGGCGAGAAACCTGAAAGTTACAACAACGATAAATTTATGCTGTTTGAGGTTTCTTGGGGGGATTTGGCTTCGGCGAAATCTTACACGCAGCACATTGTGGGGGCGTATCATTTCAATACCGATTGGGTTGAAAATGACCCCGTGTGGAATTTATCTGACTCGAAAGTGATTGAGCAAAACTTGCTGAAAAATGGGATTACGAAAGATAAAACGATAATTTTATATTCAGATAACCAACTGGCGGCGTATCGTATTTTCTGGGCGTTAAAATGGGCGGGTGTGGAAGATGTTCGCGTGTTAAATGGCAATTTGGTAACGTGGGTTGATGCGAATTTGCCAACGGAAACGCAAGTCAACATTCCAACCCCTGAAACGAATTTTGGCACAACGATTCCTGCCAATCCAAGTATTGATATTTCCACACCTGCCCAAGCGATTGCGGCACAAAAAGTAACCGTGCGTGGGACGAATATACGGGCAAAGTGAGCGGCTATGATTACATTCCAGGCAAAGGCGAGCCGCAAGGGGCAATTTGGGACTTTGCGGGGACAGATTCTTCCAATATGGCGGATTATTACGATCCTGATAATACGTTGCGTAATCCAAACGAAATTTTTGCGTTGTGGAAAACCCAAGGCATTCAAAAAGGCGATCAATTAGCGTTCTATTGTGGTACGGGCTGGCGTGCGGGCGTGCCGTGGTTTATGACCCAACTTGCAGGCTGGAAAGATACCTACATTTATGACGGTGGCTGGAATGCGTGGCAAATGGATTCAAAATTCCCTGTACAAAAAGGGGCACCAAACAATATGAGCAAGCCTGATGCACATAATGATTTCGGCAAAGTGATGAAAAAAGGTAACTCTTGTAAGAGTTAATGTTTGCAAGCGGTGAAGTTTGACGGAAGATTTGCCAATTTTTCGGAAAATTCCACCGCTTGAGTTTTATTTATTATAAAAAATAAACATATCGCCTATTCAGTAGTCAAATGTAACTAAATTCAAGATTTTTTTCACAAAAGCGTTTGACATATTTTTTAAATCTAGTAATATGCACCGCACACAGACACAGTGAGTGGTGAGATGGCCGAGCAGGCTGAAGGCGCTCCCCTGCTAAGGGAGTATAGGGTTCAAAAGCTCTATCGAGGGTTCGAATCCCTCTCTCACCGCCATTTACTTTATCACGCACCCGTAGCTCAGCTGGATAGAGTACTCGGCTACGAACCGAGCGGTCAGAGGTTCGAATCCTCTCGGGTGCGCCATTTTAAGCTTTACTCTATTCAGTTTAAGATGGTCGCTGATAAAATAAATATCTCACAATTCAATACGCACCCGTAGCTCAGCTGGATAGAGTACTCGGCTACGAACCGAGCGGTCAGAGGTTCGAATCCTCTCGGGTGCGCCATTTTATCTTTTCTTATTTTCTAAAATCTTCCTTAATTTATCAAAGTTAAAAAATTAAATTGATTTAAGTCGTTTTTCTTATTACGATCACATCCGTTTTTTATTTTACTGATATCATTTTATGCTGACATTTGCTTATCAAGAACATCGTTCTTCTTATTACTACGATTCTCGCAATCTCGATCTTCAATTTCCTAAAATTTCTGCCAATCAATCTGCTGATGTGTGTGTCATTGGTGCAGGTTTTCTTGGTCTTTCAACAGCCTTAGAATTGGCTGAAAAAGGTAAGAAAGTGATTGTGTTAGAAGGGGCTCGCGTGGGATTTGGTGCTTCAGGGCGTTCGGGCGGGCAAGCCATTAACGGCTTCGAAGAAGGCATTGATGAGTATATTGATCATATTGGCTTTGAAAAAGCCCGTAAATTATGGGATATGTCGCTTGAGGCAATTGACATCATAGACGAACGCGTGCAGAAATATGGCATCGAATGTGATTGGAAAAAAGGCTATGCTACGCTTGCTTTAAATAACCGTCGAATGGACGATCTTATCGCAATGCAAAAAGCCAGTGAAGAACAATGCGGCTACACCAATATGCAGCTTTGGGATAAAGCTCAGCTCAAGCAGCATCTTGGCAGTGATATTTATGTGGGCGGTTTATACGACAGCAATTCGGGGCATTTGCATCCGCTTAATTACTGCTTAGGTTTGGCAAAAGCGTGCGTAGATGCTGGTGTAGTAATTTATGAGCATTCGCCCGCTACAGAAATTCAGGTGAAAAGCGATACACAAGCGGTCGTTTTTGCCGAAAATTTTACCGTGAATTGTGAAAATGTGGTGTTGGCAGTGAATGCTTACATTGATGCCTTGTCTAAAAAAATTACTTTTGGCATCGAAAATACCATTTTACCTGTGGAGAGCTTTATTATCGCGACTGAACCTCTTTCGCAAGCAATGGCAGATAGTTTAATTAACAACGGAATGTCGGTGTGCGATAACAATTTATTACTCGATTATTACCGCTTGTCAGCGGATAATCGCTTGCTATTCGGTTCAGATTCAAGCACCAACGTGGATATGATTGCCAAAATGCGTTCGGAAATGTTGGCTGTTTTTCCGCAATTGGAAGAGGTTAAAATTGATTACGGTTGGGGTGGTCCGATTGATATGACGATGAATTCAACGCCACATTTTGGGCGAGCGAAACCGAATATTTATTTTGCTCAAGGTTTTTCTGGACACGGTGTCGCTCTCACAGGCTTAGCTGGGCGAATTATTAGCGAAGCGATTTGCGGTGATGATGAGCGTCTGAGTATTTTCGAAGGCTTAAAAGTGCCGCATCTTTATGGCGGGAAATTAGTCAAAAAAATGGCTCTGAAGGTAGGGATTCCATACTACCGCTTCTTGGATAAATATCGTTAGAAAGCACAATTTGGGGAAAGATGTGGACAAGTTCCGCATCTTTTTTGTTTATATTTTAGCAACTTTCCGCTAGACTATTTCACTTATTTCGCAAGAAAAGAGGCATATTTGAAAGGTATATTTCTTCCTTTGTTTGCGGCAATCGCATTGTTTTTGTGGTCGTGGGATATGGTTTACCCGTGGCAAAAATTGATGCAAGCCGAAGAAAATCGCTATAGCCAAATTCAGCAAACGAAAAAACTCAAAGTGGGGATGATCAATCACCCGCTTTCTTATTTTGTGAGTGCTGAAGGTAATTCTGGGATTGAATATGAGCTTAGTAAGGCTTTTGCTGATTATTTAGCCGTTGAGCTTGATGTCACTTTGTTTGATAACAGCGAGCAGTTATTCCAAGCCCTTAGAGATAACAAAATTGATATGGCAGCGGCAGGCTTGCTTTATCAATCAGAACGCAATGATCGTCATCAAATTGGGGCGAGCTATTATTCCGCTTCTTGGCAAGTAGCTTATAAAAAAGGGACACAACGTCCGTATAAATTAGATGAACTTAAATCGGACATTATTGTGCCGAGTGGCTCACCTGTGATTTCCATTTTGGAACAATTACGTGAAAATCAACCGCTTCTAAAATGGCAAACAACAGATGCTTTCACGCAAGAAGAGCTATTGTTACAGGTAGCGGAGGGCAAGATTCCTTATACCGTGGCTCCATCGGTAGATATTTCTTCCGCTCAGTATATCAACCCGAACCTCGCAGTCGGGTTTGATTTAACTGATGAAATGCCAGTGGTGTGGTATTTCGCCAAAAGTTCATTTAGCGAATTGCAAGCCTCTGTGCTTGATTTTATGGACAAAGCGAACGAAACGGGCTTAATTGCTCGTATTGAAGAGAAATATTTTAACCATCTCAATCGCTTTGATTATGCTGATGCGTCTATCTATTTAAATGCGGTAAAGAACATTTTGCCGAAATATCGTGCGTTGTTTGAAAAACATAAAGGTGAGCTAGAATGGCAGATGTTAGCAGCGATTGCCTACCAAGAATCTCGCTGGGATCCGACAGCCACTTCTCCAACGGGGGTGCGTGGCATTATGATGCTGACTCGTGATACGGCAGAACGAATGAAAGTAGCTGATCGCACGAATGCGGAACAAAGTATCCGTGGCGGAGCGGAATATTTGAATATGCTCCTTCGACAAATTCCTGAAACTGTACCTGCGGAAGATCGCATCTGGTATGGATTGGCGGCTTACAATATGGGGCTAGGGCATTTACTTGATGTTCGCCGTTTAACTAAACAGCTTGGTGGCGACCCAGATAATTGGTTAGATGTGAAGAAAAATCTACCGCTTCTTGCTGAAAAACGCCATTATGCCAACCTAAAATATGGCTACGCACGCGGTTTTGAGGCGTTTAATTATGTCGAAAATATCCGCAAATATCACAGCAGCCTTGTAAATCATTTGCGTGTTGAAGAGCAAAAACTTCAGCAGGAGCAAAAAGAATTGGAAAAACAGACCGAAGAGAATGTAAATCAGGAGAAAACTAATGAAACGTAAAGGAAGATTGAAACAAAAGCAAACACTTTCAACAAGCAAAAACCGCCGCATTATGCACATTTGGAAGCGTAAACGGTTGATTAAAGAACGCAGAGAAGTGGCGTTTACGTTGATGAGTAGTGAATAATTGAAATGAAAGGCATGGCTAATTTATTTGTTATGCTGAAATCATAAACCTAAAAGAAAAAGGGCGTGAATGTTAAGTTCACGCCCTTTTTGGCACTTTAATATTTACTTATTTTTCGTTTGTCACATAAGCTTCTTCATCGCGTTCGCCTAATGGTTTAAGCATTGTGAAGAATAATACGATACATACGACTGTTGCTGCGAAGCCTAGATAAACTGAAAGTTGGTAATCTAAGCCGAAGCCGATTGGGTTATAGAACAAGTAAGTCGCACATACTGTTGTGATAAACCACGCTGGGATTGAAGCTACCCAGTGGAATTTATGGTAACGGTATAAGTATGCTGCCGCTGTCCATAACATTACCATTGCTGTCATTTGGTTCGCCCAAGTGAAGTAACGCCATAATACGCTGAAGTCGATGGTTGAAACGAAATAACCTAATACGAACAATGGCACCGCAATATATAAACGTTTAGTTAATGAGCGTTGGTCAATGTGGAAGATTTCCGCTAATTGTAAACGTGCTGCACGGAATGCTGTATCGCCTGAAGTGATTGGTAATACCACTACGCCAAGTACTGCAAAGATACCGCCAACAAAGCCCAAGAAGTGTAATGAGCTGTCATATACTACTTTAGATGGAGAACCCGCTGAGATTGCATCTTGTAACGCTTGTGGGTTTTCATAGAAAGCTAAGCCAACCATACACCATACTAACGCAATTACACCTTCAGTAATCATTGCACCGTAGAAGATGAAACGACCTTCGCTTTCATTTTCTGCACAACGAGCCATTAATGGGGTTTGCGTTGCGTGGAAACCTGATAATGCACCACAAGAAATAGTTAAGAAGAGTAATGGCCACACAGGAACATCACCTTTCACTTGGAAGTTTTGTGCAAATTTCGCCCAAGTTAAACCTTGACCATCTGCATCAATTGTACGGAAGAATTCGATTGGATCGGTTGCACTGAAGTGAGCAGACACCAAACCATACACCATACCTACTGACATAAAGAGCAATAATGCACCAAAGAGAGGGTAGATACGACCAATGATTTTGTCGATTGGTAATAAGGTAGCTAGAATGTAGTACGCAAAGATGATGAACGTCCACACTGAAATCACAGTGGCTTTATCCATTCCCCAAACAGTTAAACCGCCAGATTCAACCGCTTGATGAACGGCTTCAACATCGCCTAATTGTAATGCACCAGATGAAGCACCTAATACATCCATTGTAATGGTACCCATCAATTGTGCTGGGCTTGCAACGAATACCACACCCACTAATAAAAGAAGAACAAGAGCTAATGCGTTAATGAATAATTTAACAGGGCGACCTAAGAATTTACCTGCTAAAAATGGCATTGTTGCACCGCCGTGACGGATACTTAACATACCACAGAAGTAGTCGTGTACTGCACCTGCGAAAATACAACCAAGTACGATCCAAAGCATCGCAACAGGTCCGTATAATGCACCAAGAATCGGACCAAAAATAGGACCTGTTCCTGCAATATTTAATAACTGAATAAGCCAAATTTTTGTTTTTGACATTGGCATATAGTCCACGCCATCATTCATTTGATAAGCGGGGGTTTGGCGTTTCGGGTTAATCACGAAGATTTTTTCGATAATTTTGCCGTAAATAAAGTAGCCAAGCACCAAAATGGCTACACAAAAGAAAAACCACAACATAACGTTATCCTAGAATAAAAAAGTTAAATTCTGCCTTATTGGCAGCTGATAATTCTAGTTATTTGTATGTTAAAAGTAAATTAAATCACTAAAGAGTTTATGGAAAATGTGAAACACTTCACATTTTTGTGTAAAAAGTGAGTAAAACTTAAGTGAAAGGTAAAATAGGAAGGGAACAATTGTAGCGTGCGTGAAAAAATAAATTCACGCACGTGCAGACTAAAATGTAATCACATTACATAACTAATCACTTTAACTACTTTTTTCACACCTCGTACATTACGAGCAACCTCTGCAGCGGCATCTGCTTGGCTTTGTGAAAGTTTACCCAGTAAAAAGACTTCGCCATCCTCCGTAATCACTTTCACTTCAGTCGTTTTGACATCTGAATTTAACAGTAATTTAGATTTAATCGTAGTGGTAATCCAACTATCCATTGCGATTTGCGAAGCATTGATCACGCTACCTGTGCGAATTTCATTCACAACTTCTTTCACGCCATCGACACCAGCAGCAATATTGCGAGCGGTTTCAGCCGCGGTGTAATTTGGTACTTGTCCAATCAATAGCACTTTACCATTGTAAACCACCACATTGATACGAGCTTCTTCTTTCAATTGGGCATCGTTGTTGAGGTTATAGGCCACTTTTTCTTCTAAGATTTCATCGTCCACTTGCGTACCTGTTGAACGAGGATCTGTAGCGACTTTACTCGCTACCGCAGCCCCCGTAACAACTGCTGTGGTAATACAACCTTGCAAGAAAAGTAAGGTTGTTCCGAATGCTAATGCTGAAATGCTTTTTTTAACTAACGTTTTCATAGTTCATCCTTTAAGAAAAAAGTAAATGATCGACCAATTCACATAATAAATTAACACAGAACAGATGCCCTTCAATGATGCGAGCTTCATTCATCGAAGGAACGGCAATTTCAACGTCTTCATCCTCTAGCAAACCTTGTGTATGTTCATTGTGGCTGCTGGTAAATACAATCACATTCAGCCCTTCGCCTTTTGCAAAATGAATCGCATTTAAGACCGCTTCTTCGTTGCCTAAAGGAGAAAAACAAACGAACAAATCTCCCTCTTTGTATATCGCTTGCAACTGTTTCTGATAAACCTTATCAGACTCATCACGCAGAACCGCAACGCTTGCCACAATGCCGTTAAAATCAAGTTGCACAGCATATAAACTTGGACGAGCCAGCTCATATTGGTGCAATAAATGGCTCACTAACAGTTGGGCATTGCCATACGAGCGACCGTGTCCGCAAACAATAATCTTATTTCCTTTAATTAAGCAAGCCTGAATTTGTTTTGCCGCCGCTTCTAATTTAGCAGGTAAAAGTTCGGTTGCCGCAATTTGCAGTTGAATACTTTCGGTAAAGCTATTTTGGATTTTTTCTAACATACTCTTGGTATTATCCTAAAAAGTTAGGCAACCAAAGGGGTGGATTATCCCCTTCAAATGCCACCACATCAAAGCGACATTTGGCGGTATCAAGGCTCTGTTTGCGTTTGGTAAGCAACCACATATTTGCCGCATTTAACCATTTTTGTTGCTTGCGGTAATCAATACTTTCCACCGCACTACCAAAGCGGTTCGATTTACGTTGGCGAACTTCCACAAACACGAGAGTATCATTTTCAAGCATCACGAGATCAAGCTCGCCACACTTAAATTGCTGATTCGCTGCCACAAATTTAAGCCCTTGCGACTCCAAATACGCTCGGGCTTTTTGTTCATAAATCGAACCTTGCGAACGCTTACTAATTAGCTTGCTCAACAGTGCCATTGTGGTATTGCAACCAAGATAAGCTACGTTCGATGTTACAATTTTGTCCTGCACTTAACACGCCTGTTAAGCCAGACACTTTATAGCCTGGGATTTTGCTTAACTCATTGAATTTATTTGCTAGCGACCACGCATCGGCACCCATTGCGTATAAACGCATTTTGGCGAAATCGCCTGCCGATAAATTCGCTGATTTTTTGTATTCATCTGAGCTTGGATCCGCTAAAAGCGGAATTTCGCTAAATTTTACCCCTTCCATTGCGGTGTAAAAGTCTGCATCATTCGCAGGCGAATTACTACGTGAAGAAGTATAAATCGCAAATTGATCTTTTAATGCTGAGCCATCAATGCCTTGTTTAATTGCCAAAACATCTTCAGGCGAACCCAACAAATATAATCCGCCTTGATTTGTGCCTGCACTTAACACCGAAGCGACTGCATCTTCCGCTGAAGAGTAATAACGCACGTCGGCATCATTACCTGTAAGCTGACGCCAACGTTGGGCAAAAGTATCCGCTGAACGCTGACCGAAATCCCCCTGTGGTACAGAAACAATCACGTTACGTTTGCCATCGTTGTAAATACGATCTGCAGCCGCTTTCGCTTCCGCTTCAGGCGATAAACCGTAGTAGCAAACTTGTGGAATAGCACGTGCATTTGGTGTCGCATTTAACGCCAATAAATTAACATCTTTGATTTCAGGGCTATTTAATGCCGTATCCACGTTCTCTTTTAATAATGGACCAACAATCGTGCCAGCCCCTTCTTGTTTCGCTTGGGCAATTAAACTATTCACATCGCCCGCTGCGGTGTCGTAAAAACGCACTACTGTGCCATCATTACCACGTGCATCGTTAAAGCCTTGTTGCACCACTTGACCTAAAATTTGAGCATCGCCACTTAAAGGTAATAACACCGCCACATCTTTCAATTGTGTTTGTTGGTAACTTGCCACATTTTGCAATTCAGATGGCATAAAATTCACCGCACTATGGTTTGGATATTGTGCTTTCCACTGGTTTAACGCCTGTTGCATCTGGGTTGGATTCATCACATTTTGGTTATAAAGCGAAATTAACGCAATCCAACCCGCAAATTCCATTTCCGCCGCTTGCGGTTGAGCCTGCTCAATGCCACGGTTTGCTTTACGCAACGTGTTCCAAATCGTATCGTTATTTTCTTGGCGAGCTTTGTTGTCAAACAAATAACTGTTCATCAACGAATGAGCACGCACAATTTCTTCTACATCTTTACGGTTTTCGGCAACTTGAGCTTGAGTTTGATAAACACGCAATAATTGAGCTTGGCTAAGCGGTTCATTTTTCAAATTTTGTTGCAAATTTCTAAGCAAACTCAAGGCTTCATCGTTTTTACCTTGCAAAGCTAAAAGTTGAGCAGAAACCAACGCATATTCTTGTTTTTGAACAGGATTTTCTTGAATATCTTTCATAAATGGCGAAAGCTCATTTAAAGCATCTTGAGCTTCATCGGCTTTGTTTTCTTCCACCAATTTACGCACAGCTAAAAGCTGATAAGAAACTTTATCTTCTTTATCTTTCGCTTGTTCGGCTTTGTTAATATAGAATTCCGAGCTTGCATACGCCTCATTTTTCATCGATTCCGTGATTACATTTGGCGAACTACAAGCTGCGACTAAAAGGGCGATTAGAGAAGGGACAAAAACTGTTTTCATTTTTTGTCGAAGTGCTGGTGCCATTTTATTCTCCCTAAAAATGCGTAAAAAAAGTATAATAAATCACTTTTGAATCTTACTTATCAAATCTGTGAAAAGCAAATGAAAAACGAACAAAACGGCATTTTATACATTGTAGCAACCCCTATTGGCAACCTTGGCGACATTACCCAACGAGCATTAGAAACCTTCGAACAAGTTGATTTAATCGCCGCCGAAGACACCCGCCACAGCGGCTTACTCTTAAGCCACTACGGTATTAAAAAGCCGTTTTTTGCCTTGCACGACCACAACGAACAACAAAAAGCGGTCGTTTTAGTTGAAAAATTAGCAAAAGGCGAAAACATCGCCCTCATTTCTGACGCGGGCACACCACTGATTAGCGATCCTGGTTTTCATCTTGTTCGCCACTGCCGCCAAGCAGGCATTCGCGTTGTGCCTGTTGTTGGTGCTTGTGCTGCAATCGCTGCACTCAGTGCATCAGGCATTGCCTCAGACCGTTTTTGCTTCGAAGGGTTCTTACCCGCTAAAACAAAATCCCGTTGCGATAAACTCGAAGCCTTGAGTGCAGAACCTCGCACGCTGATTTTCTACGAATCCACCCACCGCATTTTAGATACCCTTGCCGATATGCAAAAAGTTTGGGGTTCTGACCGCTACATCGTAATGGCTCGCGAATTAACGAAAACGTGGGAAACCATTCACGGCGACACGCTTGGCAACCTTATCGAATGGCTGAAAGAAGACAGTAACCGCACCAAAGGCGAAATTGTGTTAATTGTGGAAGGCAAACCTGAAATGGAAGAAGAAACCTTCAGCCCACAAGCGGTCAAATTATTCGAACTTTTAACCAATGAGCTGCCAATGAAAAAAGCCGCAGGCATCGTGGCTGACACCTTCGGCTATAAGAAAAATGCACTATACCAGTTTGGGTTAGAGTATTTTGATAAATAGTATTTTGAGAAGTGGTTTTTGGGGTTAAATAGAAACCACCTCTTCAAATCTTTCTACTTCATCCAATCGATCTAACGTTGTTAGTTTGATTGAATGCCCAAAGCCTTTTCCTTCTTCGTTCAGTAGAGGTACGCCTAAAATTGCTTGTTCTAAACGAAGTGGCTTGTTCAGCTCAAAAAGGTAATAAGGCTTTTGGCTTTCACTGTCTGCACCAGATTGTTCAAAGGTGATTTCTGAACGTGGCACTTTCCGCACCGATTTTACAGGATAAAGCCGTTCGATTTTGCCTTGATATGCCAACGCCAAAAACTGAATTTCACTGGCAATATAGTCACGTATCTTACACTTAAAGGTTTTGACAGGCGTGTGATACCATTTCAGTTTACCTTGCTTAAAATTCGCTAAATATGCTTCGGAACGATTTTCCCCCAAGCTCATCATCAACACCAGATTTTGATACAGCCGTTGTTGCATACCATGATCAGCAATGCGGGCTTCGTGTTGTAATAACAGCTGATGTTGTGGATCTTTTAGGTTCAATTTTTCTTTTAAAAACTCAGTGAGCCAATAATCGCCATTTTCTGTTGGCAATAAAGCAAAGGCACCAATACCAATTTGCTCAATTGCATCTTTATACGGATTTCCATCCTTTTTAGCTTTTTGATCAAAAAAGCCAGGATACAACACAAAAGCACCAAATACAGGGCGAGATCTTGGATTAAGCTCTTTTTATTAAGCAAAATCAACGCATCACGATAGCGGTGCATTTGGTTAATCGCATCATCTGGAGCATAATCAATATTATTTCTTCTTTCTTTTCTTGTCTGAATTTCAATTCGATACTTTGCATCAAAAAGCCAAATATAACGTTGCTTATTCTGGAATTCGATTTCTAGATAAATATCTGGCTTTTGAGTAGTAATGAAGGATTTTATTGGTTTGGTATCTTCATCAAATTCTCGTTCATGAGCTAAATGAATCTTGATACCTTCTTTTTCAAATAGAAATTCTCCTTGCTTTCCATCTATCATTTTTAAGCTAAAATCATCGCCAGAAATTAGTTCCGTTTTCGATCGTTTTTCCGTAAAGCCAAGCGAAAGCAAACAGCGTCTTAAAGTTAAGAAACACCAGACTTCATAAATTTCCTCCACCGATTTTTGTGAAATCTCTGCCTGATTTTGTTCAAAACAATCGAGGTAATGTTTCAGTTCTTGCCAAATTTGGAAAACACGGCTGTAGCCTGAACGCTGCTGCAGCACCAAACTTTCTTTCATTAAGCCTTGGAATTGCCCCACTTGCTGCATAAAAGGCTGCTGTTTTATTTGTTTTAACGGCTTTTGCCAATCGCTTAAACGGGCAAAAAAGGCTTCAGACAAGCGGTTGGTTTTCTCATTTTTTTTGCGTAATGTGCGGTTGAATTTGCCTAAAATTTGCAGCGAACGCTCCACCGTCATTTTCACAAAACGGTTTTCAGCGGTGTCTACCGAAAGGCGTTTTTCACCGATTGAATAACTTTTATGATACAACCCATTTGCCATATCATTACGGATTTTCATTGCCGTGCGTTCGTGAACTTTGCCCTTTATTTTTGCGGCTTTTTGTTGTTTTACCACCGCTTGTAAACGGTTGTGTGGGCTGTTGGCGATAATGTTTAATGCTTGGGCAAATGCTTCTTGCAAACGTTGAAATTGAGCTAACCAAAGCAAGTTAAAATGCTCTCGCTTGCGGCTATCTTGCATTGATTGCTCCGTTTTTTCCGCAAGATTAAACCGCCAAAGGGGATAGGTTGCGTCAATATCTTGATACATCGCAGGCAAATCGCTGTGCAAATCCATTTTGGTAGGCAGCACTTCAAAAGCAAATTCAAAATCGTATTCCGTGCCATCTTTCACATAGCTTAAGGGTAAATGAAACCAACCAACATCATTGCCTGTGTCGATAATGCCCTGAAACGTATTATTTTCTTTAGTAAAATAAAAAGATTGATTCACTGCATTAAGTCTATGTTTTAACGTTGCATTCTGAATGGGTTCATTAAAAATCCATACAAAGTGATAGCGATTATTTTCGAAGAAAAAAGGTTTATCAAGCGGTTGATTTTCGCCATTGATTTGCACATAACACGCAGGCATTGGTTTCCCTTGATTTTGGAAAGTTTGCTCATAACGTGCTTGGCGAACTTCCAAATTTGAAGGGTAAATGGTTAGGGTGAAATCGAGATCTTCGTAAGGATTTTTCATTGTTTTATTTCGCTTGTTTAAACAACATTGGGAAAGACTTAAACCCCTAGGGTAACAGGTTACCCTAGGTTACGCATAAACCAACCCTGTTGGGGTTGAGTTGTTAGTTCCCCAAAGGGGAACGCTTATGCTTAACCGTGGGTATTCATACCCACGGCAATCTACCAAAAACTCACCATGCCACGATCTTCAAGTTGCTTTTTCATTCGAGCCAATTTCGGATTGCAACGGCAGTCAATTTCAAGCGGAGAACCATCAATATTTTCACGCCATAAATCTGGGCGTTTTCCTTCCCAAATTTCAGCAAGGTGGTCTTTTAATACCACTTCTAAATTCTCCAACGCTTTGTCTACTTTGTTCTCATCGCCCTCAATGCGTGGCAAGATTTTGGTCATCACAAAATCATCCCATACAGCTTGAAGGGCGGCATCGGTTTCTGGTTTAAACGAAGCCACGCTCAACAATAATTCATTTAATGCACGATAAGCCAATTCAAAAGGCGTATTCGCTAATTTCTCATTTAAAGCGGTTAAAAATGCGATGGATTTTGCAGAATGTTCATCTGGCACTGCTTGGGATGCAATCGGATACCCCAATAATTTGGGTTGTGTTTTTGGTTCAAAAAATTCATCAAAATTATTTGGGTAGAATTTGCTGAAATCAAAACTCAATGCACGGTCTAGCACCTTGCGAGAAAAGGCGTGAGTGGTTTCGTCCATATTTACCGTACCCGCCACAATCAAGTTAAACGGAATACCAATGCCTTTGGTTTCGAAGAAATACCAGAGTGGCTCACTGATGCTAAGATCTTTCCTAAAATTCTCAATTCCTTCCCACGAAGCCTTGCTTAACAACGCATCGGTTTTATAGCGAAATTGCTCGCCCTCCCATTTCCATTCACGGGTTTCAAGCACAGCAAGGTAATCCGCAAAATATTGCTCAACAGGGGCAAGGTTCATTTCGTCTAAACAGAGCCAATAAGGTGGCACTTTCGCCAAATCTTCAGTCGAGCCGCACACCTCATTATTTGCAATTAATCCCGCTTTTTCGACCGCTTGCCAAGCTCGAACAATAAACTTCAACACATCGGTAACAACATATTCCGCCTTACCACTTAACCGCGATACATAGCCCAATAAATTCGACGGCTCATGCCAATCTGGACGCACCGCCACCAGTTGATATTCCCCTGTTTTCTCCGCCTGTTTACGCACAAAGCGAGATTTCCCCGTGCCAGAAACGCCTGCAAGGAGAAGGAAGGGTTTGGGGAGTTGAATAGACTGAGATAAAATTTGATGAGGTTTTTCTTTAGAAATAGAAGAATTTATTAATAATTTTTCGGATATATCAAAATCAAAAATAGTTAAGATTCTTTTTATATCATTTCCTGCATAAAGAGTTTGGCTAAATGGAGCTGCACTTAAATCTCCAGCTCTTTTCTTAATAAATTCATTATCAAATTTAACTGTAAAATGGTCTCCTTTCCCACCTAACATCTGATAAAGAGTAGCCCTATTACATGGAGAGTTTTCTGTAAATGGATTACTTTTATCTTCTACGAAGAAAAGAGAATTAAATACTTGATCGCCTACTTTACTTTTAAATTGATTGACTAACTGATCAATATCTGAATAAGGGTTATACCAAAACAATGAAATTAAGAAATCATTTGCTGGTAATTTATTGTCATTTAGCTTATCAGCTCTTAATAGGTTAGTTTTAACATTATCTAGCCAATCTGTAGTAAATAAAGCATACCAACTCTTCTCAGAATAGTTAGTATCAATATCGTTGTTATTTAATAGGAAAGCATAATCTGATAATTCAGAAAAAAGCTTCATGTTAGCTTTCTTTAGAAAGCCATTAAATTTGTAGTCTATAGAACAATATAATAATAGCATTAGACCAGTAAATGTTTCTGGTTTTTTCAAGAAATTTCTTACATTGTTTCTAGCTTCAATTAACGTATTTTCTGATACAAAAGCCATTATTTAAGCACTCCTATTTCAACTAATTTCTTAATGATTCCATTAATTACGGAGACTGTTACTGAATTGCCTAGCTGTTTAAATGCTTGAGCATTTGATACATTGAATTCAAATTCTTCAGGAAAGCCTTGTAATCTTGCTGATTCTCTTACAGATAATTTTCTTTTTATATCCCATAACTTAGGAACTCGATTAGCTATAATTGTTGGTGAATAAGTATCTAAACAAGCATAAAAAGCTTCTTGAATTTGAGTTTTAGCAAAATCACCTACATGAAAACGCAAGGAACCATCTGCTTTTAAGAATGAGAAAACACCATGTTTCCCTTTTTTCGTATTTGGTGCATACATTGAATTATCATGTTGAACCCTTTCATTTAAATGATAATTATCAAAATGAAATTTTATTCTATCTAATTCAAATTGAGTTAGGGATAATGATTCATCATTTAACTCAATATCTACAATATCTCGTAATGTTGTTTTTCTATCTTTGTTTTCAGGAAAATTAAATTCACCATTATCAACATCTTTTCTAATTGCTACACAGTACCAACGTTCACGATATTGAGGAACTCCAAAATCATAACTGTTCAAAATAGTCCAGTATGGATAATATCCAGCTTCTTTTAATGCATTTAAAGCAATGAACATTGTATTTCCTTTATCATGGGATTTAAAACCTTTAACATTTTCTAATAATGCTACTTTAGGTTTCTTTTCTTCAAGGATTCTTAATACATCAAAAAATAACGTTCCCCTTGTTTTATCTTCAAAACCTTCACATTTTCCTGAATAGCTAAATGGTTGACATGGAAATCCTGCTAATAATAAATCATGATCAGGAATATTTTTTTCTTGAATTTTAGTAATGTCTCCAAATGGAATTTCAGCATGGTTTAGGTTATATGTTTTCTGTGCAAAAGCATCAAATTCAGATGAAAAAACACAATTTCCTCCATTCATCTGAGCACCAAGCCTAATTCCGCCTATACCAGCGAATAAATCAATAAATTTAAAATCACTACTTTGTTTAGGCTGAATTTTTAAATCTCCAAATATTAACTCAAAAAATTGCTTTTCTGATTTATAGATATTTTCTTTTTTTAAGATATTAATAATCTTTTCTTTTAAAGTTTCAGGAGAATCTATTTCTTTATTACAATAGAATTGACTATTTGTTGCTATAGCATGTAACCATTGATCAATAACAGCCTGTACATCCGTTCCTTCAGATGTATGTTTTTCAGCGATTTCTGTTATTAATTCTTTTATCTGTTGTTTTAGAGAATAATTTTTCATTAAATTAAGTATCAATAATATTTGTATAGAATTTTTATAAATAAAAAGCGGGCATAACACCCGCCCTATAAACATCGTTCAAAAAGAACTATAAAGGAATTTTTGTAACGATTTAGGTTAAAAAAATTGTAGGAATTCTATCACAAAACGAGATAAGCAACACCTACTTTACTCATTCGTTCCTTTTCTATTGCTAAACTAATGTGAATGGGCGGTTTGACCATTTATGTTTATTTTGCTATATAAAATGACAAAATAGCTTAGAAAAAGAGGAATAACAATGTTTTGTTTAGCGATACAAAATGATTTACCCCGCATTTTAGAGATTTATAATCAAGTAATTGAAAGACGTACTGTCACTGCCGATTTAGAACCCGCCACCGTTGAATCACGTCAAGAATGGTTTAATTTCCATTTAAATAACCAGAAATATCCGCTATGGGTTTATGAAATTGAAAATCAGGAAGTTGGAAAGCAAGTGGTGGCTTGGTGTAGCTATTATCCGTTCTACGATCGCTCCGCTTATGATGTTTGTGCGGAAATCAGCTTCTATCTGGATCAAGCCATTCACGGTAAAGGCATTGGCAAGCAATGCGTGAATTTTCTGATAACACAAATGCCCACTTATCAGTTAAAAACTTTGATTGCTTTTGTGTTCGGTGGGAATTCGCAAAGTTTAGGCTTACTCAATCGTATGAGCTTTTCCACTTGGGGAAAATTGCCACAAGTTGCAGATATGCAAGATCATTTTGAAGATCTTATTATTTTAGGGTATCGCTTAGAAAAATAGATAAGAATGGAAGTCTACAAGCAGTTAGATTTTGGTGGCAGATTTGCAAATTTGCCTGAGAATCTGACCGCTTTATATTTTTTCGTTATAACAAAGGGGATTTTATTCTTTACTAGCAGAAAAAGAACGGGTACCCTTCTTGCCAAATATTACTCATTGAATTTGAGGTCTTTATGAAATTAACTAAATTAACCGCTGTTTCTGCAGCGTTAGCAGCAGCTTTTGCGTTGGCTGCTTGTGACGATAAAAATGAAAACAAAACGGCTGCAAAACCTGCCGTTGAAAAAACCTTTGTAAACTGCGTAAGCCGCTCACCTCAATCGCTTAGCCCTGCTCTTGCGATGGACGGTATTTCTTATAATGCAAGTTCGCAGCAAGTTTATAACCGCTTAGTAGAATTTAAACGTGGTTCAACGGAAATTGAACCTGCATTGGCAGAAAGCTGGGACATTTCAGACGATGGTTTAACTTACGTTTTCCATTTGCGTAAAGGCGTGAAATTCCATTCAAACAAAGAGTTCACCCCAAGCCGTGATTTTACGGCTGATGACGTAGTATTCTCGTTTAATCGTCAGCTAGATCCTAACCATCCATACCATAATGTTTCAAAAGCCACTTATCCGTACTTCAAAGCGATGAAATTCCCAACATTGTTGAAAGCGGTTGAGAAAGTAGATGACAACACGGTGAAATTTACGCTGACCAAGCCTGATGCGACTTTTTTGTCTAGCTTAGGAATGGACTTCACCTCAATTTATTCAGCAGAATATGCGGATAAAATGTTGCAAGCGGGCAAACCTGAAACCATTGATACCACCCCAATTGGAACAGGTTCGTTTGCTTTTACAGGCTATGTGTTAGACCAAGCCATCCGTTATGTGGCATTTAAAGATTATTGGAACGGAAAAGCAGATTTCGACCGCTTGATCTTTGAAATTGTGCCAGATGCAACCACTCGTTATGCAAAATTACAAGCGGGTCAGTGCGATTTAATGGATTTCCCAAATGCGACGGATATTGAAAAAATGAAAACCGATCCGAAAGTGAATTTGCTTTCAAATCCTGGTTTAAATATCGCTTACGTTGCCTTTAATACCGAGAAAGCTCCGTTTGATAACGTGAAAGTTCGCCAAGCGTTAAATCTTGCAGTGGACAAAAAAGCGATTATTGATGTGGTTTATCAAGGTGCAGGCGTTGCTGCGAAAAGCCCATTACCACCAACCATTTGGGGCTACAACGCAAGTTTACCTGACTCTGAGCACAACGTAGAAAAAGCGAAACAATTACTCGCTGAAGCGGGTTATCCAAATGGTTTTGAAACTGAACTTTGGGTACAACCTGTGGTGCGTGCATCTAACCCAAACCCTCGCCGTATGTCTGAAATTATTCAAGCAGACTGGGCGAAAATTGGCGTAAAAGCGAAATTGGTAACCTATGAATGGGGCGATTACATCAAACGCACCAAAGCAGGCGAATTAACCGCAGGGACTTACGGTTGGTCGGGCGATAATGGTGACCCAGATAACTTCTTATCGCCACTGTTCGGCTCATCAAACATCGGCAACAGCAACTATGCACGCTTTAACAGCCCTGAGTTAGATGCCTTGTTAGATAAAGCGATCAGCCTTTCTAACAAAGATGAACGTGCGAAATTATATGAGCAAGCCCAAGTGTTATTACACGATCAAGCCCCTTGGATTAACGTGGCACACTCAATTAACTTTGCCCCAACCAGCAAGCGTGTGCAAGACTATAAACAAAGCCCGTTTGGTTATACTTACCTTTATGGTACGAAGTTGGTGGATTAAGGTTTAATTCAATATAAATTAAAAACGGTACATTAGTGGAAATTAATGTACCGTTTTTATTTTCAGATTAGAAGATAGGACTACTGCACAAATCCAACTAATTTATACACTTCTTCGATGGTTTTCTTCGCTCGAGCACGGGCTTTTTCAGCTCCTTCGCGGTAGATTTTTTCAAGCAATGCTTCATCTTGGCGGAAGTGGTTGTAGCGTTCTTGCAAGCCAGTTAAAAGCTCAGATACTTTGTCTGCTACTTCGGTTTTTAAATGACCATACATTTTGCCTTCGAATTCCGTTTCTAATTCTGCAATGGTTTTACCTGTTACCGCAGAAAGAATATCCAGCAAGTTTGATACGCCCGCTTTATTTTTTTGATCGTATTTCACCACAGGTGGCTCATCGCCATCTGTCATCGCACGTTTGATTTTTTTCGCTACCGCTTTTGGATCTTCAAGCAAGCCAATAACGTTGTTGCGGTTGTCATCTGATTTCGACATTTTTTTGGTTGGCTCAAGCAATGACATCACACGAGCCCCTGCTTTTGCGATAAAGACTTCTGGCACAGCAAATACTGACTCAATCACATTGCCTTCCGCATCTTTTTTGCCATATAACGCATTGAAACGGTTAGCAATATCACGAGTAATTTCAAGATGTTGTTTTTGGTCGTCGCCTACTGGCACTTGGTTGGCTTGGTAAAGCAGAATATCCGCTGCCATTAACACAGGGTAAGTGAATAA
The DNA here is from genome assembly GCA_963545995.1 of uncultured Haemophilus sp. Taxonomy (GTDB): domain Bacteria; phylum Pseudomonadota; class Gammaproteobacteria; order Enterobacterales; family Pasteurellaceae; genus Haemophilus_A. Next base: position 28,523 of record CAUUKJ010000005.1, read on the forward strand.
ACCTACGTTCACGTTCTCTTCATAACGAGCTGATTTGTCTTTAAATTGGGTCATTCGGCTCATTTCGCCAAAGTAGGTGTAGCAGTTTAAAATCCACGCAAGTTGAGTATGTTCTGGTACGTGCGATTGAATGAAAATCGTGCTTTTATTTGGATCGATGCCGCAAGCTAAATAAAGGGCAAGGACATCTAATGAGGCTTTGCGTAAGGCTTCAGGATCTTGACGAACGGTGATGGCGTGTAAATCCACGATACAGAAAAGGCAATCGTAGTCGTCTTGCATTTTCACCCAGTTGCGTAATGCCCCGAGGTAGTTACCGATGGTTAATTCGCCCGAAGGTTGTACGCCACTAAATACAATAGGTTTGCTCATTTTTTTATTCTCTTATAAGTCTAGTCAAAGATGGCGTTATCTTAACTTTTCCAACTATTTTTGTAAAACGTCAATCAAATTTTACCGCTTGTTTTTAGCTAAAAGACTGATATAAAACACAGCGTGAAGAAAAATCCTCTATTTACCCCCTAAATGGCTCATTTTTTGTTACAATTGCACCTATTTATTAAGAATAACCGATTTTCAATAGAGAAAAAGAATGAATACCAGCACATTCAACCGTTCTTGGGCAAAAGTGATCTTAAATGTGGTCAATCGTTATGGCGTAAAGCATTTTTGTATCGCCCCTGGCTCACGTTCAACCCCACTCACACTGGAAGCATTGCAACTACAACAAGAAAAACTTGCTCAATGTCATAGCCATTTTGACGAACGCGGTTTGGGCTTTTTTGCCTTAGGGATCGCTAAAGCAACTCAAGCTCCCGTTGCCGTGATCGTCACTTCAGGCACCGCAGTGGCAAATTTATACCCTGCGATTATCGAAGCAAGCTTGACTCATCATAAATTGATCGTGATTACCGCAGACCGCCCGACCGAATTTATCGGCTGTGGCGTAAATCAAGCGATTGAGCAACAAGGTATTTTTGCAAACTATCCTGTGGCAAGCATCAACTTGCCAAAAGCGACAGAAAGTTATGCGGCAACGTGGTTGGTTTCAACCATTGAGCAAGCCTGCATTAAGCAACAGCAAGATGGCGGTGTTATTCATATTAACGCTCCTTTTGCAGAGCCATTATACGAAGCGGATGAAATGGCGATCGCGAATAATGCGTGGTTAAAACCAATCCAAAGCTGGCTTAATAACCCACAGGCGAGATGGTTGGATAATCAGTCGATTCAAGCAGAAGTGTCGATGCACGCCAACTGGGATTACTGGCGAACCAAACGCGGCGTGATTATTGTCGGTCAATTGCCTGTTGAACAAGGTGTGGGCATTAAAACGTGGGCGGAAACGCTTGGCTGGTGTTTAGTAACCGATGTGCAATCTTGCATTGATGCAAGCCTACCTTATGCAGATATTTGGCTTTCAAATAAAACTGTACGTGAACGTTTATTGCAAGCGGACATTGTGATCCAATTCGGCTCGCAAATCGTCAGCAAACGCGTCAATCAATTTATCGAAGCATTTAAAGGCGAATTCTGGCAAGTGGATGAGTATCAACGCAACATCAACCCATATTCGCATCATCAAACGCGTTTCGTGGCAAAAGCTCACCATTTCTTGCGTGTACATCCGCCACTTCGCCAAAAACCGTGGTTGCTAGAACCGCTCGCATTATCGCAATTCTGTACTGATTTTATCGAAAAACAGATCGGGGGCGGCTTAAATGAGGCTTCATTCGCACACAACTTGCAAGATGTGTTAGTGCCAAAAGGCAACTTGTTCTTAGGTAACAGCTTATTTGTGCGTTTAGTTGATGCGTTATGCAAATTGCCTGAAGGCTATCCTGTTTACACCAACCGCGGAGCAAGCGGCATTGATGGTTTAATCGCAACTTTCGCAGGGATTGCCAAAGGCAGCGAACAACCAACAGTAGGCGTGGTGGGCGATATTTCTGCTTTGCACGATTTGAACTCTATCGCCTTGCTTTCACAAATCACCCAACCAACGCTGCTGTTTGTGATTAACAACAGCGGTGGGGCGATTTTCGATATGCTGCCTGTGGATAGCAAAGCGAAATCACAATTCTACCGCTTGTCGCATAATCTTGAGTTCGGACAAATTGCAACAATGTTTGGCATTGAGTATATCCGTCCGTTCACGTGGGCAGATTTGAAAGCGAAACTTAAATTAGCCTACAACCGCAGAGGCGTAACGCTAGTTGAAATCAAAGTGAACGACCAAGATGGCAGCAATTTATATAAATCGCTGATCAAACAAATTTCACAGGCGGAAATTGCTTAATGTTGGCATCGACTTTTCATTCAAATAACGGGCAGGCAACGCCCGTTGTTTTTTTGCACGGTTTGCTTGGCTCGCAGGAAGATTGGCAAGCTGTGACTCAGCATTTACAAAATTTTCCTCAATTTCGACCGCTTACCATTGATTTACCTTTTCACGGCAAGAGTGAGCATATCGGTTGCCAAGATTTTGCCGATTTGAGAACGCAACTTCACGATACATTACATTCGCTTATCGGCAATCAGCCGTTTTTTCTGGTGGGTTATTCGTTGGGCGGACGTGTGGCGTTAGATTATACTTTTCACGCTCACAACCCAAACTTACTCGGCACGGTTTTAGAAGGTACGAATATCGGCTTAAAAACGGAAGCAGAAAAACAAGCTCGTTGGCAAAATGACCAAAACTGGGCGGCTCGTTTTTGTAATGAGCCGATTACACAGGTGCTGAACGACTGGTATCAACAACCCGTTTTTGCTCATTTGGATGCAAACAAGCGGTCAAATTTAATTGCCAAGCGACAACATAATCAAGGCAGACAAATCGCCCAAATGCTGGAAGCAACTTCCCTTGCCAAGCAACAAAATTACGCTGATTTATTATGCAGCTGTTTATGCAACTGCGATAAAAACCTCTGTTTTTTTATCGGTGAGAAAGACCAAAAATTCCGCCAAATTGCCGTAGAAAATCATTTACCGTATACCTTAATTCAACACGCAGGGCATAATACGCATCAGGAAAATCCAATGGTGTTTGTGGAGAAGTTGGTCGAAATCTTAAGCAGACGTTAAATTACCTCACCGTGTAAACGTTGTAGCAACCTATCCATTGCTCGGTAACCTAAAGCTTCCGCCAAATGAGCTTGTTTGATCTGTTCTTCGCCTGCAAGATCCGCAATAGTACGTGACACTTTCAAAATGCGGTGATAAGCACGTACGGATAACCCGAGTTTGGTCAATGCCCCTTCTAAAAAGGCAGCATCTTGTGGCGATAATACGCAATCTCGCTCGATCTCACGGGTATTAAGCTGAGAATTGATCTTTCCTGCTCGTTTAAACTGAGTTTCACGTGCTTTTAAAACACGCTCTCGTACTTGCTCTGTTGTCTCGCCACGATTCTTGTTGCCACCTTGCAAGGCACCTTGTGGTAAAAGTGGGACTTCAATTGAAAGATCAAAGCGGTCTAAAAAAGGACCTGAAAGGCGATTAAGATAACGGATTACTTGTTGCGGTGATGTACGGTTATGCGTCCCTTGATAATGTCCTGTCGGGCTTGGGTTCATTGCCGCAATCAGCTGGAAACGAGCAGGGAATTGCACCTTTGCATTCGCCCGAGAAATGATAATCTCGCCCGATTCCAATGGCTGCCGTAAGGCATCTAACACTTTGCGTTCAAATTCAGGCAGTTCATCCAAAAATAACACGCCATTATGAGCAAGTGAAATCTCACCAGGTTTTGGGATCGATCCCCTGTCAAAGTTACAAATAAGTGGCATAATCGGCAAAACTTAGAACGATAGAATAAGGCTTTAGCCTATTTTTTTACCCTTAGAAGATACTATTTAATGACACAAAAGCTACAAATAGCTGTCAAAACATCTTAAAAGATACTAATAAAGGTCAAATTATTCATGAAAACAGAACCCATTTTCCAACAGGTTCGTAAGATCAAACCAACACGCCTTAGCGTATCAGGTTTACTCCCTTTTAAAGACGGAGTAAGCATTCCTTACGAATCTACACTTGAGCGAGATCTCTTGCTCTATTTTACTTATATGCCTGCGGTAGAGGAAATCGTTTCTCAACCTGTTCGCATTCTGTTTGTGAAAAACGGAATGACTTACCCTTACACGCCTGATTTCTTCATTCGCTTCAATGATGGACGACCATCGCTTTTGATTGAAGTAAAACCAAAATCAAAATGGCAAGAACATTGGCGTGATTGGAAAGAAAAATGGAAGGCTGCAATCGCATTTAGCAAAAAGAACGAATGTATTTTTCACGTTTATGATGAGGATAAAATTCGTCATCTTGCATTATTCAACATTAACGCGGTTCAACGTTATAAGCGATTACAGTGCGATCCAGAAGATATTGAAGCGGTACTCACCCAAGTTAAGTTACACAGCAATACAACAATAGATTTTCTACTCTCTCGATTATTTACAGGTTCACTTTATCGAACCAAAGGATTACAGATTATCTATCACTTATTAGCAACCAAGCAACTAACTTGCAACTGGTTTGAGCCATTATCTGAATTTACCGAAGTTTGGGGGTATTCAAATGACTAAGGGATTTATTCATCCACGCTATCACGGTCGATTAGAGCGTGGTCGTCTTATTTTGCAAAAAGGCAATGTTTATGTAAACCGCGAAGATGGCGAACAATATGAGCTGATTGAGTATTTAGATGAAGATGCACAAGTAATGATCCGAAATCTTCATACTCGCCAAAGTAAGATTGCCAGTATTCATCAGCTTGAGAATTTGAAAATTAATGAACGCGAATATGTTTCTGTTGATTTAAGTGCAATCAGTGACGAATACTGGGAAAAAGCGTTAGAAAAATACGAGATGATTAAACCGTTGCTTAATTACGAGCAACATTGCCCTGCTTCTGTAAAAAAACGAGCAAAGGAAGTCGGTGTGAGTGATCGAAGTCTATATCGTTGGATCCAAGCGTACAACTCTCTAACTTCCGTTGCTGCTTTGGTAAGTCGCAAGCGTGGCTGGGCGGAAGGTAATTCACGTTTAAGTAAAGAGCAAGATGAATTGGTAACGGCAGTTATCAATGAGTTTTATCTACATAAACAACGCCCAACAATTGAGCAGACAATCCGTGAAGTACAGCGTGTCGCCAGTCAAAAAGGACTTGATAGCCCAAGTCGTCGCACAATCCGACAACGTATTTTGCGTATTTCAGAAGAAGAAAGATTGCGTAAACGCGGACAGAAAGAGAAAGCGAAGAATAAATTTACACCGAAGCCAAACAGTTTCCCTAACGTAGATTTTCCTTTAAGTGTCATTCAAATCGACCACACGCCCGTTGATTTAATTATCGTAGATAACCAGTATCGTAAACCGATTGGCAGACCTTATTTAACATTGGCAATGGATGTATATAGCCGAATGATTACTGGGTACTATCTATCGCTTGATGCACCGTCGGTAACATCGGCTGCAATGTGTATTGCTCGCAGCATTTTGCCGAAAGAGCGACTGTTGCTAGATCATAATGTGAAAGGTGAATGGGCGGTATTCGGTTATCCGAATAAAATTCATGTTGATAATGGTGCAGATTTCCGCTCGCTTGATTTATCGAAATCTTGTGAGGCACACGGCATTGCTCTTGAGTTTCGTCCTGTTGGTCGTCCTGAGTTTGGCGGACACATTGAGCGTGTAATCGGTACGTTTATGAAAGAAGTTCACGGTTTGAGCGGTACAACATTCTCTAACACGAAAGAGAAAGATACCTATCAATCGGAAGCTGAAGCGGTAATGACCTTAGATGAATTTGAAACGTGGTTGATTAACTATATCGTCAATGTATATCACAAACGGACTCACTCTGCTTTAGGTATGTCACCTGTTCAAAAATGGAGATTAGGAATTTTTGGTGATAAAAATCATGTCGGTTGTGGTTATCCACAAATGCCTGTTGATGAACAGACCTTATTACTTGATTTCTTGCCAAGTGAAAAACGGACTATTCAGCACAATGGTGTAACGATTGATGGTTTACGTTATTACGATGTAGCACTTAATATGTACATCAACGATTCAGATGAAAACGGTAAAAGTAAGGAATTTTTATTCCGTCGAGATCCTCGTAATATCGGAAAAATTTGGTTCTATGATCCGAAGTTGAAACGTTATTTCCCAATCCCGTTTGCCGACCAATCTTTACCTGATATGAGCATTTGGGAATATAAGCAAGTTCGCCAATTTTTGAAAGATAAAGATGAAAAACTCATTCACTCGCAGCAGATCCACGATGCATTAACTGAAATGCGTGAGTTGGTTGAACAATCTGCACAACGGACGAAGAAAGCTCGCAGACAGGCTCAACGGCAGAAAGTCCACGCGAAAAGTAAGGTGGTTATTCCAACAACTTTACCAGAAAACAAACAGACAGAAACAGTTAAAACATCTGCTTCTAACTTGCTTTTAGATAATAATTTCACATTTGGGGAGATTGAGTAATGGAAAAGCAATATGAGTATGTTCACGAAAAATTCCGTCATTTAGTGACTGCAAGTAATCAGGAACGGATTGAGTTTTTAGATGAACCTCGTTGGGTTGGTTATGCTGTTGCAAATAAGATTATTGATAATTTGGTTTCTCTGATGAATAAGCCAAAACGTCCTCGTATGTTCAATCTGTTGGTGGTAGGCGATCCCAATAATGGAAAAACTACGCTTATTCGACATTTTTATGATTTGTACGGCATACCTTTCGTGGACAGCCAGTCAGACGGCATACGCCCAATTATTTTGGCAGAAGCACCGCCAAGTGCAAATGAAAAAGAGCTTTATATCTCGTTACTAGAACGTTTTTATGTTCCTTACCGACCAACGGACAGTGTCGCTAAATTACGTTATCAGACGATTCACTTATTCCGTGAATACAAAGTGAAAATGCTGATTATTGACGAATTTCATTCATTGCTTGTTGGAACCCCTCGTTTACAACGCCAAGTGATGAACGCGATTAAAATGTTGTGCAATGAGTTACAAATTCCGATTGTAGGCGTAGGTACAAAAGATGCAATCCGTGTTTTACACACCGATCCGCAGCACGCCAGCCGTTTTGATGTAGCGGAATTGCCAATATGGAAATTGGATAAGGATTTTCAAAAACTACTCTTCCAATTTCAAGGTATTTTGCCATTAAAGAAATGTTCTAATCTACAATCACCAGAGTTAGCAACAAAAATCCATACAATTTCAGGTGGTAACTTAGGGAACGTACATCGCTTATTAACAGCGTGTGCCGTTGAAGCGATTACAACAGGGACAGAACAAATTACATTAGATATTATCGAGCATAACTCATGGGTACAACCAACGCAGGGCTTACGAAAAATTATTGGGTAAAATCAGGGATTATCCGAACGCCACTTTATCCGAATGAAAGCATCAGTTCGTGGCTTATTCGTGCTGCCTTAGATTGCGGTACGGAGCCGATTACGTTTACAGGGTTTTATTGGGATAAGTGGCGATTATGGACCTATGATTTAGATAGAGGGTTTGAACCGATAGCACCGCAGATTTATGAAGATATTACAGCATTATCACTTAATCAGCAGGTAAACTTAGCCAGTCATTCGCTTTATTCCGTGTTGAAACCAATTAACGGAGAAAACACGCTTATTAAAGGTCAAGCGAAGTGGGTAATTTCAAGAGGTTCACGCAATCGCACTTTTCGCGTCGGTCAATCTTATTGCCCTTGTTGCTTAGAGGAAACGCCTTATTTGTGTAATGAATGGCGTTTTGCGTGGCACTTTGGTTGTTTGAAACATCAAGCTTTACTTGAGTCTAAATGCCCTTGTTGTGGCGAACTGTATCAACCGCATTTGCTTTCCGCAGAAAAACGACACTTAAATTACTGTAATCAATGTGGTGAGAAATTACAGGTTGTAACAACACCGCTTAATGAAGTAGAAATTGCAACGATGGAAACGCTTGATAACGTGTTTACAACTAATTCAGGTGAATGCTTTGGAAAACATATAGACGTGCAAGTGTACTTTACTATATTGCGTTACTTCATCAATCTTATTCGGCGTGCAGCGGTTGCAAAATCCACTCACGCTTTTGCTAGATTTGTGGAACAATGTGGTATTTCTCGGTCGGAAATATGCCAAACTAAAACCGCCCTTGCGTTTGAGCAACTTCCTGTTGAAGAACGCAAGAATTTACTGGTAAACGCGGTAAAAATCCTTCAACTTTCTTATGAGGATATTGTTCAAGCTATTCAACAAAGCGGTATAACACAAAAAGCATTCACCTTTGAAAACTATCCTACGGAGCTTAATATACTCTTTAAATATGCACCAGAAGGCAAAACCGTAAGCCGTAAAACAGTAACCAGTAAACCTAAGACCGATTCTGTTTTAAGTCTAAACCATCAATGGGAACGCTTAAAACGGCAGTTAAAAATCGCAGCATGAAAATCACCAAGATTCGTTCTCAAAAGAGAAATAGTTGTTCTATTTGTGGCAAAGCTCAAGTAACACGCAAGTTCCAAGAGGAATATTATTGTGCAAATTGCTACGCCCAATGGTTTAAAAAGAAAACTTGTAAGCGATGCGGACAACTCAAGCGTATTCACTGTGATGGCAAACTTTGCCTTGAGTGCGAAAAATTAACAGATTGTGTTCGCTGCGGTAAAACCGCAGGTTCATTTGAAATTGGTATAATAAGTCGCTACGGTGCAGTATGTAGTTCTTGCACTCGTTATTTCCGAGAAGAAATAGAATGTTCAGAATGTGGTAAAATGACACGCGATAGATACCGTTCACCAGTAACGAACAAATCTATCTGTTTACAGTGTTATCGTCGATATACCTTTGCAACTTGTAAGAATTGTCGCCGTTATCGTAAGGTTCACAATCAAGAGAAACAATTGTGCAAGAAATGTGACGAACAGTTACTTTCAATTTGTCCGAAATGCAAAGGTGAAATGCCATCTGGTTACGGTAATGTTTGCCCTGATTGTGCAAGACGAAGTTTATTGTTCAATATGATTCGCTTGAATGGGCATATTTTGCGTAATAAAACAGTTAAAACCGCCTACAAGAAGTTCATTTTCTGGTATATGCGAAAATGTGGCATCAGCGTCGCCTTGCACAAAGGGGCTGATTTTATGCGGTTCTTTATTGATTGTGATGAAATTTGGCAACAAATCCCTGATTATGCAGAGCTAGTCACGCACTTTAAACCGAATGGATTACGCGCTAATTTAACTGTATTACGCTGGTTGCTTGATACAAATCAGATTATTGTTGATGAAGCATTAAAAGATGATTTAGCGGAATTAGAACGCATACAAGTCCTCTTTAATAAACTCAAAGAGTCTGTGCCTTGTATCGCAAGTTATTATCAGAAATTGCAACGGCGATGTGACGAAGGGAAAACTTCTCTTAAATCGGTACGATTAGCCTTGCAGCCTGCGATAGACTTAATCAGCACTAACGAGATTACGGACTACCCGACACAAGATCAACTAAACCAGTATCTTGTGGAAAAATCAGGTCAAACAGCAGCTATAACAGGCTTTATCAATCATTTAAAATCGGAGTATCACCGAAAGCTTGAAATCGACCGTAAACTAATTCAGCAAATTAAAACTAAACAGCTTAAAAAGCATTGTTCTCAACGGTTAGTCGAACTCTATAAAAAGTCCAAACTTACCGACAACGAACAAATGGAGTTGGTTTATGTAGTGTTATACAGCTTACACAGTATAGAGGTGAAAAAACCAAAACGAGACAGTATTTTACTGGTTAATGGTGTAACTTACTATCGTAGCGAAGATAAGGATTACTTCTTACCCCAAGACATCTATCAGAGCATAAAACCGTAGTTTTTGTAAGAAAAAATTTTATTTTTGCGATCTCGCTCGAAAAATTGAAACGGATTTCTCGACAGAAACCGCTCAGCGGTTAAAGTAGCCCCCAGTTATCAACCATCAAACTAACTGGAGCTTATATGAACAGTACAAACAACGAATCTACCTTGTCTCTTAAACAACAATTTAAGCTATGGCTTGAACAAGAGCAAAAAGATGATGAAATGATTGCCTTTGCAACGATTCCACATATTTTAAGACGGTTTGATCGCCGGCTTGCAATCATTAAAGGTAATCAATTTGAGAAACGTTATCTGCGTGAATGGCGTGAAGCTTTTCGTATAGATAGAGAACTTTTCGGATATAAAAATTAATTATGTTAGATAAAATTATTAGCCTAAATAACGAAACATCAGCAGATATTTCAGAAAACTTTATTCGCGAAAAAATGCCTGAGATTCTTGAATTGTTGTTGATTGATAGAACCAAATCAACTAGGAAAACAACTAAAAATATTATTTGGGCTAATAATAACTATACTAAACATAGTGCTAGATATTACGCTCCAACTGCTCAAATTAAGCCTGCTCTTATTACGGGTAAGATGGAGTGTCTTATTATGCCAAGAGCCTTAAAATCACAAGAAATTCAAAAAGAAAGAACTAGATCTAAAGCTGAGGTATTTACCCCAACATGGATTGTCAAAAAACAAAATGATGCCGCAGAACAGGATTATTTAAATGATGATCTAAAAACGTACATATCTCGAACATGGTTAGAGATCACTTGTGGTGAAGCACCTTACATGGCTACTCGCTATGATATGGGAACAGGGAAAATTTTACCTATTAATGAGCGAGAAGGTTTTGTAGATCGAAAATTAAAGCGAATTTCATCAGAGGTGAATGATAAATCTGAATGGCACTCTCTTGCTGTTCTTGCTTATCAAGCATCTTATGGTTTTGAGTGGAACGGCGATTCTCTTCTCTTAGCTCGTGAAAATTTACTTTACACTTACCGTGATTATTATCTTGAAAAATGGCAAGAAGAACCATCTTTTGACAATTTTAAATATATTGCTGAAATTATAAGCTACAATATATTTCAAATGGATGGCATTAAGTATATTATTCCTTTATCTGATACGGAAACGGTTGCATCAGAATTGCAACCAGATCTTTTTGGTAATGAAACTCCATCACAAGTTACGGTTCGCACAAATGGAAAACGTGTGAAAATAATGAATTGGCGCACCAAAAAGATGGAGTTTTTTGATAAAGAGATAAGTACATAATGAATAATACTGAAATCAAAACAACAAAATTCATCTATCCCCAAATCTACGCTTATTCACTTCCTGATTTTTCTGAAAATGACGGATGGATAAAAATTGGCTATACCGAGCGACAAAATGTGGACGAGCGTATTCTTGAACAAACCAAAACAGCAGCCATTAACCTTAAATACAACAAGCTATGGTCAGCCCCAGCAAAATTTAAAAACTCAAACGAGTGGTTTAAGGATAAACAGTTCCATACCTATCTCCGAAACTTCAAAAAAGTTATCCAGCGCCCAAATACAGAATGGTTTTACTACAACGGAACACCTGACCTTTCTCTTCAGCACTTTGATGACTTTATCAGTAAGCAACTTAACCAAAGTCAGGAACAGCTTGATTATCAGTTAAGAGAAGAGCAACAAAATGCAGTCAGTAAAACTTTAGAATATATACAGAACAATCCAAATAGTGAGTTTTTATGGAATGCCAAACCTCGCTTTGGTAAAACGCTTACTACTTACGATTTAGTGCGTAAATTAGATGTATCAAAGGTTCTCATTGTTACAAATCGCCCTGCTATAGCAAACTCATGGTTTGATGATTTTGCTAAATTCATTGCATGGCAAACGGATTTTGCTTTTGTTTCAACCAGTGATTCCCTTAAAAATCGTCCTGTTCTTACACGAGAAGAGTTTTTAGAACAAAAACATACTACTGGTAAACGAAGAATGATCGCCTTTATTTCATTACAAGATTTAAAAGGTGGAGTTTCTTTTGGTGGTAGCTATGACAAATTATCGTGGGTTAAAGAGCTTAATTGGGATTTATTGGTTATTGATGAAGCTCATGAAGGTGTTGATACCATTAATACCGATATTGCGTTCGATAATATTAATCGCAACTTCACATTACACCTTTCTGGAACACCGTTTAAAGCTGTTGCTTCAGGTAAATTCAATGAAGATGAGATTTTTAACTGGAGCTATGCAGATGAGCAAGCAGCAAAAGAAAATTGGAGTGATGTCGAACGAAATAATCCTTATGGAAACTTACCTCGTCTAAGTTTATTCTCTTATCAAATTAGTCAAATGATTACTGATGAGGTAAATAAAGGGGCTAAAATTGACGGTCAGAATATTGATTATGCATTCGATTTGAATGAGTTTTTTGAGACTAATGAAAGCGGAAAATTTCTTCATGAAGAAGATGTGAAAAAATGGTTAGATTCTTTAACGCGAAATGAGAAATATCCTTTTTCGACTAAAGAACTGCGTAACGAATTAAAACATACATTCTGGTTACTTAATCGTGTAGCAAGTGCAAAAGCATTACAGAAATTACTTGAGGCTCACCCTGTTTTTGAAAACTATAAAATAGTACTCGCCGCAGGCGATGGGCAAACAGACGATCAGATTGTAAACCCAAAGGCATTTGAGCGTGTTAAACAAGCTATTAAAGAAAATGATAAAACGATTACACTTTCAGTCGGACAATTAACAACTGGCATCACTATCCCTGAATGGACGGCTGTTTTAATGCTGACTAATTGCCGCTCTCCAAGCTTATATATGCAGGCTGCATTCCGCGCACAAAATGCGTGGAGCTACGAACAGAATGGTGAGGTTTATCAAAAGCAAAATGCGTATGTGTTTGATTTTGCACCTGAGCGAACCCTTATTATTTATGATGAATTTGCGAATAACTTATTTAGCCATACAGCAAATGGTGGTGGTACATCTGAAACTCGTAAAGATAACATTAAACTCTTACTTAACTTTTTCCCTGTTATTGCTGAAGATAATGAAGGAAAAATGATTGAGCTTGATGTAAATCAGGTGCTGACTATTCCTAAAGCAATTAAGGCGCAGGAAGTTGTCCGTCGCGGATTTATGTCGAATTTACTCTTCCAAAATATCTCAGGTATTTTTGCATCATCAGAAGTGCGCGAAATTTTAGAACAGCTTAACCCTGTTGATGTAGGAAAATCAATGCCACGAGAAACCAACGATGAAATTGAAATGCAAGGTGTTGAAGTGGATGATAATGGCGAAGTTATTGTTGATAGCGATATAGTGATTGCTCAAACCGACGCCCGTTTTGGCGAAAAAGTTTACCAAACTATTATGGCAGAGACAGAAGAAGCTATTAAATCTTCTGAAAGTGATATATCTACTCTTGTTGCCGAAAGATTTAAGCAAGAAGCTACTCAAGGTATGAAAAATTTGGCAAAAGAAAACGATGTATCAGCTAAATTTGCTGAACGTGTTGTTCAGAAATCAGCGGAAACTATTGCCAAAAAGATTGAATATATTCAGAAACAAACTGAAGTCAAAAAAGCAGAAGCTAAAGTAGAGTTGGAAAAAGTCATTACAACAACTCAAAATCAATATGAAATTGAGAAAGCCAAAGCTACTTTTGAAGAAAAGCGTCAGCAAATTGAAAATGATTTTAAAGAGGAATTACTCTCAACAGTTGAATCTGAAACAAAAGAGATAGCGAAACAATCCACGCAAACAATTTTAGAAAAAGCTGAAGATAACAAGAAAAACCAAGTAGAAGATGACGTACGCGCAAGATTGCGTGGTTTCTCCCGAACAATCCCATCGTTTTTAATGGCGTATGGCGAGGCTGATACAACATTAGCTACATTCGATCAAACACTTAACGATGAAGTATTCAAAGAAGTAACGGGTATTACTCTTGAACAATTTAGAGTGCTTAGAGATACCTATAACTTCTTCGATGAAACCGTATTTAATGAGTCGGTCCAAGAGTTTTTAAGAAAGCGTAGCGAATTAGCAAACTATTTTGATGAAAACCAAAAAGAAGATATTTTTGACTATATTCCTGCTCAAAAAACAAATCAGATCTTCACACCGAAAAAAGTAGTTAAGCTAATGCTTGATAAACTGGAAGAGGAAAATCCTGATATTTTTAGTGATCCTGATAAGACTTTTGCAGATCTATATGTGAAATCAGGCCTATATTTAACTGAAATTGTGAAACGTTTATACGTTGGTCTTGAGGCAAAAATAGCTGATTCAGACGAGCGATTAAAACATATTCTTGAAAATCAAATATATGGTTTCACACCTAGTGAGATTATTTATAACATTGCTAGAAACTTTATTTTCGGTTTTGATGAGAAAGCAAAAAATATTAACCAGTCTCATATCGTTCACTTAGATACTACACCTTACGCAAAAGAGGAGTTAAGTGATGAGTTTGAGAAAAAATGTGATGAATTATTTAGAGGTAAATGATAATGAAATTTGATGTTGTAGTAGGAAATCCGCCATATCAAGAACTTAATGTAGGTGAAAATAATCAAGCTGTTCCTATGTATCATCGTTTCTATGAACTAGCAGAAAAATATTCTGATAAGTATATTTTGATTACTCCAGCCAGATTTTTAGCAAATCAAGGTGCTACACCCAAAGCTTGGAATAAAAAAATGTTATCAGATAAGCATCTTAGCATTAAATATTTTAATTCTAAAAGCGACGAAGTTTTCCCTAATACTGAAATTAAGGGAGGGGTTGTCATTTTATTAAGAGATAAAAATAAAAATTTTGGTGAAATAGATACTTTTATTGAATTTGAACAATTGCGGAATATCTACAATAAAATTAGACAAAAAAGCAGCTCATATCTTTCAGAGATTGTTTTTAGTCCTGATAGCTATCGATTTAATAATAATCTCTTCTCTGAAAATCCTGATTTAAAAGGAAGAACTGATGACTCTCACGCCAAAGCTGTATCATCTAGCGTTTTCAAGCGATACCCTGAAATATTCTTTAAAGAAAAACCAATATCACAAGAAGAGTATGTTCGCATTTATGGTCGGTTAGATGGTGAAAGGGTTTATTTTTGGACAAAAAGAAATTATCTATCAGAACATCTAAATTTAGATAAATGGAAAGTATTTATAGCAGGTGCTAATGGAACGGGATCGTTCGGAGAAACGCTAAGTTTACCTGTGGTCGGAGAACCATCTGTTGGTCATAATCAAACTTTTGTGAGTATAGGAAAATTTGATTCAGAATTTGAGGCTAATTCATTATTAAAATATATAAAAACTAAATTTGCAAGAGCATTATTAGGCATAATGAAAACCACACAAAACAATCAGTCTAAAAATACTTGGTCTAAGATTCCATTACAAGATTTTACTAATAAATCCGATATAGATTGGAGTTTATCTATCTCAGACATTGACTTACAGTTATATAAAAAATATGAACTTAACACAGATGAAGTATGTTTTATTGAGAAAACCGTAAAAACTATGGAGTAAATATGGAGATTATTAATACAAGTAGATTTAGACTCATCTATTTAGATGAAGATATAATTATCTTTTCTCCTAAAGAAAAATTTAATGAATTAGATTTAAACCAATCCATTATAACCAATCATACCGAAAATACATGGGAAAAGAATAGAGATAAAAATGAGATAAGTAAAAACACCAAACAAGGGAAAATAATTGAAGAATTTTTTGCAGACTTAATTGATTATAAAAATAGTATATCTAATAATATAAAATTAGAATATATAACTTACGATCAAATAAGACAGGATGAATTTAAAAAGCACGCTCCATTTGATGGTTTGTTATTCAAGCAAGGAAATCCTTATATTAAAGAAGTAATAGATAAGATAAATGAATATATATCAACCAACAAGTATGGTAAATTAAATAGTAATATTATAAACTTTTGCGCAAAACACAAAGTGTATTTAATTGAAATAAAATCATCAAAAATACCTGACAAAATATATAATGAGGCAAAGAAAAACTACATTAAACATTTAAATAACACTACTTTTCAAAGAGATGTTATAAACTCATTGAAAAAATTAGATCTTTTTAAATACCCAGTTTTTACAAGAAATAATGGTTCTATAATACATGATACTAAAGACTATCTGCAATGGGTGAAAGATAATATTTACTTTATGAAAGGAAAGAATGATAAAGAAATATTAGATTATGAAATAAATGAATCCCTAAATTTATACACTAGAATTTTTATAGATGATAAAAAAATAGATAAGAATAATGGGAAACCAATTTTTATAGGCTACTTTCTTGGTTATGTTTTAGGTTATGAGTTTTACCACCCTCTCACTATTATGAATTTCCCTTCTAATAAATCAAAAGATGCAATTTATGCGACTTACCCTATATCAAAATCTAGGAAATTTGAATCTCTCTTTGATGATGATAGATTGTGGTAATTAAAATTAATCTCAATTAATTTTCTGATTATAAAAGGCAATTATAAAAACAATTATAACTACCTTTTATTTTTATAAATATTAAAATATAGTATCAAATGAGTTTTGATAATCACCCTTATCCATTTTTAAATTACATCAGTTAATCAAAGCCTCATCTGCGGAATTTAAGTACCATTTAGGTAGGTAAATTGATATGAGACGAATATTTACCCTAGAAATAACTAAGGGTAATCTTAGATAGCAAGGATTTTTCTTGTTTTAAACATGTTTACTACTTACTTGCCTTTTCAAAAATTTTTATTTTTAACTTAATAAATCTAATACAGACTTCATTCCCAATGCTTTTTTAGCCGATTCTTCAGCATGAGAGATTAAAACCTGTTGAGATTCCTTAGTTACTTTATCTAAACCCACATATTGACTTGAACTTTGAGTTAAGATTTCATCAATTTCAATCAAATTACCTTTAAGTCTATGTCTAACCATTTGTTGTAAAAATAACTGTTGAGAACTTAGTGTAATCTCTATTATATTACCCGCAGCATTCAATAAATTTCCTTCTCCCCAATCAGTTAAACCACCTTTCTTATTTGTTTTAGGATTAATCATTTTTTTAGATGACATTGTTCCAATTGACAGTATTTTGATGTCATCAATAGGTTTCTCAAAAAATATTTCAGCCTCATGCAAACCTATTAATGCTGGACTGTTTGCAAATATGCCTCCATCAATATATTCACTTTCACTAATATTATGCCTTTTAAAATAAGTTGGGGCTGCTGATGTTGCCAAAGCAACATCTACTATTTTAAGATCGCAATCTCTGTTGAAATTAGGATGATGTGGAGTTTTAAAAATAACAGGCATTCCTGTATTATAATTTACTGATGGAATAACTACTGAATGTTTCAAATCCCCAATTACCTTATCTTGAAACCATTCATCTAAAATTATTTTCAAATTATTAGAGTTATATTTAGCTTTAGCAATACCTAAGTTTAAAGTAGATTGTTTTTTAAAAATCTCTTTTCCTTTTATTTTGAATATTTCAGCTATATTCTCTACTGGAATTTCATGTGCAATCGCTAGAGCTATAATTCCGCCAATTGATGTTCCTGCAATTAAATCAAAATGATTAGCTATACAATCGCTAGGATTACTCTTTTTTATATGATTTTCTAACTTATTTAAAACTGTTGCAGTATATAAACCTCTATAACCACCACCAGAAAGAGATAAAATCTTAAAAGGTTTTGTCATTGCTTAATTTCTCCACAGAATCGACATTCTTTGTGTCTTGTTAATATAATATCTTGAATCTTGTCTTTTATATCTATTGAAGAGTAACGTGTTTGGTAATTGTTTACTACTTTTCCTGTTTGTAACCATTCTAAAATCATATTAATACCTAAACTTGCAGCCATCATTCCGCCTGATACAGCATAAGGAGTAAAAGCTGAGCATACGCCTGTACGTTGTTCAGGTAATAAATTCTGAACGGGTAATAATTCCTGATGTAACCCCTTACTAGAAGATCCCAAACAAGAAATGCACCCTCCTCTTGCAGTTTGAATTTCAGGATCTACCCATAAAGCTTGTACACATTCGCCATTACCAAAAACCCACAAGTGTTGTAATATAGGGCGTGTTTCTTTAGATAACGACTGGATCATCTCATTCAGATATTCTTGTACCTCAATACTTCCTGTTGCATCAATAATTAGATCAAAATTTTCATTTTCAAAAAATGAATTATTAAATGATGAAATATCCTTTATTTCAGATCTAATTTTTGTCAATTGAAAGAAAGAGTTTGATTGTAAGTAAGAAATAAGCGCTAAAGATTTAAAATTTCCACAAAACTGAAACCCTAACAAATGCCTACCAACGTTATCAGCTTCAAGAATATCTTTATCTACCAAAACAAAATCGGATTCTATTCCAGCTCCTAATTTTACTAACGCTTCTGCCATGTATCCACCAATCGCTCCCAAGCCAACTAGCAGGACCTTTTTCTGCAATAATCCCTGAGAACTTTTATCTGGTAAATTTCTCAAAACATTTTTTTTGAAATCTAATATCTGAGTATTCACAAAATAAACATTCTCATCTCTCAGATGTTTGTTTTCTGAAGAGTTTAGTGACTTATCTGTATTTCTTTCCCATTTAAAATAACCTGCCAAAGTCATTCCCTTCCATATAAAAACAAATTCTTTTGAAAAACTGGGTGTCTTTAGAAATGACATAAATTTTTTATAAGATAAAATATCCCATCTTTTTATAAATTCTTGAAAATCTTTTATAGAAACTTTATCTTCTCTTATTAAATACGAGAAATCAGGGGTTGAGCTATGATTTACCTCAAAAACCTCTCTCTTTATTTTTAAATTTAGATTTAAACAACAATTTTTATAGTCGCACTCAAAAAAATACCATCCTCCTTTATATTTAGACATAAACCAGTTTTCAAATTTCTCGTTTAAATTAATTAGAGAAAGAACACTGCCGCCAAAATCAACTACATATTCATTAATAAATAAATCTTTATGAATGATTTTGTTTAGAAAATCATGTAGATGTTTTTCTACTATATCTAATATTAAAAATATATTATCTCTAGGAACGGTATTGGAATTATGTAATTGGTAACAAATAGAATATAAATAACTATCTTTATATAAACTCTTTTCCTTTCTTAGATGCGGAATAGGCTCCTGAATATGAATATATTTATTATTTAAGAAATTTACCGTTTCTTCAAGAAAATATACGTTAGGAAAATCCAATAGAGATAAATTTGAAAAGTCTAATAAAAACTTGATTACATTATCCTCTATTTTTATATTTCCTTCATAAAACATTGAGGTGTTTTTATCTTTTTCTAATTTTAGATCTAAATCAAAAATAGGAATATAACCCCTGATTGATAGCGCTTCTATTACTAATTGTCTAATATCATTCATACTTGAGTACTAACTTGTGAAATACACCATCAATTTGTATAGCCAACCAATCTAAGTAATAATTGTTAGAACTACAGATCATAAATAGCCTTATATTTTGATTAAAGTAACTATTTTCAGGCAGAAACGACCATCCGATATAATCTTGATGTGAAGGTATTGGTGATGTTTGTGGATGAGTATGCCATTCTCCCAAATAATGCCATCGATTTCCCGATTTTATATTTAAAGCTTTTAAAAGCTGATAATTTGATATAGCAGATTCTTCAGTTCTTTCACAAAGAAACCGATAACATTTATCTGACTTGTTAGGTTTGGTTATATATCTTACCCAAAAAGCTGTTTTCCAAACCTCACCAACTAAAAGACCTAAAGACTCTGGTTCATTACCTTGTATCGTTTGCCTGTATTTGTCCAATTCGTTCAAAACAGATTTATCAATTCTTACAGTAAAAGAACCATCAACTGTTTGCCATTCATAATAATTCATTATCCTTGTCTCAATGGAGTTTGTGGAGTAATAACACTTTGAACTAATGAGGGTGTTGAATATGGATCTTGTTTAATTAAATTAGGATTATTAGGAATACGTTCTCCCCATTGTCTTATCAATGATTGTAAAACATCACCTTTGTTTGATGAATTTAAGCTACTAGAAAAGCTTCTATACAAATAATCAGCATGAATTTTAGCATTTTCCCTTTCTGCATCTTTCATTCTATTAAAATCTTCATCTTCATGATCTTTAATATTTTCATACACAGGGCCATTTAAAGATTCAGCCAATTTTTTTAAAATATGCAATAATGCTAAATCATCTCTATACTGTTCGTATTTATAATGCTTACAAGCTATAATCATCAGTAAAATAGAGCTTGGCGCTCCTCTCTCATCAAAAACCCAATCACGCCATGCTTTTAAATATCGACAAATATTCCGTAATTGTCTTCCTTTATCTGATTCTTGAGCTAGCCTATCATCAAACCACTGGCGAATGATTTCACAATCACTAGACTGCCAACTTCCATCTCTTTTCGCCATATGAATAGTTTGAATATTCATATCCTGCAAAGATTCTTCCGAATAAACTACGAAATCTTCACTTAACGCAACCCAATCTTCATTTATAGAATCCATTACTAGCGATTCTGAAGAATATCTAATTTCTTCTTTCTCTTTAAAAGTATCGAACATATCATCTGGCACGGCATAAAGCGGTATATCCATATGTGCGTTATCTTGAATTTTTATTCTGACACATGATGATTTAGAGTTATCTAGTTCCCATCCTTTTTCGTAACAAAGCGTTCTAAGTGTTGATTCGATTACCTCAAAATATTCTTTTGCTTGATCGCTTTGCACCTCTGAGTCAAAACCGTTAAATGCACTTACTGGCAAATATACGCCATAATCAATATCCATTTCTTGACCTTGTTTAGCTGGTGCATTACAAGTTCTATACGCCCAAGATCCTTGAATTCTAAATTTTGGTGAAATTCTATATATGCCTTGATATTCTAAATGTGCTTTTAGATTTTCCTTTAAACATTTTTTAACTGAACGTTTTGCTTCATCTAGTGTATTAACATCTTTTTGAGATGGACGAATTTTATACTTAAAACCTTCTTCCTGAGATGTAAAAACTGCATGTATATTATTCATTCAATATTCCTTCTAATATTCCAATTTTATTGAGCTTCCATTTCGTATTCATTGCCATCTTCATCAATGACAATCATTACACCATTACGGATCCATTCAGCATCAGCGTACACCTCGTCACCATTTTCATTAATGAGTGTGCAATCGCCATATTTGCCTGTCATCGTGCAGTCTCCATAAGCTCCTGAGCCGTTCATATCTTCTACATTGTAATTGTAGGTGTAAGGTCCTGAGTTACCGAGACGGTAGTTATACATGTAGCGAGGGTCTTGATGGAAAGTTGTATTTCCATACTGAACATTGTTGTAGGTATTATTGTTATATTGGTTACTGTAATTGGCATAGCTCATCCCTGAAATAGCCAACAGTAATAGTGTGAAACTTTTATTCATTATGATTTCCTAAAATTTAGAGTAATTTTTTAATACCGTTCCAAACCCAGTTATTGTTTGTCTTTATAGCTTCTACATGTCTAAATAACGACATTTTCCCGCCCTTAGAATCAACGTAATCGCTGCTTACGCCTTCGCTTGATACAATTTCAATCAATAGCTTGAACAGGTTTTCATCTCGACTATAAATGTCACCTTCACCTGATAGGAATTGTTGAATATTTTGAGGTTCGTAAACAACACTACTAAAACCTGAGTTTTCTTTTTCATTTCTTGCAGGAAAGCTTAGAACAAAGAATGTTCTTTGTTGCACATCTACTCGCAATATTAACGCTGCGGCTGGATAGTATTGTTCCAGAGAATCAAGGATTTCTTCTAATGAGACTAACGTAAACTTATCGTTTTCCCTAAATCCTAGTTTAGGTGTGTACCAATAGACCTTAGCACCTTGTTCATTGCATAGGCGTTTAGCATGTTCCCAAACGGTATCAAGGCGTGATTTTCCTTTGATTTCATCCGTATTTGGAATATCATAGAAACAGTTGGCAATGCCTGTAAGACCTGTTTTTCCTTGTTTCTCACCTACACCGTAATTTTCTGGTTCATCGTAATTTAAGAATTTAACTTTGCCACCTTTTTCAGTTTCTTGAACAAGCTGAATACGGTTAATTGTTCGCTCTTCACCAAGTAATTTCAGATGTTCAATAACACCAGCCGTTACAAGGTTATTCACGTTATCTAATGCAATATCGAGCTTTTCAAGTTCATGTTCTCGCTCTTGTTTTCGTGTTCTGTATTGAGGTTCTCCGTCTTTTTGTCCTTTACCACCTTTATTTGTTTTTATTGCAGAATGGTAATAAAGGTTAATTGGCTCGCCTTGTGGTTGGCTAATCCCTGTAATCTGGCAGCAAAGCACAGAATTTCCTAACTCAATACCATAGAATGAAAGCATGATTGGTTTGTCGTGCCAGCAAGGAATAAGATAATTCGGATTTTCTTGACCTTTAGAAAAAATGATCTTAGCTGTTACATCTTTTACAACTGCTTTTGTATAAGCATCGTGTTTCAAGTGATAAAGAAAGACCGCATCTTTCGTGGAAAGGTTATTTGGTACAAATACACCTTTTTCTTCAAAGGATTCATTCAGGTGTAGTTTTTTCTCAATCTTACTCCAACTGTCTGTAATCAAGATACGTTTTAACTCACTTGAATAACCATAGTGAGCCATAAAAAAGTGTAGTGGATGAACGATATAAGACTTACTATCACCTTCAGGCTTAATAACAAGTAACCGATTCCCGTCCCCTTTAAATGTTCTCAAATAAGATGGATAAACATATTTATCCGCTTCAAATGGATGTGGTGATTCCTTATCCATCCAAAGTGCCTTATAAGCCAATCCTTTACTCTTTGAGAAGGTAACTTTAAACTCTTTAAGCTTGAACTTATACTCCGATTCACCATTTTTCCAAATGCTACCGAACGGAATTTTATGTAGATAGTTAATAGGTAAGGCAATCTTGAAGAAACTTTGGTACTCTTCACCTGTTTTCTTGTTTGTATAGGTAGGATTGGTTAAATTGATAAAAGTGACTTCAACAAGTGTTTTAGATTTATCTAGCGAAAGACGGTTTTCATACCAAGTAGCAACGTACTCATGTTCTTTATGGTAAAAACCGCGAAGAGGTTTTTCAAAATACTTTTCTAAATTAAGCGAACAACGCCAGCGAACTCTCTCTAAATTATTCTCGTCAAAATATGACATAATCCACTTCCTTTTCAGTCACTTAAATAGGTAAGTAGATTATAAATGATCTAGATTATAAGGCGACAATTATTTGTATCGTTTGACAGTTATTTGTAATTTTAACATCCCCCACCCACCAATGCCACCATTGAGGCACTGTGATGGGGTGCTCTAAACGGACGGTTTTTCCAGTTAGTAAAATTGAGCTCATTTTGCACAAGGCTAGTGACGGAAGCGGTTTCGATTGCCTCTTCATCTGTCATTTCAGGCAGAAGATCTGCCAATCGGCTCGCAAGCATTGTTTTTCCCGTCCCTGGTGGACCAAGAAAAAGCAGGTTATGTTGCCCAGCTGCGGCAATGGTTAACGCTCGTTTAGCGTGTTGTTGCCCAATAATATCGGTTAAATCACGCTTTACAAGCGGTAGATTTTCGACTTCTTGTTGCGGAATTTCTTGAGCGATAGGCAATGTATCGCGGCGGTTGAGAAAATTCACCACTTGCAATAATGAGTGAGCAAAATGGGTTTTAGCATTTGATACGAGCGAAGCTTCATTGGCATTTTGCTTGGCTAGAATCATCTGCCGCTTGGCTTTTTCGGCAGAGATAACAGCAGGAATTGCCCCCTGTACGCCACGCAATGAACCCGTAAGAGCCAGTTCGCCAAGAAATTCAAACCGTTTGAGTAGATCAGAATCAATTTGTCCAGATGCTGCAAGAATACCAATCGCAATGGGTAAATCAAAACGCCCGCCTTCTTTCGGTAGATCCGCCGGGGCTAGGTTGATGGTAATCCGTTGTGGCGGATAGAAAAAATTGGCGTTAATTAACGCACTTCTCACACGATCGGCAGCCTCTTTAACGGTGGTTTCAGGTAAGCCTACAATCGTCATTTTAGGGCTACCATTACTAATATGCACTTCAATTGTGACTAAAGGGGCTTCAACCCCCACGGATGCACGGCTATAAACTATTGCTAAAGACATAATCTCTCCATTTTTAACTGTGCAAGCATAAAAATGATGGAGAAAATCGCCTAGCAGAAAAATGTAGATTTTCGAGCGAGATCACAAAAATAGTTTTATTCTGCGTAAATTTCAGGCAAAAAAATAGCTCCCGAAGGAGCTAATTTCTTATATCGTTACGCTATTTAAGCGGTTAAATTTTTGCTAGGATTTGCAAATCTTAAAGATTTACCACATATTGCCCCACGCCAAGTTCATCTTCTTTGCGGGTGCGGGCAATGACGCTGGCGGCGGATTCTACCACGCGTAAACCCATTTCATCTTCGGTGCGAACCACTTCGCCGCGTAATGAGTTGGTGTAAACATCGGTGATTTTCACGTCCACGAATTTCCCGATCATATCTGGCGTACCCACAAAGTTTACGACACGGTTGGTTTCTGTACGACCTGTTAATTCCATAATGTCTTTTTTCGACGGACCTTCCACCAAAATGCGTTGTTCTGTGCCAAGCATTGCACGGCTGAATTGCATTGCTTGGTGGTTGATGCGTTGTTGCAAGCGAGCCAAACGCTCTTTTTTCTCGTCTTCGCTCACATCATCAGGAATATCTGCCGCAGGTGTGCCTGGGCGTGCAGAGTAGATGAAGCTAAAGCTCATATCGAAATTCACTTGCTCAATCACTTTCATTGTTTGCTCGAAATCTTCCGCGGTTTCACCTGGGAAGCCCACGATGAAGTCTGAGCTGATTTGAATATTCGGGCGCACTTCACGCAATTTGCGGATAATCGCTTTATATTCTAACGCAGTGTGGTTACGTTTCATCATTGTTAAAATGCGGTCTGCACCACTTTGGATTGGTAAGTGTAAGAAGCTTACTAATTCAGGGGTGTCGCGATACACTTCGATGATGTCATCAGTAAATTCAATCGGGTGGCTAGTGGTATAACGCACGCGGTCGATACCGTCGATTGCCGCCACTAAACGTAATAATTCTGCGAAGGTGCAAATGCCACCGTCGAAGGTTTCTCCACGGTAAGCATTCACGTTTTGACCCAGCAAATTCACTTCACGCACGCCTTGTTCTGCCAGTTGAGCGATTTCAAATAATACATCATCGACAGGGCGAGAAACTTCTTCGCCACGGGTGTAAGGCACTACGCAGAATGAGCAGTATTTGTTGCAGCCTTCCATAATCGATACGAATGCCGTCGGGCCTTCGGCTTTGGGTTCTGGCAAGCGGTCGAATTTTTCGATTTCTGGGAAAGAAATATCCACGATAGCACGGTCGCCACCACGGATTTTGTTAATCATTTCAGGCAAGCGGTGTAAGGTTTGTGGCCCGAAAACAATATCAACAAAGGGTGCACGTTCGCGAATATGTTCACCTTCTTGTGAAGCCACGCAACCGCCCACACCAATGATTAAATCAGGCTTGTCTTTCTTCCAGTTTTTCCAACGACCTAATTGTGAGAATACTTTCTCTTGTGCTTTTTCACGGATTGAACAAGTGTTGAGCAACAATACGTCCGCTTCTTCAGGATTGTCGGTGAGTTCTAAACCGTGGGTAGAATTTAAGAGATCCGCCATTTTTGAAGAGTCATACTCATTCATTTGGCAGCCCCAAGTGGTGATATGTAATTTTGCCATAGTCTATAATAGGTTAATCAATAATGAGAAAAGAAAAGCGTAGAGCGAAGTTTTCGACTTGCTCCACGCTAAAAAATCGGGCTTATTTTACCTGATTGGCTATTTTTTGGCTATACCTAAATGATTCAATTGCTTGGCTTTACAACGAATTGATGACCTGAATGTAGCAATGCTTGTATCAGAAAATTATTGTATAAATCATTCTCGGAATGCACGTCAAAATTTAGTTGAACCGTTTGATGATCAATGAGTGTGGCATTACTCGAGCAGTGACAACCCAAAATTTCAGAAGGCATAAGTCCAAGTTCTTGTTGTACGACAATAGTTTCAACTGAAAATCGTGCTGCGATTTCTCTTGGGGCAAATTTAATTCCATTCTCTTCCAAAACTTTTCTCTTAATAGCAGATAAAAATATATCTTCATTATGAATATTATTTTTCCACTTTAATTTTAGTGGTTCTGTTTCAAATAAATTAGGTGCAGAAATATTCCAGTTAAGTGCTAATTTTCTAGGTGCTTCTAATAATTTTTTGCTACGGAGAGAAAAACCACCATTTTGTGGTTCATACATATTGTTAGGAATATTATTATAATGATTTAGCCAGAAATTAATGAGATATAATTTTTCATTATCATTGACGTCTATTAAAATAGGAATTGGTGCACCAATGTAATCATATTCAAAGAATTTATCATCCCAATTTTTTCCATTCATTACCCAGCCGTCACTTTGAACAATAAGAGCAAAATCTGTTTCAATCAGTTCAGATAAAGAATAAAGTAAGAAAATGTTATATTCTATATAACTAAAAGGAGAACAAGGAATATATTGAATATAATCAGGCAGATTTTTCGGTTTCTCTGGGCTAATTAATAAACAACGAAGATCGTTAATTCTACTTTGTAATTCAAGATAACTTTGAACAATAGCGTGCTTGGCACCTTCAGTATAATCTTGATTACCTGTAATGCTTACGATAGTAACGCTTTTTTTATTATTCATTTCGATTAAAAAATTAAATTTTGTATTTGCTGTAAACCATTTAATCTTGTGCTGGTCAAATGTGGCGTGATTTTTAATTCATCAAACATTTGTTGAAGCTTGAAATCGGCTAACTCAGCCTCATTTTTTTCCAACAATGCGGTTTGTACAATCATTAAAATTCCTTGCATCAAACGTGCATCGCTATAAGAGGTCACTTTTCGCGGATTTTTTTCAAAAGCAAACCATAAGCGGCTTTCGCAGCCGTGAATTTCAGGCACGTTTGCTAATTCTGCCTCGCTTAATTTAGGCAATTGGCGGCTAAGTTGAATAAGCAGGCGGTATCTTTCTTCCCACGATTTGCAAAGAGCAAATTTTTCATAAATTTCGGCTAGATTCATTGTTTTTCCTCAATAAAAGTGGCAAAAGATTTTAACAATATGACCGCTTGTTGTTAATGATTTTATGAAAATTTGCTAGAATAGCCCCATTTTACCGAATTCAATAAGGATAAAATTTATGTCATTAGTTCCTATGGTTGTTGAGCAAACCCCGAAGGGTGAACGCTCATACGATATTTTTTCACGCTTGTTAAAAGAGCGTATTATTTTCTTAAATGGTCAAGTTGAAGACAATATGGCGAACTTGATTGTGGCTCAACTGCTCTTCTTGGAAGCTGAAGATCCTGAAAAAGACATCTATCTTTACATCAATAGCCCTGGTGGTGTGGTAACGGCAGGATTGGCAATTTACGACACCATGAATTTCATCAAGCCTGATGTAGCAACCCTTTGCACGGGGCAGGCTTGTTCAATGGGTGCATTCTTGCTTTCAGGCGGTGCAAAAGGTAAACGTTTTGCACTACCAAATGCTCGTGTGATGATTCACCAACCTCTTGGTGGTGCACGTGGGCAAGCAACCGATATTCAAATTCAAGCTCAAGAAATCTTAAAATTAAAAGAGATGCTGACGCGAAAAATGGCGGAGCACAGCGGTCAGCCATTTGAAAAAGTGGCGGCAGATACTGAGCGTGATAACTTTATGTCGGCACAAGAAGCAATGGAATATGGTTTGATTGATAAAGTATTAACTTCTCGTGGTGAGGTGGCTTAATGGCATTTGAAAAAGAACCTCACTGCAGTTTCTGCGGTAAAAAACGCTCAGAAGTCGATCAGCTTGTTGAAGGCACAGAAGGCTTTATCTGTAATGAGTGTATCGAAGAGTCGTACAACTTACTTAACGGTGAAGAAGAGCCATTAATTGATGAAAGCAGCGATGAACAAAAATTCTTCGATAAAGTGCCAACACCGCACGAATTACACGCCCATTTAAATGACTATGTCATCGGGCAAGAACATGCAAAAAAAGTGTTATCCGTTGCCGTTTACAACCACTACAAACGCTTAAAAAGTGCGTTGTCTAACCACGAAGTGACCAACGGCGTGGAATTGGGCAAAAGTAACATTTTGTTAATCGGCCCGACAGGGAGCGGTAAAACGCTTTTGGCGGAAACTTTAGCTCGTCGCTTAAACGTACCATTTGCCGTTGCTGATGCTACCACCTTAACTCAAGCAGGTTATGTGGGCGAAGACGTAGAAAACGTGATCCAAAAATTGTTGATGAAATGCGATTTTGATGCCGAACAAGCAGAACGCGGAATCGTCTTTATTGATGAGATCGACAAAATCACGCGTAAATCAGAAAGTGCTTCAATCACCCGTGATGTTTCGGGCGAAGGCGTGCAACAAGCCTTGTTAAAATTGCTCGAAGGCACTGTGGCGAATATCAACCCACAAGGTTCACGCAAGCACCCGAAAGGTGAAACCATTCCTGTCGATACCTCAAAAATCCTCTTTATTTGTGGTGGGGCATTTGCGGGCTTGGATAAAATTGTCGAATCACGTACCAATAAACAAGGCGGAATCGGTTTTGCGGCAGAATTGAAAAACGATAAAGATCGCCAAGACTTAACAGAATTATTCAAACAAGTTGAGCCTGAAGATTTAGTTCGTTTCGGTTTAATTCCAGAATTAATCGGTCGTCTGCCTGTGGTAACACCATTACAAGAGCTTGACGAACACGCATTGATTCAAATTTTAACCGAGCCGAAGAATGCGATTATCAAACAATATCAAGCATTATTCCAAATGGAAAACGTAGAACTTGAATTCACCCAAGAAGCCCTTGTAGCAATTGCGAAAAAAGCGATAGCCCGTAAAACAGGTGCACGTGGCTTACGTTCAATCGTAGAGAATTTATTGCTTGATACAATGTATGATTTACCAACACTAAACGCGAAAAAAGTGATTGTGGGTAAAGAATGTGTTGAGAATGGTGAAAAGCCTGTGATTGAGTAAATAAAATAAGGTGGACTTAGCTCCACCTTATTTGTATTAAGTTAAGGAGAATATAATGATTTCTATTGAAGAACAAACTCAACGTCGTGAAGCGATTGAATATGCAAAAGGTAGCGTAGGATTGGAGGGGATTTATTTATCTGATGAGCTTTTAGGGCTTACGGAAGAATATATTAAAGGAGATTTAACCGACGAACAGTTTTCTAATATGTTTTTAAAAATAGTAGATAAATAAAATATGTTTATTACCTACAATACGCCTGAAGAAAGAAAAGATATTAAGTCTTTTTTAAGGATTGCTCAACTCCAGAAAAATCCAGTTAAAGGACGGTTTGATATTAATCATCTTATTGAGATTAATGCTTATATATTTCAAGATACGCCAGAATTTGCAGGTAAATTTCGTCCTGCCGTTACAGTAGAAAGTAATAAACTATGGCGTAAACAGCGTCATTTAAAAGGTTTTGGCACTACATCTGTTTGCTATAGTAATATGTCCGAGAAAGATATTACAGAAATTACAAATATTCTCAACAATATTGATATTGAAAAATTTAAGAAATTATCAATAGAGCAGTATGCAAAGATAATATCTCATTTATATTCTCGTTTAGATCATATTCACCCTTTCCCTGATGGAAATAGTAGAACATTACGAGAATTCTTCAGACAATTAAGTTTTAATTGTGGTTTTAAGTTAGATTGGAATAAACATTCTCAGGATGTGATTTATATGGCTCGTGATGTTGAAGTAAATAAATTAATGATTCAGACGCTCAGTAATGCGGAACATATTCAATTTTTATTAGAAGAAAATGAAGCCATAAAATATCATAAAGATTATCAACCTTTAGAAAAGGTCATTTTAAATTCACTTTCAAAATCAAAATAGTTCAAAATAAGGAGATGGCTATGCAAAAACTACTTTTTATCATCAATTCAGCCCCTTACGGTAATGAATCTTTCTTTAGCGGTTTGCGTTTAGCGTTGCAAATTCAAGAGCAGCACAAAGCGGAAATTAAGCTCTTTTTAATGTCGGATGCGGTAACCGCAGGGCTTGCGAAACAAAATCCTGCTGAAGGCTATCACGTACAACAGATGTTAGAAATTCTTACATCGCAAGGTGCGGTGGTGAAACTTTGCAAAACCTGCACTAATGCACGCGGTATCACCGAACTTCCGCTTGCAGAGGGCGTAGAAATTGGCACGCTTGTGGAGCTTGCCGATTGGACGATGGATGCCGATAAGGTATTAAACTTCTAATGAAAAAAGCGGATGTGATCATTATCGGGGCGGGGGCTTCAGGCTTATTTTGTGCGGCTCAACTCGGGCAAGCAGGCAAGTGTGTAGTAGTGCTTGATTCAGGCAAAAAAATCGGACGCAAGATTTTGATGTCGGGCGGTGGTTTTTGTAATTTCACTAACCTTGATGTAACACCACAGCACTATTTAAGCCAAAATCGCCATTTTGTTAAATCGGCACTCGCTCGTTACACCAACTGGGATTTTATCGGCTTGGTGGCACAATATGGCATTGCTTACTACGAAAAAGAGTTAGGGCAGCTTTTCTGCGATGAAGGAGCTGAACAAATCGTTCAGCTTTTGCAGAGTGAATGCGATAAAGGCAAGGTAGAGATTGAGCTTCGACAAGCGGTGATTTCTGTTGAAAAATTTGCAAATCATTTTGAAATTCAGACCGCTAGTGAAACTTACCAAGCGGAACATTTGGTTATCGCAACAGGCGGACTTTCTATGCCAGCCTTAGGAGCCAGCCCGTTCGGTTATAAGGTTGCCGAACAGTTTGATATTCCTGTGATTGCCCCTCGAGCAAGCCTTGTGCCTTTCACGTGGAAAGAGAGCGACAAGCCTTTCGCCACGCTTTCGGGCATTGCCTTGCCGATTACCGCAAGTAATGATCGCATCAGCTTTAGTAATCAAATGTTGTTTACCCATCGTGGGCTTTCTGGTCCTGCGATTTTGCAGATTTCGAATTATTGGCAAATGGGTGAAACGATTGAGATTGATTTATTGCCTACGAATAACATTCTCGATATTGTGCAGGAGCTGCGTCAATCTTCGCCGAAATTACAGCTAAAAACCGTATTAAGCCGCCATCTTCCGAAAAAATTGGTGGAGCTTTGGTTTGAACAACAATTATTGAAAGATCAAGTTATTGCCCAACTTAGCAAAGCGGAATTGCAACATCTTGAGCAATTTATTCACCATTGGCAGTTTCTTCCAAATGGCACTGAAGGCTATCGCACTGCAGAAGTGACGATGGGGGGCGTGGATACAGATTATATTTCTTCAAAAACAATGGAAGCTAAAGAGGTTTCTGGGCTTTATTTTATTGGGGAAGTGTTAGACGTAACAGGCTGGCTTGGCGGCTATAATTTCCAATGGGCGTGGTCTTCGGCTTACGCTTGTGCGGAAGGGATTTTAGCTCATAAATAGCAATAGAGGGCATAGTAAAGGTTACTATGCCTTCATTTTATTTAACTATTTTTTATACCCACCAAAGAACCACACTGCCTTTTCAACATCTTCTTTATTTTCAATTCTGACCAATAATCTTCTACCGTTTTTCATATCAATCACTAAAATCTGATTTTCTGCCAGATTGATCTGTGCGATGTTTTGATATTCAAAGAAAACATTGCCAAAGAAAAAGCCACTTTGTTTGAGCAGTAAACGTGGCGAGCGTAGAAAAGCAAGATAGACAGTAAGCAAAATCGCAAAGCCTAACAAGTAAAGGGTAAAAGCTGAAATGCCGTGTTGAATGCCGTAAATCAGCGAAAGGCTGAATAAGCCGATAAGAATCCAAGAGTCGGTTTTTGCTTGTTTTTGGAGCGGAATGGCTAAGCGGGTTTCACCCAAGCGTTTGGGCATAATTACTTGATCGTAAATGGCGAAACAAAGGGCGGCGAGAATGCCGAAAATAAGAATAGCGTTTGTCATAATAATAAAATAAGCGGTTGATTTTGAAGAAGATTTTGCAAATCATACCTCAAAACAAACCGCTTGTAGTGGCTAAATTAAGCTAATGCACCAGTAGCTGCGCCTAAGATACCGATAGCGAAGAAGCCGACGATAATCCAAAGTGCGTTCACGCGGTTGCGTAATAACCACATACACGCAAAGGTGAGTAATAGTGGTAATAAGCCTGGCATTAAGCTATCTAAAATTTGTTGCACGGTGGTGGTTTGCGTTGTGCCATCTTGCATTGTGATGGTGGAAACCACGAGCGGCACGTTAATGCTTGTCCATTTTTGTACTAATGCACCCATAATGAATAAGCCGAGGATTGAAGCGCCTTCAGTCAGTTTTTGTAATAGACCGCCGCTCATATCCTGCACAACGTCCAAGCCTTTTTTATAGCCGTAAGTGACACCGTAGTAACGTGCGGCTAAACGCACAAGGTTAAATAAAAGGAAGAATAAAATCGGGCCTAATAATGAACCTGTTAAGGCAATGCCAGCACCAAGGGCGGCAAATACTGGACGTACAGTTCCCCAGAAAATTGGATCGCCCACGCCAGCGAGTGGCCCCATTAAACCCACTTTGATCCCGTTGATTGCCGCATCGTCAATCTCTTTACCGTTTGCACGTTCTTCTTCCATCGCAATGGTAACACCTAAAATTGGTGCACCCACGAATGGTTGGGTGTTGAAGAATTCAAGGTGGCGTTTGATTGCCGCTTTGCGTTCAGGTGAACTCGGATCTGGGTATAAGCGTTTGATAACAGGCACCATTGCATAGGCAAAACCTAAGCCTTGCATACGCTCAAAGTTCCATGAGCCTTGGAAAAGGTTTGAACGGCGCACAACCGCATTTAAGTCGCTTTTCGTTACTTTTTTGATTTCAGTTGTCATAGGGAATTCCTTCTTAATCTAAGCGGTTGTCTAAGCCGTTGTCTTGTGCTTGTGCTACAACAACTTGTTGGCTTTTGTTATATTTCGGGTGTAATTGAATGTAAAGTAGCGCCATAATTGTGCCTAGTGCACCGAGTGCGACAAGGTTGAAGTCGGTGAAACCTGCCACAACGAAACCTGCGAAGAAGAACGGCATTAAATGTCTTGCACGCATCATATTGATCACCATCGCATAACCTACCACTGCGATAAAGCCGCCTGCGATTTTCAAGCCTGTGGTTACTACTGGCGGAATCGCATTCAACATGGTTTGCACGCTGTCTGTACCTGCACTTAAGGCAACGATAAGCGCTGGAATAGCAATACGCATTACTTGTAGCATTAACGCACCACGGTGCAACCAGTCTAGGCGGCTTAAGTTACCGTCTTGAATTGATTTATCTGCTGCGTGCTGGAAGCCCACGGTAATGGCACGCACGATATAAGTCAGTACTTGACCTGCAGCTGCAAGTGGAATCGCTACTGCAATCCCCGTGGCGATTTCTTGTCCGCCCACGATAACCAAGATGGTTGAAACCACAGAAGCTAATGCAGCATCTGGTGCAACGGCTGCACCGATGTTCATCCAACCTAATGCCATTAACTCTAGCGTACCACCGATGATCACCGCGGTTTTGATGATTTCAATGGAGTCTGCTGAACCCACAGAAAGGGCAAGACCGACTAAAGTACAAGCCACGATAGGACGTTGTGTTTGCCATTCGTCAAGAATTGAACCTGCCCCTGAAATACACGCGGCAAGGAACACTAAAAGAATTTGTAAAGCGGAAAGTTCCATAATTGTTACCCTTAAATTAAGTTATTTTTCTTTAAAAGATCCATCATTGCTTGGCGGCTATCGCTAGAGACTTTACGTACTTCGAGCTCAACCCCTTTGCTATCAATGGCTTTGAACGCATCAATATCTTTTTGATCCACCGCAACAGCGTGGCTCACCATTTTTTTGCCATCTTTATGAGAAATACCGCCCACGTTGATGGTTGTTAACGGCACACCGCCTTCAATCAATCTCAATACATCGGTTGGATTGGTGAAAAGTAACATCACACGTTCATCACCATATTCTGGGTTGTTATACACGCGGATCATTTTCTCCACATCAACAACGTGTGCGGTTACGCCCAACGGCGCAACGCTTTTGAGCATTGTGCTACGCACTTTATCTTTTGCGACATCATCGTTTACCACGATAATGCGTTTCACCTTGCTCTCTTTTGTCCACACTGTTGCTACCTGACCGTGAATCAAGCGGTCATCAATACGAGCTAGAGCAATCACCATACGGCGACCATCATCTTCCACTGGCGCTTGTGGTGCAGCAGGGGCAGCGGGTGCAGCCGCTTGCACAGGTGCAGCTTCAGCAGGGGCTTCAGGTTGATGATTGAGCGAACGAACACCTGTTGAGCCAGATTCAAGGGCGATTTCCACCAGCTCTTCAAGGCTTTCCACATCATCACGCGCCATACAAGTGTTGACCAACATTGGCACATTCACCCCAGCAACCACGTCCATATTGCCTTTGCCTTCTTGGAAGCGGTTTGCCGCATTAAACGGACTGCCGCCCCACATATCAACAAGGAAAAGCACCTTATCGCAGCCTGCTAGTTGTCCATCAACCAACGCCTGATATTTGCCGATAATCGTCTCAGCGTTTTCACCTGGGACGAAATCAATAAACGCCACATCGTCTTGCTCGCCGATTAACATCTCTGTGGTTTTGAGAAGTTGCTCGGCAGCACAACCGTGGGTCGCGATAATAATCGCAATACGCATAGTTTGCTCCTTTAAGGAAAGTTTAAAATTGGGTTTATTACACGGAGTAAAAAATTGGAGTCATTTTAGGGAGAAAACGGGCAAGAACAACGGGATTTTTTTCGTTTTGTGATCTTCATCACACTATTAAGAATCATTCGCTGAAATTTCTCTCACTCTGTTAAAATTTTGATCTTTTTTTCATTCAAGAAACCAATTGATAAGCGGTTGTTTTTTGTGTTTTCTTTACAAATAAAAAACGCAAGTGTTAAAAAAACAACTTGCGTTTTTATGTCAAAATTTGACCGCTTGTTAGATGATTTCTAGTGTTTCCAACGCATACAAAATCCCATCTTCGCGAATGTCTTTCGTGACAAAATCCGCTAGTGGTTTAAGCTCAGGTTCAGCATTGCCCATTGCCACACCAAAACCGACCGTTTCAAGCATTTCTACGTCATTTAACCCATCGCCAAATGCCATTGCGTTTTCAATGCCAAAACCGAAATGCTTGAGTACATCTTGAATGCCGCGTGCTTTTGAATTGTCTTTCAGCAAAATATCCACCGCATTTTCGTGCCAACGGACGGCTTTTAAATCATCGCCTAATACGCCCGCTTCACGCACCTCTTGCTCTCGATCTTCAGGATAATAGGCAAGCATCTGCACTGTGGTGTCTTTTAAATAGAAACTCGGATCTACTTTATAATCTGGTGTAATTGGTGAGGTGGCATTCCAAACGATTTCATCATTTTCAGATACCGCCACATCATCGCGGCTGACAAAAGCATACTTAATACCGAGCTTTTCGAGTTTCTCAATCACTTGCTGAATGCGAGGAATGGTTAAACGATAAGCTGAAATTTGCTTGCCTTGATAGAGATTATCTTGCCCGTTAATGGTCACAAAAAGCTCAAAGCCGTTTTCATTCATCAGAGGTTTTAAGGCTTTCGGGAAACCTTCGTAATTTCGCCCAGTAGCGATGGCGGGAATAATGCCTTTTGCTTTTAAGCGAGGGATCACTTGTTCAGTGATTGATTGCGGAATACGGGCTTCGTCTTTGATGTAGAGCGTGTAGTCAATGTCGAAAAAGACAATTTTGATTGGATGAGTTGGTTTTTTCATAGGATTTAAAAATGGGGCTAAAAATGACCGCTTGTATAAGAAAAAAGGTGCGTGAACCTTGCGGTTCACACACCCTACAATCTTAAAGATTATTTTGTTAATTGCACCAAAATACGACGAACTGGCTCTGCAGCACCCCATAATAATTGGTCGCCCACAGTGAAGGCGGCTAAGTATTCAGGGCCCATTGCCAATTTGCGTAAACGACCCACTGGTACGCTTAATGTGCCTGTTACTTTCGCAGGTGTGAGTTCGCGTAATGTGGTTTCTTTGTCGTTTGGAATCACTTTCACCCACTCGTTGTGTGATGCGATGATTTGTTCGATTTCCGCTAATGGTAAATCTTTTTTCAGTTTGATGGTGAATGCTTGGCTGTGGCAACGTAATGCACCAATACGCACGCATAAACCATCAACAGGGATTGGGTTGTCGCTTAAACCAAGGATTTTGTTGGTTTCTGCATAGCCTTTCCATTCTTCTTTGGTCTGTCCGCTTTCTGGTAATAATTTGTCGATCCAAGGAATAAGGCTGCCACCTAATGCTGCACCAAAGTTTTCAGTTGGGAAGCTGTCTGAACGCATTTCAGCGGTCACTTTACGTTCAATGTCTAAGATTGAAGAAGCTGGATTTGCTAATTCATCTTTCACCGCATCGCGCAATAAACCCATTTGTGAAAGCAATTCACGCATATTTTTCGCACCTGCACCAGATGCCGCTTGGTAGGTTGCCACAGAGATCCATTCCACTAAATCTTTCTCGAATAAACCACCGATTGCCATTAACATCAAGCTCACAGTACAGTTACCGCCCACGAAGGTTTTCACGCCGTTTTTCAAGCCTTCAGAAATCACGTGTTGGTTTACTGGGTCTAACACGATGATCGCATCTTTTTCCATACGAAGTGCAGATGCTGCATCAATCCAATAGCCGTTCCAGCCTGCTGCACGTAATTTTGGATAGACTTCGTTGGTATAGTCGCCACCTTGACAGGTTACGATAATGTCTAATTTGGCTAATTCTTCAATATCGAATGCGTTTTTTAATTCGCCCGCATCTTTCCCTGCAAAAACAGGTGCTTTTTGACCCGCTTGTGAAGTAGTGAAGAAAACAGGGTTGATGTTTGCGAAGTCATTTTCTTGAACCATACGATCCATTAACACAGACCCTACCATTCCACGCCAACCGATAAAACCGACATTTTGCATTGTGTTGCTCCTGAATAATTAAATAATGTTGTTTTTGAGTGATACTTTGCATAAATACAAGATTTCCGCTCAAAAAGCAACGGCAAAATGCGATGTTTTTTTCTATTTGTTAATTTTGTACAAAATTGAATGGATGGGACTAAAATAAATCCACCGATAACGGTGCTTTCTAAAGGAAATTAAAATGAAAATTAAAACAGCATTAGCGGTAGCTTTTGGCGGATTATTTGCAACTTCCGTCTCTGCACAAGCAGCAGAACAACCACAAAAATTGGTAGTAAAAATTCAACAATTAGATGTTGAACACGGCAACAAAGATGTCGGCACGGTAGAAATTACCGAATCGCCTTACGGTTTAGTATTCACGCCAAACTTAAGTGGTTTAAGTGAAGGTTTGCACGGCTTCCATATTCACGAAAACCCAAGTTGTGAGCCAAAAGAAAAAGACGGTAAATTAACCGCAGGTTTAGCGGCTGGCGGTCACTGGAACCCAACCAAAGCGAAAGGACACGGCTTCCCTTGGTCTGACGATGCCCATTTAGGTGATTTACCTGCTCTTACCGTATTACACGACGGTACAGCAACTCAACCTGTGCTTGCCCCTCGTTTGAAAAAATTAGATGAAGTGAAAAATCACGCTATTATGATCCACGCAGGTGGCGATAACCATTCAGATCATCCAGCAGCTCTTGGCGGTGGCGGTGCACGTATGGCGTGTGGTGTGATTAAATAAAATTGAAAATATATAGGGCTTGTTTAACAAGCCCTATGTTTTGTTCAAATGAGAGAAAATAGACGTCCTGTACTTTTCTAATAAAACTACATTTTTTCTTTCATCATTTTTGATGAATTCATTTTGTGTGCTTTTTTGCTTTTTTTCATTTTTTTATCTGATTTCATCATTTTGTCAGATTTCATTGGCATAGCGTCTGATTTCATCATTTTATCTGATTGCATTGGCATAGTATCCGTTTTCATCATTGGCTCAGATTTCATTGGCATCGCATCTGATTTCATCTCTTCTGCATAAAGATTCGCAGCACCGAATAAAACTGCCATACCTAAAATTGCACTTTTGAATGTAATATTTTTCATTTTAAATTTCCTTTTTTGAGTGGTAAAAATAACGTTAAGAAAGAAATTTCATCTTTCATTCTATTAGACGAAGTTCTCTTTCATTTCTTACAAAAAATATTAAAGGACTTAAAATGAATGCAACGATCTCCGATATGGAACTCAACGATATTCGTCAAAAAATGCTGAAATTTGCAGAATTACAGCTTCATCATCGCGATTTAGCGGAAGATTTAGTG
The DNA here is from genome assembly GCA_963545995.1 of uncultured Haemophilus sp. GTDB lineage: Bacteria > Pseudomonadota > Gammaproteobacteria > Enterobacterales > Pasteurellaceae > Haemophilus_A. The sequence continues at coordinate 66,953 of CAUUKJ010000005.1, forward strand.
CAAGAAGCATTTTTGAGTGCGTTTAAGAATTTAGCCAATTTTAAGCACCAAGCTGCGTTTAAAACGTGGGTTTTCGCCATTCTTAAGAATAAAATCATTGATTATTTACGCCAGAAAGGGCGGTTTGTGTTAGAAAGTGAAATGGAAGATGAAAATTCAACCAATTCATTTTTTGATGAATCAGGTCATTGGAATATGGAATATTATCCAAGCGATTTAAAAGGCGAAGAAGAAACCGTTTATTCAGATGAATTTTGGCTCATTTTTGAAACTTGTTTAACTTGCTTACCCGCAAAACAAGCGAAGATCTTTATGATGCGAGAATTTTTGGAGCTGAGTTCAGAAGAAATTTGTCAAGAAACGGCTCTGAGTTCGTCTAATTTACATACCACCCTTTATCGTGCAAGATTGCAGTTGCAAAATTGCCTTTCAAAGAAACTTTAGGAGGGATTATGCGTTGTCGTCAAGCTACTCGGATTATTTCAGAATCTCAAGAACGCCCATTAAATTTACAAGAAAAAGTGGGGTTAAAAATGCACTTGCTTACTTGCCCGCATTGTCGCCGCTTTCAGCGAAATTGCAAAACATTAAGTAAGATGATGCAGAAATTTAGGGATGTAGAAAAAAGATCTAGAACGATCTCATTATAACCAATAAAATTCCCATAAAAAAATAATGGAAATTTAAAATCATTCTGCTAGAATGCTCGAACTTAACGTTTTATTAACAGGAGACAAATATGAAAAAAACATTACTCGCAGCAGGGATTTTAGCCGCAACTTCATTGGCTCAAGCCGACGTGCTTACCACCATTAAACCGCTTGGTTTTATTGCCGATGCGATTACCGATGGCGTAACTCAAACTCAAGTTTTATTACCTGTGAGTGCTTCACCACACGATTACAGTTTAAAACCATCTGACGTAGAAAAATTAAAATCGGCAGAATTAGTAGTTTGGGTAGGACACGGTTTGGAATCTTTTTTAGAGAAAAGTGTGGAAACTCTGCCTAAATCGAAAGTGCTAGAGCTCAGTGAAGTGTCTGCGATTGAGGAAATTATCGAGAAAACCCATAAAGATGATGATCACGACCACGATCACGGACATCACGAACACGCTCACGGACACGATCATCACGGCCACGACCATAGCCACGATTGGCATATCTGGCTTTCAAGCGATGCAAGTACGATTGCCGCAGAACAAATCGCTGATCGTTTAAGCCAGTTATACCCAGCTAAAAAAGCCAAAATTGCTGAAAACTTAGCGAAGTTTAAAGCTAGTGTAGAAGCGAAAAAAGTACAACTAAAAGCACAACTTGAACCTGTTAAAGGTAAAGGTTACTACACTTTCCACGAAGCGTATGGTTATTTTGAATCGACTTATGGCTTAAATTCGCTCGGTTCATTTACCATCAACCCAACGGTTGCACCAGGGGCGAAAACCTTAGCGAAAATTAAAGAACATATCGCTGAACACAAAGCGGTTTGTTTATTCGCTGAGCCGCAATTTACCCCGCGAGTGGTGGAAAGTTTAAGTAAAGGTACGAATGTGGGCGTAGGTAAGTTGGATCCGCTTGGTGCGAAAATTAAAATGAGCCCAGAGGCTTATCCGCAATTCTTGCAAGGATTAGCGGATGAATTTACTAAATGTTTAGCTAAATAATGCAATAAAGCGGTCAAATTTGACCGCTTTTTTACTAAAATAACGTTATTTTTTTACATACGCTGATGCTCCGTGCATCAACATTCGTAGCTGGGTCATTACGCGTTTTTTAAGATCTTCACGCTGCTGATTATTCATATCAAGGGCGTGAGAGCCTGCGGTAAAAACAAGGGTAACAAGCCCTTCTGCTTGAATGTAGGCAATGTCTCGGCTGAGATTGGGTTCTCGCATTAAGATGTAGTCCGTCAATTCTGCTACGAAGTGTTGGATTTCACGCGAAGCAGCTGTACGAAACGCTTGCGATGTGCCTGAGCTTTCACGTAATAATAGGCGGAAAACGTTAGGGCGGTCGTTGATGAGTTCGAAAAAGGTTTCGACGGAAAGGGCGACTACGCTGCCCCCGTTTTCGATGCGTTTGCGAGCCTGACGCATCAATTGACGCAATACTAAGCCTGATTCGTCCACCATTGCCAAGCCAAGTTCGTCCATATCTTTGAAATGGCGATAGAATGAAGTCGGGGCTATGCCTGCTTCACGTGCGACCTCACGCAAGCTCAAGTTGCTAAAACTTTTTTCTGCACTGAGTTGATTAAACGCCGCATCCACTAAGGCTCGGCGTGTTTTCTCTTTCTGTTGTGCTCGAATACCTACACTACTCATTTTTCGCCTTATTGTTTATGCTGCGATATTTTTCTGCATCACTTCTTCAATGCCTTTCGCAAGGCGTTCGTAACGAGTACGCAGTGGCGAGCCAGGTCGATAAATTAAGCCGATAGAGCGATAAGGTTTTGGATCGCTAAATGGAATGTAATTTACACCGCTTGTTTCTTTTGCCGCAAGTTTTGGAATGAGCGAGATGCCAACATTCGCTGCAACCATATTTCTCAGGGTTTCTAAGTTAGTGGCTTTGAAATGCGTGCTTTCTTTTGCCCCAACCGATAAGCAGTAATCAAGCGTTTGTGTGCGTAGACAATGCCCGTCATCAAGGAAGAGCAATTCTTTATCTTTTAATTTTGAAATCGGCAGCTGTTTTTCATTTGCCCATTCGTGCTTGTTTGATGCCGCGAGCAAGATTTCTTCGTTGAAAAGCGGAACTTCAATAAAGGGTTCGCTCTCTTTTACAAAGGCTAAAATGCCGCAATCGAGCTGTCCTGCTGCTAGCTGATCAACCAGTTGCGTGGTTTGCAGTTCGTATAAATAAAGCTCTAATTCGGGGAAGGTTTCTTTCATCGCAGGCACAATAATAGGCGATAAATACGGCCCTAGTGTCGGTAAAATACCCACGAGCAATGGGCCTGACATCTCTTTGCCTTGATTGCTTGCCATCTCTTTGAGGACTTTTACTTCACGCAACACCGCTTTGGCTTGATCGACCAATGCCAAACCAGCTTGGGTGAAAAGCACTTTGCGGCTCGTTCTTTCTAATAAAATCGTGCCTAATTCGTCTTCTAATTTGCGAATTTGACCGCTTAACGTGGGTTGGCTAACGTTACACGCATCCGCCGCACGACGGAAATGTTTATACTCTGCTAATGAAATTAAATATTCCAGATCTCGGATATTCACGATAATCTTTTCCTTATTTTATTTATAAATCTTACCTATCAATAGAATAAGATGAATTATGGCATATTTATCTGTAAAATGCGTGCGAATTTTGAATCTTATCTATATTTTCGGAGAAAAATTATGTCATTAAAAGATATGACTGGTCAAAAAGTACCTTCAGTAACGTTCCACACGCGTCAAGGCGATGCTTGGGTAGATGTTACTACTGATGAATTATTCAACAACAAAAAAGTAGTTGTTTTCTCATTACCAGGTGCTTTCACACCAACTTGTTCATCAACTCACTTACCACGTTACAACGAATTAGCGAAAGAATTTTACGCATTAGGCGTGGATGAAATCGTATGTATTTCTGTAAACGATACTTTCGTAATGAACGCGTGGAAAGCAGACCAAGAGTCTGAAAACGTAACAGTTATCCCAGATGGTAACGGTGATTTCACTCGTGGTATGGGTATGTTAGTAAGCAAAAACGACTTAGGTTTTGGCGACCGTTCTTGGCGTTATTCTATGTTCGTGAACAACGGCACTGTTGAAAAAATGTTCATCGAACCACAAGAACCAGGTGACCCATTCAAAGTATCTGATGCAGACACAATGATCAAATACTTAAATCCATCTTGGGAAGCAAAACCATCTGTGTCAATCATCACTAAACCAGGTTGCCCATTCTGTGCAAAAGCGAAAGCATTGTTAGAAGTGAAAGGTTTCCCATACGAAGAAATCGTATTAGGTAAAGATGCTTCAACAACTTCTGTACGTGCAATCACTGGTCGTACATCAGTACCACAAGTATTTATCGGTGGTAAACACATCGGTGGTAGCGACGATTTACAAGCATATTTCGATGTAAAATAATTGAAATTTGATTAGCGAAAGGCTAGGTTCTTATGGAATCTAGCCTTTTTTGTTATACTTCACATTATTTTTTGTAGGGTGTGTGGAATATCATTCCACGCACGCGTTATCGTCGTGTGTGAAACTTTGTTTTACATACCCTACGCAAATCAACAAGAGATCCTCAATGAAACAAAAACACATTCACATTCTTGGCATTTGCGGTACTTTTATGGGCGGAGTGGCGATGATTGCCCGCGAACTTGGTTATAAAGTAACAGGCTCAGACGCTAACGTTTACCCACCAATGAGTACTTTTTTAGAAACGCACGGCATCGAGATTATCCCGAATTATGACGTGGCTCAACTTCAACCTGCTCCCGATTTAGTGGTGATTGGTAATGCAATGAGCCGCGGTAATGCTTGCGTGGAATACGTGCTAAATAACCAGCTGAACTACACATCGGGCCCTCAATGGCTACACGATCATTTACTCAAAGATCGTTGGGTATTAGCCGTTTCAGGTACGCACGGCAAAACTACCACCACAGGAATGTTAGCGTGGATTTTGGATCAAAACCAGAACGATACGGGTTTCCTCATTGGCGGGGTTGCGGGCAATTTCGGTATTTCGGCTCGTTCTGGCTCAAGTCAATTTTTCGTCATTGAAGCAGACGAATACGACTCTGCTTTCTTCGACAAGCGGTCTAAATTTGTGCATTATTCGCCAAGAACTTTGATTATCAACAATATTGAATTTGATCACGCAGATATTTTTGATGATTTGCACGCAATCCAACGCCAATTCCACCACCTTATCCGCACTATCCCAAGCGAAGGACGAATTCTTGCCGCAAGTGACGATCAAAACGTGCAAGATACACTCAAAATGGGGACATACAGTGAAGTACAAGCGATTGGTGAAGGTAAAGAGTGGTTTGCTAAACCATTGAATGCCGATTGTTCACACTTTGAAGTGTACCATTTAGGCAAAAAAGCGGGCGAAGTGCATTGGAATATTATCGGTCGCCATAATATGCACAATGCGTTAATGGCTATCGCTGCAGCACAGCACGCAGGCGTGACTATTGAGGGAGCTTGCCAAGCATTAGGCACGTTTATCAATGCTAACCGCCGTTTAGAAGTGAAAGGAGAAGTAAACGGCATTACCGTTTACGATGATTTCGCACACCACCCAACCGCAATTGAAGCAACAATCGATGCACTTCGCGGCAAAATTGGTAAAGATAGTCGCATTTTAGCGGTCTTAGAACCACGTTCAAACACAATGAAAATGGGGGTGCATAAAGACGACATCGCCCCAAGTCTGCACGATGCACAAGCGGTCTTTATTTATCAACCAGATACGATTCCTTGGAAAGTCAGCCAAATTACCGATGTTTTAACACAACCTGCGAAATGGTCGGCAAATATTGATGAATTAGTCGAAATGGTCGTAAGAGAAGCCAAATCTGGCGATCATATTCTCGTGATGAGTAACGGTGCTTTTGGCGGGATTCACAATAAACTGATTGAGAAGTTGCAAGAAAAATAGAAAAATGACCGCTTGTGGTTGGAACAAGCGGTCAGAATTTTTTTAGAATGCAGATAAGAAATTAAGATTATTTCGGATTACCCACTGGTAACACTTCACGACCAAAGCTGTCGTTGATGATGTCTGCCGCAGCAAGATAGAACGCTAATAATGCAGTTAATAAACCGAAGTTACCCCCGATATTGGTTAAGGTGGTGTTGTGGGTGAAATCGCCTGCTGCTAATAAGTAGAAAGTGATGGTTAAAGCAAGGAAAATTGCTTGTAATGCACGTGCTTTTGCAAGGGTACCGATGAACATCATCAGGGTGAAAGTTCCCCACGCGATTAAGTACCAGCCGATGAAATCAGCACTGACATTTTCAGCGAAGAACACTTTGAATAATGCGAATGACCACCAGAATGCACCATAGCTGGTGAATGCGGTGAAACCAAAAGTGTTACCTTTTGAGAATTCAAACATACCTGCGATCATTTGTGCAGTACCGCCGAATGCAAAGCCCATTGCAAGCACAAGCCCAACATTTTCGCCACCGAATGTGCCGTTGTTGATTAAGCTTAATAACCAAGTTGTTAAAGCAAAGCCACATAAACCGAGTGGTGCTGGGTTCGCCGTTAAAGAGTGTTGATTTGACATTAAAGACCTCTAAGAGTAGTCAAGTAAATAAATAACCCTATCCTTATTCAAGGGTAGGGTCGTAAAGGTATAAATACCCTCGCCCCTTGAGGGAGAGGGATAATTTCAATGCGTTCAGCATTGAAATTCGGGAGAGGGGTAAGCGGTCATATTTGACTGCTCATTTGCGGAATATCTATCGCATCCCTCTCTCTGAAAAAATTACTGAACGTAATTTTTTCTGTCTCTCTCCCACAAGGGCGAGAGTGGATAAGTGACAAGCGGTTATTTTCCGCCTGTTTTTAGCAAGTTCCAATATTTCTCGTAAATCTCAACGGCTGTGCCAACATCGGCTTGTAAAATACCTTTGTTGATTTCCTCACTTGGTGGGAAAACCAGCGGATCGCTTGCTAATTCTGGCGAAAGCAATGCTTTTACACCTTCATTTGGCATTGAGAAGCCCATTGTTTCAATCACTTCTTTCGCACTTTCAGGACGAAGTAAGAAGTCGATAAATTTATGTGCCGCTTCTTTATTTTCCGCTCCTTTTGGAATCACGTAGTTATCCATCCAAAGCACCGCCCCTTCTTTCGGGAAAATAAATTGAAGATCTGGGTTTTCGCTTTTCGCACGGTGTGCCGAGCCAGACCATTGCATTCCTACAGAAACCTCGCCTTGTAAATAAGGCATTTCTGGCGAATCAGAGTTAAACACGAGAACGTTCGGTACAATTTTTTTCAAACGCTCATAAGCGGCTTTGATCTCTTCTTCGTTTTCGGTGTTAGGCGATTTGCCATCAAGCAATAATGCCATATGGAACACTTCACGCGGATCATTCATCAGCAATAATTTGCCTTTGTATTCATCACGCCATAAATCGCCCCAACTGCTGATTGTGCTTGGGTCGATGTCTGCTGCATTCACACCAATCCCCGTCAAGCCATACACATAAGGTAATGAATATTTGTTCTCAGGGTCGAACGGTTTGCCCATTAAATCAGGCGTGACATTTTTTAAATTGGTCAATTTAGATTTGTCTAATTCCGCCAACATTCCCTCTTTCGCCATTTTGCCAACATAGTAGCTAGAAGGGAAAACAATATCGTAACCTTTTGAATTTGAAAGTTTTAATTTGGAATACATTTCCTCGTTACTTTCAAATGTCGAATAAATCACCTCAATGTCTGTTTCTTTGGTGAATTGTTCCAACAAAGAAGAAGGGACGTATTCCGTCCAGTTATAGACATAAAGTTTTTCTGCGGCATTCGCCATCACAGAAGAAAACGCCATTGCCGTTACGGCTAATTTTGCGAAAAATTTTTTCAATTTTTTAATCCTCTTAGGAGAAATCAGGTAAAAATGAACCCAAGGTTCCCAGTGCTTTCTCAAGCTGAAAAAGCGTGCAATTATAGCGACTTTTGCTCAGATTTTCTAGAGATAACGAGCGATTCATTTGGTATTTAAACTGACATTTTCTATTACTGTGCCATTTTCTCCGCAATCGTCAAAAAACCATCTGCTGTGCGGAAAATCTCGCCAAAGCCTTGAGCATCTAAAATCTTATCTGATACTTCACGAAAAGCACCATTTCCGCCCGATTTTTCTAAAATCCAATCGGCTTTTTCTTTCACATAATCGTGTGCATTTTGTGTAGCGATTGCCAAACCGCAAACTTCAAAGGCGGGTAAGTCAAGCGTATCATCACCGATAAATGCCGTTTGTTCAGGTGTTACGGCCGCTTTTTGCATAATGTCAAAACAGGCTGAGCGTTTTTCCATTTTGCCCAAATGAGCCAGTTTGATTTTTAACACTTCAAGACGTTTACGTAAAAGCGGATGGTCGCCGCCTGAAATTACCGCCACTTGAATGCCACAAGTTTGCAGCATTTTTACGCCCAAACCATCGTGAACGTGAAAACGCTTCATCACTTCGCCTTCAGCGGTGTAATACAAACCGCCATCGGTCAGCACGCCATCGACATCGGTAATCACTAATTTAATATTGGTTAAATCCATTGTTTTATCCTTTTATGATATGATTTGTGCATTATAGCCTTTGAGGAACTGTTATGTCGATTTCTGAAAATTTATCTCACATTCATCAACAAATAGAGCAGATTTCTGCTGAACATCAGCGTGAAAATGTGCGTTTGCTTGCGGTATCAAAAACGAAACCTGTGCAGGCGATTGAAGAAGCCATTCTGGCAGGGCAACTTGCTTTTGGCGAAAACTACGTGCAAGAAGGGGTAGAAAAGATCGCTTACTTTTCGCAAAAAGCGGCAGAAAATCCACCGCTTGAATGGCATTTTATTGGTCCACTTCAATCCAATAAAACCCGTTTAGTCGCAGAAAATTTCAATTGGATTCAAACGGTGGATCGCCTCAAAATTGCAGAACGCTTAAACGATCAACGTCCAGCCAATTTAGCCCCGTTAAATGTGCTTATTCAGATCAATATTAGTGATGAAGCGTCTAAATCAGGTATTCAGCCTGAAGAAATGTTGCCACTTGCCGAGAAAATTAGTCAGCTTCCACGCCTAAAATTACGTGGTTTAATGGCAATTCCTCAGCCTGAAAGTGAGCCTGAGCAGCAAAAAATTGCGTTACGCAAAATGAAAGTACTTTTCGACCGCTTGCAAGCAAGCTTTGAAGGGATTGATACGCTTTCGATGGGAATGTCGGATGATATGGCGAGTGCGATTGAATGTGGCTCAACGATGGTGAGAATTGGCACGGCAATTTTTGGGGCAAGGGATTATTCAAATCAAGCCTAAACATTCTCCCCTTGAAAAGACAAACGGGAATGGCTTAACGCAATTCCCTTCCAAAAGATTGTACAAAAGCGGTCAAGTTTGACCACTTTTTTACAATACTATTTCACCTGCATACCCGTACGAATACCTTCGTCGGCAGAAAGTAAGAACAAGTCCGCACCGCCTGTGCCTGCGGATAAAATCATACCTTCAGACAAGCCGAATTTCATTTTGCGTGGTGCAAGGTTTGCCACCATAATCACAAAACGTCCGTTAAGTTCTTCAGGGTTATTATATGCCGCTTTAATGCCTGAGAAGACTTGGCGTTGGTGATCGCCTAAATCTAATTGGAATTTCAACAATTTGTTTGATTCTGGCACCGCTTCGCAGCTGATCACTTTTGCCACGCGTAAATCAAGTTTTGCGAAATCATCAATCGTGATTTCAGGGGCAATCGGTTCGATTGCAAGATTTTCTGAATTTTCCACCGCTTGTTTTCCTTTTTTCTCCGCTTTTTCAGCGGCTTTGTTTTGTTCTGCAAATAAGGCTTTCGTTTCTTCAATCACCGCATCAATCTGTTTTTTCTCAAGACGTGAGAAAAGCGATTTAAACGGTGCAACTGTTTTGCCTAATAATGGTTGAGCAATGTTTTCCCACGTTAATTCGCTTTGCAAGAAAGCTTCTGCACGTTCTGCAAGCTGCGGTAACACAGGTTTTAAGTAGCTCATCAGCACACGGAATAGCTCGATACCCATTGAGCAAACCGCTTGTAATTCAGCCTCTTTGCCTTCTTGTTTTGCGATGACCCACGGGGCTTTTTCGTCCACATATTTGTTGGCACGGTCGGCTAAATCCATAATTAAACGAATTGCTTTGTTAAATTCGCGTGCTTCAAAATGAGCTGCAATTTGTTCCGATTGTGCAATAAATTCTGCGAAAAGGGCTTCATCTTCAAGTTTCTCAGCCAATTTTCCTTCAAAACGTTTGGTAATAAAGCTTGCATTGCGTGAGGCTAAATTCACTAATTTATTTACGATGTCGCTGTTTACACGTTGCACGAAATCTTCAAGGCTTAAGTCTAAATCTTCAATGCGTTCGTTTAATTTCGCCGCATAGTAGTAACGTAAATATTCAGGATCGATATGTTTTAAGTAAGTGCTGGCTTGAATGAATGTCCCGCGAGATTTCGACATTTTTACGCCATCCACCGTTACATAACCGTGAGCAAAAACATTGGTTGGTTTACGTTGTTCGCAGCCATCTAACATCGCCGGCCAAAATAGGCTATGGAAGTAAACAATATCTTTACCGATAAAATGATAAAGCTCTGTTGTTGAATCTTTTTTCCAGAATTCGTTGTAGTCAATGCCTGTGCGGTCACACAAGTTTTTGAATGAAGCCATATAACCGATTGGAGCATCAAGCCATACATAGAAGAATTTATTTTCCGCATCAGGAATTGGGAAGCCAAAGTATGGTGCATCGCGGCTGATGTCCCATTGTTGCAAGCCGCTTTCAAACCACTCTTGCATTTTGTTAGCAATTTCAGGTTGAAGTGAGCCTGAATGAGTCCACTCTTTCAACATACCTTCAAAACTTGGCAAATCGAAGAAGAAGTGTTCAGATTCTTTCACGATTGGCGTTGCACCTGAAACAGCAGAACGTGGATTGATTAAATCCATCGGGCTATAGGTTGAAGCACACACTTCGCAGTTATCGCCATATTGGTCTTCCGCTTTACATTTCGGGCAAGTCCCTTTCACGAAACGGTCTGGCAAGAACATCTCTTTTTCTGGATCGTAAAGCTGCGAAATCACACGGCTTTTAATAAAACCGTTCTCTTTTAATTTGAGATACATCGCAGAAGTGAGTTCGCGGTTCTCTTCACTGTGGGTTGAATGGTAGTTATCAAAGCTGATGTTAAAGCCTTTGAAATCCGCAACGTGATCGGTTTTCGCTTTTTCAATAAGTTGCTCTGGCGTAATGCCTTGTTTTGCCGCATTAAGCATAATTGGCGTGCCGTGAGCATCATCGGCACACACAAAATGCACTTCATTGCCACGCATACGTTGGAAACGCACCCAAATATCCGCTTGGATATGCTCAAGCATATGACCCAAATGAATCGCCCCGTTCGCATAAGGCAAAGCACAGGTCACTAACATTTTTCGTTTTTGATTTGACATTGTTGTTCTCGTAAATCTAGTAAAAATCTGTTGGATTGTAGCTTAAAAGGGGCGTTTTTTCTAGGGTGGAATGGTTTGCGAATGCAAAATGAATCGCAAAATTAACCGCTTGTTGCTCTGCCCCCCAAAACCTGGACACCTAATTTGAGGTGCAGATTATGTCCTACTCTTATCAATTTCGTTTGAAAATTATCAAACTCGTCATCGAACAGGATTATGGTATCCGTGAGGTGGCTAAACTTCATAAAATTTCCCACGCTCTCGTCATTTATTGGCTAAAAGCATTTCGGGAAAGAGGGCTTGATGGCGTAAAATCGCCTTATACAAACCTTCAAACCTCGAAAATAGTGAAACCAAAGATGAAAAAGAAAGACATTGAAATTCCAGAAACCACAGACTTTTCACCTAAAGCGTTTAAAAAGTTACAACGAGAGCTCGCCTTGGCTCGAGCGGAGATTGCTTATCTAAAGGAGTTGGAGAAGCCCGACCACACGTTAAATGATTTACTTCATGTGGCTAAAATGCCTCGCTCAAGCTTTTACTATAAAGAGATTAAGTTAGAACAAGGGATTAGTAGGATTAAACCGACAGAATGCCCGATTATTCATAGCGACTAAGGCGTATTGTATGGCTCGGCGGAATAGGTAAAGATGTTGGGGGTAAAGCGGTGCAAAGTATGAGTCGCCGAGGAAATTGCTACGATAATGCACTGATTGAAAGCTTTTTTGCAATATTAAAATCAGAGTGTTTTTACTCACGGACTTATCATTCAATCGCTGAATTACAGGCTGATATTGAAGAATATTTAGTGTATTACAACCAAAAACGAATTAAACTTGATCAAAAATGAAAAACCAGTATAATTAGCATATTTTTAACAATAAATATAGGAGATATGTCTTATGAAGACTCGTCTATTGCTTTCTAGCTTACTTATTGCATTAGGCACAGCATCATGTACCCAAACGCATAAAGCGGATTGGTCTTATACTGGGAACAAAGGTCCTGAATATTGGGGTGATTTGCTCCCCGAATATCAAACCTGTAAGCTAGGGAAAGTTCAATCGCCAGTTAATCTTGACGCAGATGATGGCATGAAAACGGTAAATAGACCATTTAAGATGAATTACTTCCCTGCGGAGTATCAAGTAGAAAACAATGGACATGCCGTGCAAGTCAATGTTGCACAAGAAAATGCACCATTTATTACGCTTGACAATAAACGATTTTATTTAAGACAATTTCACTTTCACACACCAAGTGAGCATACCTTTAAACGTCAACATTATCCTTTAGAAATTCATTTTGTCCATCAAAGTGAAGATAAAGCCTTGGCGGTTGTTGGCGTAATGGTCAATGAAGGTGAAGCTAATGCAGCATTAGCGCCAGTCGTTGAGAAAAAACTCACCGTTGGACAAAAAGAAAAATTGGCTCAACCGATTGATATTAAAGCATTAATACCAAAAGAGATGGCACGCTTCCGCTTAGATGGATCGCTCACTACTCCACCTTGTAGTGAAAACGTGGCTTGGACCATTTTTAAATCACCAATTCAAGCAAGCAAAGCACAAATTGCCGCGATAGAAGAAATGGAAGGGAAAAACAACCGCCCAACGCAACCATTAAATCAGCGTGATGTGGTAGTTGAACAATAAATAAAAAATGCGTGGATATGATCTGCACCTCAAATTGGGTGTCCAGGTTTTGGGGTGCAGATCATGTTCTTGTGAAAATTTAACAAAAGGAAAACAAATTCGAGTTTTTAGTAGGATGTTTTTCAAAAATTAGATATAATGCGAACCATTCGCAATTGTTAAATATTTAAGGAAGAACATAATGCAAAACAAACCAACTAAAATTGCAACCTTTGTCGCACTTTGCTGTGCTTATCCAATGGCTTTTGCGGAAGATCAAGCGGTCGAAAAATCATTAAAATTAGACGAAGTGGTTATTTCAACGGTTGAAACCAGTGATTCGTTAGTTAATACCCACGTTGATCGCGAAACGACATTTTTAAAACAAGCAAAAGATGTGAAATCGCTCTTTGATGGCAAAATGGACGTGAATGTGAGCCAACTTAATGGGGCTCGTTCTGGCGGTGAAGGTGTAAATATTCGTGGTTTACAAGCAAACCGAGTAACTTCAACCGTGGATGGTATTCCACTTCCTGAAGCTCAAGAAGCGAAACATTTTATCTCTTATGGTTCAGAATTTGGTCGTACTGATTATGTGGATGTAAGCGGCTTACGTAGTGCAGACGTGCAATATGCAGGATCAGCAAACAGCTTATCGGGCAGTGTGAATTTTGCTACCCTTGAACCTTCTGATGTGTTGAAAGGCAAAAATGCGGGTGGTTTCTTTGGCACGGGTTATAACAGCGTGGATAACTCTATTTATGGCACTTTAGGCGGTGCGGTAAAAGCGGGAGCTTATCAAGGAATGTTGATGACGACCATTCGTGATGGTGCTCAAACAGAGAACAAAGGCTCGAACGCAGGTACAGGCATTACACGTACTGAACCCAACCCAGCGGATACGCAACAAAACTACGTTTTAACCAAACATTACTACAAATTAAACGATCAAAACCGTATTGGCTTTGCGTATGAGCATCAACGCAAAAAAACTTATACCGATTTGTTAAGTTTAAATGACACGAGCATTGATAGCGGCACAGGTACGCAAACTCGCGGCTATGCAACTGACCGTGTAAATCGCGATCGTTTCTCGCTCAGCCACGATTACAATAGCGATCAAGGTTTTATTCAAAATGCCAAAACGCAAATTTACTACCAAGATGCGAAATCGGAAAACTATCGCTATCGTTTAGGCACACGTAATTATCGCCAAGAAAATACGGAATTCCGCAATCAAACTTACGGGATCAACAGTCATTTAATGAGCTATATTGATAGCGAAATTCCGCAAATTTTACGCTATGGCTTTACTTATGCTCACACTAAATCAAGCAATCATCTGCATTATGAACGCCCAGCTTATTCTGCATTTCCGTATTCAATGTTAGGTCGAGCCTACTTTAACGGCAATCCAAGTGCGGATGTAAAACAAGATAAAGTGACAGGCTATTTAGAAGATGAAATCGCCTTTGGCAAATTAGTCGTTACCCCACAAGTGGGTTTTGCATATTATCGTGTAAAACCGACCGCTTACCAAAGTGATGTAACAGCCGCATTAACACCAGAAAAACAATCTGACACGCAATTCGCACCGAAATTAAGTATTGAGTATCGCCAATCTGATGCATTAATTCCGTATGTACAATATTCTCGCGGGGTAAGAACACCATCGGCTCAACAGCTTACCTCTTATTTCTTAGAAAGTGTGAGCTTTAGAACGTCAGCGGGTGTACAAAGTGCTACCGTTGCGGTGGTGGGCAATCCAAACTTAAAACCTGAAACAGCAGATAACTTTGAGTTGGGTGTGAAAGGCGAAACCGATCGCTTGCAATATTTAGTGACAGGTTATTACAACCGCTATCACAATTTTATTGATTGGGTTTCTAAACCAACAAACGGATACACCAGCTTTATTCAATACGATAATTTAGATAAAGCGAAAGTGTATGGCGTAACCGCGGATGTGAAATGGAAATTCTATGATGATTTCTACACGCTAGCAGGTTTAAGCTATGCACGTGGTAAAGCGAATAACAATGGGGTAGAAACACCAATTAACAGTATTCAACCGCTTAAAACAAAACTAGGTTTTGGTTATGAAGGCGAACAATTTGGTGCGAATATCCAATGGACTTATAACCGCGGTAAAGCGGATAAAGATATTGAGCAATCCTCTAGCTATCTTTATAACCCAACAGGCGGCTATTCACTCTTTGATTTAGGTGCTTACTGGAAACCAACTGCGAGCCTTACTTTAACTGCAAACGTGAATAACTTGTTCGATAAAAAATATTGGAACTGGAACGATATTTCTTACCTCGCATTGTTAAGCAAAGCAACGCAAGATCAAGGTCGCCCTGCAGCAAGTATTCCAATGGCGATTACTTCACAAAATGCGGACCGTTTTAGTGCACCAGGTCGTAATTTCAACGTTGGATTACGTTATGAATTTTAACCCTTAAATTGCCCCCACTGAGTTTAAAACTGAGTGGGGCTTTTTTATATCACAAGAGGTATATCGCAAGCGGTTAAATACCTCTGATTTTTTGCAAAAATTTTTGAAGTGATTCATTCCGCAAAATTTCGCTAACTTATTGTTTTATAAAAGAAAATTGCTAACTAAACTTTTCCGAAAAGTTACTCTTTTGTAAAGATTTGGTTTCAGCTTTTTTACCACTTGAAACCTTATTGATTAAGATCAAAAATACCTCTTATGAGTAAGTAAATTTTGGTGCAAATGGTTCGTAATTGGATAATAATTTTACCAGTTAAAGAATTTTAGATTTTTAATTTTTAGAGGAAACCAAACTATGGCTAAAGCAACTCAACCTGCTCAACCTTATGATGCTCAAGCGGAAGTGAATGCACTTGTCGAAAAAGGCTTAAAAGCCCTTGATGAGTTCCGTCACTTAGACCAAGAGCAAGTGGATTACATCGTCGCGAAAGCGTCTGTCGCAGCCCTTGATAAACACGGTGTGTTAGCAATGCACGCCTATGAAGAAACAGGTCGCGGTGTGTTTGAAGATAAAGCAACCAAAAACCTGTTTGCCTGCGAATATGTTGTGAACAATATGCGTCACTTAAAAACAGCGGGCGTGATCAGCGAAGACGATGTCACAGGTATTACTGAAATCGCTGACCCTGTCGGTGTCATTTGCGGCATTACCCCAACCACTAACCCAACCTCAACCACTATCTTCAAAGCGTTAATCGCTCTCAAAACGCGTAACCCAATCATTTTTGCTTTCCACCCATCAGCACAACAATCTTCTGCTCACGCAGCTCAAGTTGTTCGTGATGCTGCTGTTGCTGCAGGTGCACCTGAACATTGCGTACAATGGATCACAGTTCCTTCAATGGAAGGTACTTCTGCGTTAATGAAACACCCTGGTATTGCAACGATTCTTGCAACTGGTGGTAATGCAATGGTGGAAGCAGCTTACTCTTGCGGTAAACCAGCATTAGGCGTGGGAGCGGGTAACGTGCCAGCTTACGTAGAAAAAACTGCGAAATTAAAACAAGCGGTGTATGACATCGTGATGTCAAAATCTTTCGACAACGGTATGATTTGTGCTTCTGAACAAGCAGCGATTGTGGATAAAGAAATCTACGCTGACTTTATTAAAGAAATGCAATCTTACGGTGTGTATCTTGTGAACAAAAAAGAGAAAGCCTTACTTGAGAAATTCATTTTTGGCGTAGATAAAGCTCACGATGAAAACTGTGCAGGGGCGAAATTAAATGCGGCTGTGGTAGGTAAACCAGCCGCGTGGATTGCAGAACAAGCAGGTTTTAGCGTGCCACCAAAAACCAACATTCTTTTAGCTGAATGTGCTTTCGTGGGTGAAGGCGAACCGCTTACTCGTGAAAAACTCTCGCCTGTGCTTGCATTATTAAAATCTAACAGCACAGAACAAGGCTTAGAATTAGCGGAAGCAATGGTAAACTTCCACGGTTTAGGTCACTCTGCAGCAATTCATACTCAAAATGCAGAACTTGCGAAAACCTTTGGTGAACGTGTAAAAGCGATTCGTGTGATTTGGAACTCGCCTTCAACCTTCGGTGGTATCGGCGATGTGTATAACTCCTTCTTGCCTTCATTAACACTCGGCTGTGGCTCATACGGTAAAAATTCGGTGGGCAACAACGTAAGTGCAGTGAACTTAATTAATATCAAACGTGTGGGCAGACGGAGAAATAATATGCAATGGTTTAAAGTGCCATCAAAAATCTACTTTGAGCGTGACTCAATTCAATACCTCAAATCAATGAACGATGTTCACAAAGTGATGATTGTGACAGACCGTTCAATGGTAGATTTAGGCTTTGTGGATAGAATTACCGACCAACTTCGCCAACGTCGTAACAAAGTGATGATTCAACTTTTCACCGATGTAGAACCAAACCCAAGCCTACAAACCGTTCAACGCGGTACAGAATTAATGCGTAGTTTCCAACCTGACACCATCATCGCATTAGGTGGCGGTTCACCAATGGACGCAGCGAAAATTATGTGGTTATTCTACGAACAACCAGAAGTCGATTTCCGCGACCTCGTACAAAAATTTATGGATATTCGCAAACGTGCGTTCAAATTCCCGCAATTAGGTCGTAAAGCGAAATTCGTGGGCATTCCAACTACCTCTGGTACAGGTTCTGAAGTGACTCCGTTTGCGGTAATTACTGATGGCGACATCAAATACCCATTAGCAGACTACTCGCTCACACCGACTATTGCGATTGTGGATCCTGCGTTGGTAATGTCTGTACCATCACACGTTGCGGCAGATACAGGTTTAGACGTATTAACCCACGCAACAGAAGCTTATACTTCAATTTTAGCGAACGACTACACCGACGGCTTAGCGTTACAAGCAATTAAATTAGTCTTTGAAAACCTCGAAAAATCAGTGAAAGAGTTTGACGAAACTGCGCGTGAGAAAATGCACAATGCTTCAACCATGGCGGGTATGGCATTTGCGAATGCGTTCTTAGGTATTTGCCACTCAATGGCACACAAAATCGGCGGTAAATTCCACACCATTCACGGTCGAACTAATGCGATTTTACTTCCGCACGTTATCCGCTATAACGGCACACGCCCAACCAAAGTGGCGACTTGGCCGAAATACACCAACTATGTGGCAGATGTTCGTTTCCAAGACATCGCCCGTATGTTAGGTTTACCAGCGGCAACGCCTGAAGAAGCGGTAGAATCTTATGCGAAAGCGGTTCACGACTTAGCAGTACGTTGTGGCGTGAAAATGTCATTACGCGACCAAGGGGTGGATGAAAAAGAATTTATCGGCTCACTTCGTGAATTAGCGTTAAACGCATTTGAAGACCAATGTACTCCAGCGAACCCACGTCTTGCAATGATTGAAGATATGGAAGAGTTAATGCGTAAAGCATATTATGGTGAATAATTAAAAGCTAATCGCATTTAACTAACGAATATAAGCGAATCCAAGCGGTTAAATTTCTTGAATGTTTTGCAAAAAGTTTGAGAAATTTAACCGCTTTTTCTTTCAAATTAATTTCCTATATAATGCCCCGTTTTTAACTCACAATACTTATTATGGAACTCCGTTATTACCTCATTTTCGCAGCTGCTTTTTTAGCATTGCAGCTTTTCTTATACAGTTTCGGGCGAACACTCGGCTGGCTGTTTAGACTTACTCCACGCAAACGCAAATGGGTAACAGGCTTGAGTTTTATCGCTATTGATGGATTATTTTTACTCACAATCACCCGTACAATTACCGCTTTTCGTGAAATAGCGTTAATTTTAGCCTTGCTACTTTTTGCATTTTTCTTAAGCATTTTAACCGCTTGCGTGATGAAAATAACGAGCGGAAAAGCCTCAAAAACCTTGCGTATCGCTTATCCATTTGTATTCGCAGGCATTATCGGGCTTTCGGTTTATAACGCTTACACGCCCGTGGTAATTCATCAAACCATTACACTCAATAAACCGCTCAAACAGCCGATTCGCATTGGTGTGGCAAGCGATCTACATTTAGGCAAACTCTTTGGTGGTAAGCAATTAGATGAACTGGCGGAGATTTTCAACCGAGAAAAAGTGGATTTAATTCTGCTCCCTGGTGATATTATGGACGACAACACCGAAGTGTATCTTGCCGAAAATATGCGTCCGCATTTGGCAAAATTGAAAGCACCGCTTGGCGTTTATGCCACCCTTGGTAACCACGATTTCTTTGGATCACAAATGCAAATTGCCCAAGAAATTGAAACAGCAGGCATTCAAGTTTTATGGGATCAAGAGGTCGAAATTGGCGGACAATTTACCATTGTAGGCAGAAACGATGCCACTTTCCGTGAACGCTTACCAACAAAAGCCTTACTGGCTGAGGTAAATACGGAATTGCCCGTGTTCTTGCTCGATCATCAACCAAACGAAATTGAAGAACACGCTAAATTGCCAATCGATCTCCAAGTTTCAGGGCATACCCACAAAGGGCAAATTTTTCCAGCAAATCTGATTACTCGCTTAGTTTACCGCCTTGATTATGGCTATGAAAAAATCGGCAACGGTAATTTTGTTGTGACCTCTGGTTACGGCTTCTGGGGCATCCCAATGCGTTTAGGCTCGCAGTCTGAAGTGTGGATTTTGGATGTGAAAGGGACGAATGAGTAAAATATTGTCGTGCATATATAGAAAAGGCAAGGAAAATCCTTGCCTTTTTATAAATTAAGTAAGCATTTACGGCAGCTAATCGCCTAAATTTTGGTTAGTAGCGAGCTATCTAACATCGCACTCAATATAATACCAACTTATAAAAAGATCAAGCCTTAACGATGAGTTATCGAGTAAAATAGTATAGGACTCTTCTATTCATCTGGATAAGAGAAAAAAGATCTATCTTTATTTTTTTGATTAAACAGTATTCGGAAAAACGCTTGAAAAACGTCATCAGGAATTGGGCGCCCTTGAGGATGATCGACCCTACGTCGCCAGCGTCTAATCTGTGATTTATTGACCGTTAAGCCTTGAGTAGCAAAAAGAGCAATCAATTTCTCATCATCGTCATTTAGCCCAGTGAGAAAAAGTAAATGATTAAAAACTTCGTTATTTGTCATAAAATTAAGGAGATATTGTTTTCGAAAAACCTAAAAACTCGAATTCAGCTCTTTTAAAAAAGCGATTTCTTCAGGGGTAGATGCTCTACCCAGCACTTCATTACGATGTGGGTAGCGACCGAAGCGGTCGATGATCACTTTGTGTTTCAATTCAAAATCGACACTTTCTTCAGGCCCGAATTGCTCAAACAATGGCACGGCTTGGGCGTGAATCACTCTACTTTCGCTGTGCATTAACGGCATTAACATAAAATGGCGTTCACGCACGGTCATATTGGCAAATTCAGGTTGTTTCACCGCTTCTTGAGCAAGGGCAATCTCCATATTGTCTTGGGAGAATGCCAGAGGGCTGTTGCGGTTTAAGTTGCGAGAGAATTGGTCTAACACAATAATTTCTGCTAAACGTCCGTGAACGGTATCGTGCCAGTGATTTAATTTCGATTGGCACGCTTGTTGCCAAATGTCAAAAAATTGTGCACGAATTTGGGCATCGAATTCATCGCTTTTGGCAAACCAAAACGGCTTGGTTTCTTCATTAAACCAGAAATCTAAAACTTGTTGATAATACATCGTTGCTCCATTAAGTCAATATACCTAGCCACTGTAGCAAAATTCTGATTATATTTCCTACCATATTTCAGATTTTTCATTTTCTTTGCAGTTCGCATCATTTTCGGCTACATTAGCCCCAATTTAAACATCATTTCTAACGCTATGATTTACTTTATTTCCGACCTGCATTTAAGCGAATCGAACCCCAAAATTACCGAGCTGTTTTTGCAATTTATGCAGCAAAAAGCACCGCTTGCTGAGGCGGTTTATATCTTGGGCGATCTGTTTGACTTTTGGATTGGCGACGATGAACAATCACCGTTGATTACGCAAGTCAAATCAGCCATCAAAAACCTCACGACAAGCGGTGTAAAATGCTACTTTATTTGCGGAAACCGCGATTTCTTAATCGGCAAACGCTTCGCCCAAGAAACGGGGATGGAACTGTTGCCTGATTATCAAATCGTTGATTTATATGGTAAAAAAACGCTGATTTGCCACGGTGACACGCTGTGTATTGACGATGTGAAGTACCAAAAATTCCGCCGCAAAGTGCATCAAGTTTGGCGACAAAAATTGTTCCTTTGTCTGCCGCTTTTCGTTCGCTTAAACATTGCCAATAAAATCCGAGCAAAAAGTCAGCAAGACAAACGGTCAAAATCCTTTGAAATTATGGATGTAAACGCTCAATTTACCGCCAATAAAGTGGCTAAATTTGGGGCGGAGTGGCTCATTCACGGGCATACACACCGCGAGCATATTCACGCAGAAAAGGGCTTTACTCGCATTGTGTTAGGCGATTGGAAAGACGATTATGCTTCGATTTTGGCAATCGATGAAACGGGAGCAAAATTCGTATGATTGATGTGATTATTCCGTGCTACAACGCTGAGCAAACGTTAGTGCGAGCGGTGCAAAGTGCGTTAAATCAGCCAGAACTTGGCAAAATCTGGCTAGTGGACGATGGCTCAACGGACGGCACATTAGCACTCGCCTTATCACTACAAAAGCAGTTGCCAGAGAAAATTTGCGTAGAAAAAATGCCAAAAAATGGTGGCGTAGCAAAAGCTCGCAACTGGGGAGCGTTGCAAAGTGAAGCAGAGCTGATCGCATTTTTAGATGCAGATGATGCCTACGAACCGCAAGCCTTGCAAGTGGCTCAAGCGGTGTTTGAATTCTGCCCTGATGTGAGCTTAGTAAGACTTGATTTAAAACCCGTTGGCATTGCTGCAAAATATGCCAACCACCCACAATTTGACTATGCTTGGCAACATATGCGAATGACTTGCGGTGGCAATGTGGTTTTCCGCAAAGCCTTTTTCTTCGCTTGCGGTGGTTTTCCACAAAATGCCCTTTTCCGTGAATTAGGCGGGGAAGATGGGGCTTTAGGCATTGCGACCACTAAAATTGCCAATGTCGCCACCTGTTTCCAAGATGCAGGCGTGCTACATTACTGCCGAGAAGGAATGCACGCCGAACGTTTATTAGATGTGATTTTATTCGGTAAACAGCCTGAAGGGATTACGCCTGAAAAAATGGCAGAAGCGGAAAGCGTGACCGACCGCATCTGCCAACGAATTGAACAGTTAAGAGTAGGGTTAAATAGCTCGAGAATTGGGATTAACCCATTGAAGATGGAATGGGATTAGCTCTATTTTACAGAGCTTTCTGGTACAGAACCGCTCAAATTCATATCTAATTGGTTAAATGGAATTGAAATACCTGCCTTATCAAAAGCGATTTTCACATTTTCAGTAACTTGCCAATAAACCGCATAGTAATTCGGCGTATTTACCCACGGACGAGCAATGATTTGTACGCTACTTGAGGCTAGCGCGCTAACAGCGATAACAGGTTTAGGTTCTTTTAACACGCGGTCATCTTTTTCTAAAATTTCTCGAATAATCTCTTTGGCTTGAGCAATATTATCATCGTAAGAGATATCAAAAATAAAATCGACACGGCGCGTTTCATTCGCAGAATAGTTAGTAATCGTGCTTGAAAACACATTACTGTTAGGTACAAGTACTGTTTTATTATCATCAGTACGAAGCTCAAGCACAACTAGCCCCATCTGAGTCACCGTGCCACTAATACCTGAAGTTTCAATAAAATCGCCTTTTTTAAAGGGTTTGAAGATCAATAACATCACGCCTGCTGCGAAATTTTGTAATGAATTCTGTAACGATAAACCTATCGCCAAGCCAGCCGCACCAATCAGTGCTACAAGTGAGCTAGTGTTAATCCCAAGTTGGGAAAGCGAGGCAATGACAACAATGAGCAACAATAAAAAATAGCTAATTGAACGTACAAAACTTTGTAGCATTTCATCTTTGATCGAAGCAAGCACCGCTTTGCTGAGTAATTTACTGAGTACTTTTGCTAGCCATTTTCCAATCACAAAAATCGCAATAGCAAGCACAATTTTTGTACCGTAGGGAATAATCCAATCGCGAAGAATTGCCTCAAAGCTCATTGAATCAAGCTTATCAAATACTTTTTCAGTGGTAGCGACCACATCAATATTTTGGGGTGTTTGGGTGGGTTGTGACATTTGGGTTCCTTGTGAGGTAATTAGTACTTTATCCGTGGGTATAAATACCCACGGTTACGCATAAACATACCCTGTTGGAGGTATTTGTAGCTTCAACCCCAAAGGGGGTGGCTTATGCTTAACCTAGGGTAACTTGTTACCCTAGGCATAAACACTCAAGCATTTTTCGCCTATCCATCACCACTTTGTGATAGAATTTGGCACAATATTATCTCTAAATTCAGCATTTTATGACAACAGAAAAAGTAATCAGTGCCAGCGTGCAATTTTTTACCATTTCCGACGACGAAGCGGGGCAACGCTTGGATAACTTCCTCTTAGCAAAACTCAAAGGCGTGCCGAAAAGCCTGATTTATCGCATTGTGCGTAAAGGCGAAGTTCGCGTAAACAAAGGGCGAATCAAGCCAGAATATAAACTCCAAGCCGACGACGTAGTACGAGTGCCGCCCGTGCGAGTGGCGGAACGCAACGAAGCCCCTGTTTCGACTAAACTCAACAAAGTAGCGGAATTAGAAAGCCAGATTTTGTATGAAGACGATGTAATGTTAGTGATCAACAAGCCATCAGGTATTGCCGTACACGGCGGTAGTGGCTTGAGTTTTGGCGTGATTGAAGCCTTGCGAGCATTGCGTCCGCAAGCTCGTTTTCTGGAATTAGTCCACCGCATCGACCGCGACACTTCAGGCATTTTGTTGGTGGCAAAAAAACGCTCTGCTCTACGCAATTTACACGAGCAACTGCGTGAAAAAGTCGTACAAAAAGATTACTTAGCATTAGTACGAGGGCAATGGCAATCACATGTAAAAGTCGTGAAAGCCCCACTACTCAAAAATGAACTGGCAAGCGGTGAAAGAATGGTAAAAGTGAGCGAAGCGGGCAAGCCGTCGGAAACCCGTTTTGTGATTGAAGAGCGTTATCCGCCAGCGACCTTGGTAAAGGCATCACCTGTGACTGGACGAACGCACCAAATCCGTGTTCATACCCAATATGCAGGTCATCCGATTGCTTGCGATGATAAATATGGCGACCGCGATTTTGACCAGAAAATGCAAGAAATGGGCTTAAACCGCCTCTTTTTGCATGCGTATGCTATTCGTTTTGAACACCCGAAAACGGGTGAAGAGATGGTGATTACCGCTCCTTTAGATAAAAAAATGAAAGCGGTATTGGTGAAGTTAAGAGCAGAAAAATAGCAGTCGAAAAAGGAGAAAAAAATGCAAATCCATTTCAAAAACCAACAAAAATCTGACCGCTTGTTGGATTTAACTCGCCCGAATATTATGGGCATTTTGAATTTTACGCCTGATTCTTTCTCGGATTCGGGCAAGTTTTTTTCGCTTGATAAAGCTCTGTTTCAAGTGGAAAAAATGCTCAATGATGGAGCGGACATTATCGACATCGGCGGCGAATCTACCCGTTCGAATGCGGAAATTGTGACCGTTTCGCAAGAAATTGATCGAGTTGTACCGCTTGTTGAAGCCGTACGGTCACGCTTTGATTGCTTAATTTCAGTGGATAGCTCAAAGGCAGAAGTATTCCGCGAGTCAGCAAAAGCAGGGGCGGATATTCTCAATGATATTCGAGCCTTAACCGAACCGAATGCACTAGAAACTGCCGCAGAACTCGGTTTGCCTGTTTGCATTATGCATATGCAAGGCTCTCCGCAGACAATGCAACAAGCCCCGCATTATGAGGATGTCGTCGAAGAAGTGGCAGATTTTTTGAACCACCGCATTTTAGAATGTACGCTTGCGGGTATTCCTAAAGAGCATATTATTTTAGATGTTGGCTTTGGCTTTGGCAAAACTGTTGAGCATAATTACCAATTATTGAAACATCTCAAAGCCTTTGTTGACTCTGGTTTCCCTGTATTAGCAGGGCTTTCCAGAAAATCAATGATTGGGGCGATTACAGGCAAACCTGTGGATCAACGCGTGATTGGCAGCGTCACAGGAGCATTACTCTCCGTCCAAAACGGGGCGAAAATTGTGCGAGTGCACGATGTGGCTGAAACCAAAGAAGCCTTGCAGATTTGGCAAGCGATGAATAGTGTGGCTTAACATTAGATAATTAAAGTTTGCTGAGACGGTTCCTGAGCTTGTCGAAGGGTAAGTCGAAGTATCTCTAAAATAAGGAAAAACAATGATTAAAGTTTACGGCATCAAAAATTGCGACACAGTGAAAAAAGCCCTGAAATGGCTTACCGATAACCAAATCGATCACCAATTACACGATTATCGCGTGGACAGATTAGATCCAAACTGGCTCATTCAAGCCGAAGCTGCTTTTGGTTGGGAAGCCTTAGTGAACAAAAGATCCACTACTTGGCGTAACCTCGATCAAGCGGTTAAAGATAACTTAGATCGTACAACCGCATTGAAAGTCTTGACCGAACAGCCCACACTCATCAAACGCCCAATCATTTCACAAGACGGCAAAGCCTTAATTGGGTTTAATGAAGCGGAGTATAAGGCGGCGTTTAATAAGTAATGCTCTCTTATGATTACCCTCGCCCCTTGAGGAAGAGGGATAATTTCAATGCGTTCAGCATTGAAATTCGGGAGAGGGGGAAGCGGTTATTTTTACCGCTCATTTGTAAATCGATATTGCAGCCCCCTCTCTCTGCCAAAATTGCCTAACGCAATTTCGGCTGTCTCTCTCCCACAAGGGGAGAGAGTAAAAATACCACATAGAAAGAATTTATAAAAATGAAACAACAAATCATCTCTTTAGCACAACATTTAATCCAACGCCCTTCTATCAGCCCGAATGATGAAGGCTGCCAACAATTGATTGCCGAACGCTTGCAAGCGGTTGGTTTTAACATCGAATGGTTGCCATTTGGCGATACGCTTAATTTATGGGCAACACACGGCACGGGCGAACCTTGCCTTGCGTTTGCAGGACACACCGATGTCGTGCCTGTGGGCGATGAAAACGCGTGGGCTTATCCACCATTTTCCGCTGAAGTTGTGGATAACATTCTCTACGGACGCGGTGCAGCCGATATGAAAGGCTCACTCGCCGCCCTTGTGATCGCTGCTGAAACGTTTGTGAAAAACAACCCCAATCACGCAGGCAAAATCGCCCTACTCATCACCTCCGACGAAGAAGCTGCCGCCAAAGATGGCACAGTGAAAGTGGTCGAAACCTTGATGCAACGCCAAGAGCCAATTCATTATGCCGTCGTCGGCGAACCCTCTAGCGGCAAAGTATTGGGCGATGTGATCAAAAACGGTCGCCGCGGCTCGATTACCGCTGAACTCTATATCGAAGGCGTGCAAGGACACGTTGCTTATCCACATCTTGCAGAAAATCCTGTGCATACTTCGCTTGGCTTTTTAACCGAATTGACAACTTATCAATGGGATAAGGGCAACGAATTCTTCCCGCCAACGAGCCTACAAATTGCCAATATCAAAGCAGGCACAGGCAGCAATAACGTGATTCCAGGCGAACTTTATGTGCAATTCAATTTACGTTATTGCACCGAAGTCACCGATGAAATCATCAAAGCTAAAGTGACTGAAATGTTGCAAAAACACGGATTAAAGCATCGAATTAGCTGGAATTTATCGGGAAAACCGTTCCTTGCAGGCAATGGCAAATTAGTTCAAGCGGCACAACAAGCGGTCGAAAATGTCACCCAAGTGACGCCCAAATTAGACACCAGCGGCGGCACATCAGACGGTCGTTTTATCGCCTTAATGGGGGCAGAAGTGGTGGAGTTTGGTCCGCTCAATGCCACTATTCACAAAGTAAATGAATGTGTGAACGTAGATGATTTAGGTAAGTGTGGTGAGGTTTATTATCAAATTGCGGAAATGTTATTGAAATAAACTTTCCAAGAATCCTAGGGTAACAAGTTACCCTAGGTTAAGCATAGCCGTTCCCCTTGGAACAACGTTATACAGCTCCAACGGGGCTGAATTATGCGTAACCGTGGGTATTTATACCCACGGATAGAAGAACAATAAAATGCCAAATTTAACAGAAATTCTCACAGGCAAAAGCCGTGAACACTTGGTGCCTTTACCAAACGAACTTTCAGACAAACACGCCCTACAACCTGAAGCGGTCAAAGCGTTTTTAGCACTTCAACAAGCGGCAAAAAATGCGGGGTTTAATCTACAACCTGCGAGTACGTTCCGCGATTTTGAACGCCAGAAATGGATTTGGAACGCCAAATTTAATGGCGAACGTAAGGTACACGATGACCAAGGACAAGCAATTGAACTTGCTCATTTAGACGATTGGCAAAAATGCCAAGCGATTTTGCGATGGTCTGCCGTGCCTGGAGCAAGTCGCCATCATTGGGGAACGGAAATCGATTTTTTCGATCCTGATGCCTTGCCTGAAGGGCAAAAACTGATGCTTGAGCCGTGGGAATATCAAACGGGCGGTTATTTCCAACGTTTAACCAATTGGCTATTAGCAAATGCTGAGCAATACGGTTTTTATTTCCCGTTTATGCCTGAGAATGATTCAGAGCCTGAAAAATTGATCGGTGTGGAGCCTTGGCATATTAGCTATTTTCCGATTGCCGAACTTTATCAGCAGCAGTTTGATGCTAACCATTTGCAACAGGCGTGGGAAGCGGAAGATGTGGCGGGCAAAGCGGCGTTAATTGCCCATTTTGACACTTTATTTGAAGATTATATTTTGTAATGACAATTCAACTGATTAACGAAAGCGACAACCTCGAAGCCTTTCAAGCCGTTTGCGATAAATGGCAGTTACGCCACGATCCTGATGCGATTTTGGCTCTCGTGCAAACGCCCGAACGTTTGGAGTTACGTAAGTTAGACGAACCAAAACTTGGGGCAATTGCAGTCAATTTTGTCGACGGCACAATGGCTCATCGTCGCAAATTTGGTGGCGGACGAGGTGAGGCTGTGGCAAAAGCGGTGGGCATAAAAGGCGATTATTTACCGAGCGTGATTGATGCCACCGCAGGGCTTGGACGCGATGCGTTTGTGCTGGCTTCCGTGGGCTGTAAAGTACAGCTGATTGAACGCAATCCTGTGGTTGCCGCACTTTTAGAAGATGGCTTAAAACGAGCTTATCAAGATCCTGAAATTGGCGAATTTATGCAATCACGGATGATTTTGCTGCCATTTAATACCATTACTGAATATGCTGAATCTGGCTTGGAAGCGGTGGATGTCGTTTATTTCGACCCCATGTTTCCACACAAACAAAAAAGTGCGTTGGTGAAAAAAGAGATGCGGGTGTTTCAAAATTTAGTCGGTGCTGATTTGGATTCAGATGATTTTTTCCCTGCGGCAAAACAGGTGGCACGTAAACGCGTGGTGGTAAAACGCCCTGATTACGCCCCCTTTATTGCAGATCAAAAACCTGATTTTAGCCAAACCACCAAAAACCACCGTTTTGACGTTTATTTGTCGCATTTGCCTACAAAATAACGACAAATAACAATTTTTAACAAAAATTTACAATAATTTTAAAATTGCCCTTGCCTAATTGATAGGCAAGCGGTCGGTTTTTCAGTAGAATTTACCATTATTTATTTTTTAAGGTTAGCAAAATGGCTCGTAAAAAGAAAAGCAGAGGAATGAGCGTTTCCACGATATTATCTATTGTCATTATTATTTTATTGGTATCTGGACTTGGTTTATGGATAATGAAAGAGAATGCTCCAACACAAACCATTCCAACGCCAAATCAAGTGGCGGTTAAACCTGTGCCAACGACTACTTTACCGAGCCGTCCTGAAGAGGTATATAGCTATATCCGCGATCTTGAAACGCGAGAAGTGGTTTCGGATCCGAACAAGGGATTACCGAAATCGGCTCAACTTTCTAAAGAGCAGTTAAAACAGCTGGAAGAAAAACGTAAGCAAGAAGAAGCGGCACGCCTTGCGGCAGAACAACCTGCTCAACCTGAAGTACCAACAGAAACAACGGAAGTAGTAGAACCGACTCAGCAAGTGGCTCCATCTGAAGCTGAACTTGCGGCTCAAAAAGCTCGTGAACAAAAAGCGTTAGAAGAAAAACGCAAACAGGCAGAATTGAAAAAACAGCAAGATTTAGCGAAGAAAGAAGCTGAAAAAGCGAAGGCAGAAAAAGCAAAAGCAGATCAAGCAAAAGCTGAACAAGCGAAAACCGAACAAGCCAAAGCAACTTCTACCACTTCTGCAAAAACAGAAGAAAAACAGACCGCTTCTCAACCGAAACCAGGTAGTTTTGGTTTGCAATGTGGAGCCTTTAAAAATAAAGCTCAAGCCGAGAATATGCAAGCTCGCCTTGCAATGGCTGGCTTTAATGCCCGTATTGTCAGCGGTGCAGACTGGAACCGTGTGTTTGTCGGTCCAGTAGGTAACCGAGCTGCTGCTGCAACGGCTCAATCAAATGCAAGAAGCGTTGCGGAATGTGTGATCGTGGCGATGTAGTCATACGAAAAACCCCTTGTTCAAACAAGGGGTTTTCTTTAAATAAAATTAGAAACGATATCCAACGTTCGCACTAAAATCATTGCCTTTTAATTTCGTGCCGCTGCGTTTTAAATTGTTGCGAGTGTATTCTGCACCCACTTCAATGTTAGTCGAAACTGCATATTTCGCTCCAGCACCGTAACCAAAGCCGTGATAGGTTTCATCACCTACTTTGCTTGAGCTAGCATCTACTTTCACGTAAGGCATTAAGTCTGAACCTACGCGATAACCTTGTTGATAACCTACGGTGTATTTATTTTTTTGTTTTACATCGCCTGTCACTTTAGTGCTGCCGATTTTCGCTTTCGCTTGAGCAACACCAACGAAATTGTTGCCGTAATCCATACCATAATCAACCACGAGAACAGGGCCTGTTGATTGTTTACCTGATACGCCATTCACTTTATATTTTGCGGTTGTAAGATCAGCACTTACGCCTACGCCTGTGAATGTTTCGCCTACTGGTGCAGCAAAAGCAGATGCAGACATTGCACCGAGTGTTGCTAATACGAGAAGTTTTTTCATTTTTAATCCTTTGTTTGAGTGGAATTTTTTCAATTGCATTAACTTTCTCCCACAAAGGGGGAGTTTTTTATTCTTGCGATTTTTTGCAAGTTTGGAGAAAAACATTCTCTCCCCTTGAGCGAGAGAGAGATAAAATTGCGTGGCAATTTTTATCAGAGAGAGGGGGGGACGATATAGATTTGCAAATGAGCGGTCAAAAATGACCGCTTACCCCTCTCCCGAATTTCAATTCTGAACGAATTGAAATTATCCCTCTCCCTCAAGGGAAGAGGGTATTTTTTATACTGAGTTTATTTACTCCAGTTCACCACAAAAACGGTAGCCTTCGCCGTGAATGGTCACGATGATTTCTGGTGTTGTTGGATGATCTTCAAAATGTTTACGAATGCGGCGGATCGTAACGTCCACAGTTCTATCGTGCGGTTTTAATTTACGCCCTGTCATTTTGAGCAGTAAATCTTCGCGGGTTTGAATTTTGCCTGGATTTTCGCAGAAATGAAGTAAAGCTCTAAACTCACTTCGTGGCAGTTTGTTCTCTTCTCCTTCAGGGCTGATCAGGCTGCGGCTGTTGATGTCGAGCGTCCAACCGTTAAAGTGATATTGCTCAATGTTTTGAGGTTTTAAGCTGATTTCTTTGTCCTCATTCATTGTGCGGTTAAGTAAATTTCTGGCACGAATAGTCAACTCACGTGGGTTGAATGGTTTGGTAATGTAATCATCCGCCCCGATTTCCAAGCCTAAAATTTTATCAATTTCGTTATCACGACCTGTCAGGAACATTAACGCAACTTCGGTCGTTTCACGTAATTCTCTGGCAAGCATTAACCCATTTTTACCAGGTAAGTTAATATCCATAATAACAAGGTTAATTGTTTGCTCTGCAAGAACATCGTGCATTTGTGAGCCGTCCGTAGCTTCAAATACTTGATAGCCTTCTGCTTCGAAGATGTTTTTTAACATATTGCGGGTGACCGCTTCATCTTCAACAATTAAGATTTGTGGATTATTTTGATGCATACTAGGTTTTCCTAATTTTTAAAATTATGTAACCGTTTGTTTAATTTGTTGCAATATTGATTGCAATTTAGGGAAATTGTAACCGATGGCTATGTTACCTCAAATGGATTATTCAACCTTTCCTTATGCTGAATCAAATTTTTTGAGGTTATTTTTTATCGCGGTCATCAACCCCTTTTAAAAGATAATTTCCGTTAATGTCGGCAAGGCTTCTAAAGCCAATATTAAAAATATCGCAACGTTTATTTCGATTGATTGGGGTGTAATCAAAATTATCGTGATGATGCCCGTGGAAAATTTTGCTCACGCCCATTTTTCTTGCTAATTGGTTAATTACCGCAAAGCCTTGCGGATGCGGTCTTGGGGCTTCGTGCGTAATTAAAATATCCGCCTTTTGATTTTCTAAAGCCTCAACATCCGACGGAAAGATCGAGGTGCGATGTCGTAAAGGTAAACCGCCACGCCAAATTTTTTCTTGTGGCATATATTGGCAATAATGAATCGGATCAAAGAACATCGGGCGATTCGGCGGCATCCAAATATGCCCGCGGAATACGCCGCCTAATCCTGCAATTTTTACCCCTTGAATTTCTTGCACTTTGCCGTGAATGTTACGATTTTTCCAATCACTTCCCCAGATAGCATCAAATGCCGCAACGGTTTTGCTGTCGTGATTGCCGTGAATAAACCAGATGTCGCAATATTGCGAGAGCTTGTCTAATTCCGCAGGAGATGTAAGTTGCAAATCGCCCAAAATTACCAACGCAACATTAGGCTGTTCTTTCACGAATGGGTAGAGGTGTTCATAGCTTCCGTGTGGGTCGCCTGCAAAAAGAATCATACCTCGCCTTCCGTATCTTGAGCGATATTATGTTGTTTAAATTGTAATGGAATCGGCTCGCCATTTAACACCGCTTCAACTACTTCTTTGGTTTGATTATAGCGGTCTAAATAACTTGGTGACTCAATTTCAATATAAGGAATATTATGTTTTTCGAGCAATTTTTTCAGCAACGCTTGGAAACGTTGGCGTTGTTTAAGCGAGCCTAAACTACGCAAACCATCATCAACCCATTTGGTATTATTATTAAGCAAAATCGTGATATCGAACGGATATTCTTTAATCATCGAATCCAAAAACGGATGAGCTCTGCCTTCATACTGAATACAAAAGGCTTGGGTCGTGATGTAATCGGTATCAATAAACGCCACTTTATGAGCATGTTTCATCGCATAATCCACATAGCGTTTATGTCCGAGAGCCATTTGTGGGTAGTCGGAATATTGCATTGCTTGCTCATCGCCCCCTAACTGCTCAAACACAAATTCACGTCCATATTCCCACGCTGAAGTGGTGTTAAATACATTCGCTAATTTGCTCACTAGTACTGTTTTACCACTACTCTCACCGCCTAAAATCGCAATGGTTTTCACGAAGAAAGGACGTACTTCTTTTGGAATAAAACGCCAATATTGGAATGGATTGTTACGAATTTTCGTGGCTGAAACATTAAAACGCTCACGTTCAGGATCAACCAAACTCACCTCTAAATTGAGGTATTTTTCATACGGGGCTTTGTCTTGAATTTCGCTACTAAAGACGATGCTTGGATTGATATTTTTCTCAGCAAAAAGCTCTTTGACACGTGCCGCCCAGCCTTCCCAACCGTTTGGATAACTTGGAATGCCATCTTCATTTAAGTGATGAATAAAAATCTGTTTTTGCTGATATTTGAAAATCTGTTGCACCCAACGAAGGCGATCTTCATTGGTTGGCATCTGCTTCATTTTGCTCTCTTTGAACAGCTGATAATCGCGTTCGGTATCGGTACATACAATCACGTGCAGCACATCCACTTTACTGAATGCCTCATACACCATATTGATATGCCCCGTATGAATCGGATAAAACTTACCAAAAATCACGCCCACGCGTTGATCTTGAGTTTCCACAATATTGAGCACTTTATGCAACGCTTTTAATTTATTCGCACTTGGATTTTTGATTTTGCCACTGACCAGCTGATTAAAATATGCACGAGTTACGCCTGCTTGCGTACAAACATCGTTCACTTTAAGTTTTAACTGTTTGCGTTTCGATTGAAGATAACTAAAGTCAGCCATAGTTGAAAATGAGGTTGGAAATAATTGCTGCTATGATAAATCAAAATGTAGCATTTGAATAATATTTCTTTCGATATTTTTGATTTTATGCTTTATCTACTAAGCAAAAATGCCAAATTTTGCCCGTTTGCTTCTTTCTCTGCAAAAAAATGGGATAATCTGACCGCTTTTATTTCTTCTTTGTCCAGAAAAGGCTATAATCACAGCAATTTTCTATTTTAAATTTAGCGATAAGACAAAACAGAATGCAACTAATTCGAGGTTTTTACAATTTAGCCAATCACGCCGCCTTAGCGAACGGCTGTGCCTTGTCGATCGGTAATTTCGATGGGGTACATTTAGGGCATCAAAATATTCTTGCTCGCCTAATCAAAAAAGCCTCTGAATTAAATTTGCCTTCCGTTGTGATGATTTTCGAACCACAACCCCGTGAATTTTTTGCAAAAAAGAGTGGAAATTTGACCGCTTCTCACGTGCCTGCTCGTTTAATGCGATTACGCGACAAGCTCAAATATCTGGAAAAATCAGGGGTAGATTTCGTGCTTTGCGTCCGTTTTTCAGATAAATTCGCCCAATTATCGGCAGATGAATTTATCCAAGATTTACTGGTAAAACAGCTCAAAGTGCGTTATTTAAGCGTAGGCGACGATTTCCGTTTTGGGGCAAAACGGGCAGGCGATTACCATACGCTACAAGCGGCAGGAAAAACCTATCATTTTGCAGTCGAAGAAAGTCACACGCATAGTTTCGAGCAAGATCGCATCAGCAGCTCGTTAATCCGAGAATTATTGCAACAAGATGAATTGGATTTAGTTCAAATCTTACTCGGCAAACCTTATTCCATTGCAGGACGTGTGGCACACGGCAACAAGCTTGGGCGAACCATTGGTTTCCCCACGGCAAACATTATGCTTAACCGCTTGGTTGTGCCTATTCACGGCGTATATGCGGTGCAAGTCGCAACGCAAACGGGCGTATTCCAAGGCATCGCCAACGTGGGCAACCGCCCAACAATTAACGGCACAAAACCCTTGCTTGAAGTGCATATTTTTGATTTCAACCGCTCAATCTATGGCGAAGCTATTGAAGTCAGCTTTCTTAAAAAGCTCAGAAATGAAGTGAAATTCGCCGATTTTGAAACCCTAAAACAACAAATTCAGCAAGATAAACAACAAGCTGTGGAGTTTTTTAAAGGATTTGCAAGTGCCTAGGGCTTTCGCCCTAGGTTAGGTATAAATCAGCCCCTTTGGGGCAGGGAAATAGATTTTTCGGCATTGCTGATAATTTCCCTTCTGAGCTACCTGAGCGGATTTGAATTTGTAGAAAAAATTTAGTGTTTGAGCAGACGAAGTCTGCGAGTTTTAAATTTTTTCGTTAAGCAAATTCAAATGTAAGCGAAGATAAGTAGCGAAGCAGGGTTGCCTTTCTTTTGGTTACTTTTCTTTGGCAACGCAAAGAAAAGTAACAGGAATTATGCAGAATAATGAATTAAATGCTTTGTTTTAGAAACCAAATTTAAATCTAATTTTATTAACTGGAAACAAAAAAATGACTGATTACAAAAACACATTAAACCTGCCTGAAACAGGCTTTCCAATGCGTGGGGATTTAGCCAAACGCGAACCTGCAATGTTAGAAAATTGGTATAACAAAAATTTATACCAAAAAGTGCGTGAAGCATCTAAAGGGAAAAAATCCTTTATTTTGCACGACGGTCCTCCGTATGCGAACGGCAACATTCACTTAGGCCACGCGGTTAATAAAATTTTAAAAGATATTATTATGAAATCGAAAACCGCATTAGGTTTCGATACGCCTTATGTACCAGGTTGGGACTGCCACGGCTTGCCGATCGAATTAAAAGTAGAAGGCTTGGTGGGTAAACCAAACGAGAAAATCTCGGCGGCAGAATTCCGTCAAGCGTGCCGTGAATATGCGAAAGAGCAAGTCGAAGGGCAAAAAGCAGACTTCATTCGTATGGGGATTTTAGGCGATTGGGAAAATCCATACCTCACAATGAACTTTGATACGGAAGCGAACATTATTCGTACATTGGGCAAAGTGATCGCAAACGGTCATTTATACAAAGGCTCAAAACCTGTTCACTGGTGTTTGGATTGCGGTTCTTCATTAGCAGAAGCGGAAGTGGAATATGAAGACAAAGTTTCACCATCTATCTATGTGCGTTTCCCTGCGATTGATACGGCAGAAATCGAAGCAAAATTCGGTGCAACAGGCAAAGGAAGCGGTCAAATTTCTGCGTTAATTTGGACAACCACTCCTTGGACATTGCCTTCTAACCGTGCGATTTCATTAAACGAAAATATCGACTATCAATTAGTGCAATTCGGCGACGAACGCTTAATTTTAGCAGCGGAATTGGTGGAAGCGGTTGCTAAAGCAGGCGGTGTAGAAAGCTTTGAAGTGTTAGGCAATGCGAAAGGGAGCGAATTAAATCTATTACGCTTCCAACACCCGTTCTATGATTTCAGCGTGCCATTTATTTTAGGCGACCACGTTACTTTAGACGGCGGTACGGGTTTAGTTCACACCGCACCAGACCACGGTCAAGATGACTATGTGGTTTCACGCAAAAATGGCATTGAAATGGCAGGCTTAATCGGCAACGATGGTAAATTCAAATCAGACGTGCCATTCTTTGCAGGCAAAGGCGTGTTTGAATCAAACGATCTAGTCGTTGAAAAACTCAAAGAGGTGGGTGCATTATTCAAATTAGAACGCATTAAACACAGCTACCCACACTGCTGGCGTCACAAAACCCCAATTATTTTCCGTGCGACACCACAATGGTTTATCGGTATGGAAACCCAAGGTTTACGCCGTCAAGCATTAGGCGAAATCAAATCTGTGCGTTGGATCCCAAGCTGGGGTGAAGCACGCATCGACAATATGGTGGCAAACCGTCCAGACTGGTGTATTTCACGCCAACGTACTTGGGGTGTGCCAATGACAATGTTCGTTCACAACGAAACCGAAGAGCTACACCCACGCACACTTGAAATTTTAGAAGAAGTGGCAAAACGCGTGGAAGCAAAAGGTATTCAAGCGTGGTGGGATTTAGATCCTGTTGAAGTACTTGGCGAAGAAGATGCGAAAACTTACCGCAAAGTGCCTGATACCTTAGACGTATGGTTCGACTCAGGATCAACTTACGCCTCTGTAGTAGAAGCTCGCCCAGAGTTCAACGGCAACAGTGTGGATATGTACCTTGAAGGTTCAGACCAACACCGCGGCTGGTTTATGTCATCATTGATGCTTTCAACCGCAACCAGCGGCAAAGCACCATACAAACAAGTGTTAACCCACGGTTTTACCGTAGATGAAAAAGGCAGAAAAATGTCAAAATCACTCGGTAACGTGATCGTACCAAGTGAAGTATGGAACAAAAATGGTGCAGATATTTTACGTTTATGGGTCGCATCAACGGATTACACTGGTGAAATCACTGTTTCACACAACATTTTAAACAGTGCAGGTGAAGCTTATCGCCGTATTCGTAACACCGCTCGCTTCTTATTAGCGAACTTAAACGGCTTCGATCCAAAACGTGATTTGGTGCAACCTGAAGAGATGATCGCCCTCGATCGCTGGGCGGTGAGCTGTGCTTTAGATGCACAAAATGACATCAAAGAAGCTTATGATAATTACCAATTCCACACCGTTGTGCAACGTTTAATGCGTTTCTGCTCAATCGAAATGGGATCGTTCTACTTAGATATCATTAAAGACCGCCAATACACCACCAAAGCAGACAGCCTTGCTCGCCGCAGCTGCCAAACTGCGTTATGGCACATTGCCGAAGCCTTGGTTCGTTGGATTGCACCAATTCTTTCATTCACCGCAGATGAAATTTGGGGCTACTTACCACAGGTGGAAGGTCGTTCAGAATTCGTCTTCACCGAAGAATTCTACGAAGGCTTATTCGCATTAGGTGAAAACGAAAAATTAGACGACAGCTACTGGCAAAAACTACTTGCGGTGCGTGCGGAAGTGAACCGTGTGTTAGAGCAAGCACGTAAAGACAAAATCATCGGTGCAGGCTTAGAAGCAAAAGTAACGGTATATGCGAACGACGAAATCCGCCCATTGTTAGAGCAACTTGGCAATGAATTACGTTTCGTGTTAATTACCTCACAAGCCATCGTTAAACCACTCAGCGAAGCAGACGTGGCGGAAGGTGAGCTTGCAGGCTTAGCCGTGAAAGTAGAACGTGCTGATGGCGAAAAATGCCCACGTTGCTGGCACTATGCGACCGACATCAACGCCCACGCAGAACACGAAACCCTGTGCGGACGCTGTGTAGAAAACGTTGCAGGCAACGGTGAAATTCGTCAATTTGCATAATGGACGTAGGGTGTGTGGATTTGAAAAATCCACGTACGCTTATAGCTTATGATGAAATTATTTGCGTGCGTAAAACAAGTTTTACATACCCTACATCGACTACAAGGAAATTGTAAAATGCTGATTCTAAACAAACCTAATCACGCCAAAAAACAACTAGAAAAACTTCGCTTTATTCCGCAAACTGCGGAAAAAGTGGAATTTCTTGCGGATAGCCGTGCGTTCAAAACTCGCATTTTACAGCTTATCCATTCTGCAAAATTTCGCATTTATTTGACCGCTTTATATTTTGAAAAAGACGAAGCGGGGCAAGAGATTTTGGCAGCCTTTTACCAAGCAAAACAGGCGAACCCTGAATTAGAAATCAAAATTCTCGTCGATTGGCACCGCACTCAGCGTGGGAGAATTGGCGAAGAAGCCGCCAGTTCAAATGCCGATTGGTATGCCCAGAAAAAAGCAGAATATAACCTCGAACAAGCCATCGAATTTTGGGGCGTGCCGATTAACACTCGCGAAGTGTTCGGTGTGCTGCATCTCAAAGGCTTTGTGTTTGATGACACTTTGCTTTACAGCGGAGCAAGCATTAACAACGTCTATTTGCAACAATTCGACCGTTACCGCTACGACCGCTATCACGCCATTGAAAACAAAACTTTGGCAGATAGTTTCGTGCAATTGATCAATCAACATATTTTAACGCACGCTGCGGTCAATCGTTTAGATGAGGAAAATCGCAAAAAAACTCTCGAAATTCGACCGCTTATTCGTGAATTTCGCAAGCATTTAAGCCAACAGCAATATCTTTTTGCAGGGCAACCACAGGGTGATGAATTAAGCCTCTGCCCAATCATCGGATTGCGGAAGAAAAACACGTTAAATAAAACCATTGAAGCCTTGTTCTATCAAGTGCAAGAGAAATTGACCATTTGCACGCCGTACTTCAACTTCCCTCGCTCATTGCGTAGCCGCATTGAGTGGCTGTTGGAACAAGGTAAACAGGTCGAAATTATCGTGGGCGATAAAACCGCCAACGATTTTTTCACGCCACCTGATGAAAAATTCACAATGGCTTCGGCATTGCCGTATTTGTATGAGAAAAATTTGCGCGCCTTTGCCAAACGTTTCGACCGTTTTATTCAGCATAAACAACTGACCATACGTTTATGGAAAGATGGTGAGAATAGCTACCACCTCAAAGGAGTGTGGATTGATAACCGCTATATTCTTTTAACAGGTAACAACCTCAACCCGCGTGCCTGGGCGTTAGATGCAGAAAATGCGGTGCTGATTTTCGACCCGAAAGCGGAATTACAAGCCAAAGCAGAAGTCGAACTCACGCAAATCCGCCAACACACGACGGTGTTAAGCCATTATAGCGATTTAGAGCAGCTGAAAGATTACCCCGAAGCGGTGCGGAAATTACTCAAGAAATTCGGACGTGTGAAGCTTGATAAAATTGTGAAGATGTTGTTGTAATTCCTTTTTAATACCCTCGCCACTTATGGGAGAGGGGCAAGCGGTCGAAATAGACAGCTCATTTACAAAATCAATACCGCATCAAATCTCCCCTAACCCCTCTTTTCTAAAGAGGGGGATTAGTTAGTAATACCCCAACGGGGTATGTTTATGCTTAACCGTGGGTATTTATACCCACGGATTCCTCTATCTTCCACGAGGAGAGAGAGTTTTCAACCCAAGGACCCCTATGAGCGAACAAATCTACGGCATTCACGCTGTGAAAGCCTTTTTAGACAACGCCCCAGAACGCTTAATTGAAGTGCTGGTGCTAAAAGGTCGTGAAGATAGACGACTTAACCCATTACTGAACGAACTACAACGCTTAGGCATTTCGGTGCAACAAGTGAACCGCCAAACACTAGATAACAAAGCCCAAGGCGAAGTACATCAAGGCATTATTGCTCGCGTCGTGCCACAAAAAGAACTCAACGAACACGATTTAGATGCGGTTTTGGCGAATAAATCCGCCCCGTTCTTACTGATTTTAGATGGTGTTACCGACCCACATAACCTTGGTGCGTGTTTGCGTACTGCTGATGCGGCAGGTGTTGATGCGGTGATTGTACCAAAAGACAAATCTGCCCAGCTCACCGCCACCGCCCGCAAAGTCGCTTGTGGTGCAGCGGAAACCGTGCCGCTAATTCGTGTCACCAACCTTGCCCGCACAATGCGTGAACTACAAGAAAATCACAATATCTGGATTGTCGGCACCGCAGGCGAAGCCACTTCAGGCATTTATGAAGCCAAACTCACAGGGGCAATCGCCCTTGTCATGGGGGCGGAAGGTGACGGAATGCGTCGCTTAACCCGCGAGCATTGTGACCAGCTCATCAGCATTCCAATGGCTGGTTCCGTTTCCTCTCTTAACGTTTCTGTGGCAACAGGCGTTTGCTTGTTTGAAATTGTGCGTCAGAAATTGGCGATGAATGCCTAAATTCCGTAAATATTGAGCGTAAGGACGTGCTGTGCACGCCCTTTTTAATGAACTCAAATCTATTTTTGCGATCTCGCTCGAAAATTTGACCGCTTGTGCTTGGCTAATTTCGTAAAAATCGCTAGCCTTACGGGCAAGAGATCAGTAAAATTCGCTTCTTTATTATTCTTATCCTGCAAAACTAATCCTTTTGCCATAATGGTTCCGAAACGGAACACGTGTAATAACGAGGCTTTTAATGTCAGATCAAATTCAAGTAACCAACATTGCCGTTGCTCATCCTAAATCCGAAAAAGTAAATTTAATGAATATGACGCGTCCGCAGATGCGTGAATTCTTAGCAAGTCTTGGCGAGAAGCCATTTCGTGCAGATCAGTTAATGAAATGGATTTACCATTTCGGTGAAGATAATTTCGATAATATGAGCAATATCAATAAGGTATTGCGTGAAAAATTAAAACAGGTGGCGGAAATTAAAGCCCCTGAAGTGGCGGTGGAACAACGTTCTGCAGACGGTACGATTAAATGGGCGATGCAGGTGGGCGATCAACAAATCGAAACCGTGTATATCCCAGAGGCAGACCGTGCAACGCTTTGTGTTTCTTCGCAGGTAGGTTGTGCGTTAGCGTGTACTTTCTGTTCAACAGCTCAACAAGGCTTTAACCGTAACTTGAATGTGGCAGAGATCATCGGTCAGGTTTGGCGTGCCTCTAAAATTGTGGGTAACTTTGGTGTTACAGGTGTGCGTCCTATCACTAACGTGGTAATGATGGGAATGGGCGAACCGTTGCTTAATGTGAACAACGTGGTACCTGCAATGGAAATTATGCTAGATGATTTCGCATACGGTTTATCAAAACGTCGCGTGACGCTTTCGACTTCGGGTGTAGTGCCTGCACTGGATAGTTTACGCGATAAAATTGATGTGGCGTTGGCAATTTCACTCCACGCACCGAACGATCAAATTCGTGATGAGATCGTGCCAATCAACAAAAAATATAATATTGAAATGTTGATGGATTCGGTGAATAAGTACCTTGAAGTGTCTAATGCGAACCACGGCAAGGTAACGATTGAGTATGTGATGCTAGACCATATCAATGATGAAGTAGATCACGCTCATCAACTGGCGAAAGTGTTGAAAAACACGCTGTGTAAAATTAACTTGATTCCGTGGAACCCGTTCCCAGAAGCTCCTTACGCAAAAAGTTCAAATTCACGCGTGGATCGTTTCCAAAAAGCGTTGATGGAATATGGTTTCACGGTGACGATTCGTAAAACCCGTGGCGATGATATTGATGCCGCGTGCGGACAATTGGCGGGTGATGTTATTGACCGTACCAAACGAACCCTTGAAAAACGTAAGTTTGGTGAAGGGATTGCGGTGAAGGCTAGATAAAATATCAAACCCTCGCCCCTTGAGGGAGAGGGATAATTTCAATTCGTTCAGAATTGAAATTCGGGAGAGGGGTAAGCGGTCATTTTTGACCGCTCATTTGCAAAATATATATTGTAGCCCCCTCTCTCTGCCAAAATTGCCTAACGCAATTTTCGGCTGTCTCTCTCCCTCGAGGGGAGAGAGTTTATCTATTTTGAACGTTTTCTAGTGCCAATAATATAAACAAGGACTTTCAATGAAATTTGCAACCTTTTCTAAAATTTTAACCGCTTGTTTTGTTTTCTTTTTAGCAGGTTGCAGTAGTCCTCAAGTCGATCCTGAATTTAATCGATCGGAAGCGTTAAAAGCTCGCATCAATCTTGCTCTTGCTTATTTGGAACAGCAAGATTACCCCAAGGCTAAAGAAAATATCGACAAAGCCATTGCTCACGATGGCAACGATTACCTCCCTTATTCTGTGCTTGCCTATTATTACCAACAGATGGGCGATGTTTCGCATAGCCAAGAGGCGTACCAAAAAGCCTTAAAATTAAGCCAAAATCGCCCTGATGTGCTGAATAATTATGGCACTTTTTTGTGTAAACAGGGTCAATTCACGCAGGCTTACCAACAATTTGAGCAAGCCATTCAAAGCAAGCACGCTTACTATCATCAAGCCGATACACTCGAAAATATTATTCTTTGTGCAAAATCGGAACCCAATTCGCAAAAATTTAACGAAGCTCTCGCCCAGTTGGAAAAATTAGATAAAATAAGAGCCGATAAGCTACGTTAACCTGATTAGGAAAAAATATGTCAGATTTAAACCAGACGATTAGTCAAGTGATTGCCAGTGAGCTGAATGTCAGTGCTCATCAAATTCTGGCGGCAATGAATTTATTGGACGAAGGGAACACGATTCCTTTTATTGCTCGTTATCGTAAAGAGGTGACAGGCGGGTTAGATGACTCTCAGCTTCGCCATTTTGAAACTCGTTTGATCTATTTACGTGAATTGGACGATCGCCGCCAAACGATTTTGAAATCTATTGAAGATCAAGGAAAATTATCGGATGAATTACGCGAGAAAATTTTAGCTACGGAAAGCAAAACCGAACTTGAAGATCTCTACTTGCCCTATAAACCTAAACGTAGAACACGTGGACAAATTGCGATTGAGGCAGGACTTG
Source organism: uncultured Haemophilus sp. (assembly GCA_963545995.1). GTDB lineage: Bacteria > Pseudomonadota > Gammaproteobacteria > Enterobacterales > Pasteurellaceae > Haemophilus_A. Next base: position 109,476 of record CAUUKJ010000005.1, read on the forward strand.
AGCCATTGGCTGAACAGCTTTGGCAAGATCCAAAACTTACGCCTGAAGCCGTTGCAGAACAATTTATTGATGCGGATAAGGGCGTTGCCGATACTAAAGCGGCACTTGATGGCGCTCGCTATATTCTGATGGAACGTTTTGCCGAAGATGCGGAATTACTTGCAAAATTACGCCAATATTTGACCGCTAATGCAACCATTGAAGCGAAAGTGATTGACGGTAAAGAGCAGGAAGGTGAGAAATTCCGTGATTATTTTGCCCATAGTGAGCCGCTTAAAAATGTGCCATCACACCGAGCACTGGCGATGTTTCGTGGGCGTAATGAGGGCATTTTATCGCTTTCAATCAACGCTGATCCGCTTGCAGAAGAGGGAGCAAAATCCAGCCAGTGCGAAGAGATTATTCGTGAGCATTTAGGTGTGATTTTCAACCAACAACCTGCGGATAAATGGCGTGAGCAAGTAATCGCGTGGACGTGGAAAATTAAGGTGTTATTGCATCTTGAAACCGAGCTAATGGCGAATTTGCGTGAAAAGGCAGAAGAGGAAGCGATTGATGTTTTTGCTCGCAATTTATCAGCGTTATTGATGGCGGCCCCTGCTGGAGCTCGTAATACAATGGGATTAGACCCTGGTTTGCGTACGGGCGTGAAAGTGGCTGTTGTGGATAACACGGGCAAATTATTAGCAACGGATACGATTTATCCCCACACCACAGGCAAAGCAGCGGCAGAAGTTTCACTTTACAAACTTATTAAACAACATAATGTGGAATTGATCGCGATTGGTAACGGTACGGCTTCGCGTGAAACCGAGCGTTTTGCCAAAGATGTTTTAAAACAAATTAAAAGCAGCAAGCCCGATATGCTAATTCCGCAAACCGTTGTGGTCAGTGAGGCGGGAGCTTCGGTTTATTCGGCTTCCGAATTCGCCGCAAATGAATTCCCAAATTTAGATGTATCTTTGCGTGGAGCGGTATCGATTGCACGTCGCTTGCAAGATCCACTTGCTGAATTAGTGAAAATAGAACCGAAAGCGATTGGTGTAGGGCAATATCAACACGATGTAAACCAAACACAGCTCGCTCGTAAACTAGATGCAGTGGTGGAAGATTGTGTAAATGCGGTGGGCGTTGATTTAAACACGGCATCAGCACCATTATTGGCTCGCGTGGCGGGAATGACTAAAACCCTTGCTCAAAATATAGTGGCATATCGTGACGAAAACGGGCGTTTTAATAGCCGTTCAGACTTGAAAAAAGTGCAACGTTTAGGACCTAAAGCCTTTGAGCAATGTGCAGGTTTTATGCGTATTTTAAACGGCAAAAATCCGCTTGATGCTTCTAGTGTTCACCCTGAAGCCTATCCTGTAGTGGAAAAAATCCTGCAAGTGACACAAGCAACTTTGGCGGAACTAATGGGCAACGAAAGCAAAATTCATCAGTTGAATGCCAAAGATTTCGTGGATGAACAATTTGGCTTGCCAACGGTAAACGATATTTTCAAAGAGCTTGAAAAACCAGGACGAGATCCACGTGGTGAGTTCAAAACGGCGACTTTTATCGATGGTGTCGAAGAGATTAAAGATCTACAAGCAGGGATGATCTTGGAAGGAACTGTTACGAACGTGGCGAATTTTGGTGCGTTTGTGGATATTGGCGTTCATCAAGATGGATTAGTGCATATTTCGATGCTTTCTAATAGCTTTGTGGAAGATCCACATAAAGTCGTGAAAGTAGGCGATGTAGTAAAAGTAAAAGTGTTGGAAGTCGATGTGGCTCGTAAACGTATTGCGTTAAGTATGCGTTTAGATGAAAAGCCTACGGAGAGCACGGGGAAACATCGAGCTTCACCTCGCAAAAACGAGGAGAAATCTGACCGCTTGAATCGAGGTAACAGAAATCAATTCAGCAATAATGCCTTTGCGGATGCGTTAAAAGGCTGGAAAAAGTAGTATAAATCGCCATTTTGTTTATTTTAAAGGCAAATAACGTTTTTACATAAAAAAATATTTGCCGATAAGATAAGAAATGGGTATTATACGCAAACCAAATGCGGAGTGGTAGTTCAGCTGGTTAGAATACCTGCCTGTCACGCAGGGGGTCGCGGGTTCGAGTCCCGTCCATTCCGCCAATTTATTCCTATTATGAATTTTAAGTTTTACTTAAATTTGTAATTTGCGGAGCGGTAGTTCAGCTGGTTAGAATACCTGCCTGTCACGCAGGGGGTCGCGG